>NZ_MCZZ01000049.1 GCF_002875705.1 Vibrio sp. 10N.261.45.E2
GTTTTACTTGACCACTACATATCCAGTGTAGTTTGACAGGTACGATTCAGGGCAGTGGTGTCCCCGACTCCCTTCCTGGTAGTCGAACAAGACGATACCGGGGGATTGCGCATTACCGCCCCGGTCTGGACCACACCCATACAACCAGATGTAACTTTTCTTTCTTTCGTCATCGAGCACGGTCAATGTGGTCTCGTCCGCGAACAGAACATCTTGAGCAAGGAGGGTTTCTTTCAGTAAGGCGATTAACGGCTCTACCTTATCAGCGCAACGCAGTATCCATTGACTCATCGTTTTTCGGCTGAGCGCTAGCCCATATTGTCTGAACAGCGATTCTTGACGATAGAGAGGCAGGGCATAGTGGTATTTGTTCGTGATAATTTGCGCAAGCAAAGAGGGAGTCGCGATGCTTTTCGGGATAATCGATGCTGGCGGTGGAGCCATCAACACGAGGCTCTTTTCTCCTAGCACGTCACATTGACGACAGACGTATTTGGGTCTTTCGGTGACTTCAACGTACAACTTAGCTGGGATATACACCAGTTTTTCACTGGTGCTTTGCCCCATCCTGCAGAGCATCGACTGGCAACACGAGCAGGTTTTTTCTGATTCTGGTATGTCCACCACGACTCGCTCTCGTGGTAGGTCTTTGGGAAGCTTTGGGCGACCACGATGTTTTGTCTCGGATGAAGTGTTTTCCGCTTCAGGGGCGTCATCATTCGGATTATCGGGGGTTTCCTCTTCACCTGTCGTATCGGCATGAGTCTCCGCCTCATTGAACTCTAAGTCCTGAGGGGGCAGGGTTTCACTACTGCTACCAAAGCGTTTACGCCGCGCTAGGTTGAGTTTTTCAACCAGCGATTGAATAGTTAATTCGCTCTCGCTTAGAGATTGGCGAAGTGTGAGTACCGTAGATTCAAGCTCGGTCACTTTTGAACGTAAGAGCGCTAGCTCATCTTCTTTATTTTTATTTGGCATATAAGGAAGATCGCAGAGTTACGCGAAAGTTCCTTATACGCAATATTTTTTTTAATTTAGTTAAGGCTTTGGTAATTCAATGCTTGGTGGGGTTTCAATTTTTCAATGTCGAGCCCATCAAGCAACCAATGCCACTGCTCTTCCGTTAATGAGAGGGTTTTCCCTGGCATTTTTCTTGGCCAAGCGAACTTATCTTTTTCGAGTCGCTTTTGCCAGAGGCAAAAGCCATTACGCTGCCAGTAGAGAACTTTGAGCTTATCCCGCGTGCGATTAGAGAAGACAAATAGCGCTTCAGAGAAGGGATTAAGGTTCATATTCTGTTCAACGATAAAGCTCAAGCCGTTAATGCCCTTTCTAAAATCGACGGGCGCCTTGTGGAGATAGATAACAGAGATATCAGGGAACATTTTCATACAACAGCAAGCTCCTTCAATAGAAGGCCGAGCCACTGAGGTGCTACATCACGAGGCACATGAAGAGAGAACGCCCCCGCTTCAAGGCGTAATTCCGTAGGTAACGTAGAGGGAGGCAGTTGCTCGGTTTTGGTGTTTAGCCTGGCTGTTTTTTCAACAACAACGAATTCAGAAAGTGACTCTTCTCGTTTTTTAGGCAGGTTGACTAAGTGGTGTAGTTTGCGACGGTTGTTATCAAATGTTTTTGGATGAAGATTGTGCTCTAAACAAAACTGAGCGGCAGACTGCTCACTATTGTAATACTTCTGAACAAGGCGTAGCCATTCTTGCTGAGATCTATGCTGAGACATTTTCGAGTACCTTTAACGATAAAAGTTAAAGGTTACGACGTTTATTAAAAGGATTGAATGAGTCGATTTAAAGACGCTTACGATCCTTTTAACAGGTCATGAGTTTCCCCAACAAAAAAGCCTCCCGTATGGGAGGCTTTTTTGTATCTAAATCTAGGTGCGCACTAAGTGACGTTACGTTAAATGTGGGCTTTGATGAAAGCCCACATTGGTCTAATAGA
>NZ_MCZZ01000050.1 GCF_002875705.1 Vibrio sp. 10N.261.45.E2
TAGGGTCTGTAAGTGAAGTAATAAAACCTTTTATCTCACCTTTTGGCTCTTGATATAGGACTAATCTGGCTTCCCAACGTGCGGGTAAATTCGGATTCTGCCGTTGAGCTTGAGGAGAGATAGGCATTGAAATGAGCATGTCGTTTTCCGCATATTTCTCCAACACTTCATAGCGTAGTTTTCGTTTTGCAGGCATTAACCAGTGAGTATTTTCCGCACTCTCTTGCCACGACAACAAAAGGTCTGCTGAGAAGTAACAACGATCAAATAAGGTCAATGAATGTGCGGGGATATCATTGAA
>NZ_MCZZ01000051.1 GCF_002875705.1 Vibrio sp. 10N.261.45.E2
GGTTCATCGCGGCTTTCCGGGGAAAGCCGCTTTTATCTTCAAGAAGAAGTAGTCTGTATCTCGATACCCATATCCCATTCGCTTGATTAGCTTTATCTTGTTGTTTATCCCTTCTAGGGTGCAGGTGTTTAGCGGATAACTTGCCGATGCGATAATACCGTGAAGATAAGGACTCAGTTTTCGTGCGAACTCTTTCAATGGCTTAATTCCACTCTCTTGTACTTGTGCCCACCACGCCTCCCAGAGCCCTTTAGCATGTGCTTCTGATTCACAATACCAAAGCTCTTTGAGTTGTGCCCCGAGTATATAAGTGGTCATTAAGTCCTTATTGATATTCAATATTTCTGTAAGATAGCTGTCTTGCCGTGGATTTAAGTTGCCTCTATTTTTCAACAACACCCAGCGTGAGCGCTTGACCCATTGCCTCGCTTTTTTATCTTGCTTGAGTTTGTTGGCTTGGTCGACTCTGACTCTATCCATGACCTCTCGACCGAACTTAGCAACAACATGGAATAAGTCGTAAACGATTTTTGCGTTCGGGCAGTGCGCTTGAACTTCAAGGTCAAAAGCCGTATTCATGTCCATCGCGACCGCTTCGATATTATTGCCATGCTTGCCTAACAGCTCGAAGAACGGTCGTATGTCCTTGCGGCTACGGCCTAACCCTATCCAAATGACTTGATGAGTCTTAGCGTCAGCAATGACCGTGGCATACCTATGCCCTTTAAAGATAGCGAACTCGTCCATGACGAGTTGCCTTAGCTCTTCCCATTTCACTGACGGTACCACTTGTCGAAGTCGGCGTTTATCTATCTCTTTAATGGTGTTCCAGTGTACGCTCGTTAACTGGGAGATATGCTTAATGGGAAGAAGAGGCAGCAGTTGTTCTATGTAACTTTTTAGGCGTTTCGTGATGCGAGCATAAGGCTCTAGCCAAGATAGAGACTCTGTTTTTATGCCGCAGTCACGACACTTAATTCTTCGTGTTTGAACGGAAAGTTCAACAGGAACACCGAGCAACATGGCTTCTTTCACATGACGCCATTGATACTCATGGATAGCTTCGGCTTCAAGACCACAAAGGCACTTAGCCTCAGAGTTAGGTTTAAGAGTCAGAGTAATCAGTGATGCTGTCTGGTGAGACTTTACTATTTGAAAGCCTTCCCAGAATGAAGATAGGAAAGTATGATTCGGCATGAAAACGGTAGTTTGTGTATGATTTTTGTTTGGCGACTAAACCATATCACTTACTACCGTTTTTGTTTTTAGTTCCCGCTAATCCGCGATGAACC
>NZ_MCZZ01000052.1 GCF_002875705.1 Vibrio sp. 10N.261.45.E2
AGTACCCAGCGTGAACGCTTCACCCATTGCCTCGCTTTTTTGTCTTGCTTAAGTTTGTTGGCTTGGTCGACTCTAACTCTATCCATCACCTCGCGACCGAACTTAGCGACAACATGGAATAAGTCGTAAACGATTTTTGCGTTCGGGCAGTGCGCTTGAACTTCAAGATCGAAAGCCGTATTCATGTCCATCGCGACGGCTTCGATATTTATCCCATGCTCGCCTAGTTGCTCGAAGAACGGTCGTATGTCTTTGCGGCTACGACCTAATCCTATCCAAATGACTTGGTGAGTCTTAGCGTCAGCGATAACCGTGGCATATCGATGTCCTTTAAAGATGGCGAACTCGTCCATGACGAGTTGCCTTAGGTCTTCCCATTTTATTGACGGTACAACTTGTCTAAGCCGGCGTTTATCTATCTCTTTAATAGTGTGCCAATGAACGCTCGTTAACTGGGAGATATGCTTAATGGGGAGAAGAGGTAATAGTTGTTCTATATAGCTTTTTAGGCGCTTCGTTATGCGAGCATAAGGCTCTAACCAAGATAGAGACTCTGTTTTTATGCCGCAGTCGCGACACTTAACCCTTCGAGTTTGAACGGAAAGTTCAACTGGAACACCGAGTAACATGGCATCCTTTACATGACGCCATTGATACTCATGGATAGCTTCGGCTTCAAGACCACAGAGGCATTTAGCTTCAGAGTTAGGTTTAAGAGTCAGGGTAATAAGTGTTGCTGTCTGGTGAGACTTTACTATTTGAAAGCCTTCCCAGAATGAAGATAGGAAAGTATGATTCGGCATGGAAACGGTAGTTTGTGTATGATTTTTGTTTGGCGACTAAACCATATCACTTACTACCGTTTTTGTTTTAAGTTCCCGCTAATCCGCGATGAACC
>NZ_MCZZ01000053.1 GCF_002875705.1 Vibrio sp. 10N.261.45.E2
AGAGCCTACCCTTTGGGCACAAAAACAGTTCGGTCAAGCCCACCTTAATGACCCTAGACGCACTCAAAGACTCGTTGCTCTCGCAGCCTCACTGGCCGAGCAACCTGGTGTACCCGTCTCGAAACTCATTATCTCCCCTGCTGAAATGGAAGGGGCTTATCGCTTCATCCGTAATGAGCAAATCAAAGCAGAAGATATCGCAGAAGCGGGTTTTTATGTCACCGCACAAGAAGCATTAGAGCAACAAACACTTCTTGCTTTAGAAGACACCACTTCTCTCAGTTACTCCCATCGTAGCATTCGAGATGAACTCGGGCATTCCAATCAAGGCAATCGACATCGCGCCATGTTCGTACACTCAACCTTACTTTTTGCTCCCGATACTCAATCTGTTATTGGTTTAATTGAACAACAGCGCTGGACTCGTGATATAGAAAAGCGAGGTCAAAGGCACCAGCATGCGACTCGACCATACAAAGAGAAAGAAAGTTATAAGTGGGAACAAGCCTCTCGCCATGTCGCTGAGCGACTTGGCGACAAAATTTCGGATGTCATTTCTGTGTGCGATAGAGAAGCCGACCTATTTGAATACCTCACTTACAAGCGAGAGCAACAACAAAGATTCCTCGTTCGCTCAATGCAAAGCCGCTGTATTGAAGAGCATGATAATCGTCTTTATAGCTATGCCTCTACCCTGTTATCAGCCGGAGAGAAAGTGCTCGAAATACCGCAAAAAGGCGGTCGTAAAGCTCGCAAGGCTCATTTAGATATCAAATATGCCCCCGTGACACTCAAGTCTCCTGCTAACAAGAAAGAGTTCGATAACATTCCGCTTTACTACGTGGGATGTATAGAACAAGGAGAGAGTGGTAATAAGCTCGCATGGCACTTACTGACTTCAGAGCCGATAACGAGCAAGGAAGAGGCACTCAAAATCGTCAGTTATTATGAGCGGCGCTGGCTAATAGAAGATTTTCATAAAGTCTGGAAAAGTGAAGGGACTGAAGTTGAGCAACTGAGAATGCAAAGTAAGGATAACTTAGAAAGGCTCAGCGTCGTTTTGGCTTTTATCGCGACTCGGTTACTCCAGTTGAGGTTTATGAATGAATCAGACGAGTTATCTAAGACCAGTTGTGAGCAGGTATTAAAAGGCAAAGCGTGGAAGTTAATGTGGCTCAAGTTGGAGAGCAAAAAACTACCGAAAGAAGCGCCTAATATATCATGGGCTTACAACGGTATTGCTCGGTTAGGTGGTTGGAAGAATACCAAGCGAACAGGTCGCGCTTCTATAAAGACGTTATGGCAAGGATGGTTTAGGTTACAAACCATCCTTGAAGGGTATGAACTCGCTAAGTCTCTTGAT
>NZ_MCZZ01000054.1 GCF_002875705.1 Vibrio sp. 10N.261.45.E2
CTTATTATCTGAAATCGGGAATGACTTAGTTTTCTATTTATATTTCTATAATCTTGATTATTTATAATGGCTATTAGGTTTGAAATATACTTCATTTCACGAAGTTGTTATTTCTTATCACGAAAGCTCATGCTCTCACTGTTAAATGGGCTGTGATAAGTACACTGATAGTTAATATCTATGATGTCACTTACAATGAACAACTCACCGGAAGATAAAAAGCCCCTATTGGTAATATTCATAGCGGCGACATTCTTTTTACAACCCAGCAGTTCGGCATCTTCTTTGGACACGTTTATGGCTTGATAAGTCGTCAAGTAACTGTCGATCTGAAGGCCTTTTGATAAAGCGTGCTTTTGAATCGAGCTTTCTATGATTTCGGCATTCATTTCTGGGAAGACACTAACAGGGATCTTGGCTTCTTCAATCTGGACTACTTTGTTGTTAATCAATCGAAGACGTCTAATTTTCCAAATATAGTCATTGTCATTTAAAGAAAAAATCTGCTGTTCGTGGTTATTGGGTAGCGCTTTATTCAGCTGGATCTTTTTATAAGAGATCTCTTCAAAACTGTTTTCAGTGATCGAGTTGTACACCAGTGGTGTACCAATCAGAGAAGTGTTAACGAAGTAACCAGAACCTACCTTAGATTTCACCATGCCAATCGCTTCTAGCTTGGCTAGTGCTTTACGAATCGTGAAACGAGACAATCCATATATTTCAGATAGTTCTCTTTCAGCAGGAAGCTTATGGCTGATACTGTTTTGGCAAATTTTGCTCACAATATCTTGAACAACTAATTCATATTTCTTCATTCTAAAAACTTAAAAGACACTCATGGTGACTAAATTATAGTTAACTAAATCAGATACTCAGCGCAATCCGAACGTGCTGATAATTCTAACATAGAAGGTCAAACAGATGATGGGGAAGAGGGTGGTTAAAAGGAGGTATTTGAGGGTAACTTCTGGGTGTGTGACTTCATTCTCTTTCTTGATTAGATAAGGGATAGGGTGAACTTACGCGCAAGCTGATAATAAAAAAGCCACAGCATTTACTGTGACTTTTGAATCCAACCTGACTTAAAGAGGTTTAAGCGGTTGCAGATGCTAGGGGGGCCATCTGCAACGCCTAATATCTAATGAGTGTGGCTGCTATTTGCCGACAAAACCGTTGTACAGCATGTAAAGGTGCGCGGCACTCCAGGAGAAGTTATTCGCACCCTGAACCTCGCCCGTTTCTGGGTTGTAGTTCTCCTGAATCGGGGTAGCTTCTGTTAGGCCTTGCGCATTTTGGAATAGCTTGTCGACCATTTGACGCGCTTCTACACCGTATCCATAGTTGTCCATACCGCGTACACCAAAGTAGAACTGATCCAGCCACACGCGACCACGCCAGTAAATGTCAGGGCCGTAAGCCGGGTTGTCCATTGATGCCGTGCCTAGCGGAATTTTAGGTGAGTTAAACTTGCTGGTATTTAGCATGTTCTCCACGACTTTGTCCGCGTGTTCTTGCGTCGCTGCATTGTTGAAGAGTGGTGACCAACCTTCAGGCCCCATACCGCGTTTCACTAATACCGGACCTGCACATTGGTTAGGGAGGCCATTTGGTACCACTTCGATATCGTAGTAGAAGCCTGTTGACTCATCGTACATACAGCGGTTGATGTACTCTTTGGTATCAGCCGCTTTTTCTGCAAACTCAGCGGCTTTATCTGCTTTACCCAGTACGTCGGCGATTTGCGATAGGTATAGGTTGTCTGAGTACCAGTAAGACGCTTGGTCTACCGACTCTTGCATCAGAGAGTAACCAGATAAGCTATTTGAATTATCCGTGTTTTCGTTGAACTTCACCTCCCAGTCTTTCTTCGCCAGAGCCAGTTTGTCCATGTTCTCAACCGAATTATCAAGGTAGGTCACAACTGAACCGTCTGCGCCCATCGCAATATTGTAGGTGTTGTCAAAGCCATTGGTGTCGTGCGCGTAGCGACCCATTTGGTCTATCTCTTCCGCTTTTTCTTGTGTCGGTTGTTCAGATAATCCTTGTAGGTTATCGATAGTGTCGATAAAGCCGAACACGCCTGCGTTATCACGACCTGACTCCCAACCCGCTGCGACTTTCGCAGGTATGCTCATCGCGGTGTACTCACCAGAAGTCAGTAATTCGTTGTACTTCTCGATACTCGTTTCTTTGATCCACGTATCGCCATTCGCTTCGTCTTTATATTGGAACTTCATGTCGTCCACAGACGCATCTGGTCCCCAAGAACCGTTATTCACATCATCTTCGAAAACGGTATGAATTGGATCTTTCGCTGCGCCATATTCCGGTATTCCGTTCTTGTTGGTATCACGAGCTCGTAACCACCAATCGTGGAATGCCACTAGCTTCGGATACATTTCTTCTAGCCACTTCTGTGCTTCTTCGGGACGGTTATGTTCGTCTTTCAGTGCGGTATACACTTCCCAAACAGCCCATGCAGCCAGTGATGGCTTAGTATTACGCTCGTTCCAGTTCAGGCCATCGGTCGCTTGAGGGAACACTTTTTTGTATTCCGCAGACATGCCTTCCCAACGTTCTGCTGGTAGGTTGTAAGTCACGACATCAAGTAGGTAGCCCTCATCCCAAGGGCGGACTGGATCATCAGACTGCACTTGGTATTGGAATACAGTACGAATGTTTTCCATCGCTACATCTGGGTTGAAGTGTGACATTGCGTAAGCTTGCTTCCATGTATCCCACGGCCATGTCATGTTGCCTGAGAAGTAAGGGGCCGTAACGGAAGGGGTTACGGTGTCGTGGTCAATCGCCCCCGCAGCACCACGCCAGTTCGCGTTCAATGTTTCCATTGCTTTTACTGCAACGAACTCATGCTCTTGTGAAGCCGCACCGTTGGTGAGGCCGTGTTCTAGGTATTCTTCCCAACGCATTGCTGAATCGTGCATGTAACCTTTTGGATCGGCCATCACTTTATCCAGTTTTGCAAACTCAGACGCTTGTTCTTTGGTGTTTTGAACGTGAGTGGAAGCCGTGTATAACGTGATCTCTTCGCCATCACCTAGAGAAGCCATTTGCACGAAACCTTTTTTGTCATCATTGATGGTGCTAGTTTCTGGTTTGATAGAACGCGTTACTTCGAACTTTGAATCGCCAGATGTCAACAATGACCATGAATCACGAACTGCGCCAAAAGAGACTTCTACACCATTGTCTGTCGCTGTAATATCACGGGAGTAAGTTGGGTAAGCTTCTTCAACACTACGGACTGTGTTGTCTTCATTCTTGTATGCCGTGCCATCATCCGCACGATAGTTTTGCATCAACTCACCATCCCATTCACCTTGAATATCTAGCTTATTCGGGTTTTTGATGGTGGTTTTTACAAGAGAAGTACGATTAGTCACAAAACGCATTTCTAGCTCGGCTTCGATACCGTTATCGCCTGTATACGTTTGAATCAACGCACCTGGTTGTGAGTATGCGTTTGTCAGTTCTAGCTGCATTGGCTGGCCGTCGACAGTCAGAGCCAAACGGTCGAAACGTGCAGCCATGAATGACACGTATTCTTCGGTCAATAGCGCTGTACCACCTAGCGTGATTTCACCACCTTTGGTGTCTAACGTGTGGCCATGCCATGAGCCGTTATCGAACATTGGAATGTAGCGCAGGTGGCCGCCGTGCAAATCACGTAACGCCACTGGTACACCTGCACGATCGATGGTGTTGTGGAATTCGGTTGCTTTAAGTGGAGTATCCACATTCGAGCTATTATCACTACTGTTGCATCCGCTTAGTGTTAGAGCAACCCCGACAGCAATCGCACATAAAGACGTTTTAAACTGCATGTTATATCCTTCATTTATTGGTTTTTGAATCTGATCAGGCGAAAAAAGGTCGAGACATGCCCTGCCGAGTTTCGTGAAGAAGATTCAGCCTTATTTATTTCACTTATTGGTATGAGAAAATAGCGCTATTTGCGTCAATTCTTTTTTTATTCAACTTGTTTAAATAACAAGTTATTAATTATTGAATATTATTGTAGCCTTGATGGATTACGACTAGGTTCTTTCTCAATAAAATATAATTTGTTATTAGTGCGTGTTAATCATTATTCGTTTGCCATTGATATGGCTTTTAATAATTCACCGTCAATATTTGGGATCGTATCAGAAAGAAATATCTGATTGCCTGGTGTGTAGGCCATTAACACATTTCTGAGCCGTTCACTGCCTTCTCCATTCTTGTTTTGTACATCAAACTCAATCAGTTTGTTGTACACCTCGTTCGCCAGTTTCTCTTCTTGTTCTTCAGTAATAGCAATGCGTCCTATACAGATCGGAGGGCGCACATCATGGCTGAATACTTCATCTCGAAAGCGCTTGGCGAACAACGTATCAAGCTTAGATCCTTCTTCAAAAATAAAACGGCCTTGATCTTTGAAGCGGTATTGGTCTTCACCTTTTAATTCAACGTAGTCCATCATTTCTAATGCTCGAAAATATATGGCTATTGACGTATGACTCAGTTGATATTTATTGGCAATATCTTGTGGTGACCATTTTTTTCGTCGCAATAGATACAAAAAATCAAACAAGTACGGATATTGATGGAATATTTCACTATTTATATCCGTAATAAACTGTTCGTTCTCTTGCTGTAACTGTTTGCCTCGCATAGATAATTCTACTAAGTCAGTATCTAAATGAGTCGCGTATGAGAGTATTTTATCCAGCCCTAAAGACGTGTTGTGTAGTTGTCTTTTAATGGTTGAGAGAGGAATTCCCATCCCGGCAGAGAGATCGGAATAACAAATCCCTTTCTCTTTGATTTTTTCTCGTAAAGCAGCAAGTAAATACGTTGCAGAATTATTCATCTAACAATGCCTGTTCTATTTTTGTCAGCATCCCTGATAATAAATTCAAGAGAATCCTACTCTTGTGATTTTTGTTCCAAATATTTTCAATATTAACTATGAGTTGAATTTTGCAAATTTGAGAATTTTACTTGTTGTTGATTGGACAACTTTTACTCAATGTTACTAACGTTTAACTCATTATCAGTATGGGGGTGAGTATAATTGTTTTGATGCGTAAAATTAAGTTCATAGTGGTTTTTAGTAAAAATTATCTTACGAGAGATTAATTTGTTGGGTGGGAAGTATCAATAAGTTGTACTTCGGAATTTAGTCTAGATTGATATCACAAAGTATTCGTGATTGACTGGTATTTTATTGAGGATGTGACCAGTAAAAATATTGTTATAAGGAGTAAGGAGGTTAGTTAAATAGGGAGTGTAATTATTGAAGCGTAATCATATTATATAGCTATTTATTAAACTTCCTATATATTTTTCCTATTTATTACTCGTTCTTTAATTTACTTGGTATCTCACCTTGCTTTCTCTGGCTTGAATAGGCGGAAGGGTGGAAGGGCGAAATTGTCTGCAAGCTGAGAATAAAAAAGCACATCCAATAGGGTGTGCTTTGAATGTTTGAGCTTTCTTAGTCGCGAGCTACATGGCTAAGTTTTCATTTCTCAACTTGGTTAGTAATAAACTGTTTCGTGGTTAACCTACTCCCCATATTTAGCTAACTCTATAGACGGCGTTATTAACCCCTTTAAAATGGGAAACTGAAACGAAAGAGTCTTGATAGATAGCGATCCCCGAATTACTCGTAAACGCTACGGCTAAGGGGTATTTCCCATTCCCCCGGGTTTCATCCAAAAGAAGCCCTGCAAAGAATGTAAACTTTGAATCCTCGATAACATTAACGTCGATTGAACCCTTTAATTTTTCTCCGTTTGGGAGTTCTTCGCTAAAGTGGCTAGGCAAGTTCGAACATAATTCAAAAACCTGATCCCCGGTCATATTTTCAAAGTAATTAAACGGGTCGATAAACCATTTAATACCATTAATTATTTTTGTAATAATTTCTCCATAATTATTACAAAAAGATTTTTCGTCTTATATCCCCGCCCTCAGATCGGGCGAGGGTTTACGGCTTAAATGCTAATTAACCTTTGCCCCGTCCATTCGATAGGGCGTCTTTGAATCCCCCGGAACCCCGGGGGGTAATGGTTAAAATTGGTAATCAATTGCTAGAATTAATCGGTGATTGTCTTTCGTTGGTTTCTGCGCTGTCGTCGCCTTTGTATAGTTATACTCGGCGCCTAACGTTAGGTTTTCTCTAACCGTGTATTTAACGTTAGCTAGGGCGAATTGTGACTCTGTAAGCTCCGTCATTTGGCTAAGTTCCGGGGTGTCTGACTTCCAAGCCCCATAACCAATAGTCGACTTAACGTTTTCGCTCCAGGTGTGTCCGATTGACGTCCATATTGCCTGTGACTTCTCGACGTCCAACCCGCTTCCGGTAACTTGCGAGCTAGTACCATTCGACCCAAGAACATAGCGATCATGCCCGTGACTATTGAAGTAGGACACGTTCCAAAAGTCTTTATCGGTAATTTTTAAACCACCGGAAACCTGGAACCCATAGCCCAACTCATTAAGCCTTTCTTCTTCCCCTCTCTTAGCTTTGATTTGGTTTACTACACCTGTAGCCCTTAGCCAAAATAGCTCTGTATTGGTTTCTAAGCCTAAGATTAGATCGGGAGTGTTAACGGTTCCCTTAACCTCTCCCGGCACGCCTGTTTGCTTTATAGCGTCCTTCCCTTGCTCAATAGCCAGGTCATACTTAAAGGCGCCGAAGTCCTGAGAAAATCTAAGCATTGGCTGACGGGTGAAAACGACCCCGGTAATGGTTGGCTCTAGTACCATCGAAGGATAAGCGTTCATATCCATCATGGTTGACCAAGTTTGCCCGGCTAGAAGTGTCGAATTCCCGGAATTCCACTTGATATAACCCTCACGGAAGCGAAGATTCATTTCGCCGTTGTTTAGGTTGTTAAAGTCAAAAGCAATAAAGGAATCTAAGCTTTCCCCGTTATCTAGTGCTGTTTTAGTGCCGAAGTTTAATCGGGTTAGCGTAGTATCAAGGGAAACCTCCCCGTCCGACTCTTTGGCGTATAGAACGCTAGAAAGGTTATTTGCTCCAACCCCTGAAATGTCACTATCTGCGATCATGGCCGCCGTGACTTTGCCAGAAAGGTTAAATTCGGTATTGCTTGCGTATGACGATATAGAAAAAAAAACGGCCACACTAGCAGCCGTTAAATTGAATTTATTCACGCTAGTTCCTTCAGGGACAGGTTAGAAGTACAACTTAAAGTAAGTCCAAAGAACGTTATCGTTTGTGCTTTCTTTTATGCCGTTCGTTTCCCATTCATTCTGTACGTTTTCGAATTTCAGGTTTATCCAGGTCGTTTTATTCTCATTGATAGGCGCCCCGAAAGAGACTGTTGTTTTCAAGTTTGAAAAGTCGGTTTCGCCATTTAGAGACAAGAGTTCCGGGTAAACGGTTACAAACATTCCGTTATCTGCAACGTATGTCGGATATAAGCCCCACATAAGGCCGCTAGCGCTCTTGTCGCCAATATTCTGACTTGCTGCGAAGTCGTCGCTAAACTCACCCGCCGCATAGCCTAATCGAGCGTAAATATCGAACCCCTGAATCCCTGTTTTAAATACTGTTGCCGCGCCTAAGCTAGCGGAGCTAAAAAGGTCGTTGTCAATAACGTCCAGGGAAGCGGCATAGCGCGGAGTAAGCGCGGAATCAGCTTTGAAAACGTGGTAATACTGCACTCGACTATCTTTATAGTCGCCTTCCGTGCTCATTGTTGCCTCTGCAACCGTCATAAACTCCTGGCCGTTTGAGTATCCGCCAGAAAGAGAGCCTATAAGCTTCGCGTCGCCTTTGGTGTTCATACCCGCTGTGAATTGGGTATATGTGCGCGTCATATCTGAAGGGTCGATTTGTTGCTGTTTGTAGTGGTCAAGTAA
>NZ_MCZZ01000055.1 GCF_002875705.1 Vibrio sp. 10N.261.45.E2
TTCACTATGCCACTACACCTTTTGAATGCATTCTGTGCGGTGGCCGAATGAGATTTGCGGCTTTCCATGCTGGCGTAGGTCGAAAAAACATTATCAATGAGGCTTTAAGCCGGCGTGGGGAGGGGCTCGCATAGGGAAGATCTATCCAAAATCCGGAATTTGGACCATTTCAATGAAATATTCCAGCCTAAATACGTGTTATATGGATTTTTGGAGAAATCTTTACGGCAAATTGACCATCTCAATATTCAAAAACTCCCCATTAGAAACTTTGAAATCGCTAAACAT
>NZ_MCZZ01000056.1 GCF_002875705.1 Vibrio sp. 10N.261.45.E2
CAAGTGCAAGAGAGTGGGATTAAGCCATTAAAAGAGTTCGCACGAAAACTCAGACCATATCTTCACGGGGTTATCGCATCGGCAAGTTATCCGTTAAACACCTGCACGCTTGAAGGGATAAACAACAAGATAAAGCTAATCAAGCGAATGGGATATGGTTATCGAGATACAGACTACTTCTTCTTGAAGATAAAAGCGGCTTTCCCCGGAAAGCCGCGATGAACC
>NZ_MCZZ01000057.1 GCF_002875705.1 Vibrio sp. 10N.261.45.E2
AGCCTGTGAGTCAGGATAAGGCGTAAATTTTTGCCTAAAGCGATCCTATTTTTCAATGAATTGGGTTTTAGGGAGTGAAAGTGGATATATCAACACTGGCATTTGAATGCCAGCAACAAGTCAATCCTCAAGTGATTGAAGCGATTATTGATATTGAATCATCCAGAAAGCCGTTTGCCCTCGCGATGGTCGGGGGCGGTGTGAGACAACCGCGTTCTGAGTCCGAAGCGTATCAACAACTTGATGCGTTACGTTCGGCAGGTAAGAACGTCAGCGCAGGGTTAATGCAAATTAACATCCAGCATTTTGACGTGGGCACTTCCATCTTTGATCCTTGCACCAACATTGGCTTTGGTGCTCGCATCCTTAAAGAGTGTCACGACCGTGTAAAGATTCGATACAAAGGCGCGACCTATCAAGAGTGGTTAGAGCGCACCGCCAGTTGCTATTTCAGTGGCAATTTCAATACGGGGTATCGCCTTCCAGAAGGGAATCCGTATGTACATCGTTTTCGTGTCGCATATGCGCGACACATTCATACCAACAAAAGGAAAT
>NZ_MCZZ01000058.1:0-116059 GCF_002875705.1 Vibrio sp. 10N.261.45.E2
TCGTCCCTGCCCGAGCATCACTCATTGACCTTGAGCTGTTACTTAGACATCTGTCAGAGACACTAGAACCCGATCGAATCCCTAGCGGTACTGCTCGCCTTTAAAAACAAAAAAATAAATATAAATAACCAAAAATCATCTCAGGCCACACGGTACTGCCCGAGCTTGGGTCGTTGCCCGAGACGGTTCAATTTCAGTGGATGACAATGAATATGAATTAATTACTAAACAACCTAGAAAATGGTGTTCAAGCCAATTGTCTTTGACGGATTTTCAGATCACGTATTGACCATCATCATATCGCCGGTGCTGGTGGCCAGCAGGTTCCCAGCCGAGGAGCTGGTGCCGGGTCACAGTATCCAATGTCAGGCAAAGAGTTTGAGCTTGGATATCTGATACCAGCGAGCCCAGGTGATACTCGTGACCAGCAGGTTCTGTTCTGAAGGCAGGCGCTGGTGCCGGGTTATGCCATCCGGTGTCGGTCAGAGAGTTTGAGCTTGGATATTTGATACCAGCGTCGCCTGGGCAATAATCGATTGTTCAAGCCCAGCCGGTTTTCGTCTGAAGGCAGGCGCTGGTGCCGGGTTATGCCATCCGGTGTCGGTCAGAGAGTTTGAGCTTAGACATTAGCAATCCGTCTTACCCAGTTGATTCAAGACTCTTATGATTGGACAATTTTTAAATCATTCGTATTGATTTGGTTTAGTTTGATTAGCCAGATTTAGGTTAGGTCCTAAGCTTAGTTCGATGTATTACCCGAGCAAAAGGTCCGTTCGGTCACTATGCCCATGAGTGTTCATCTCCCAAAGCCTGTGCAAGACAACGAGCACACACGACGGCGTTACAAATTCAAGAGGAGCTGGTGGCTGGTCATAACATCCAATGTCAGGCAAAGAGTTTGAGCTTGGATATCTGATACCAGCGAGCCCAGGTGATATTCGTGACCAGCAGGCTCTCGGGTGAAAAATCGGCGCTGGTATCGAGTCATTACATCCCGTGTCAGTGCGAGACATGGGAATAGATATCTACGCCGGAACGAATACCTGGGTGCTGGCCAACCGCCGGGGTCCCAGCCGAGGAGCTGGTGCCGGGTCACATCATCCCGTGTCAGGCAATGACATTGAGTTTCAGTTTTTGATACCAGCGTCGCCTGGGCAATAATCGATTGTTCAAGCCCAGCAGGTTCTGTTCTGAAGGCAGGCGCTGGTGCCGAGTCATAACGTCCCGTGTCAGTGCGAGACATGGGAATAGATATCTACGCCGGAACGAATACCTGGGTGCTGGCCAACCGCCGGGGTCCCAGCCGAGGAGTTGGTGCCGGGTCACATCATTCAGTGTCAGGCAATGACATTGAATTTGAGTTTTTGATACCAGCGTCGCCTGGGCAATAATCGATTGTTCAAGCCCAGCCGGTTTTCATCTGAAGACCGGCGCTGGTGTCGGGTCACACCATCCCGTGTCAGGCAGAGAGTTTGAGCTAGTGATGGCTGGTACAAGGAACCCAGCACGAACGAGGACCCCAGTTAATCACTCATCACTTCCCCAGGTAAATGCAATATTGAACAGTATGAATTCAATATCCATGAATGACTTTGAATCAACTCATCATACCCAGCGGTATCCAGCAGAATGCCTGGGCGACGCATTGCCAGGTCATAACAAACAATATCAGTCAGGGACAATGATCTTTAAATAGAGCTATCGGTCATCTTACTAATCCTTCATTTCTGTTTGAGTTAACTAGATACAACGAGACAATTCCTAAGACGTGTGCATCATTCCGCTCGTTGTCTGAGCAAAATGACCATGCGAACATTCGGCCCTAAAATGTTCATCTCCCAGTGCCTGTGCAAGACATCGAATACTCTCCCGCCGGTGACCAGCTGAAGACCGGCGCTGGTGGCTGGTCATAACATCCAATGTCAGGCAAAGAATTTGAGCTTGGGTATCTGATACCAGCGAGCCCAGGTGATACGCGTGACCAGCCGGTTCTCTTCTGAAGACAGGCGCTGGTGCCGGGTTATGCCATCCCGTGTCAGTGCGAGACATGGGAATAGATATCTGCGCCGGAACGAATACCTGGGCGCTGGCCAAACGCCGGTTCCCAGCCGAGGCGCTGGTGCCGGGTCACATCATCCAGTGTCAGGCAATGACATTGAGTTTAAGTTTTGGATACCAGCATCGCCCAGTGATACTCGTAACCAGCAGGTTCTCTTCTGAAGACCGGCGCTGGTGCCGGGTCATTACATACAGTGTCAGTCAGAGAATTTGAGCTTGGGTATCTGATACCAGCGAGGCCCCGGTGATAATAATGGCCAGCAGGTTCCCAGCCGAGGAGCTGGTGCCGGGTCATCACATCCCTTGTCCATCCGAGACAAAGAACCAATCACTACATCGGAGCTATCTCCAAGGACGCGAGACTGTTAATGGTCACCGGCCAAAAGTATCGGGTGCTGGTGGCTAGTCATAACGCCCAGTGTCAGGTAGCGATATTGAAATTAGAGTTCAAATGCTGCTAGTGATGCTTGTACAAACTCATGGCCTAACAACGATTATGGTTACGACAGACAACCTATGATCACAAAAAAATCAGGCATTCCACTCCCCTATACAAAATCCATTTCTGAAATCTATTGGCGATATTTCGTCTGTTAATTGCAAAAACCTCGTTTTAATTCCTGCAGTATCAACCAATACATCATTTGGAAGGACTCAGATTTATGATTGCAGCAGAAGAAGAAGTGCTTGTTGCTCCCGTGAAAAAAGATGATGACCACGCAGATTTAAAAAAGAACCAGTTCATCAATACTCTTGCTAAAAATGACATGGAGTTTAAAGCAATCTTTGCCGAAGCAGGTGAGCTCATAAAAGAAATGGAAGACTTGGCAGACAAGTACTATCGAAAACCACAACTCGATAAAAACCATAAAATCATTTCTGACAATTCTTATCACCGTAGAAGTACCTTCTTCAAAACAGGTCATGTGCTGATAGGGACCAAATATTACACCACCGACCGTGACGGGTGGGACATGGTGATGTGTTTTGAACTACGTATGCGTGATATGAGCCGATTGAACAAAGATAAGAAAAAGAATGCTTTCCAGTTTGATCCCGATAAAAAAAGTTGGGGGAAAGAGAAATACTACGAAATTCCAAAGTTAGATACCAAGTGGCACAAAAAAGCCGAACACGAAATCCCTTACAAAGTTCGTAGTCATCCTTTCTCAAAAGCACTGTGCAAAAGATATATGAAAGATTGGGAATTGGCTCTCTTCATTGAGTTTAAGAAAATCGTCGGTCCATGCATGCGCCGTTACGTTGGCTTAAGGGATCGCTACAAAGCCCTAAGAGAAGAACGACGCGTTTTACTAAGTCTTTTTGTAGCAGAAAGAAACCTGCCTCTGGACAGGGAATACAACCGAACAACTAAAGAACTTGAAAGTGTCATTGCTGACCATTACCCAGATATCATCAATCTCTAAGGAGTATCAACATGGCTGAATTTAAGCAAATGAGACGCCACATCCCCGTTTCTATCATCTGTCGAAGCGAGACAATGTACCGCTACTTAGGTCAAAAGGGGGGGCAACTGGTTGGGGCAACTCAACGAATCGCAACTCTATACGAGTCAACCGAAGACAATGATGTAAACCGTGACGCGGTTGTTTCGATTTTTGGCACAAACTTCGAAAACATGGAAGAAGGACAGCGAGAGTTTGCAAGACAAGCTGATGCAGTCAAACGTAAGCATCGTAAACAAAATCGAGATGTGCCATTTCCAGAAATAGAAGTACCGGAGAACCACAAATTCATTGTCGATGTCACCCACCCTGTCTTCCAACGCGTGCTGCATGTCATTCGAAAATTCGATAACTCGATGGCAGTCATGGAAGTACTGTGGATGTTAGGTGATGTTGATGAGGAGCGTTACAAATACGCGAAAATCAAACTCTCTTCTACCCTATCTCGTTTCTCGAACGATGTGTTCCGTACTACGAACCAACTTCGCTCCCTTGATACAGGTCGTGGTTCAACACAACAACGCGTGAACCAACAGATAAACAAAAAGCTTCAGCCGGTTGAAGATGTCGTCGATGAGCAACCAGAAGAATCGACAGCTCCATTGAATGAAGTTGAAACTGAGCCTGAATCAGAGCCGGTGGATATTCATGCTGGTGGCGCTGAGATACTAGGCGAAGACGCAGACCCACTGAGTGCGGAGGACATACAAACCGTAATTGCTCAAAAACCCGATGAGTCACTACAGGAATCAGCGTAATGCGAATGTTCAATGGCGTCCGATCAAAATTGACACAAAGTGCAATTATCGTAAAAGAGAAATTGCGCCTTAAAACTGGTGAGTTGCACGAGGAATTTGCCAGTGAAACTATTTTGAAGCAACAGCAGGAGATCACACGCTTACAGAAAGAAGTCGCAAGCATGATCAAATACCCGCCGACGCCAGATGGAGTCCCTGTCTTAACTGAGGGGGACATCCTATTCGCCTACAGAGGCATCATTAAAGAGACATACCTTGCTGTAGGTATGCTCGAAGGTACTGATAAGAGTTTAACGCCGTGCTTTATGAATACATACATGCACGCGATTAAAAGTGTCATTTCCTTTTTTCATCTACTTCCGGCTAGTGAATATCACCATCATAACGAAGTGGGTGGCCTACTCCGCCATTCCTTGGATGTTGCATTAATGACGCTAAGAATGGCGAAAGGTTCCAGACCCTTAGCGATTGGGTTTCAAGATGAAGAGTTATTGCGTGAACCAAGGTGGCGATTTGCGGCTTGGTTAACCGGTTTACTGCACGATGCCGGAAAAGTCATTTCTGATATGAGGGTGACAGGTAAGGAATTAGACACAACGTGGAACCCACAAATCGAAACCATTTACGAGTTCAGTGAAAGATACGGTATTGAGCGTTACACCGTCAGCTGGAACCCACGTCGAGCAAACCATTACCACGAAAAGTTGTCAGTTCTTCTCTTAGACCGAGTATTAAGTGAAACTGCGAAACGCTGGTTGTATCAATCGAGCGATAACCTCTCGGGTCCAATCATTGACGCTTTACAGAACTACGCACGGAAAGAAGGGTATATCGAAAAACCCTTACGCCGCGCTGATGCGCTCAGTGCAGAAAGAGATCGTCGAACTCAATTCCACAAGCTCATCGGTCAGCGTAAAGCGGGTAAGAGCCACGGTATCATTTCGGCCATACGCGATTTGCGGAAGAACCGATGGAATAAAGTCAATGAAATCGGCGCACGTATGTACGTGATCGATGGTGAGGTATATCTCGACTATCGTAATGGCGTTCAAGACATCATAAATCATATGAACTCAGATTCTTTAAATGCGGGACAGTTGGCCAGAATCGAATCGAACATAGGCATTGTGGTTCAAGAGATGGAAGAACTGGGCATCATAGAGCCAATGCATGAGGAATCTGACTTCGTAAGACTTACCTTCACGGCTAAACAAGGAAAGATGCGACAGGTAGACATTATTCGCATCAGTTATCCAGATTTGGTCTTTGAAGGGGAATTACGTCCACCTAACCTCAAAGATTGTTATATCGAGTTCTCTAGCATGGGCGAGAGATTATCAATCGACGAAAAAGGTGGGTTGGATTATACCGAGCCAAAAGACAACCCGTTCCAGACACTTTACAACTTAGACCCTGAGCACGGGTCGCAAGTAAACCGTAACAAAGTACGCTCACTGAATTTACCAGGCTTACCAAAACAGCCTGATGAGCTGATGCAGTCGAATGAAAATCAATCATCGACACCGAGTGCTGCGCCTTCAACACCCAATGCAGCCAGTACAACAAAGCCCGTACAAGCGAAGCCAACTCAGAACAAACCTGCAGCAAACAAACCTGCGACGAAGAAAACGACAACCAAGAAATCGCCAGCGAAGAAACCTGCAGCCCAATCAACTAAGCCGAATTCAACGAACAGCCCACAACCTTCCACCATCGTTTTTGAGAATGACACAGGTGGGGTTGTTGAGCCGAGCGACACTCCGCCTAGCGTATGGGATGGCATGAACATCAATGCATCAAATAGTAAACCAATTCAGTCAGCAGCCCCTGTGCCACCAGCGAACAAAACAAAGCCCGTCGATACGCGTCGTCCTGAACAAAATCAAAAGCCACCGCAAAGAGCGTCGCTTATGAAAAATGTGAAAAACAGCGATCTAAGAACTCTGTGTTACGTGATGGCCAACGCGATATCAAACGGAAAAACAGATGGAAACTCCATCGTCAGTTACAGCTCTAGGAAAGCGTTGTATGCCAATAAAACGTGGGTTATCTGTCTCATAGAGCAAACCAATGAAGAGTTCAATACCACCAACTTTTTCGATCGCTTAGGGGACACCGTTGAAACGGGAGTGATCTTAGGCATCGAGGCAAGCGAGCACATTACTTTGAACGCCGATTGTCTGAAGGCGTTTGCTGAGATGTTCGGTATCGGTGAAAAACTGTTTTTAGACCAAATTAAAAATTTCAATGATTATGGCAGGCCAGAACGCATGGATAACCTTGAATACTTTGCAGGAAAGCTAACCATTAGCGGCGAACAGGAGAAGTTAATTTTAGATTCTAACCTCGCCAAAGAACTGAATTTAATTACTAATGGAGTTGCTTCTGATGTTTAAGTCAAAGAAAACGCCCCTTTATGGAGATATTCAAGATTACTTCCGTGAAGTGTTTGAGATAAAACAAGCACGAGCATGGTTAGCGTCCGGTGCATTCTTCAGTGTCGCTGGCGGATATCAAGCTCTATACAACCTGTTCACCGATACGCCTGCACCCGATACTGTGATGTTAACAGGACTAGGAATGGCAACCAGTTTTGTGATGGCCGCCAAACGGTCTTCAGAAGCATGGCCAATTCTAAAGATGCAGGCCCAATTATGCTCAAACAGACTGGCTATAGAGTCATTGCATGAAACACGAAAGAAGTCAGAAAAGTACGAAGACCGCATGTATTTAGGGACCGGCTTCAATTGGGGGCCTGAGCACGCCATCAATATGTATAAAATTAACGCCCTTCCCTCTTCACGCCGCGATCAAAAAGTGCCGTTGTACTTAAGGAAGTTTATTCCCTACAACCCTGAGCTGAACGAAGCATTAGGCGGGGAGCCATTTCTTATGGCTTTGGGTAAGGAGAAACCAGTTACCGTTCACAACGATGTAGGCCGAGCACACACGCTCATCTACGGTGTACCCGGTTCAGGAAAAACAACGCTATTGAAGTTGATCGCCTTAAACAAACTGTGGTCCAAGCGAAAATGTTTGCTCATCATCATCGACCCGAAAAATACGCCAGAAATGCGAAATGGGTTGAAAGCCGAGATGGAACGACAGGGTAAAGGCGATCAATTTTACTATTTCGCCCCCGCACGACCATCAGAGTCCGTCGTGGTAGATTGCCTCGCCAACTATAACCGTACCGTGGAAATTGCGACCCGTGTCGTTGAATGTATCCCAACGGGCGGCTCCTCTGGTGAGGTCTTCAAACAGTTCTGTTGGGAACGGGTAAACCAAATCGCCCAAGCCGCCGAATACAACGGTGAACGACTCACCCTTCGCACCCTTCACTATTACCTACGTGAAGGTCTAGTTCGACTGGTCGAAAACACTTGCAACACTTACTTCAGCCAAGAAGTCGGCGTCGAATGGAAGGCACAGATGAACGGTCGAATTAAAGCCATGGGCTCGCAAGACTGGCTGGAGAATATGGTGATGTACTATTCCGAGGTGATGGCCAAAGACAAACCGTGCTCTCAACTTTCAGGAATCATTGATGCCTTCCATAAAAAGTCATCAGAAGTGAGCACCAAGACAGGTTCATTGAACGCCATTTTGGAACAGCTCTGCTCGGCTCCTCTAGACACCTTGTTATCCCCTGACTTAAATAATTTGTCGGACAACCAACCGAACGTCGTCAATTTACGCGAGTTATCGAATACCGGCGGGGTTTTGTATTGCGCAACGGACGGCTTAACTGACCCGATGATTGCAGGCACCCTATCGAAGCTGGTGTCAGCAGCAGCGGCAGCCTCATCAGCTGAACGATATAACTTCGGCACAGGAGAAGAGCCAGAAGTCTGCTTTATGGTGGATGAAGCCCACAACGCCCTCAACGACCCTATCCTAAACTTGCTGGCCGTCGGTCGACAATCCAAATACGAATTGTACTTAAGTACACAGTCCATGCCCGACATCGTAGAAAAAACCTCGCAAGCGACGGCAGATAGGATAACCGAGCTATGTGCCAATACCATAGCCATGCGATGTGAAGGCAAAGTAACGCGTGAATATGTATCAGAAAAGATGGGGGCTGCCGACCTGAGAAAGCATCAAAAGATGATCTCGAACAGCGCCTCAACACAAGATTCCGTCTCTTCATTCAATTCAGGTTCTGGTGTCCGTGAGTCATCAGAAGAGCGCAGTTTATTTCCACCGTTCATGGTATCGGCCTTACCCAACTTGCAAGCCATATGCAGCTTTTCAAATGGTAATAAAACACTACTTCGCCTGCCTGTAGAGCCACGATAAGGAAAGATTATGAAAGTATCGACCAAATTCAAAAAAATTACTGCAAGCGTTTATCTTAATCGCACCATCGATAAAGAGTTGAGCGAAAGGTTAAGTTATCAGGCGTTTATCTGGCCATCTCTTGGGGATGTTCAAATGCGAGTAGTCAGGCTGTTTGGCGACGTCGTACCTGCGTCTTTCAATGAGGGTGAAGATCAAACCCTACTGGACGTCGTGCTAAAGGAGATGGCGGATATTTGGGACGAACAGTATGAACAACACGGTAAAGAGGTGGCGTTCAAACATGTCTTTCTTAAAGTGTTCGACCGCACCTCCGATCTATTCAAAGTCATGGTGACGTCGGAAGATACCAAAGCTGAGTGCGACCTAATCTGGGACCCAATTCGATGCTCTTTTTCCGACTTCGCTACAACCAGCCGTGTCTGCGCTATGGAAGTCATTGATAGAAAACTAACACCAGAAAGCGAAAAGCACTGTCGCCAACTGAGCCTGTTATTGCTTCCTCAACTTTTCGGTCGTCCAGAACTCAATACGATGGGCATCGCACCATACGCATTCGAAGATCCTCGTTCGGTTAATTTGTTAGACCTGTTACTCAAACCTGAAAAGATATTGGAGGTAACTCATGGCGCATGACACCCAATCTTTTATCGACGAAGGCAACAAAGCCTTACTCGGGGAAGGAATCACCATACTGAACCCATGGGTTCGACTTGGATTTATGATCTGGTTCTTTTCTTTACTCTATTGCTGGTTTGGCATGTCGGCGGAACAATTCCGAACCGATGTCATTAACGAGGTTTCCATCGTTCAGTCGGCCATGACAGAAGAACAATCCGAAATCGTCTTTGAGCGAGTCAACAATCTTTATCAGACCACGATGGTCAATACGGGTATCTCCGGTGTCATTGATAGATTTTATATCAAGCCTGAAAAATCGAATGGGTCCGGGGTATTCATTGCTGGCATCTCAGAGCGGCTGGTGGATAACACAAAGATGTGGTGGTATCGGAGCATATTGCGAGTGAACGTTTTGTTGGAATGGTTATTTTTAGGGGCCGTTCTCATCTTCGCTTTCATGAGTGATTCTTACTATGAGTATCGCAAGCGTATCTATGCCTTCAATCAGCACAACGTAAAACTGGCGGCCATGGCATTTCGAATGATCTTTATCGTTCTCTTTTCCTTATGGATATTTCTCGTTGTGCCAATCATCGACGGAGGGTTCTGGAGGTATCTGCCACTGTTCTTCATTGGCCTGTGCATCATCTTAACCACCACCATCATGCGTGAATTCCAACGCTTTTAATCAGAGATAGGTAATCAATAACATGCGGATATTTAAGAAAAAAGAACAACAACCGAAGTCATTGAGAGAAAGCCTCAAAGATTTCTCAGACCGATATCGTTCTAACCACAATCTGAATCGAATCAAAGTCGGTTTCATTGTCTTTGGTGTACTGTTTGCAGTTGGTCAAACCATATATAGAAGCCATTACTTCAATATGCCAGTGCCACATATCGCCTTAATTCAATTAGAGGGAGCGGTAGAAAGAGGCAGCCCTACCGCTGACGGCACCATACTTTCAGAAAGCATCAGGAAAGCAATGAAAGACCCTCTCGCACACGCGATTTTAATCGAAGCCAATTCACCTGGTGGGAGTCCCGTGCAGGCAGAGATTTTACATCGCACCTTAATGTCCATGAGAGAAACGACAAATAAGCCGGTCTATTTTTCGATAGGAGAAATGTGTGCTTCTGCGTGTTTATACATCAGCTCTTCTGCTGACAAGGTGTATGCACATAGAAATTCATTGATTGGCAGTGTCGGGGTACGAATGGATACATGGGGGTTCGACAAACTCATTGAACAACTTCAAGTTCAAAGACGAACGTACACGGCGGGTAGAAACAAAGCGCTTTTGGACCCATTTTTACCTGAAAACCCAGAAGCAACCAAGCACATTGAGACGCATGTCCTCCAGCCGCTGTTCGAAGAGTTTAAAGATGCCTTGATTGAAGGTAGAGGCGAGAAATTGATGACGGATAACCCGGACATCTTTACCGGTTACATCTGGACCGGGGCTGAAGCTGTCGACATTGGCTTTGCTGACGAAGTAAAAACGCATTTCGAGATCCGTGAAGGACTAAGAGATGAATACCAAGTCACGGACATACAGAACTACACCAAAGCTAAATTCAGCATGATGAAGATTCTGAGCTCGGACTTTTGGGCAGAAGTTCTGGTTAAAACCGCCATCAAGCTGCGTGCAGATACCGAGCTGGAATTGAAATAGACGTCATGCTGGTTAAGAACTGGCACTTGTTAGGGAGAGTGACATCAGGATTGCTTCAGTGATGCCACTCTCCCTGAATCTCAAGTGAAATGGATGACATGATTGCGAAGCGCGTGCTTTCAATGTCGTTCAAAGACAATATTCACGCAGGTGGTGGAGTGATGGCAAAGAAGCCTTGCCCCTGTATGCGATAACATAATGTGTTATTGGTGACCAATGTTTGAGCAGGGTAACAAAAGTATCTTCATATACTGGATGCGTTTCAGTTCGTGGAGTACCAACAAGCACGTAATCGAAGGGTGTGATGTATGTTGTGTTTCTTTTATTCGCAATGGCAAATGCTACAAAGATTGATCTTGTGCCAATAAATGTGACCGGATTCAAACCAACGAATGATTTGAGTCAATGAAATCATCAACTTGGCTAGAGCAATTGCTTAAGCCATTGATATCTCTATAAATAAAAGTATTCACTCATTAGATAGCTTCAAGCCCTTTCATTACAAGGGATTATGCATATGATCCGGTAAGACGTTTATTAAAGATGCCTATTTGCCAATAGCAGATCCCTTAATTACTATGTTCAAAACTATTAGAAAATTATCACTTCAATCTTATTGCAGTTAGGTGGCTTATGAGTAACAAAAAACAGGGACGTGACAACAAAGCAAGCACTGATGAACTCAATTTGACGCATCTGCTTCCTACACCTAACGGTAATGATGTTCGCGACGAAGTAAATGCGATTTTCCACAAAATGTCATGTTCTGAGCATGAAACCAATAAATTTGACGCTGAATGCTGCAAGAAGGTAGCGGATAAATTGACGCACCTCTATGCGTCAAGAGGGATCATTAGCGGTGACTTAACTGAGCATCATAAGCAAATCGTGGATTTTTCTCCTGAAGTGGAGATGCAGCGCTATTTAGAAGGCCAAGCAGAAGATGAGCTTTTATGTAGCGCTCAGTGCCAATCATCAAACCACCAGCCGAATGCCTCACCGCCTGAGTACCCAATTGACACACTCAATGATCGGATTCTTGCGATTGTTGCAGAAGGTAAATACCTAGAAAGTCGCATGAAAGAACTCGGCGCAAAGGGTGGTGGTATTAGTACAATGAAGCGTTCGATTAAATACAAGTTACCCGATTGGGTTCTTAAGCATTGTGATGTGATTAGCGAGATCCACTTCAAGGCGCTCCATATACTGGATTACAATGTCAGTCGACAAGAGACAGAATCTTTCTTGGAAGCGTGTTCGCAGTTAAGAGCAGGGTTCTTTTGCGTAGACGATAACCGAGATGAGCAATAACCATGAGCTGATGAGACTGTTCATCGTCAGCGTATGTAAATACCCATCCCCTATCTTCGTTAATCTAAGAGCGCGTTAACTCACTCAGGTCGTATTCAAAGTTCAGAGCTGAGTGGTGTAGGACACTGGCCGTTGTCTTTGCGCGAAGACTGGCCACAAATAAAGTTACGTTGTGTGCAACTTCTGCTTTATTCTCGACATTATAAGACCGTGATGTTCTCTTCCGCTTCGACGTCCTTACTCCAAATTCATCAGATGTAAACTCAGTCCAAGATACGTTGAATACTGGGTATGGCTTTCCTCTACTGACTCGTTGTGTTTCTCTCACTGACACTTGGCACCCATACTTAAGCTTCTTTACCCATTGTGGGTACGCGAGAATTAATGCAGCTCGCGTGTCGCCATAAATGAACGCGAGTTGCGCTTTAACGTATGTTTCTGCACTGGCTTTAGGGGATTGATAACGAGAGGTAGAGAAATACTCACTGTCAGTGGCCTTTTCAGACCAAACAGTCGGGATCCGAACAAAGTAAGATCCCGCCCGTTTACTGCATGGAAATACATAGCTATTCATGGGTTGAAATTGTCCATCCTTGGTCAAATAACAGTCGTAATATGGAGAAATGGATGTTCTTCTATCTAGTTGTATAAGTTTTCGATCTGTTGCACATCAAAGAAGATGCTTTGATACTTTTTCCATTTTGAGTCGACGTGCTCTTGCCACGGAAAGCGGCCATTTGGGTCGGGTAAAACCAGTTGAAACATCGGAATTTGCTTGTCGGTCATGTCCAGCGTGGTTTCAGCAACGGTGAACGTACCATCATGCATATACTCTTGAGATACTTTAACCAATGCAACCGGCACATTGAATACCTCTTCAACATAAGTGATAGGTTCATCTAACTCAATCACGCGTTCTTTGATGTGTTGAGCAAAATGGTTTCCGAAGAAGTGCATTTGTTCTGGACTTAAGCCGGTAATGGCGATCTCGAATGGGTTATTTGTGCTGACCGATACGCCAACGGAGTACACATATTCTTGACCCATTGGGCTTGCCGTCATGATGAACGTTGCCTCACCGTCATTTAATGATGCTACAACTGAATCCATAACATTTAAACGTTCCATAATTATCTCTCTCATTATTGGGATGGGAGTATTATGTAAGTCCGTTTATTCGTATCCCCCCGATAGTAGAATCGTCCGATAGTTCAAAAGGGTTCAGTGGGTAAACGGGGGGTAAAATAGAAACCCGTTCAAGTCAAAAAGCCATGAATCATGACTCATTAGATTTCACCGTTGCACAATTTACTTGAATGAAGATTCCAAATGAAAATGCAATAAAGTCTCCATTATGAGAATCAACCCAAAACATACCAAATATTATTGAAGAATTCAGACTTTCTTGGTAAACAGATATTAATGCAATTGAGTGCATGACCGTCACCGCTTAGTAAGGCGTTATAAAGAAGTAAAACGGATTGGTTTCGGGTTAACGGAAACTTTAATGGCCTAATAGATTGTTACCTTTATTCAAATTTTAATACTAAGTCTTAAAATTCTTTCCGTTAATTGACATATTGTACCACACTCATCTGCATACTGTTTTACATGGACGGACACTGTACGACAGTAGCAACAAGTCCAAAAACTAAAAAATGCTATAATTTGATAACAAAAAATAATAATAAGAGCACTCACATTTTTATAGCGAATGTGGTTGTTTTAAAGCCTTGTTTTACCGAAGGTTTTAAGAAAAGAAAAAACTAACTACGTCAAACGTTGCAAACAGTAGATATATCAAAAGTAAAGGAGTGTACGTCTACGCATTTCCTAAACATTTATAGCCATTCGAAAGTTTGGTTTAACTAAAGATAAGAATACTAAGTTAATATTATGCAACTACATCATACGCACGAGTTAAACACCACATCGAATCCATTTGAAACATTTGATGAAAACATCATTATGTTTTTGGAACATTATCAGATCCTCGATTTCAGTTTTGAGTCGTTGAAATCCTTTTTGAAAGCAGAGTATTGTGCGGCAAAGAAAACCGCTTCTTTAAACTTAACGTATCAAGAATGGGCGTCAAAGAACGACGAATATGTGTCGACCGTTTCTTCTTACTTCATTTACAAGAATTGGTTAATGAAATACGCGCCAACGGAATCTAACCAATTGGTCACGCTGCATTGACTGAACGCGTAAAAGCCCAAACATCTCACCGATATTTGGGCTTTTTCTTTGCCTGTCCCTACCCGATTTCATGTCATATACATGGTTTCTTTCTAACCCTCCGGTGATTCCATATTAAAACAGACCTTTCTTTGTTTTCTTGAAATGACATCGATCTGCTGAATGACGACGCTGGCCGGAAGCGCAGGTTTTCCCCCTACATACTCAAGATGCTGTAACTTCAAAAGCAATTGAATTAAAAATGCCTTGCATAACAGTTCAGATATCTCTTCGACACATACCGTTAAGTGGCCCAAAGGGCTCGATTTATCGAGGTGATCAAAGTATTCATTTTCGATGAACGACAGGGTGACAGCCCCAGAACCCACACAAGGTTCATATAACGATATTGCCCCACTATCTTCATTCATACCTGCGCGATTCAAGCCAGCTAAGAGCTTTGCCAGCGCGATTGGTGTTGGGAAAAAATCGTTGGTGTGCGCCAAGCTGGAGTATTTGGATAACAAGTCCCCAAGAACATCCGTCTCGCCTTCTTCTATGGCCAACTTGCATATCAAGTGCGTCATCAGCTGACAATCCTTCTGGATATCAGGGACGGACAACTGTTCAATAACCGTCTCGCTCGGTGGGTACATCTCGGTATGTAAGAAACACCAATAGTCGATGAACATATCGAGAAATGAATGGGTCCCAAATTGATACCGCATACTTTCAATGACATTATTCAATTGGTTCTTCAGATCCTTACTCATGCGGTTCTCTCCCAATATTTCATCGTATTTGGGTCAACGCACAGCGCCGCGTCTAGCCACTCTCCAAGCGCATCATCGCAATAAAAACGAAAACTGAATGCACAAGACTGCTGCTCTAAGTTGCCACGAATGTCGGTAAACCCTTCACTCGACACCGACACCTTGAGATGTCTGGAATCTTCAGAGAAACTAAGTTGGTACTTATCCATATACGCTAACAGTGCAAACGGATCATCGAACTGGCCATGTATCGCGAAGAACCTCCCTTGTGTCTCGACTAACTGTTGAGTCATTCGCTTCACAGCTTCAAGGTTATCGATAGGGATGACACGACCGTTGTCCAACGACACGTTGTGATTGATGACAAACCGAGGTGGCTTGCCATCGATGCTCATGTAAATTGCACGACTTCGGTAGCTCTGTTTCGACAATGAGGTACGCAAGACCCCATGACTAATGCTGCTAAACAAAATAATGCTCATAAACCACCTCGGTTTTATTCGGGCTCATACCCGTATTCGTCGAGGCACAGACCACCAGCGTCATTGAGCCTCACTGAAACACCTTGAATGCCTGTGTTGTAAACAATGGATTCCTCTGTACTTCCGTTCGCCAGTGACTGGTCGATGAATTCCTTAAGCTCACCGAGTGTTAATAGATCTTGGGTCTGTGGAGTCACGTCGATATCTTGCATTTGAATTGTGTCTGTCATGGTCAATCTCCAAGTGATGTGGGTACATAAGGTATGGCCCATCATAGGGAGAGCTGAATGCCACTCCCCCCGAACTGGCTGGCAGGGCAATCATGACAATGGATAGTGAATGAAACGGGGGAGAGATAATTAACGAAGTTGATTTAATGGCAATACGAATGAATAAGGCTATTTATGGTGCCAACTGTTTCCCCACATAATTTCTGCTCGGTTCATTTCTCCCCCCGTTTCCGCCTGGTGCTGATTTGCTCCCCCCAATTTGCTCGCGTAGTTTGATAGGGCATCCACAAAAAAAAGGGACTCATTATGGGAATCGCAATCTTTACTCGTAAGCAAGTGGAAGAACTTGTCCAATTCTGTAAGAAGCACAATAAAACCCAGTTTTTCCTTGCCAAAGACCAAGGCTTGTACATTGGTCAAACCGTTGGCAGTCAAAAAAACAATGACTTTGAGAACAACATTCAATATGCCAACGGGTGTGATCCTAAGTTGGATGATGATGAGTGGTGGGATAATTCAAGGGACATCGCAGGTGGCGACGATTTTGGCGAACACCTCCCTTTAGGCACGATTGAGAAGACCTTAGCTGACAACTCTTGGAAGAATCTTAAAGTGAAAATCACTGAAACCGAACTGACGTTCATCGTCTAGTAAAGAGTGGCAGTGTTGAAGTATTTTGACATACGGCGTTGTGAGCACAGCGATTGATGTATTTATAGTGGGGTCGCACTACCCGCGCATGCGTTCCCACTATAAATATCGCTTTTTCACGATCGATTAGAACTCAGGGCTGCGTTCAGGATTTGCAATGTGACCCCTACCTCTTGCCTCCCGCAAAACCGCCTACGGCCATAGCCAGTTGACAGTACGGCTTTAAGAATGAGTACACCACACTGAGTAGTGCAGATACTGAACTATGACCCTCACCTCCCCCCTAAAATCGCACAAGCCATTATCCAATCCCCAGCGAACAAAGAAATGGGGGGATAGCTCACTATGGCGAGCTAAATTGTTCATTCAGCAGCTGACTGTGCTCAATATCAGCCGAATAATAATGTCCAACTAGGAGGTCAACCATGGGAACCCTAATGAACAACAACCAGATAACAAAAAGTATGGGTAAAGCCTTTGGGTTATTAAAGGGAGAAGTGGTACTTGATTCATTTGCGGGAGGCGGAGGTGCCAGTACCGGTATCGAACAAGCGTTAGAGTGCTCAGTCGACATCGCGATTAATCACAATTTGGACGCGATCAACATGCACAAAATGAACCATCCTAACGCGCAGCATTACTGTGAAAACATCTGGGATGTTGACCCTGAAGAAGCCTTACTTCGCAGTGGAGGTGATTCTATCGGATTGGCTTGGTGGTCACCCGATTGCACCCATTTCTCGATTGCGAAAGGAGGTACGCCCGTCAATCAAGCAATACGTGGGTTAGCTTGGGTTGTCATCAAGTGGGCGCTACGGGTCCCAATTCGCGTTAATTTTCTTGAGAACGTTAAAGAATTCAGCACTTGGGGTCCCTTATTACAAGATGAGCACGGCGACTGGCGACCAGATCCTGATCGTAAGGGAGAGACATTCAAAGATTTCACCAAAGCGCTGACGGCAGGGTTATCCCCTCGTGACCCGTCGTGGAAAGAATGCGTACTTGCTTGTGGGATTCAATACGACATTAAGCAGAAGCTCAAACTGTTCAAAGGGCTCCAGTACGATGTTGATTTCCGTGAACTAGTGGCAAGTGACTACGGCGCACCAACGATTAGAAAGCGTTTGTTTATGGTCATGAGAAATGACGGACAACCGATTGAATGGCCAGAAGTCACTCACGGTGATCCAGCAATCAATAATCAATTAGCCCCACAAAAGGTTGCTGCCGACGTGATTGATTGGACTATCCCTGTAAAATCCATATTCAATCGTAAAAAGCCATTGGTAGAGAAAACCATGGCTCGTATCGCCAAGGGCTTACAAAAATTCGTTTTTGATTCTGATGCGCCTTATATCGTCGAACACAAAAACCAACGACCATTCATTACCGAACACGCCAATGCGAGCAGTCAACGCAATATGCCAATCGATGAGCCGTTAAGAACCATTTGCGCTCAGGTGAAAGGGGGGCATTTTGCTGTTGTGTCAGCAGATTTAGAGCAAGCATTCCCCAATGAGCAAAATAATGACTCGCCATCGGTCAAGGACAACAACCAAGAGCTGTTAGCGTTCATGGCCAAACATTTTTCAGGATGTGCTGGTGCCGATATCAATGATCCGTTAGCGACGATCACAGGCGTCGACCACAACGCATTAGTGACAGCGAACGTCGAAAAATCGATTATTCCCACCTATGAAGAATGGATTCAATCTACTGAAAGATGGGGAGGGACACGCGCTGAATATGAACGCCTGTTTGGTGAAGACGTGGACACAGTTACTACCAGTCACGTTATTAAGATGAGAGGCACCAATCTTGGGCATACCGTGAGTGAACCGGCTCATACAGTGAGCGCTGGTGGCAATCACTTAGGGATCGTCAACAGCTTTCTCATTAAGTATTTTGGTTCAAATTTCGGCACTGACATCACGACGCCAGTTCACACGTTAACCACCAAAGAGCGCTTTGGGCTCGTTGTCGTGCGGGGCGAAGTGATGGTTAAGATGCACGGTGCTATCTATCGAGTGATCGATATCGGTATGAGAATGCTAGAGCCCCATGAACTCTTCTTGGCTCAAGGCTTTCCAAAAGACTATCAATTTCAATTTGACCAAAATGGAAAGAAAATCAGCAAAGCCAAACAGGTCGCACGCTGTGGTAATTCTGTTTGTCCTCCCGTGGCAAAAGCATTGGTTTCGGCCAATATCAAGCACATACCAATGAACTACGCTTTACCAATAGCCGCTTAGTACCGTCGTCTCCAGTACCCATGAACTAGCGGCCTAGTTGGTCGCTAGTCACCGAAAGCCAAAACAATGTAACACCATCACGGACATACGGAGTTCACATGGCAACACAGCTTCAATGCGAAATCAAAATCTCGACAAGCTTAATGGCCGTTTCAGTGGTATCTGTCCACTACGATAACAATCAATTTCTCGGACTCATCGATCAAGACGGAGATATTTTGGGTATGCCGTTCAACAACCGACCTTACAAGCCAGTCAATCCATACAGTGAATCACATAGCAAACCACGTATCGGTGAGCCCTACATCGGTTACGCCGCCAAGCAACGTTACGATGGCACCTACGATATCCTATCCGAGCCCAAACCCGTTTCAAGATCCTGGGAAGACATCGAGGATGCACAAGTCACCGAACTTTAATGCAAATAAAGGCCGGAATCTCTTCGGCTAATTGAAATTTCACCGAGCCCTTCTTGTTATAAATGGATATCGTCAGAAATTGGAGACATCACAATGCTAAAGAAAATTACGAGCTTTACCCTAAAATCAGTCCTCGCGTTCTCTGTAACGATAATCCTCGTATCATTCGGTCAAATAGGTCAACTCATGGCGAGTAAAACCCACCTTGAAATGTCAGTCATTGAAAATTGGATCACCTCTCACCCAGCTGATATCGTGCTGGTGGCCGAGTATCGAGAGCATTGCTTAAATCATGGCAAACAGGTTACCAGAGATAACCTCGAACAATCCTTTGCAGAGGCCAAACTAGAAGATTTCCTTGTCACCAAAGAGCGCTGTGCGAAATCGATGGGGCTAGAAGAGCTGCATAACAACATTGAAGTCGCCGTCCAACAAATCGAGTCGTATGCTTGGCCATTGTCATTGCTGGACGACTCACTAACAAACTAACGATAAGGAGCTTGCCATGTTACATACACAAACAAGCCCAACTGCGGCACAACTAAAACATATCATTGCAAAAGCCGAACAAGACAAAGCGTATCGATTAAAAACGGCAGCGTTTAAAGAGTGGCAGCACAAACTCCACCCAAATGACCAACTCCCCCGAGGTGCCTTCTTTAAGAACAAACGTGCGGGAAAGCCAATCGTTATCATGGACGAATTTCATAGGTACTTCGAAAGACCAGCACATCCATTCCCGCATGACCCAACAGCCGCTAGTCAGCGAGCAGCATAAATCGAGGGAAAAGACGATGAAAAAGCTACTTGTATCAGCACTTTTAATACTGTCGGCAGCACTTTTAATCATGTCGGCATCGAACGTGGTAGCTACTGAAGAAAAAGAACCCTATACAATTCCTGCTGCTGAACTAAAGAAGGTAGAACAAAAGTTCAATGTTGCTCAGTTTGGTCAGCAAGTCGCGGTTATGGCACTGAGTTACGTCAAAGATATTCGAGATGTAGATGGCAAGAAAGTGGTCGATGTGGTTATAGTGGACAAGCTTTGCCATGTAACGATTATTGAGCATGACAACGGGTTACAAGCTGAACAAGTCGCTTGTGATGCAGGAAATTATTTCGACAATCGAGACAAGTAGAGGGAAAATATCGTGATAAAAAAATACCAGTATCAGACCTAGATCGTGGCATATTTGAAACATCGCCCAATCCGGTTGGCACTTACAGAACATCGTGGATCATGCAATTGAGTAGAAAGCCTAGCAAATGCCAATTGCCCCGTGGTTTTGGCAAATTGTCAGGAAAACAAATTTAAGAAGAAAATAATCGATCTGAAATAGCAGGTTAAAATATGCACAGTTTATGCAATTGGATTTCTTAGACACCGATTTGGTTAAAAAATACACGGGGGTTATACCCCCAAATCCTCTGAATGACAATCAAGCGAATGAATATAGCTGCATAATGATTCACACTAAAAAGCCCTGACACCAACTATCAACCTAGAAAATATTGTCGATACGCCGTCGAGCGTCGGAACCACATCATCTCTACGCCAACAAAGCGACTCAGTTCACCATAAGCCTGTTTCATTTCACTCATCAAATCTGATGTTATTTCAAAGAGTTTATAATAGATAACTTCTTGCTTTTGCGAGTTCAGCTTCGCCAAGACTTGATAGGTAGGGTCTACATAGTCGCCATCAGCCAGTTTGAGCCAGCAGTGTTCTATCGGTAGCCAAGTACCGCCAAAATTGACCATTGCAACCCCGTAAACCACAGAGTCTGCATTCAGTAAATTTAAAGCCAGAGCGCTGTTGTCGTAACAAAATGTTGGAATTGTTACTTGCTCTATGACGGCCAATTTGTCATCAGGAAGGTCAGTCACCGTGACCCCCTCCATGTGTTCAGGATTAACGCAGATCATTTTCGCCATTTCTGGACTCGCTTGAATACTCATACTATGCCCACCACGGTTTGTTGCAGGCCCAAACAATGGTTGCTCCCGCTTCATATTTGCATTGCTCTGCAAAGTCATGAGCCTCTTCTGAATGGCCAAAGCTTTCATCGGTATCAATACCGAACACATCTGCCGCATGACCGTTCAGTCTTACGCCGAAGCCTGTGAACTGATTGGCTTTATCAAGGACTTCATAAATCGTTGCTGTGTTTTCTTCTGTATTCGTTGCTGTATTAATTGACATGATATGAACCTGTTATTGGTTGAGGACAGGTTCATTATGCGTAATGAAATATGCCTTCCCCCCAGAACGAGACGATGGCCAACAATTTAGGGTTTCAGAGGCATTTACGGGGGGAGTTGGGGGGAGTGAGCGTTGTTAGCATGCCGAGTTTAGAGAGCGCAGTGCCATCTCACACAGACAGTATCACCTCAGTGACAATCAATGACATCAATCTAACAGGTCATGATCTTGTAATGTCCCATTGTCCCTCTTAGAAATTCTTTTGATACCCTCTTAATGTGCTCGATATCCGAGTCGTTGAGTTCCGGGTAGTAGTTGACAACCAAGGCACGCACCGCCGCATCACGACTGACATGGATACCCAAATCTCTTTCAATGACATTCACAAACTCAGGTTTACCTGAACCGCGAATACCTTGATCACGCTTCCGGCACGTCTTGAAGATAGCCCACTCTTTCTTGCTCATCGTAAAGCCCTTATATTCTGGATGCGCTCTGTATTAACGCGACGCGACCTTGACCACCAAATCAATGAATGGGGGTTAACGTCATACTGAAATCAGGTGCCACCCATTGCTTGAAGTCACCGGAATGAACAACAAGTTGAAGCTTATAGCCAGTACAATTGAGCTCTTTTTTAGCAAGCCTCACTAGAGCTAGACCTGTTTTGTCCGTTTTAAATTCAACGGTCTTTGATGTGAATGCCGAGTGCAGTTCCGCTTTAAATGTTTGCATGTGATATCTCACTTAGTTCGTTAGATACCTACAGTATGCAACCTCGTCTCCCCTCTCCCCCCATTTGGTTTTTGCAGTGATATATGCCCTACTCACATCGTTAAGAAGGGGGGAGATTTATTTAGCAGCCATAGAATAAAAGTTCAGCTACATAATCCGTCATTCGAGAACAGGGAGAAGATCATGAGCCAAACCATTACCGTGTATTCATCGAACTACCATCACGGAAGCAAGTCTGATGGCGTATCGAGCAACGATCTGGAACCGTACATCTCCAATAATTACGCCGACGCTTTGGGTTACATATTCGATTACGTGAAACAGCGCATCATCCATTCTTGCCCGGACCTCTTTGTTGAAGAGCAGCTTGAACGTCCGTCGATGAACTGCGATGAGCTAAAAGTAATGCTCGACGAAGCGAGCCAAGATCAGCAGGAGAACTATTGTGATTGGTATTTTGAAATGGAGAATGAAAGCCTGACCACGGCTTCGTATTGCATCAAAGAGCATTCTATTTCGTTGTCGTGATGACGGATGGGGGCGTCCACCAGCAAATACGTATTGAGCCAATGTCCGTCTAAGACGGTGAGCCCCCCTTTCTGAATGTAGATCTTTTATACACATCAAAGTGACTGCATTCGGTAATTAATATTCCTAATTTGGGTCACTAATTGCTAATAGTAATTGTCCGGTAATGTATAAAAGATTGGCAACGATAAGATATAGCTTTGTACTTGTAAAAAATTCTCTTCTCGTTGCATTGTTGCTTTTTGAACATCGAAAAAAGTCTATTAGGATTTACTCTATGAAGAACCAATTTGTTAACAAAAAACTCGCTGTAAACCTATACCTTCCAGCTCTACTAGCCATCATCGTCTTTTGTTCTTTCTTAGGAGGTATCAAGTGGATGGATAAAGGACTGTCTGATATCAGTGACAAATACATTGAACAAGTTGACACCTTGATTAATCAAAGCAGTAAATCGAACACAGACGAACGATTGTACGCTCAAAAATTTTCACCAGCGTTAGATTCCTTCGAACGAAAAATATATACGATAGAAACAAAAAAAGGGGTATATCATACTATCTACAACAGTGAATTGATCGTACCTCTTGGGGCAAAGGTCTTCGTCATGCACCCAATCACAAAGGACACTGAACTTTATACCCACCTGAATCTGGACAGATTTGCGGCCATTTGTATCGAAGATATGGATGATATCGAGTGTTATCGAGGTAAGATTCAGGAGATCTGAATGGCTATCTAATCTCTCAAGTGCTCCCCGTTTCGTGCGAAAATCAACTCTATTACGTAGCCGTGATGCATGCTGGTGGAAGAAATAAAGTGAGTCTTGGCCAACAGAGAGAGTTTAAGACTCACAGCCTGCCATCGAATCAACGCTCGACATCCACTCCAGGTATGAGCCACCAGCCCCGAGCGCCTTCAACGACTTTCAAATCGTTATTCGGCCACAAATAATGAGCGTATCAATTCCCTGCCTTTAGCAAAATCAAACTAAACCGTTGTAAATGTATGAAGCATGGGTGTGTCCAACGATAAAAAAGAAGTCGATGTTCAGCTCTGCCCTAGACAGCATCTCCTCGGTAACAATCAAGCAAGGAACACGAGATCCATTGCATAGGATGTGTCCTACCTCCAGTTTGTCTTTTTCAGCCTTAACCGCATTAGGATAGATGGTTTTCACATCAGCTTCTGCTCGCTGATGGTCTGTCAAATGGCATTCTTCATGTAATTTTTTCATCATAATTTCCTGATCTTAAACTTCCGCTAATCCAACTTCCGCTAATCCAAGTCGTTCAATGCAAACCACCAGCAACATCAGTGGTTACTGAATGGCTAACACATAGTTTGGCAAACAGTTAACACGTAAAGCACGATGGATCGGCTTATTGTTTTCTGAAGCGCTGAATTTCGCGGTTTCAATGCAATAAAAGTGGGGTGTTTGTGATTGATAGGGACAATAGCCTACATACGACGCAGCGGTCGTTTCAATGGGCTCAAAATCAATTAGCGTACCTCGGATAACGGCATGCACCAGTTTTGATTGCTCACGTTTAACCTTTGCTTGCCCCTTCTCGCTTACGACAAACTCGCAGTCCATCAATGACAATGAAGGACTGTAGCCAATCACCTTCCCATAAGACTCTTTCTCTCGTGACCGAATAGAATACACACGCGTCGTATCAGTGGAGCGATGTAAGTTCAGATACACATCAACTTTCATGTCATGATCTCCAAGGTGTTAAGAGAAAGAATCGAACAAGGTGTCATTTAGCAATAGCGAGCTTCATGAGCGGCTTTGAGCTTTTCCATCAGCGACGACAAGACAGCGGCTTCCACATCAGGCAGAGACTCACGAGCGAATACTTCAAGGAACTCGAAATCCAACGCCTCATAAGTAGCATCGAACTGACATACCTCATCCGGCGCTTCAACTGCTGCTCTTTGCATGTCATCCAAGAGCTTGCAATGGTCTAGGTATTGCTCGGTCGTACCATCAAGTAACTGGTTGGTTTCAAGCCAATGAAGGAGCCTATCCCATGCCATGTCTTCGTCCGTGGCATGCACAAGGTATGATTCAGGTTCGCCGCCTTCTGCGTGTGTAACGACTAAAAATAATTGCTTCATGTCTATCTCCAAATTAAAAAAGTTCGGGGGACTGGGGACACCATTACGTCCCGTTTTAGTCAGCTAATGCCACCTCTTGAGCTTGCTTTGTCGCGATGTCCACAATTTCGCTTTCGAGGAATTCCTTGATTTTACTTTTACGAATTTGCTTCAAGTTCTTGGCTTTAAGTTGAAAGTCTTCAATGGTTTCCTTGCTGGAGGCAATTTTCGATTCCCAATACTGAAGTTCGGTAGGATCGGATTTCAGCTGAACCTTATATTCTTCAAGATCACATTGAGCGTCATTGACCACCCATAAGTGAGCAAGCAAATCCAATCTCGATTTATCTAAGATATGACTTTTGCAGGCCAGCATCGCTGATCGTTGGTCTTTATGCTCAATGAAGGAAAAGCCTGAATTTTCAGGTAACGAAGGCATGATCACTTCTACAATCTCGTTGCCTTGACTGTCGTAGCCACCATGAGCACTTGGGTACTTCGATAGCATTAGAATGCCGCAATATGCGAGCTCATCATGAATGACTTGATACCAGCTGTTGCCCCAAAACATTGCCATGAGATTTCTCCAATCTGTTGTGTGTGATGACAGCCAAAGAATAGATTCGACCTATCTCCCCTCCCCCCACTCACTGTGGCAAGTCAATCGCTATCTACCGTGCGAGCCAATGTGGGGGGAGCCCTTACATTCATCCACTAAAGTATCTCTAAACCGCAATCACGGAGATGCAGCATGAACAACCTTACTTTTGAAACTTGGGTGGAATCCTTTAAACCAATCATCAATGAGAATGGGGGTAGCGCCATCTTCCTTGATGAACAATGCATCTCATTCGAAACCTATGGCAACGACCTAAAAACCATCAAAAAAACCGACGCCAGTCGAGTTTGGACGATCATTGAGATTGACGTTGATGAAGAAGAGGATGAGCTGGGGGAGCCTATCGACAGTAAATGGGTGATTGTCAATGGATGCCATCAGGTTAATCGAATTGCCTACATCATTACTCAAACGCCATGGCAAGACGGCAGTGACTACGAGATCACTTACGACTGATACAAATCACACCTACTCCTTAAGACCCAAAGAGAGGCTAATATGGACATGAATAATCAAAAAATCGTCGCTAACGATCTACTCAAGGCAAGAAGTACTGCTGATCCATCAATTGTATTGGAATGTGCTGATGGCAAAGTACGCATTTATTCGTTCCCAATCTCAGACCAAGACAGCAAAGAAAAGATGACCATGGCGCTGCGCGTTCTTATGGGTAAACTCAACGTGCTCAAATACACGTTCGTTCTAGAAGCTTGGATGAGTACCAACCCAGACATCAAACCTTCGATGTCGCCTACACGACAAGAGTATATGGTGTTTTTGATCAATGACCGTGTAAACGAGACATGCACATTCTGGCCGATTCAAAGAAAAGAAGATGGCTCTGGCTTTGTCACCGAAACACACGATGTAAACCAAAACGGACAATCCGGTCTAATGTGCGATTTGTTTGACACTGAGCCGTATGAAAAACTCAGTTTTACGAAAAAACGAGCGATCGACAAATTGGTTCTCAGACTACTGAACATGCGTGCAGAAGCAATGCCAACCTTTCATTAGTAAAAATATACCCACATAAAAAAGAGCACCTGAGTGCTCTTTTTATATTACGCGACTTGTGAGTACTTGCTATCCGGTTCGCCATCTCGGACCAACTCATAGAGCAAAGGTTCATAATAGTTCGTGGACATAAGGATCAGATACACCGGAACACCTTGGTCATAGAGCGCTTTCTGAAACACTTTGATTTCTTTCAATGTCATAGAAGAAGTGCGCTCCTTCATCATTCGCGCTTCGTTAATCATGTTCTCTGAATAAAATTGGACGCCGATGGAATTGACCTTCAGGTACGGCTCGATGCGCTTCCCCAATCGGTGTAACAAGAACTGATCACTAAAACCAGACTGCTTCAATCGCATAACCTTGTCCTTCAACTGCTTTTTCCGATCAGAGACGTACCGCTTTTGTTCACTAACCAATTGAGCAGCCTTTTCAGTAAGTCCTTTTTTATTTTTAAAAATGCCGTGCCTTGCGAGTCCTAATAACTCATGTTCATTCACTGTCGTTGAAGATGGCGAACCATCAAGGTTGTACCGAGTGTAGGAAGCTCGATAGCAATTGATTAACGCCAGCTTGTACTCCCTACTGGAGAAAAACCTATCCAGATATACAGAGACATCTGCCTGTTCGAACGATTGGCAGAGTGTTTTGTGTAAAGAAGTACCAGCCCCAATTGCCAATGGCTTGAGTGGTGTTCTGGCCAGAATAGGAAATAGTGTGAATGCACATTGTTGGATTTGCTCTTGAATACCACGATCCATGTTTACCCTCGACGATTGTTCCATACCATCATCATTGTATCTAAATGAGTTTACAGATTGACAAATAGCGAGTGAAAAAGGCGAAATTACCTAACACATGAAAATGGACTGGTAAATTGCTAAACCGTCATGGGTTTCGTCGTATAACAGAGTTAGTGCATAACTAGCGAGATATAGTATGACGCCTGAATTTGAAGAAAAACTCGACCGATTGAACAAGCTTCGAAAAACCGCAATGAAAAGCAATGCATTTTCGGACGCTGCAAAAGAGCACGAAAAAGCCATTCAAGAAACCGACAATCACTCCCTCTCAGCAACCAAAAAAACAAAAAAGAAGAAAGGCCCCAAGTCTCTAGCAGAAATCTACAAACCGCATGCACACGAAGAGACACATTAACAGGGACATAATTAAGAAAGCCTGCTGGTGGTGTTCTCGGTTACCCAGTCATGGATGTACATCGAGAATGCTTCCTGATCATTAATATGTCCGAAACAGGCTGGCTGGCCAGTAAATTCGACTTTACGATTCGTGATAAACGCCATGTACTCCCAATTAGTGCCAGTTGGACACCACTTTCTGAATGCCAAATATCGTTCATTCATATGCAAACTCTCTCACCAATAACGATGTCTATTGATAGTAACGTTCAAGCGAAATAGTACCTAGAAAACTCCCCCCGTTTACTGCGCTGGTGGACAAGTAAATCGCCATCGAAACCCTTTCTATTCTGGCTGCAGCTCTGAATTTTGAGTCGAAAGTCGGTCACAAACAAACAAGCATGAACCCGCAATTCTGTTTCGTATCAATGATGCATATTGATTGTCAATCATCATTTTTTTGAAAATCAAGGTTTTCCACCAAACAAATACGCTGCAAAAACAGCAAGTTAATAGGAAAAACAAATAAACCTAAAAAAAAGCTTCGCTATTTGAAATTCAAAATCACGATCCCTGCAATGATTCAAATGCCTACTTAAAGGGTATTTACCGGAATTATTGGAGATATTTCTATGCAAAACCTAATCAACGTCAATGAAACAAACAAGCTAGATTCCAAAGCGACATACATGGGCTTAATTACATTCGCACTTTTATTTTTTACCGTGTCAGCCATTGCGGGTTCGGGTGGTGACGCATTCCAAGGCTTATTCGATGAGTTAGTAAGTTTTGCTGAAGGTGTCCCTGGTCAAATTATTGCGTTCTGTTCTTTCGCAGGGATCATCATCTTTTCAATGGTACGTCCAAACCTTATCGGCTTAGGTGTATCGGTCATCATCATGGTGGTATTGGCGCAACTGCAAACCATTATCACAACCATGCTTACAGCCGGTCTTCCGGTTTAACGCATAAAAAGATTTCTGGGCTCTACGAGGTAGGCCCAGAAAACTATCAGGGGGTTATATGAGTAAGTTAGACATCAACAATGATGCTCGTCCTCAACTGCCGAACAATCAAACCTATGTTCCACTGAGAGTTAACGACAAACAATCTGTTCTCGGTATGGAGTCAGACACCTTTGGAATATTGGTAATCGGAGTAGCAATCGGACACATCAGCAAAAGTCTAATGCTGGTAGGGGGTAGCGCCATTCTCCTCGCTTTAGCTTATGCATGGGTGAAAGACACCTACCCAAAAGGTCGGCTCAAACACATGATGTGGTGGGCTGGAATAATCAACTTCAAATCACGTAAATCGTTTCCAGAAGCATTTAATCGTACATATTTTCGCTAACTCTTTGTGGCGTATTGTTTATTAATTCTTTGTGTTGTTTAGCAAAATTTTGAGGTTTGCTATGAATATATTTAACCGCAAAAAAAAGGGACAAAACGAGTCCGAGCTGGAGCATGATTCAGATTCGAATGTCCAACGTTCTTGGCAAGCAGCCATCGACCACAGTAACAAAATGACAAAGATGATGGGATTGTCCGTTATCGTCTGCGCCTTTCTAGCCTTTAAGGTAATGACAGCCAAACCCATCATTATTGTTACCCCTCCAAATTTCTCAGAAGAAATTCGTTTAATCGGCAACAAAGCCAACTCGGGCTTCAAAAAGCAATGGGGTATATTCATTGCCAGCATGCTCGGTAACGTGAATGTCCGTAACGTGGATATTGTCTTAGACACGCTCAAACCAATGCTCTCCATTCGAGATTACGACGCATTGAATGAGCAGGTCATTGGTCATGTGAAAGCATTGGATATCAGGGATCAGGTTCAAGAGTTCAACGTATTAGATGTGTTCTACGACAACAAGTACGACAAAGTAATTATTTACGGTGAACGAAAGCTAACAGAGCGCAAAAAACGCAGCAATAAAAGCGACGAACGCCGCGCTGTACGCTGGACATACGAGCTCAAGATTGCCAATGCAAACGGCAGTCCGAAGATGAGGTCCATTGATCAATACGAAGGTGCTCCGCAGATTGAACGCAATCGTATCGAACGCAAGCAAGACAAGTAGGTCACGTTATGAAAAATTCACACCAACTATTTAAATTTACGGCCTTGCTTTGCGCCTCATTGTCATCTGGTGCATTTGCAAACCAAAATGTCATCCCTATTGAGCCAGTCGGTTCGAAGGTAGAGCGACAAGCCCAAACCGCGCAACCAGAAAATAAGGCTGCAGTAGCGGCTATGGTTGACCAAGTGGTTAAATCCTTACCGACTGATAAACAGGAATCGTTGAGTAAATTCACACCTGTGGATGATCCAGCTGCCAAGCAACCTGTAATCAGCTCGACGGCGGTTGATGAGTTTGGTCGAGTTTCGACTCAAAAAAACCAAAACGTTATTGTTGCTACCCCTCCAAGTGCTCAAGCAACAAAGCCGTCACTGACGGCCTTCGAACGAATGCAGCGACAAATGGCTAAAAAATTCAAACCCGTTCAGAAATACAAACTGCGTCCATCTGACAATATTACGTTGCCTGCAGCTAAGTACATTCTCAACAGTATTCGAACGTCTTTCAAAGAAATCAACATTCGAAGCTCAGATCCAAACGTCGTGATGAAAGTCGATGGCAGCTTTATCTATTTTACGTCGAACAACGACGCACCATTTAACATCATTATATTCGAAAAAGGTGTGCCTGAAACCCAAGTCAATTTGACCATTTGGCCGCTCGATGTCATGCCAGCAATGGTGCAAGTAGACGTTAGATACGACAAAGCATTACAAGCGAAAGTCGACCGCACCTTGGCTTCGAAGAAACGCGATCAAATAGACCAAGAAAAGCGCATTCAAGATATGGAATCTGAGTTAGCCATCGCCAGCGACCCCGAGATAACGTCCTCGGATTACGTGCATCGCATCAACAAGTTGTTTGCTGAAACCGCAGGTAAAGGGACCCCAAAAGGGTTCGACTTACAAACCAATATCCCAAGTGATGCATTACGTCCTTGTCGATTTGGAACGTATGCAGAAACCAAACAGCGATTAATTTCATCGCGTCGAATCGTCGATGTCGTCTTGGTGAAAAATGTGACGAATCGAAATGTGGTTCTGCGTGAACAAGATTGTTGGGTTGACGACGACGTGATTGCCACGGGTATTTTGAATAAAGCAACTTTAAAGCCGTCAGATAAAACAGAAGTCTACGTTTTGCGCGACCGACTGTACTACCAGCGTATGCATTCTCGCAATGAACGCCCATCGCTTCTAGATTAATTGAGGTGAACCATGAGTATTAATTTTAAAGAACTTTGGGAATCAAACAAAAATTTCCGATATGCCGTAATAGGCATCTGTATTGTCCCTGCGGCCTTTGTCGCTATGAAATTCATACATCCGGGCAAAATAGAGCGACCTGATGCAAGTGCAAACAAAATCGAAAAAGTGTTCATGCCTTCCAGCACTCGTACACAGCTAGAAAGAGAAGACGTTGACGGCGTTCGTACTGCCTTAGTCGAAATTTCCGCAATCGATAAGAAGTCGACGGCACGTAATGACAATTATCAATACGACCAATTAAAAGATGAGGTGGCCGGTCTTCGTCAACAAATGGCGGACCAAGATGCTGAGATTGCCGAGTGGAAGTCAGGTAGACGACAATTGGAACGAACCAATTACGATCCAAACCAAATTCGACAAGGCCGACAGGTTGTTGTGGACCGACATGGAAACTCAACGGAAGTTATCGTTGATCCAAACGGCCAACCAAACCCGCAAGCCAACCAACTGCGCACCTCCCCTCCCCCTGCGCTTGCAGGTATTCGAAGCGTCGATGACGGAAACGACTCAATCTTGTTGCAAGACGGACGCGTCAAAACCTTAGTGGAAGCAAATCAACTGGTCGATGAAGATGAAATGTCAGAAGCGCAAAAACGTGAGGCATTGAAACAGAAAGAGATGGAGTTAGCGGCAGCTTTAAAGGGCTATCAACAGAAGCCTGAGCAAAATGGATATTCAATTTCATTACCAACCACCAGCCTCTTAACCGGCACCTTGCTATCGGGTATGCAGGCTCCAACCAGTATCGGGTCAGCGAGAGAACCGTTGCCAGCGGTCATGCGAATAAAAACAGACGCACTATTACCCAATGGTTACCGTGCCGACTTAAGGGATTGTCAGGCTCTGTTATCAGGAATCGGGCAGCTTTCAGACCGTCGCGCTTATATGAGGTTGGAGAAAGTGGTTTGTATTGATGAAGATGGGCTGACAGCAGAAGCAGCGGCACAAGGTTTCGCCACTGGTGCTGATGGTCAGGCAGGGATTCCGGGCACCTTAGTTGCTCGAAACGGAGAAGTATTGAAAGGGTCTATGTGGGCAGGTTTCTTTTCTGGACTTGCACAAGGTATCGCGCCTTCAAGAGTACCAGGTGTCGACATTAACTCTGATGGAACGGGCTTCCAAACACCCGACATAGGCACGCTCGGCACCTCTGCGGTACTACAAGGTGGAGCCTCATCTCTGGACAGAATTTCTGAATACTATGTGAAAATGCTGGAAGAAATCTGGCCAACAGTCGACGTTCCTGCAATGCAAGAAGTGACATTCCTGTTGCAAGCTCCTCTCAAACTGACCTTTAAGGAGATCTAATATGGCCAGTTCCGACAAAGAAAAGAACAATGAACAAAAGACAGAGGCGTCAAATTCAAGTCAGGAACTTGAACAACTTATCCACCAATCTACTGAACCAAAGACGGAGGAAGCTGAAGAGGCTGTAATTGAATCAACCGCAACGCCAAAGGAAAGCACGCCGAATAAAACAGCCGGTGCTTTTAAAGTGGTCATCGTATTGTGGTTAACGCTCCTGTCAGGGGCTATGGCTTACGCCATGATGGTAATCGATAAGGATACGCAAGCGTCGTTAAATCAGCATCCCATCGTGTTTTATCCATTTGGTAAAGCCTTTTCAACACTCAAATCTCAGGGTTATGAATTTGCTGCTATAGAAAAATATAACAACAACATGATCCAGATACTGAACTCTGAAGGGAAGGTGGTACTGCCTGCAGCTAGTGTGCATGGCAAGTTACCAGATTCTCTCGTTGTTAAGCTCATGTCCGTCGATGAAATGAACAGGCTGGCCTCGCAACAGTCAGAGTAACAAACCAATAAAATAAGCAAACAACACAGCTTGGCCACTTTAATAGTGGCCTTTTTTAATGCACGCCGTCTGCAGCATCCATCGAGTTCAGACAAATCGAGTCAAACTTGGTCTTCATCACATCGGCCTTCGTTTCTGCTCTGACCGCCCTGTTATGTGAAGCCAGCACTTCTTCACTAGAGTCTTTCACCAACGCCATGATTGCCAATTTCTGCGCTTCGGATAAATCCGTCGCCAACAGTGCGTCAATGCTTTCATCAATTCTATCAAAATATTGAGATAACATATTTGTCTCCTAGTTCATTGCATTGTGGATATTGGACAACAGGTGACGACAAGCATTGTCTCGAAATCGCACATAATCCATTGGGGTGCCTATTTCTCGTCGAAGGGCATCCAACAATTCATGTAAGACAGTAACCGGTGTCTCTGCGGTTCGGCACCGAAGCCCGTCGAAATCAAACTCGTGAATCGACATACACGTTTCGTCTATATGGTAACGCCGTGATACATCCAAAATATTATCGAACAAGCCGTATGCATCGATATAGAAGGTTTGCCCTTCGATCTCAAAGGCATTCAAGTAATGAAGGTCAATACCATACTCTGAAATGATCACACCACGGATAGGAAACCGACTACGATTCCCTGCAATCATTAATCCTTCGCACAGGACGTAACATCTCGAATGCGCAAACTCATCGATAAATTCAGTGGTGACAGCACTTGGCTGATCACAAAGGTATCGAACATCATTCAAAGACATCAAACGCATCAACTCAATGATCTCTCGATAACCATGGCCGTACCATTTCACCTCTTTGGATCCCCTGTTCATTGCATTTCCCCGGCGATTCGTTGAATTAAATATACGATGTTTCTTATAGCCGACCTAGTAATCTCCCCCCACTTGCGTATGAATCTGAATCGGCATCTTCGAAACAAGATTCTTGGACTCCTTATTTGCCAATCAAATCAGATTCATGAGGTAAGTTAAGAAGGTTCAATCCGAAAACATCATCACTATTATTAGTGATCGTTTTCTCCAAGCTGGAGAGCTTCCAATTCTCCCATGCTATGCATGTCCCTTACTGTCAATGCACTTTGACATCAACAAGAGTCACCCACTCGCATTACTACCTGTAATTAACCCCAATCAATGGTTCAACTGCACACCTCTTCGGTGTCTTTGTCGTACCTGCGATATCACCTACCGTGAGGAACTACCCATGAAATTAAGCACTTTGTTCACCATACTATTTGGTTTAACGACGGTTTATTTCTGTATTCACCCTGTTCTTGTCGTTCGTAGCACAGACTTCCCTTCTGCATTCCATAATGTGGTCGAATTCTGTGAAACATGGCGTCATGTTTTGTTGATCACCCTACTCTCTTGGGCTTTGGCAGGCATAACACTTTGGCTAACATTTACGATTCACAAACACAGAGTTTAACCCCCTGTTAGAACCTGGTACTTCCACCAGCACTTAACAAACCTCATTGTCCAGCAATGACAACGAACCTCATCCAATCGGATGAAACTTCCCGGTCAATCGTTCCCCTTCAGGCATTTATGTCTCGTTGAATGCGCTTATAACCGGCTTGTAACCCCTTGTGATGTGCTCACCCAGCGCTTCGCAGATTCATTACCTACCCTATATCGAGGATAAGACTATGACTAACTCAAACAACTCAGTTCAAATCAAAATTAATGAAAACAATTTTCTTTCGAACCTTGGTGCGATTTTTTCCAATACCGGAAAAGTGATCAATGAATTGATTCAAAACGCTTCCCGCGCCAAAGCTACGACCATATCGTTTACCACATCAGTCGAAAATGGCCGTGCCTGCTTAACGATTCTGGACGATGGTTCGGGTATCGCAGACATGCAAAAGCTTCTTTCTATCGCGGAGTCAGGCTGGTCAAGCGATGTAGACAAATGTAATCCATACGGAATGGGTTTTTTAAGCACTCTCTTCGCGTGCGAACACATCAAAATCCAAAGTCAGCATCAAATGCTTTCATCAAATACTGAAGGCATCATTTCGGGTGAATCTATCGAGATACAAGATAGCCTGCGAGCGAACGGTACATTGATTGAAATGGAAGGCATTTCCGAGGCTTTATTTAGCTATTTGACTTCTACCAACTATAACCGTGAGGTTGATCGAATTGGTGAGGGCTATGACATTGACGTCGTTCTTAATGGAGTACTGATGTTTAAACACCACTCAAGAATGACTTTAAATGCTTCTAGCAATTACATCGAGCACAAATTCGAATACGGGAGTATCTATTTTGACACTAACCACAACGGTTTATCTTGGCTGGCATACCTCCAAGGCGCACTGATTTCTAGCGCCAACCCGGTAACCAGTTCAAACCAGTTGAACCCTCATCATATCGTTCACTTGAACGACGATGTAAAAGCAAGAATGCCTGATCGAGCTGAATTATTAGATGCAGAAACCGTCAAGCAATCAATTCGAACCAATGTTCAATTCCTAATGATGCAGTTCCTCCAAAAAGAACTGAAACGTCTTGGTTGCGAGTCATTTTCATTCAACCATTTACTATGGAGAAACGCCGTTAGCTATGCCCCTCAAGTTCTCAACAACGTTGATTTTTTAACGAAGTCTGAGATTGGGGAAACCAAAAGTTACGAGCTCGGACTCGCTGGATATGATGGCGTAGAACATAGCCAACTTGAACAGCCGATTTCTCGCGCTGAAGTGGAATCCTCTTTACTCTTTGCGCTCCCAGAGCATGAAAGTGAAGAAGATACCATCAACATCAACTACCTGAAGCACTTAAGAAATGCGTTGTTTGTCAACGTGTGCGGCCTTCATGCAGACCACTGGATCCACAAGTGTGAAATCCGTGAAGTGAGTGAACTCGATGTCACTATCGAATTAGTTAACCCTACTTCGACGGCCACACTCAATGGCTTGTATTCCATACCTATCGTTCTGTGCGACCAATACACGCTGAAAGGAGAATATGGTCAGGTAGTCGTAGAAACGGATGCCGTAGTTGTGTCTGGTGATGAATTTGATTATGGAACGTTAGTTATTCCAGAAAGAGAACATTTATCAACCGCACTAGGAATCTATGCCAACTACGACGATGAATGGGGATGTTTTAGTGAAAGTGACAAAGACCGCGACAATTATCTGCTTGAGAAATTGTACAACAAACTCAGAGCGTCAAGCCCTGAAGTGTTGATTCAAAAAATGCTTGATGAAGCATTCAGGGACTCTGGTATGAAGCGCAACCTCAACAACCTGACGTTTACTGTTTCGTTTTCAGGCACTGACATTGTAGTTACCGAAAATAAGTAACCACACTAAACCCTCTACTCAAGCTTACTGCACAGTAGAACAACTCACTATGGAGTCATAAATGGACACAGTAAATGACACATTCACCGACTACATCATCGACCACTCTTTTGAAATCGGTCGAGGATACGGTCCTGACTGTCAAGTTGAGATGCTGCATCAGATATTGCATACACTTGGACCTGCTTTAGATACACACAAGCTGGTGGAAATTCTAGAAGGTAATAAGTTCATGAGCTACTTACGTTCAGAGGATGAAGAACAAAGACAGTTCATTCTCGGGCAACTGAAAGAGACGCTTACGAAATAATCACCTCACACTAACGACAAAGCTCCCCTTGGGAGCTTTTTTTTTGGTTCGACAATAGAGCGCAGGGAAAGTCAGTATCGTGTTAGAGCACGGGCTTTCATTACATGGCTGCTCGGCCACCAGCATCAACAGAGGGTTATGCCACTGAGTTTATAGTAGGACGCGTCCTACTATTCAAAAACCGACCTAACCAAACAAAGTTTTGGTGAACTCTTCTAATTTTTCGATCTGCTCAGGCGTTGCATTGTTCAGTTCAATCTTCGACTTTGCTTTACTCACCACTTGGAATGATACCGATATCTTCCCATTCGTCGCCCATGTTTGAGGTTCTTTGTTAATGCCAGCCATTTTAGGAGAGACAGGACTCCAGTCTTTCAATCGTGCAATGAGTTCTTTGTTCACTTCATCTGCATTCATGGTTTCGAAGTCTCGGCTGTTTTCATCGATCCATTTCGAAAAGGCACTTTGCGTCGCTTCACTCTCTGAAATTGTACCGACCAGCTTACGAATGAACTTCGCATCGCGGCTACTAAAGGCATAATTGGAAAACAGGCTCTTAAGATTGTCCGGCATCGAGTAAATGGCAATAGATAATGAAATGTCTGATTTCTCGTAAAGACGTTCTTTTTCTAATTTGTACGCCGACCAATCATTTACTTCCATCAAACGAGAGTAGAGCTTGCCCTTTTCGTAGTAGTTGAAAGACGTTTTGATGTCAGATGACGCCACCAGCCAAGTAATGGTTTCTGGCGTAGGAATTTGGTCTAAGATTTCAAAGTCCAATCCCACTTTCTTATCAATGGCAATATCAGTACGACATGAGCCATCCACGACATAAATCAGGCCATCTTCACCTTGGTAGGCAAGGACAGGAGAAATTTGCATACCGAACTCGATTTCATCACTCATCTTGTTGAGTTGAATCGTATTTCGGCTCGACTGCTCACGAACGTTGTCCACGTCGATCCTTACCAAAGCCATAATCTCTTCGTATGACAAGGTACGTTGGATAGCACGATAACTTGTGCCATCTATGGATTTAATCTCACGACCTGTTTGCGTAAAGTCCAGCTTCTTTGTTTCCGTTAAGAACTCTTGGAGACTGATGCCACCTTCCTTTAACGAAGCTTCAATGGAGGCCAACTTACCTTGCGCTAAAGTCATGGTGGTTTGGCGCTCATTCCCATCCATGAAGGCTTGGGGTTTGCGTTGTGAGCTCGACGTACTCTCTAATGCAGGTTCAGTAGTTGAAGGCGATTCTTCAACTGCCTTAGCAGCATTGAGTTGGGCGATTTTTTTTAGACGGTCATTGGCCATGATTATTGCTCCTCACCTTTGTCCTGTTGTTTCCAAACGTCCGTGATCAGCTTATGAATGTCGGCCACCACTTCTTTACAGTTCGCCTGCGCCGCTTCCAACGCTTTACCTTTCTTACTGTCCATTGACCTAGAAAATTCGAATACACTGCTATGCTCGGACGCACAACGTTTCACGGCTTCACTGTGTTTCATTTTGGTCGACAATACCGCGTCGCCAAACTGACTGACTAGCGCATTGAAGATGTCCAGTTCAGAGTCACTGCCCTTCCAGTTGGAAATGACGATCTTTGCGAAATCATAGCCTTGATGACCTTTAGCAATGAAGTTGCCGATGATGCTGTCAAGGTATTGAAAGTACGCACAAGTTGCATCGGTATCGTTATGTTCCGCCTTACACGGAATCAACACGCTAGTCGCAGCGAAGTAACTGTTCAACGTTGCAAAACCCAATGAAGGCGGAGTATCAATCAATATAATGTCAAACTCACCATCGAGTGCATCTAAGATGTTTTTCAAACGGGTTGTAGGGTCAACATTCTGCTTCTTCAAATCGTCGCTGGTACTCAAAGATTCCGTGTCTCTATCAGACTGGGACGCAGGGATAATTTTCAGATTGGGGATGAGCGTATCTGAAACGGCGTTGCGCACTTCGTCTTGAAACGTCTCTGTATTAGGATCAAGAGTCATCAAGTCGCCAATGCTGGTGCGAGCGTCAGAAATATACTTAGCTCCATTTCGCTCAATGTGTTTGGTTTCGTGTTTATGAACTGGAGGGTAGAAGCTTGTCAGAGTTGACTGGCCATCCATGTCTATAAGACAGATCTTGTAACCAACATGGTAGTTAATCGCCAAACCTGTTGCTATTGCATTGGCCAGTGACGTTTTAGATACCCCGCCCTTTTGGTTTTGAACGGCAATATTCTGCGTCTTTTGTTTTGCTGTTCTTTGAAATGGCTTGTGTCTTTTCTTAAGAACGGTCGTATTCGGCATGTTATCGCGGATTAAGTACAGCTCTTCAAGAGTTAGGTAGTACTGGATACCAACCTCGGCATAACGTTTTGGATCGATGCCTAACGCTTTCGTTAAGTCCGTCAATACCTTTTGAGAACATTCGAGGTACTTCAATGCCTCTGCTTGAGTGAAAGAACGAGGTTGCTTTTCATTTGTTTCGCGGCGTAATTCCAAGAATTTAGCGCCTCCGTCCCCAAGTTCGTCAACTAATTCAAGCGTCTTGAGCTGTTTCTCTGTCATTGTTCCCATAGCAATATCCACCAGTGGCCTGTTTGAAAGCTAGTATGAACCAATATTAAAAGTAAGAAAAGGTATAATAAGTCAATTTTTAATAAATTCATTAAAATTCGACTTACGATACAGTTTTGAGCTAATGATAGGTTTTTCGATAAGCGATAGGGGAACAAAAAGTGAAAATTTAATAACCAATAAAATCAATAACTTAAAATAGTAGGACGCGTCCTACTATATCGATTTAGTGACCTAATTGTGGGGTTCATCTACGGATGATTGCAGCGAAGTGTTTGTTTGAAGCCACGACTAACACGCCAAACCCAGCTCTTAGAGGTAACTCACTTAAGAACTGGGTAAATGTTAGGCTTCAATGTATGAGAAAGAAACTTTGCTGTTGTAGTGACCAAACAGGTGTATTGAGAATGTGGTTTAGCCAACATATTGAAGGCAAACCAAATGAAGCTAGTCACAACCAAACAATCAAAATCTCTTACTATTCTGTCATGATGACAGATTAGAACACGGGTAAAATGCCGGAGTTATACTCTACGACACTTGCTCCATTAGGTATTCAAAAGCGGTTTCTACCTGTGCATCTGTCATCGAATCAAATTCAAATCCTTCCATCGATTCTATTATCTTACAGGGTACAGGTTGCGTGTCGTGATCAGAGTGAGTGCTCGGCACTTTAGTAGTATTCATTATCCATCACCTTATTGTCTTTGATGAATACAGAGTACTTGGACATAAACCGCCCTCCCCCCACATTGTAACTGGGGCCTTATCACGAGAGGGAGAGAAAGCAAAACGGGGGGAAATCGGGAATTGAAGATGCCGGTGTTATTCGAACTTATGATTCAAGTTGTGTTGAGGAAGACTCCTCATCAAAGCAACTGGAATGAAATTGATAGCTGAAGATTTTCATTAGCTTTTGTTCTCGAACGGTGGCCACCAGCGCAATTTGGTAACCCTTCGAAAAGAAGTCATCATACGAATAGGGAATTTGTGTCACTCGTTCGCCAGTGTCGGTAAAACCCAAGACCCAAGAATTTGAACTTGAATCAAAGTCGATGATGGTCAATAAGATTGAACGACGTGCATCGAACCGGTAGAGAGCGTGATGAGACATAGAGAAAGCAAAACCATACTCGCAATCCACTGTTGGTTCAGCCGGAAGACGGGCATCAACAAAGAGCTGACGGGTAGATAGTTCTTTGAAATAAGCGTCACCAGCCCCATCTGCTCTATCAAAGAAACCCGATATAACACCAAGACAAGTGTAACCACGTTTGTTCGCCATCTTTCCAAGACCTGGCAACGTAGATTGAGCCTCACTATCAATCAATACCGCAATTTCGGTTTTTACTTTAGTTTTGCGCCAAATGGGTACTAACGACATCCAATGACTCATAGGAAGGCCGGTATACCCGTGTTCGGTTTTCAAAGTAGCGAAGTAGCCAGAATCCTCGGGGTAAATGGTGAGTACGGCCAAAGTAAAGTTTTCAGTGCCACGGGTCGGATAGAACCGGCAGTCGGAGCCAAAGGTATCCGTGGTATCAGCGAAGTGAATGTCACTATCAATCCAAGACATCGATGCTTCTGGCACTCGAAAACGGACTAACACATCTCTTTCTCGAACCGTTCTATACTCCTTTGGAAGTTCTAAAAGTGACATGTGTGGCAGGTTAATATCATCGGTATGAGCTTGTAAACTCTTCACCACTTGCTGGTGGATATACACATCGGCCTGCTCTTGCGTACACTGAACTTCTTTGAGAGAACCTGTATCGCTGCGCTTGGTTTGGTAGATCAGTTTATTGGAGCTCTGATTTACTACCGAATGAGTAAGAAACACATTCTTCTGTTTGCCTAGTGTAATGATACTCGCCGTTCGTAATCGCTCGGGCTCATTGCGCGTTTCTGTGATTGTCATTAGTACCCCCACCCGCCCATAAAGCCATCTGAACCAAGTGTGGATGTCGATGGGTTTTCAGTTGGCGGTTGTTCTGTTTCATCTTCAGCCGTAGGAACAAAGTCCAAGGTAGGTCCGTCAGTAGAACCTGCACGCTTAATTAAGTCGGCAGCAGACATACCTGTATGTGACACGACTTTTGAAGTACATACTGTATTCGTATTCTTAATAGGTTGCCCAAAAGTGTTGACCGGAACGCTGTCTTTACTCGTACCTAACAATTCTTTCTCTTTCTTTGCACGAGCGATTTCATGATCCATGGAGGATTTCATATTCGTCCACATATTATCTTCCACGCTCATAAGCGTTTTTATACGACTGCGGTAGTAAGGTTTGTCGAAACCGAGTTGATTGAACAGCAAACGCATCATTCTACGAATCGCAGATTTCTTACGCATCTGACCGACAAAAGCAGTATTCCAAACCGATTGATTAGAACTGAAGCTCATAGCCGCCATCAGCTCAATCTCATCTAACTCTTCGCGTGAAAGGGCTTCACAATAGACGTGACCTGCTAACGTCTCTCCAACAGCATAAGCACACAATAAATCCCCACTCGCGTAAGCCCCTTGAGAGGTATGCTCAGGCAGCGAACGTGAACCATGATAGATAAACTGGTCATGACTAAACACTTGATCAGCACTGACCTGCGCCATCTCCCCCGACTCGAACGCTAAATGAATTAGCCCATGGTATGTCGGCATGAATTCCAATACGAAGAAATTGGACACATAATCGTGACGATATAAAAAGGTGCCGTGATTTAACCCCTCCTCAACAGACAAACCGATGGTGGCCTGATTGAGTATGCTCCAATATACCGAATTGGCGTCCATGTTAGAGGTAATCGACTCACCAAAACTCTCCAGAATATAGGCCACATATTCCAACTCTAAGTCCGTATCTAGACCCGATTGGTTCTCGGCAACGATAGTCGCAAATTGAGGACGTGCAGCCTCGACTGCTTGTAATACTAGTGATTGATTTGTCATGAGAGCGCCCTCCAATTAACGGCAGTACTTAGGAATAGTAATAGAAGTGATACCGGATAGGTTCACACGTTTTGTCCATACACCCGTAGACAGGCAAGTCGCTAATGTATGCAGTCCTTCTTTGAACTTAATCATCGATTCATCCTTTCTTTCTAAATCGTAGACCTCACATAAATCAGCATCGACATACTCAATGCATGCAAATATGAACGCGCCCAAGTTCACCTCAAGCAAACTCGCTACGTAGGTATAGAATGCTTCTTGAATGTGATACCCCAAATTACCCGCTTGCTTGGCAAAGGCATCTGGGTCCGTACTCAAGGTTGTTTTTACATCGACAGCAATACAGTCAAAGCGTAACCAGTCGAATCGACACTTTAACCACAGACCGGTTTCAGGGCAGCGAGCGATAAACGATATCTCGGGTAGACCATCTTGAATCAATGCATCAGCATCAAGGTTGTCTCGGCAAGTTTCATGTACACGGTGTGCATCGTCCCAAACAATGGCATCAATCGCGGTTTTACCTTTATGCGCAGTCTTATCATTGTGCTCTTCTAAAACCGTATCCCAGAACTGCAAGGTCGGCTCCACGGCCAATAACTCAGTCATCAATCGGTCTTTCTTCGCACTCTTCGGTACATCAGGAATGTTAAGCTTTTCAACTAGCGCATGCATTTCTGCGACTGTTCTAATGGCGTTAGGGTAGTCAGCTGGCACAATATCGCGGTAATAGCGGTCATAGAACCCATGAGGCTCCAGGATCAACTCATGGCCATATGTGCCTGCATCATAGGTACGTTGCAGCGATTTCGATACCGTTCTCCCACGGTCAATATCGCTGATGTATTTTCTGTAAAAGTGAGCAGGGGATTTCTTTACAAGCAGCTTTAACTGAGAAGATGAATACGCGGGTAGGGCATGGTAAACCTCGTTCTCCATACCAATATAAATTCCCTCAATGAGTTCACCATTGTCATCAAGCCAACTCGGTGACCCATCTTTGTTGTATGCCTTAAGCACATCACAAGTACTGCCATCAAATTTGAATGGAGTAACCGAATTTGTTAGCGAGCTAATCATTTCAGTAATCATAATGTGCCTTATTAAACTTGTTTGTGATGTTATGAATATACATCACGAATTCGATTTTTTAGTAGTAATCTCCCCCCACTTTTAAAATTAGTAAAATCGCCTTGAGCCCTTATATATCAATGTCTTTGAGAGAAATCCAAAACCTCTAAATGCGTTCAGATTCGATGTATAACCAATGATGACAACCTCAAAGATGGACACCGAATATGCTAGGCATGAACTACGTAATTCCATATGCAAAACACAGAACTAATACAGGAAGCGGTGCAGGTGTGCCTTTGATTTTGAAATCTAAAGGACTCGCGAGTGGTGAAGGACTGTGTGGCGATTGCTTTAACTTACCGATAAAGCAAGGCGGGGTGTGGTTGAAAGAAGCCGAAATGGAATCAATGCTCACGAACACGTTGGCGGAGATCGGTAATATACAACGGAAATTTATTATCACCCGGTTGAACTTAGGACCAAAGGCAGTACCCGATGAGCTATTTCTCAACATCTTTGCAAGACATTCTCTCCCATCCAATGTGAAGTTAAATGGTGTGTGGGCAAAAACGCTTGTCCCCGAGTCACCGTTTGTCCTTTCGGTCATCGACCTGCGTGGACAGAAATGTGAGATATGCCTTACTGAAAAAGTGAGCCTGCTGCTCACTAACCAATCTGGTGAAACCGCAATACTGTCTGATTCCCCCTATGCCAAATTTCCAAGGTGCCAATATCAAACCAAGATATTGAACGCTGATTATGACAACGATGGTCGTGCAGCTGGGAGACTGCTGAATTTTGAACAGCTACAGCTTTCTAATGCGGCTGCGCTTTTGATTGATGAATCTACAAAACCGGAAAGACTCCAACAGGTACTTCATTGGTGTGAGTTGTATCAAATAAACGTTCGAAGACTCGATGCAAGACATAAGCAATAAAGGGGTTGTCAATTAACGCGTCAAAATAGCTTCCTTAATTGAAAAAAGGGCAGATAGAAACCGTTACCTTATTACCGTCTTTACGTTTATCGGTAACTTTATGATCCACTTCCTAACTATTGCAGTCGCCATCTGGGTACTCAAGTATCTTATGGAACGTTTCCAACAGAGCAGAGCACTCGTGTTTATCACGGGAATAGTTGGCGTACCTCTACATGAACTTGGACATTACCTGATGTGTAAGTTGGTTGGGTTTAAGGTGACCGAAGTAAAGCTTTTTCAAATGCCGACTCAAGACAATCCCGTTCTCGGTTACGTTAACTACGAATATCCAACTTCAATCTCAGGCTCAATACGTAAAGTAATGGTCAGTATTGGCCCAATCTTTTCGGGCATCATCGCACTGTATTTTCTCTCCCCACAAGTGACACCGTATCTTTTTAATAACAGCTCGATAGACCTAGCGTTGTTCATGAACAAAGCTGGGTGGCAACAATGGGTTCTTATTTGGGTTTTATCTTCAATTACATTGCACATGCTTCCATCACTGACTGACATCAAGATCGCAATCACAGGCTCTCTGTGGATTGGGGTGTTTACCTATGTCGGTCTAATCTATGCAGCTTCACACACCACTTCCGTTCTGAGCAGTGTCAATGTCTATCTAGAAGAGATGGCAAACTTGATGAGTGTAGGGGCAATCATCGCAACGGCTCCCGTGGCGATAACGTTACTTCAATATTTTTTCTCAACTATGAGTTCGCGTATGTATAACAAAAGCGTTAATTCATTAAAAAGAGACTAGACCAATGAAAATGACTCAAACGAAAACTCTAGCCGCAATCATTCTATCAATCATGACGGTAGGGTGTGCTTCTAACGAAATGTCCAAACTGGAAGTAGAGAAAGCGAAACATGACGCAACGGTTGACCGCGTGGATGAAACGCTGAGTAACATTCCATCTTGGTACATGAAACCACCCAAGTCGAACGGTGAGGGCTTTTTTGCAGCCGGAACAGGAATGAGTTCTGACTTAGACATGGCGGTAACAAAAGCAAAGATTAACGCTGAATTTGAACTGGCTAAAAAATATCGCCAAATCGTGTCTGGTAGTGAACGTGCCTACACATCGGAAACAACCAATTCGGCAACAACGGAAAGCAAAGTCGTATCGTTGACTGAAAAAACGATCGATAAGCTGGTGGCCAATGCACAACTGTCTGATTACGACGTATCGGATACTGAAGTTATTCGAGAAGGTACTCAGTACCGCGTCTATTTGCTGTCATTCATGCCATACGATTCGAACAACGATGGTAATGATGATTTATTCCGTGATGTGCGAGCCTCAAGCGACATTGCCTTTAAAGACTTAGAGCGTCGCGTGGATAAAGCAACGAACGGCAACGCGGGTGAGTAGGGTGGTGCTGCATGAAGGCAATCAATCATCAAATCACAACAGCAAGCGCCTATTACATCTGCATGAATACCATGCAAGACACATTCTATTGGATGTCATTTGCAGGTATGGGTTTCGCAATGTTAGGAGCATTACTGCCTGACATTGACACGAGACATAGCAGGGTAGGGCGCATTGTACCGTTCTTGAGTATACCGATTGAAGGCATTCTTGGGCATCGAGGAGCGTTACACAGTTTACTTGCTGCGTTTGGGCTGTGGTTCTTGTGTGCGACGTATGAGTTTCCTTGGGCATATTCTCTGACTTTTGGCTATATAGCTCACCTGGTAGGAGATGCCTGTACGAAATCGGGAGTCAATTTCTTTTGGCCGATAAGCACTCGATATCGAGTGCCACTGACGCCAGCCAGTAACGGCTTCTTTGAGGCTGTCACAACACTTGGATGTGTCGCATTGGCGAGTTGGGTTGCATTGAGATAAGTCCAACCTGTGGTTCAGCTATGGATACTGGTTAAGAAAGTACATTGGATAGGATCAATATCACATAAAACCCGTGTGAAACGCGGATTTTGTGTGTGAAAAACAAAACAACACGGAAAACCTGTAATAAGTTACGGGTTATATGTGATGGAAGCACGGAAAATATGTGTGACCATATCTAATAACCACTAAAAACACGGATATAATGTGTGATTAATCGAAAAAGCATGTGTATACACGGATAAAATGATCAACAAGGGGGTTATGAATAGGAAACATAAGCAAGATAAGACCAAATAGCGTGAAGAGTGTACATTTACCGAGCATAAAACCATCAAAACAACAGTACTTCCTGTTTGTTAGCTTAAACGGAAAATATGTAATGTATTGATGACTGTTACGGAGAACTGGGAGAAGAACGGTTTTATCACAAACTAGACACTCACCAAGTTAGCGAAACACGGATAATATGTACATTTACACGGATAAACTGATCATCAAACCTCTTGATTAGGTTCGTCGTTAAAAAACACGGATTAAATGTATTAATACGCGGATAAACTGATCATTGAAAGCAGTAGAATTGTCATGTCAGCTGTATAAACACGGATTAAGAGTAATACTACACGGATAAACTGATCATTAAAGACCGGTATTTGCCCCCACGCCTGTCATGTGACACGGACAAACTGATCTAAATGAACAGGGCTTAGGTGTGTCTTGGCACAAAACACGGATAAATAGATCAAGAATTCACTATGATTGGATGCATTTCAACCAAATAGAATCTATGAGCGTGAGTATAAAACCTATAGTTATGGCAACTACCCTACATATAAAACTATATAAAACAATATCATAGCGAATTCAATGAAGTGATATCTTACAGTGTAAACGTACACGGAATATCTGTAGTGTTACACGGATAAACTGATCACATACGAGATAAATAGTTTGGTTTAGACATTGATACTATCGTTATTGGACGTGTTTAAAGGTATGAATGTGCGATTAATAATCAAGAAGTTGAAAGCGTTATAACCGATGACGAAGATGCCACCAGCGAACTTTCAATGCATGCGGAGAGTTTTTGTAGAAATACACGGATTTCTAGAGTTAATAACGGAAAAGCTGTGATGCTAACACGGATAAAGTGTTATACTATCCAGATAGTAGAAAATACAGTTGAGATTAGGCATGGATATGGTCAATACCTCGAAGAAGCATACACTTCCAAAACAGTTTAAAAAAGCGCATAAGCTTGTATTCTCCCAGCAAGACCTCACACAGCGTGAGGCAGACCTGTTTGCCTTAATGATAGCGCACATGAAGCCTGAAGATTGGGAGAATAATAACACGCCAACCTATCAATTCACATCAACTCAGCTTTCGCGATGGCTAAACATTGATCCAAAGGAACTAGCAAAGACACTCCGACCTGTTGCAGATAGACTGACTAAGAAAAATATTGGTGTGTTAGTTGAAGATGATACCAAGGATATCCAAGAGTTCGACTTCATCTCAATTTTCAAACGAGTGACATACAAAGATAGACGCCTGACAATGAAGCCGAATGAAGAGCTCAAAGATGCCTACATCGAGTATAATAATAGCTACGCTCTTATTACTACACAGAGCTTTCTTAGCCTTAAAAAAGAGTATGCCAAACGTCTCTATGAAATACTTAGTCGTTTCAAAGGCGGTGGGACTTACCTACAAACCTTTGATATTGAAGACTTAAAGGGCTTATTTGGACTCCATGACCCTGCAGGGAAGATCAAATCAGGAAAACGTTCTTTTTCCAATAACAGCGTATTTATTGATCGTTGCATCAAAGCCAGCATTAAAGGTATAGAAGAAGACTCAGAAACAAATCAAGAGATCATGTTCTACGACTCTGAAGATGGCAGAACCCATGGCTATGAGGTCTACCGTGAAGGTCGTAAGATATCAAAGATCAAATTCTTGTACCGTTGGGTTGAGAAGAAAGGCCCAGTTCAAAAGCTCAACATTGAAGATATAAAGCGGATAATCTCTTCATTAGAAATGAAGCGTGTCGGGGGAAGTGAGCTCACTACTGATGAGCTAAAGAACCTTTCACACTGTTATACGTCAATAGGCGAACAAGACAGAGCAAGCAAGATAAACGTAGCTATCAAGCGTCGTGAAAAAGAAGAAGAACAACGTGTGGAAATGGCTCAATCAATTGAAAGCTTCCTTAACGAAATTAACAGCCTATCTGTTGATGATAATTACTAATAAAAACAGAGGCTTAATTAACTTATGCACAGCTCAAAACTGTGCTAAAAATCTATTCAGTGTCAACATGGTGAAAACACGGATAAAGTGTGTGTTTGAAGAGAGCTAAATGATCAATAAACAAGGATATACAGATCAAAGAATCGGATAGAAAGATCATAAGTTCGGGTAAGATGATCATATGTTCGGAAAATGAGATCAAACATACGGGTAATGTGTAACTGAAACCGCTAAAAGTTCTTTATAAACAATTGCTTACGACACTTCATAGTTATTATAGATCCAATAGTTCCAATACTAATAATAGATATTAATAGTTATTAATATAGAGTGTAGATAATATTAGAAGTTAGAACACATGGCCACAGATCTTCATGTATTGCTTTTCTCTAGAATCAAGCGCAGTTCCAAATTGACATCTATTGGCATTAAAAAAGAATCCTTATTGATCGGGTTCTTTTTTTCGTTCAAGAGAAGCAATCTGCACTACTCTGGTTCGTCAGCTGAAATCACCCATTTATCAGCCACCAGCCGCGTTAGAAAGGCATCGAAGAATTCTTTTTTACCGAAGATACCCATTTCATGAAAATCATTGTTGCAGTAGCTACACAGCACCTCAGTTATTGCTTCATTCACTTGATAGTGAATTTCTTGGATATACACATGGTACGAATCTCCGCCATCACCGAACGCTAGAATCACCCCTTTTTGAATCAGTTCAGAAGGGAGTTCCAATTCCTTTTTTGTACGTTGAATCGATGAACTTATAGAAGTCGGGGCCGCTATGAAGTGCGTTCCCTCGCGGAAGTAAGTACAACGTGACTTTTCTCATGGTAGATAACCTTTGTTTTGATCTCTTGGTGATTTCTTATGTATACATCAACGACCATTTCAATGAATGAAAATGAAAATAAAAGAGTTGTTCAAGTTAGGAAACTGAAAATGCCAAGGGTAAAGTGTCTTTTTAGGAAAAAAAAAGGCCCCGCTCCAATGCAGGGCAACTTTTATTATTGTTAAGTCGAAGCCTATCCCCAGGTTATCCGACTTTTCACCACACGTACCTGTCACCACACAGCACGCCAAAGAAGACTGAGACAATCTGCTTAGGTGTGCTGTGTGACGGTTGCTACACGCGATGAGGGATCAGTGAAAAATACATTTTCAATAAATTCAGTCGAGGACTGGTATGATCAACGGGACATATCACCCGACTAATAAGGGAACTACCGGATAGTGGCAGAGAACTTAGAAGATTTTGAGAACTGAAGTAATTATAATAATGGTGTGTGGTTTTGTATAGTTTATATGCAAACCGGCTGGCTTAACTTTGAACTTGGTGGAGCCGCTGGTGGTTGGCTTGTGGCACTATAAGTAAAAAAAACCCCCGAAGAACGGGGGAGTATGTGTGGTGATTTCGTAGTTATGCCTTACTACTTATAGTTAGTCTGCTCCACTCCCTCCTTGGAGTGACTTTGCAGGGCCATACGAGTAAATACCTCCACACCAATGCACGATGCTTCCTACTTACTAACTGCCTGCCTATTAGTCTGATTTACTAGTTGGCTATATTGAAGGTTCACTTCTTCAAGCATCTGTTGACGACTGATTAACCCCCCGAACTTTTTTTCACCAATATAAAAAGTCGGAGTTCCAGTAAGTTTCAGATCTCTAAAAAGTTTATTATTTTTATTTAAAATAGCACTAACTTGTGACGAATTCGCTGCCTTTTTGATGATCGAGCTGTCTAATCCCATCAGTTCAGCAAGCTCATATGCCTTTTGCGGGACGGACTGCTGCATTGAAAGAAGCTCTTTGTGGAATGCTGGATACGCATTGGGAGAGATCTGATTTACAGCAATGGCTATCTTTGCTAATTCAGTGGAATTAGCACCTAAAATCGACACATCTTTATACACGAATCGGATGCGTTTGTCTTTACCTAAAAGGGGAGCCAACTCCGTTGCACCCCTTTTACATACTCCACATGCGTAGTCAAAAAACTCCACCACAGTGATCTCTCCAGCTTCATTAAGAACCGGCGTATCTTCATCATAATACAAAGATTTTGAAAACATTTGTTTGTGTTTCATTGTTTGGTATGTCCTCACGGATTCCACTCCTGCAATTAAGAGTTCGGGATTTGATTCGAACGCTTTCATAAGCATCGAGTTGAATTGTTGCTGTGACATTTCAACCTCGGAAGCCGATGTTGTGGCCGTTGAACCAATTGCCAATAATGTGAATAAAGTCGTCGCTGTCTTCTTGAACAAAGGTGTCATTGTAAGATTCCTCAATTTGAGTGGTCATAACATTTTGCGCGATGTACACCGTTCGTTTTTCAATTAAGAGAACTTTTTTGGGCGATAGATTGAAACGGGGGGAGAAAATTGACGCGATGATCGGGGAAAACCATAATGAAGTTACCCAACCCCTTTATGTAAAAATTGTATGGAGCGTTATCATGGACCCGATCAGTAGAATGAATTCCCTCATTACAGAAAGTTTTAATTCTGTAAAAGCATCACAGTCAGAAGTACTTGAAACCTTGGCGTCGACAACGGCGAAAGTGTTTGAAGAAATCACACACACCACACCAAACTGGAGGCAGATGCTCACGGAAATAGCCAATGACGCTACCTGCACCAATTATGTTGGCCATGTTGTGTCGAACAGACAAACACCCGTAGAGCTTCTTGAGTCTCAGTTAACAGACACAGCCGTCGTCAATGAATTGCGAGTGACAGCGTTTGTGGTTTACGAAATGGTGGATCGTGGTTGCCCTAAACCAAATCTGTTGAAAGATTTGGATACCGCCATTCAGAACGTTACCTTGAAGTCATTAAACAGCTTCCGTAAGTTGTTACGCCGCCATAACTACGATATTGATTATTTGTCAGATCGAGTACAAGAGGCTGCGCTAGAAACAATACGTGCTGCTCGTTGTTATAAGCATACGGGAGTGGCCAGTTTTGATACTTATGCGAGTGCTCGTGTTAAAACCGTGGTGTCTCGAAAAGAGCTTCACCACACCCTGATGGTGAAAGTGTCCGATAGAGATATCGCGGGAGCTTATTCAAAAGCGATTGAAATTAATTCTGAGAAAACCAATAACAAGCTCACTCCGGATTCTAGTGCTTCATCGTACCTACCAAAACCCGTTTACGATTTTGAACAAGGTTCTAATGATAATCGATACGGTGTTACAAGTGCTTTTAGTGACAACGTGGTGTCGGACATGACTCATCATAAATTGAGACAACACTTAATCGCTCAATTGAAGACGCTCAATTCGAATGAGAAAATTGTGATAATGAATGAGATGGGGTTGGTAGCCGGTACACTCAATCGTAATGATTTGGTTGTATCTTTAGGCTTTTCGTCATCACGATACACTCAAGTCAAGACAAGCGCCTTACAAAAGCTCGGCGCACACAAGTCACTTTCTAAGTCGTGGGAACGTGCGCTGGCTTAGTTAATGAACTCTATCCCACTCCCATTGGCATTATTGTTCGGCAGAGTACCGTTAGTTTCGGTATTCTGCTTTTTGTGGTCTGTACCTTGGTATTGATCAGCAATTGGAGTCGCAGCTGGTGGTGCGCTTTGCGTGTAATTGAAAGAATCTTTAATCTGCGCGTATTTACCAATGAAGGTCGTTTTTGCAGAACCTATAGCGGCTTTACGAGCTTTGCTAATAATCAAATGAGCGATACCAGGTTCATTTTGAGGATCATACATTTCCGGTCGATAAATGAAGCAGATGATATCGGCGTCTTGCTCCAGAGAGCCTGACTCTCTTAAGTCGGAGTTCACTGGACGTTTATCAGCACGCTTCTCAATATCCCTAGACAGTTGGGATAGTGCGATTACTGGTACTCCTAATTCTTTCCCGAGCCCTTTGAGCTGTCGTGATATTTCAGAGACTTCCAAGTTTCTATTGTCAGTTTTGTATTTTTCACTGGTAAGCAGCTGGATGTAATCAACACCAATCCCTGAAATCTTTCCATTATGCTGTCGATAAAAGCGACGTGCGCGACGACACAGCTCCTCGACGGTCATTGAATCGTCGTCAATCTCAATATTGTAATCACTGGATCTACCTAGCGCAGAAGAACAATCAGACCATTGAGTATCACTCATGCTGGCGTTTCGAATGTTGCTAAGAGGTACGCTTGCTAAGTTGGATAACAAATTTTCACCAATTGAGTCTGAGCTCATTTCAATGGAGAAAAATAGAAATGGTGCTTCGTTCTGATAACTTGAGTTTTTTATAACGTTTAAGAGAAGGGTCGTTTTTCCGTGAGATGGACGGCCTGCAAGTATGATGAAATCTGCAGGTCGAAATCCACCAAGCGCTTCAAAACATGCGAACCCAGATTTAAATACATTAAATTCGCCTTTGTTTCTACGTTCCATGTTGTCCAGCGTTGCGACAAAGGCATCTTTCAATGAAATTGGACCACTCTCATTATTCTTTTCTACTTCGTCATAAGACTCAATAACAGAGTGCATGGAACATATGATTTCATCTGTCATCTTGTTCGACGAACATTGTGTTAATAGCTTTTGAAGCTCAACCTGAAGTGTTCGTTTGTTGTTGGTGTCGTTAATTTGCGAAACGTAGTCAGAAAGAGCATTTATGTTTGCTGGTTGCGCTAGTGACTCCATTGCAACGGTAGTGATTGCGTCAACTCCCTCTTGCCCGTAGGCCGCGTACACTCGCGCTTTGATCGTGTTTAAATCGACTGATTGCTTATCTGCGTGCAATTGGAAGCATGTTTCGATGAGTACCCGTGTCGCTGTATCACTGACAACGTTGGTTTCTAGATCGAGTTCGTCAATAACGCCATCGCAGGAGAGGATGAGGTTAATCACAGGGTGGTATAAATTAAACTTTAACATCGTCATGCCCATCGGATACTAGGACATAGTTGATACAACTTTTTGCAGGGAATTTAGATAATTGAGTGGGGGAGGTGGTAGGGAAACCCAAAATTTTAAAAAGGAGTGGGTTAAATCGCAACAATCAAACGATTTGATTTCGGGCTTCCCTAAATTACTAAAGTGAGGCGTCGATTCCTCCATCATAATCAAAATCGACGGACTCTGTTGGAGTGCTAATCAATGCATCGATTATGTTATTACGTCGTGTCGTGTGGTATTTGCCTGAAGGGAGCTTTTGCATGAAACCATCGGTGATCTGGTTGATGTCCAATGAGTAGCCCAGCTTCGAAATCTCGCCATGAAGCTTGAACATCACGTTATCCGATATGTAGTGATAAGCAGTACTGCGCGATATATTTGCGTAGGTTCGATAGAGATCTTCACATGGTTCCATTTTGAACTCATCTTCCAAAAGACTTGAGCTGCATTGAGAAAACAGCAAGTTTACTCGTGCATCTAAGTAATCGGTACGGCTGGGTGTGAGCATATAAACGGCCAAACACGCGAAGGCGACAATTAAGCACGCTGCGGTTCTGACAGGGACACACTTAGTATTCATTTCCATAACGTTTTCCAATTCTATTCATCAAGACAACCCAATATCAGAAATATGGCATAGACAGTCATGCCGAAATGAAATTAGTGGAACGATTTTCAGTGTTTCCCTCGATTTGAATAGAAAAAAGTGACCTCCTCTCGTTTAAGACGATGCCTCATGATGTGATGGAATCGAGTTCCATTGTCAAATAAGGGGCATAAATGGCCTCGCTAATTCGTAAATTCAAGTGATTAGACGTGTATAACTGACAGCCAGAGTCTAAATCTTTCTTAGAGTAGCCGAGGCAGTTAATGAAAAAGACGATTGTGTTGTTGAGTTTGATGACGGTCGCTTCGATGACATTCGCTGATAATTCAGATAGTAAAACGACGCTAAAGCTCCCGTCGAATTCAGTCGCTTGCTATGGAACAGTTGCAGGAATGTGTGATTCTCAGTGGGCTCCAATTACTCATGAACAGTTGGTTTCAAATGTTGCCGGAGAACCTAGCATCGTGACGTCGATTCACTATTTTTTTGACCGAGATGACAAGATTATTCTTGAATATACGACGGTGGAGATGGACTACATACAAAGGATGTCGCAATACATCGGTGGTCGAGTATTGGGCTTAGAAGGGTATTTTGGATTAGGTGACGATAAACATGAGTATTTAGCTCTGCAGGAATCGATAGTCTCTAAAGAATGCCCTAAGAAGAACGGATGCCAAATTCTGTTCGAGTTTATTGATAGCCTGCGTGACTAAGACAGAACCAAACATCGATGCATAGAAGGCTGATGAAATGTTTAAAAGTATAGAGTTACAAAAGATAGCTGACTGGTGCAATGAACGAGAAATGTTACCGAATCGTGTAGTCATTTTGGATGTAAAAGCGGCATGTCGTTCACTCGGTATTTTCATTGAGCATTCAGTATCAAATGAGGAAATAAAGGAAATTGAATCGTTAATGCTGAAGCAGTAAATACAACATGGATATTGAGGTGAAAATGGTTAATTCAGAGCAGAATTCAATGGATAAGAAAACGGGCATAACACTAGCGATTGGTATTCTGACGGTGCCTATTATGATGCTCAGTATGGTTGTGTACGGCATAGCAACAAGTCCTAATGAATTGGTGCAAAGCAAACCCGTTACCGTTGTTACTAAGTATTCTTTATTCAATAGAACAGTATTACTTCTAAGTGATGATGGGGTTTACAACACGAGTAGAGCTTTCTCGTTCCATTTAGAGCATGGCGACGAACTGACGCTAAACCTATACCAGAATAACCGTGAAGAACTTTGCATTTTAGATAAATGTGAATAAAGAGAGTTCGGCCAAAGGAGAAAATGAAGTGTGCCTTATACATATAAGTTGATCTGCGAACAATTCTATTTCATTGGATATGAACAGCTTTTTCTATCGCGAAAGTTTAGGCGAGCGATTGCCAAAACTGAAATGCACCGAGCATGGTTAGCGGGAAATCAAGGAAACATAGGTGTGGCTGAAGGCGTTTTATATAGAGAGTGGTTCACTGATCGCAAGCATCATACAAATGCCACTTTCAAGCAGCTATGGCGCTGCATAAGTCGATAACAAGGGGAATTCAATGCATGTAGCAAAACCAAACTTCGCAGCAACAATTCATTTTACTGTTGGTATCAAGAAAAGTGCTGCTGTCACTAAAATTGACGAACGTTGGCTAAGTTCTCATGAAGGTTGTGACGTGTTTGAAAATGACCTCATCGACGAAGGTGCAATAGCGGTTCTGGAATGCGTTGGCATTGATTTGGATGAAGAAGGTTCATTTGAAGTTGAAGTGCTTGGATTCGCTAAATATGAGGAGTCTCCTGACTACGAAATCGTAGAACTTAAACCAGTAGCAGCGTAACAAGGAGATAATAATGACAAACCTTCTTTTAATCATTTCAGTTGTGATAGCGACATTGGTACTCCAAAAGACGATTGCTTATTTGCGAAACGCTAAGGAAAAAAGTAACAAGGAAAAAGCATTAAAGCTATTGAAAGCCAACGGTTACGAGCCTGAATTGTACCTCGCGACTATCGGAACGGACGATCTTCAACTGAGAGATGCTTTAGACCAGTTCGCATTCACTGGTCATGTAATCAAAAATCGTCACGGAGACATAATCGGGGGGGTAGTTCCTAAAGCAAAACCTGGTTTAACTAAGCCTAGCTTGAAGCTAGTTGTTTCAAATGACTAGTGAGGGACAGAACTATGAAACACCCAACTTTAAACACAATTGCGAACATATGTTTTTTTGCAATGACTTTCTATTTGCTTTTACAGCCAAGCACTCAAAATTGGATTTTGTTTGATGTGTTATCTCTATTTACAGGAAAAGACAGCGAAGGTTTTAATTTGTACCTTTTGATAGCTATTCATTGGCTGTTGTATGCGATCATTTTTGTTCATGTAAAGGATGTAGCACGTTATGGATCTATGACATTGGCTATTCAGCACGCGGTTGAAGAAGACAAAAAAGTTAAGTCGGAAATCAAACAATGAAAAAATTCATATGCGGGTTATTACAACTGTTGGCGTTTGCATGTATAGGAGCTTCTGCGCTCATTCTGCTTAGTGAACCTGATCTGGTTGGTAAAACTTTTTACATTAACGATCCACAATGGCCAGAAAACATGTTGAAAATTTACTTTTATCCATTGTCAGCGTTCGCGCTACTTACGTTGAGCAAGTTAATGGCTCCTAGTCAAAGTTCAAATAGTTGGTAGTAGGTGTCGTCAGACAAAAAGTAGAGGGGACATATCGTGAACATTCTGAACAAGTTCAATCCATATATTGGCCATCGTGCTTACGTCATTGGCCCTTTAATGATTATGTATGGTACTCAGTTGGCTTCAGTAAAATTGCTGGCAATGACGTTTACTGTTTGTGGGTTACTACTCATGATAAGTCGACCTTTCGCAGAACTTGGTAAGGGCAAACTTATTCAGACAACCAGAGGGAAGAAAGGGTCATGAACATTGAATGGTTAAAGCATCATAAACCCATGTTGGTTGGTTTGTTATGTCCTATTTGCTTTTATCTGGCCGCACCAACAATCACCACAATTGCGCCTGTGACAGCTTTTGTAGAGGAGCGCTTTGAGGTAGGAACGATAGCGGAGTATTTGGATCAAACCGCACCTAAGCGTGAACAGTTTATCGAAATACATAATGCTGCATTTTTCTCTCTTTTGATGCGCTTTGGCTCATCTCGTTTGTTTGATGAATTGGCTGAACTTCAGTTAATGAAAATCGATACTGAAAATTACATAGATTCAATCAGTTATCATACGAAAAAATCATAGAAAGGGGAGCGTATGTTTTTTAAAAAAAAGAACACCATTGATTGGACATCAAAACCCATACATAGCTCACTTAATAAAGCTTCGAAATCAGAAAGTGATCGCGTTGTCGGGGACTTCCCTCATCAAAAACTTCCGCTCAACGAGTGAAGATTAAAGATGAAGAGAAAAGGTGTATCACCACAGGAACATACTTAGTCAGTACTGACTTTCAATCATTGGCCACGAAAAGGAGAATCACCGTGTTTTTCTTGCCAGATATCCATGACACCAAATTAGATACTGTTGCTTTATCAAACGCGAGTAGATGCAGCATTGTTGCTGAAGTCGCAGGAGAGAAGTATGTCCCGAGAGACTTTCTTAACTTACTTGTGGTTGGCGAGGGGGGCAAAATCGGCAGTAAAGTAAAAAATACTAACGATTCCTATGACTTGGGTCCCGCTCAGGTGAATACAATCCATTCCAAATACATCTTACGAAACTACCCTAATAAGTCTTGGGTAGATGTTGCCACTGACCCTGTTCTCAATATCAGCATCAGTGCTGATATATTCAAAGGATGCCTTACCTACGCTAAGGGTCATGTTTGGGAAGCCGTCGGTTGCTATAACTCAAAGACAGTCAACATCAAGACCAATTATCTAATCAGAACAATGAAAACTTGGGATTACATTCTGAAACGACCATCCTTGAACTGCTCGGAGTATTGGTATCAGGATTAGAGATAACTTCGACTCCCCAAATATCAAATAGCAGCTCAAATTCCCTTCGCTATTTAGCAAAATCGACTTCTACCACAAGTAATATGGGGTTCTCATGTTTATAGGAATTCATTATGTCGATACGTATAAATCGAAAGACACTGACCCTATGTGGCGTACTCGTACTGTCTGGTGTTTTGGTTCTAAAGTTCTCTTCTGTTTTCTTCGATGATTCTCATGCCTATGTTGGCCAGTGGAGCTCTGTATCGTCAGACGGCGCTGCAGAATTCAACGTCGGAGCTGACTACATTGAGGCGTTTGGGAAACGATTACCCGTTGACGTGATTGTTAATGATGACGGCTCTGTTTTGGCTCAGTCTCCAAACCAAAACTTTAGAATAACCAAAACCACCAGCGGTGTTGAGTTAACGGTTACACGTAGGTACATCGAAGAACCGGTCGAGAAGGTTTATGAGCTGACTCTAAAGCAGTAAGCGTTCGTAAAGACGTTCTAAATCAACTTCATATTACTGAGAGCCATCGTAACTAAATGATAGTGCTCAGACGTGTATAACTACTGCATTATTGAATCAGAATGAAACGCGAGAATGCTGGATATAAAGTACATCAAAGACACATTTAAAGTTCCTGTTTGGCAAGTGTTGTTGCGGTTACCTGAATCGTATCTGGACACGAGACAAGTGGTGTCTGACTTTTCCTATCTTACGGACAGTGACTGTGTGGTTATTCAAGGGACAGTGACTTCTATTTCTGAATCATACAATCGAACGACTGTCATTAATGGCAGCATTGTTGACTCCCGAAACGTCGCTCAACGTTTTTCTCATTTTGCCAAATTAGACAGTGAATACGGCCAACAATTGGCAAGTCGACTTAATGATCGAGGTTATTACTTGTGCAAAGTGAAACAAGTCGGAACCGCGCTGTTTATCAACCACCCGCAGCCATTGAATGAAAAATTCATTGGTAAAATCACTCCGGTCTATAAAGTCAAAAGTAAGCAACTCAAAGGGTTGAAGTATGCTGAGTTTTTGGAGCAGCATATTGATGAACTGATCCCATTGACGGCAAGAAAGATACGAGAAGAATTAGCGAAATTAAATCTAAGCAACGGGAAAATTAGACGGTTGTTAGAAGCGCACTCGCTGTGTTTAGAAGACGTTTTGAGATTTGTGCATTTCCCAAATTCATTGGAAGAAAGTGAACAATGCAACGCTATACTACAAAGAATAGCAGCTACTTTGTTGTTCTCAGAAGTGGAAGGCGAACCAAATTTAACTCACCCATTTCAGCTCGACAAAGACGATACCTATTTCAATGATGTCGTCCCGTTTCAACTGACGGATGAACAATTGGATGCCGTGAGCGGTATCAAAGCCGCGATTAACAACAGAGCCCCACGAAGTGTCTTATTCGGGGATGTGGGGACGGGGAAAACCGTCATTGGCGCGATACTGACACGTCATGTTGTTGATGCTGGTGGTTGTGTCGTCATTATGGTTCCCAACCTAATATTAGGAGCCCAAATCTATAAAGAGATCGACAACTGCTGGCCAGATATTGGCATCGAGTTTTTATTGTCTGAGAGTGAGCATGACAACTTCGTAGGTAAAGGCTATCGATGCATCAACGAGATGACAGAAGACACCCGTGTCGTGATTGGTACGACGGCTTTGCTCCATCATCACAACAATATGCCTATCGACCTACTGTGGATCGACGAAGAGCAAAAAATGGGGCTTGAACAAAAAGAATCCACATTAATAACTCATGGCCGGACACATCTGTTGTTGTCGAGTGCGACGTGCATTCCTAGAACGCAAGCGATGATGAGTTTTGGCATGCTGCCGTACTTCAAATTAACCAAGTACCACACACCTAGAGAAGTGATCACTACCCGTTACGAGCATACCCAAATCGATGAGGTTATCTGTCGAGTTGAAGAACGCATCAATCGTGGTGACAAGGTGTTAATCATTAGCACCATGAAAGGTGAATCCAAAGCTCAAGCTGTTTCACACAGAGCCAGTGCTGAACAACTCTTTGATGACTGGAAAGCGATGTATGGTGACATCGTTAAATTGTCCCATGGTGGGTTGTCTAAACAAGACAATGAGACTGCCATAAATGCAATGAAGTCGGGTGAGGGGAAAATATTGATTGCGACCACATTGATTGAGGTTGGGATCACAATACCAAAACTGAACTATGTCGTTGTGCTGAACCCTGAAAATCTTGGTGTGGTTACGCTGCACCAGATCCGAGGTCGCGTAGCGCGGGAAGGAGGTATCGGGCATTGTGACCTACTGCCTACTACCCAACTCAAAACGCCATCCATAGACCGACTGGATTTGTTGGTCAATCACTCTGATGGGTTCAGTTTGGCAGAGGCTGACTTGCAATTACGGGGTATGGGGGACTTAAAGAATGGCAACAATCAGTCAGGAACGTCGAAATGCATTTTGGTCGACCAACAATTATCGCTTGGTCTGCTAACCGATACCTTAGAAAGACTGACAGGAAAGGGATCAGAAACCTAAACGAATTAATTTCTGAAACTGACATCACGCTCAATAAATGACAGTCAGGCATGAGCAATTTACGGAGAGCACCATTATGCTAATTAAATACAAAAATTATTCTGATCTGGATGATTCTACTTTAGAGCATATGGATAAATTGAAGTACTCTGATTTATTCCATCAATTGAAAATTCAATTTGAAACAATGTGCGGTTCTACTTACAGTTTCGGGGATATTTTCAATACACAAATTAATCAAACTGAGATTGTAGAACATAACTGGATGGTTTCAATACCAATTCAAAACCAACTATTCACTCTTGATAGTGTAAGAGAGTCGATACCGGAAAGCGAGAAAGGGATTAATGTACGTTGTTTTCTTGACCCGAATCTCTATGAGCTCATTTTCTTTGTCGACCCTAGAAACCCAAAAGAATTGATCGGGTTTTGCAGCTTAAGTAAGTTTGAACATAACGATGATGGGTACTATTCGATTAGAGTCGTTTTGGAAATGGTCTACGTTAAGCCCAAGTATAGAAATGGCATTCGAGGTCAGATAATGGCCTATGAAACGGGTCGCTTGATATCTAGGCAAAAAGTGTTTGATGAATTTAACAACGAATATCGATATGTGGACGTCGAAGTTGCTGGTCAAGGAACTAACGCAGGAGGTCGAGCATGTTTAGAGCGGTTTTACCTCGGAATCAATTTCCACCTCGGCGGCATAAGTATTGAAGATAAAGATGGTTGTGACATTGAAATACCATCTAACGTTATTTTGTGCGATGAATATTAGCGATTTGTTCTTGCTTTAATACAAGCTCTAAAGGCGGAGTTAAACAACACTATACCTTGCGATAGTTAGTTGTGGGAAAGTGAACCTCATCCCCTGATTATCGTTAATTTAAATACATTTTCTGATGTAACACTTCACCTCTGTCACCAATAAAATTCAATTAAGCCGTGAAATAAGGCTCACTAATTTAAATTATGCAGATCTAAGTTTGGCAAACTCTTGGTACTAACTAGGAGTGTTGCTATGAAATGGTCAAACAAAATTCAAGGTATGTTGGGCTTAGGGTTGCTTGCCAGCCTTCAAGTCGCAGCTGAACCCCCAACGCAAGATTTCCTCAATGCCGACATCAATGTGGTTTCAAGTTATGAAATTGAAACCGACAAGCTAATTATGATGGAGCTGGATACCGGTGAAATGTTACTGGCCACCGGTGATGGAAAATTTCTTATCAAGGGCGGTTCATTATTCTCAACCGTTCACACCAAATTCGTAAACTCCCCACAAGAGCTTTACGCGGCATCCCATGTCGACTTGAAGAAAATGAAAATCAACCCAGAAGAAGATTTTGCGGGGTTTAACTTAAACCCATTAGCCAAAGTTTTTGGTGGGACCCTCTTTATTGCACCAACGGGTTGTAAGCATTGCGGTGACTTCGTAGAGATCCTTGAGAAGCAGCACCCTGATAAAAGATTCCGCATAGCAATCGTGCCTGTCTTCGATGATAAGGAGTATGAAAATACGTTGTTAGCCCAATGTTCCGATGATCCGGACAAAGCGCTGCACGCCTTATATGAAGGCACTTGGTCTGAAGCTAAATACCCCCGCCCACCAAATAGCCAGTGTAAAGAAGCCATTACCAAAGTGAATTCAACTTACGCGTCTCTACAGATAATGAGTCCGGGCCGTGTTGGGCTTCCTGCATTTTTCAACAACAAAACATCTTCCATTATCGGGCTGCCAACGAGTAAGGCTCAACTCACGTCCATTATCGTAGAAGGAATAGACCTATGATTAAACAAATTATATTGATCTCATTTGTGTTGCTTACTTTAGCCGGTTGTTCTGTCGTAGGTGAAGAGGAGGGCGTTTGTCCTGGAGCTAAGAGTGGAGTTGCTTGCGCGTCCGTCCGTGAAGTTTACGAGCTTACCAACGTTTACAACAATGCGGAGGACTATGCCAAAGCGACAGGCGATGAACGTGTAATGGTTACCGATGAAGATGGAGAGATGATTACAGGTAAAGAATATAAAGAAAAATACGGCACAGAATTGCCAAAAGAAGCAGGTGAAACACACTCAAATCAACCACCAAGCTATTCTCAAGCCCCTGCATTATCCAGCCCTGAAGCTGCATATCAGCACTTACTTCTACCTGCTCCTGAACCCGTGGCGATGCGTAAACCAGCCGACATTGTTCGAACTTTGGTTCGCCCATATACCGACAAAGAAACTTTGCAGATCCCTGGTTACGGTTTCATTGAAGCAACGCAAAGAACTTGGGTTGTCGACAGAAGCGCTAAAACTAACGACTCGCAGTACGTCAATTTCCATGTAAGAAAAGAAAGCCAAGAACAAAATTACGGCGTGAATGACGATGGCCAAATAGGTGTCGAGTCGCGCAATGCTAGACCGGCCATCAGCGATTCTGAGTTAAGAGAGAGCGCGAGAAGTAATGCGAACTCGCTAATCGACCAACTGCGTCAATAAGGGGTTTATACCATGGGTGCGATTTCAAGATTTTTTAAGCAGTTCGAAAACTCAAAGTTTGGTGATTTACTTCCGGTGTTGGATTACAACCGGAAGCACAAATACTTCGAACTCGAAGACAGTTACATTGGCTTAATGTACAAGATCGAAACGGTGCCTGCCGTAAACGATGAGTTACAAGAGCTGTTAGAACAGGTCTACAAAGCAGAGTGGCCGGAAGATACGTTCATTCAGGTAATTTTTTGGGCAAATGATGATTTAAGTCCGTTTACCAATAATTTCTCAATGTATCACGGAGGAAGGCAAACCGGAGATACCAACGAAAGGCTGAACTCGATTTCAAAAGGTTTGATTAACCACTTTAAGCAATCGTCTCAAACAGGGTTCGGTGACAGTGATTGTCGGGCGCGAATTTTTGACTGTTATTTCGTCGTGAAAGTCCCAATGAAAGGTAATTTTGGTGTGCCTACCAAAAAGGAGCTTAAGCACTTCAACAATCTACGAACGGATACAGAAGAGTCGTTAAACAAAGTCGGCTTGTTCTGTACCCCGTTAGATCAGTGGGGCTGGTTACACTTCATGCAAAGGCTCATGAACAGAAAAGACTCGGCAACGTGGCGCAAAGGGGATATCAATAAAAACGAAGCCTATATGCCCCGAGATCAAGTTCAGGAGCAGGGCGGGAAAGTTGAGTTTACCGAATCGCGAGTACTCATTGATGAACGGCCTATATCGATGCTTACTCCCAAGGAATACCCTAAAACGCTGGGCTTTGGTGACATGCTGAATGTCTTTAGTGATTGGCGCTATGGGCATTCAACCGCATGGTCGAACTTTATGATCATACTGAATGTCCATTACCCCAATGCGAAAAAAGAAGCAGGTAAGGTCAAGCGTCGCCGTAAATACATGACAATGCAGGCGAACAATAAATTAGTGAATTGGAATGACACGGTTCGCTGGCAAAGAGCTGACTTCGATGAAGCCTTTACTAAACTCGAACAAAAAAAATCACGGATGGTGAATGCATATCTCCAGTTCATGATTATTGGCGATGATGAAGAGCATCTAGAAACAGAAATTGCGCGTTTCAAAAAAGTTGCGTCCACACCTGCGGGATTTGAATTGGAAGAAGACAAATACATGACTTCACCCATGTTTGTCCATTCATTACCCTTTGCACCAGACCCTGTTACCCGTAAAAGGCTAGATCGATACAACCTAGTTCCGTCAGATGTCTGCGCGTTCATGAGCCCGATAATCTCCAGCTCTTCTGGTAACTCTCCAAGTAAACCGGTAATCCCATTTGTAACACGGGACATGTCGATGTTTGGCTTTAACCCGTTTGAAACGGATGGGTCAATGAATGGCATAGTTGTGGCTGAGTCAGGCTCAGGCAAGTCAGTGCTCGTCCAATACATTGTTACGTGCATATTGGGGTCGGGCAAAATGCCAAGCCGACATCTTTGGAGCATGATGAATTTGCCCAAAGCCGAAGTCGATAAGTTGATGAAGACCGCTTATAACATTGCAGAAGCCAAGCGCGATGGTGGTATGGCTATGATTATCGATGTTGGTCGAAGCTACTACCGTTTATGTGAAGCGCTAAATGGCCAGTTCATCAGTTTTGGTCAAGATATGAAATTCTCGCTAAACCCGTTCCCTTCAATTGTTGAATTCAGTGGTAAGGAAGGGCAAGCCGGTATGATTCTGGAGATGCTGTCAGTGATGGCTGAACCAAATGGTACGCTTACGACCTTACAAAAGCGAGGCATGACCACCATCTTGAAACTCATGTGGGATAAGCATGGTCGCGACTCAAGTGTAACCATCTTCGCTGACATGTGTTCTGCAAGTACGCGTAAAGAGCTCAACGACATTGGTGAACAGCTAAAACCATTCCGTGAAGGCGAAATGTTTGGCGAAATGTTTACGGTCAATAAGCCGCCGCCTACGTTGGATAACTCGTTCATTGTGTGTGAGTTGGAAGAGCTGAAATCGCAACCAGAATTACAGGTGATTGCTCTAATGCAGATCATTAACCTGTGCTATCAACACTTCTTCTTGGGGGATGCAAAAGCTGGCTCTCAACGTCGTTCGAAAGCGTTTATTGTAGACGAATGTTGGGAATTTCTTAAGGAAAATCAAGGGAGTGGCGCTGCTAATCCTGTTTCGACGTTCCTTGAAAGTGCGTTCAGGCGTTTTAGGAAAGTAGATGCGAGCGCATGGATCATCACGCAACTATTGAGTGACCTGTACGGTTCATCAGTAGGTAAAGCCATTGCCGCAAACTGCGTATATCGTTGCTTCCTGTATCAGAAGTCAGACACGATTAACCAAGTGAAAAATGACAAGCTGGTGGCACTGTCAGACCAAGAATTCGAAATTCTGAAATCGATTCGGACGCGTAAAAATAGGTACTCAGAAATCTTCTTCCAAATTGGTGATGACATCAAAGAGGTCGTGCGTTTTTACGCGCCTCCAGCGATGCTGCTGATGTACTCCACCGATCCGAAAGACAAAATGGAATTGGCGGCCTTGATGGAGCAGGGGTATACCCAAGATCAAGCCATCGACAAAATCTTGGAAACGCGTCGCGTCGAATCGTTTGCGACTGACATGGATGACCTTGAAAATGATGATGAAGAACAAGTGGATAACGCAGCGTAATTCACTGATTTTATGGTCTTTATATTAATTATTTGAATAATATCCATCCACTGAGACAAGCAGGCTTTTGGCCTGCTTGTCAATTTAAACACCAAATTCCCCTCTTTGTTTGAAAACATTATTTTCGACACTCCTTACAATGAAACTCTCATCCCAACAATGGTCGCGATTGTAATGAAATTTTTAACTATGGTTTTAAGCTCTTTGATCTGTATGAGTTCTGCTATGGCGAACTCCAGTGATGACATAATTAGCCGTTACAAAGAGGCATGCGGTGTGGAGTGTGGGGACACTATCGCCTATTTATCACGCTATGCTTCTGCTCAATGTAATATTCCATATGCATCAGTCGTAGAAACGACTGTGGAACTGACTGGGCTCCAATTTGTGGCTATCTCAATCGGGGTTCAGCACCCGCTTGGCCCCTCATTACAGAATTATGCTGTGAAGAGCCTTGATTGTTCGGATCTTCACAAATGGTCTAAGTCGATAGAAGATTATGCGTTCGTTCTGGAGGCAAATAATGGACTCCAAGGCTCGAATGTTTCTAGTGGTAACTAAAATCGGAGAGGTTTTAGATGTTGAGTATTAATCAATTCGATGGGTCAACTGGCACCAAACATAACGCATCATGGCTGATTGTGTGTGTGATTGTGGTTCTCTTGACGATTGCGACGGTCTTTGTCTGGGTTACGAGAGCGAACCGGTTTAGCGAATATACGATGATGGAACAATCATCACGCGAGTATATTTTAAACCTGTATTCGATGGACAGCTCAACATTGAATTCAAGGACCATTCTGTGGCCTGATTTTGCCATGACTCATGGGGGGGTGAAATCAGTGAACCTGGTGACAAAAGTGTGTCAGTCTGAGTCATCGAATCACACATGCTTTTTTGCCTATCAAACCGCATTTAAAGATCAGGCTCATACCATGACATATGGTGTGAGAGCGACCAGAGATGAAAGTGATGAATTGAACATCGAACTACTTAATGCAACAGGGGGGCGATTGTTATTGTCCATGCCCGATCCATTTGTCAATTACAACACGACGGAGATGGTGCAATGAGAGCTCTATATTTTATATTTGGTTATATCCTACTTCAATTCGGGGTGGTGACTTTCTTAACAAACCCTTTTGATAGCATGTTCCTAACAATACTTTGCTTTTTAGTTGTGTTGGCATGCTACTGTCTTGTCTCACCGTTCATCAGAGGCCAACTACAAGAGCTCACACATTTTGACAAATTTGTCTCTGAAATTTATCAGTCAAATCGACGTCATCCATTGTCTGAAAAGTTTGGAACGGCAGTATCTGAACACATGCCTAAAAAAGAACAATATTCTTCTGATCAAAAGAAAGACATCGGCGCTTATGTCGCCACGGACCTTCACTTAGACTTGATAACGTTCAGTATCGCGATAACTCCCGGACTCCTGCTCAGTCAGTTTTTATAGTCAATCGCACACCTCTTCGTTCCCATTGCCTTCTCGTAGTGAAGGCGGCCACTGCACTCTTTGAATTCAGTTTATGAAATCTAAATCGACCAAAGAAATACTTTAAACTGCAAAAATAGGCTTGTTAATTTAAATAATTGCTCTTGACCTTATTTACCCTATTCCAATGAAATTTCGTTTGGAGTTGAAGAGCACTATGAACAAGTTAATCAAAATTCTTATTAGTTGTTCACTAACGATTATTGGGTCTGCTGCTGTAGCTAAATCGGTATACATCATCGGTTCCATTACGAGTGTGCCACCAAAAGTAGAGTTTACTTATCCTGATGAAATATATCGTGGGGTAAAAGAGTATTCGGCCTTAGCAAAAGAAGTCGCTTCATCTGGATGCCGGTTGGAAACTGTGCGCGAAGAAGCGTACACGTCTGATAGCAGTAATCTCAAGTGTTTCTTCGAATGGACTGGTGATACCGACCCTAGCTGGAACGCGAATGGACTGGTGCTTGATGGGCGACCGACCGCAGCTGCAGGTGAACACTATCGTTCATATCGAATTTCCTACTTCAACGGAATTGAAAAAGAACGCATTACGCTGATTGAAGACAGTGTTGCATACACCATTCTTGAGCCTGTCCCACCCGTTATTGTCAATGTCACTACTGAAACCACATCAGCACAATATGAAGGGTTGAATTTCATTACCCACGATAAGAGCGAAAAACTTCGCAAAATTACCGTTGTGGTTGAACCGCGTCCATTTGATCAGGTTGTGGCCCTAACCCAGTTTGGTGAATCGTGTGAAGTTGTTGAAGGTCAAGATTCATGCACTGTGGCCATATCTGCCTTCCATTTATCTGACGATGATTCACTGACTGGCCAACTAACGACGGCTTTAAAAGTGTCTGACAAATATGACGTCGTATCTGCACCGAATAATCAAATACAGTACGCATGGGATTACAGACCTCCTGTTATTGAGCAGTACGCAGTAAAAGCGGTTGGAGATACCACGAGCAACGACATTACCCTTGATGTTGATGGGGAAACGGTGGTTGTACAAAATAACGAGGCTGTAGTCGTTCTAAGTTCCCCTCACAGTGCCGATACGGTCAACACATGGTGGTTGCCCTCAAAGGTGAGTTTGAGCTTTGAAAAGCATACTGACCATGTTGGCGTGTCAGAATTTGTTACTTTAGAAGGGCGGGATATTGGTGACTTATTTAAAAATGAGTATGTATCGTATACCGATAAAACAGTCGACAGTTTTGGGATACCAGAGCAAATCGGCACTAAGTTTATCTATCGTATTCCACTGAGTTCGGTGGTCGATGGATTTTATCAAGGGGGTATAAAAGCGTTAGATAGATTTGCAAACAAAGGTGACATAGAGGTTACCGCGATGCAATTAGACCGTCTGCCACCTGAAATCCGCCTTTACAACAATGACACACTGTTTAGTACTGGTGATGAAATCAACTTCATGGAGCACATGATTTTCACGGTGCAAGATGAAACCAGTATTGAAAATGAAATAACCGACATTCTTCTTGATGGAGTGCCCGTTGAGCATATCGGTGAGTTCAAGATGGCTCGTGCGATCAAGATGGCGTCTCCATGGGATTCAAACACCGTACACAAAGTCATCGTCAGAGGTAAGGATGGGAACAATAACGTTGTCCAAAGAGAATATTCAATATCATTTCTTCCTTTAGACTTCGAGTACGACAACATAAGTGATCGTAAAGTCGCCTTAGTGCAAAACCAAGACATTACATTTGCTCAAACTAAAGGTCGAGCATGTAGGATGTTCAAGTCAGAACATGAAGCGGTTCAAGGTATTAAAAACCCAACTCAGATGACCTGTTCTGTAAACTGGACGATTATCCCTCAAGGCTTAGAAGAGGCGTGGGATACCGCAAGCCCTGAATTGATCGGTGTGTTTGAAAACACGGGTCCCGCGACAGTAGAAGCCGAAATTTATATCCATGACTCTGAAGGGCGTAAAAACCTAATTAAAGTTGATGATACAAGTTTAATTGTTCATACCCCAGAGGCACCGGAGATCATATTCGACGATGACGGAATGTTTGAAGATGGCATTTATGCTGTAGAAATGGGGCAATCAAGAATCGGGAGATACCGTGTTAAATCTGCAGCGTCTCCTTTGTATATCACTCTCCTTAAGAATGGTGAAACCTTAGAAAGCCAATACATTAAACAATCGAACCGTTATACCGAACATACCATTACTAAGGTAATCACAGATAGAAATAGCGCTAACCATCGTGCGTTGTGGCAAATGGACGACTACTCAGTAAAAGTTCATTACGCCCGTTTACCCGAGCAAGTGATTGAGAGTGGTGTAAAGACATACGCAGTGCCATCAACTAGAGCAAGATTAAAGGTTGAGCAAACTTCTCGTGAAACCTCTACCGTTGACACGTTCAAGGTTAAATCTAAATTCGGGCTTTACAGTAGCTTCTATCGAGATGTGGTGTACAAGTCTGAAGAGCTGGGTGATTGGTCTGTGCGTATAGCTGTCATGGATAAAGAAAAGAACCTGCATGGCCTTACCGACTGGCAAGATATGAATGCCTCGGGTATGAATGATTTTGATGTGAACTTCTCATCTGACGATATCGGTGACCTCCGATTTTATGCGCAAGCTAAAGTGAAGTCTCCAAACGAAAACTACGTCTCAATGGTTCGTTCTCAGCGCGGGACATTGAAAATCATGAAAGGGACGGCGATTGAAGGGGAATTGCGTACTTTGCGCATTACGGGTTCAGTGCCTATGAATGCGGCAATTCAATATCAACATCTCACTCGTGACGACAAAGATGCTTCTGGGGAAGTATCTTGGTATATGTCTCAAGATAATGGCAGTACATGGAACCAATACGGGGAACCAGGTAAGCGTTTTTCATTCAGTACAGCTGTCGAAGGCATCTGGCTGGTGAAAGGGCATGTTCCAAATCGCTTTACAGGCGAGGTTGCAGAAACTGATATTGTTCAAATCATGGCCTACAAGGTGCCTCAAACGGAACTGCTTGGCGCGGCTAACCTCATTACAGGTATGACAAGAACGTACACGCTCATGGACCAAGGAGAAATTGCTGATGCGGGTAACATGCTCATCAAGTGGTCGATTGATGGTGGTGAAACCTTTACCGAAGGCGGAAGTACCCTTGAATACACAGCGGAAGGTCAAGGGAGCAATAAAATCATCGCAAAAGCTGCATACCTTGGGTATGAAACAGATGAGCATAGTTGGGCAACGGAATACCGCTCTGTTCGTTCTCAGCGTGCAAAACCAGTTCGTGTCAGAGTGAAAGGAGATACGGATGTGGAAACCACCGACACACTGACGCTGGTTGCTGATGTTTCGACTCCGTACTCAAACATGGACTCTGAGCTTGAAATTGAATGGGTAAGACCTGACGGCACTGTGATCGATTCGAATGTTGCGGAATTTACCCCAACAAATGATGACTTGGCGCGTGCTGATTACCATACATTCACATTACGTGCATGGGTAAAAGACGCGAAAGCGTTAACGTATGCGGAATATGACCACAAGGTTCGAGTGTGGGAGTATCAATTTCCTCAGTTTGATGTGGCATATAAACAGCGTGTACTTGTGGCCCCTTCGGTAATTGAAATTTGGTTGAGACGCCCAATCGGGGCAAACTTACGCGAATACTATTTGTATGAGTGGAATGGACAAGGCCGACTGGAACTGACTAAAGATTACGGACATCGAGCTCGATTTACCGCGAAGCAACCGGGCATTTACCCAATCTCGGTAACCGTAGAAGATGATCGCGGCAACTACGATACCTTTACGGAATATGTTGAGGTACTTGAACCAGAACCTATCACCATCGACTTAACAGCACGATTTAGTAACAGTTACCAAAGGTCGCCGCTTGACGTCAATGTCCGTCCAACAATTCGTGGTGGTCACCCTTCAGATCGCGTGTCTGATTATCAATGGTATGTTGATGGCGTGCTTCAACCTGAGCTAGAAAAGTCGTCAGCGAATATTGAAGAGTTATTGACGGGTGATCATGAATTGAAGTTGAAAATACAGACCAACTACGGGCAAGAGGCCGAAGCTATTATACCTGTGGAAGTTGTACCGAATCAGCCACCAACATGTTCAATTGACTACAGAATGTATTCCAAGACCGCACGAATCGAAGCGAAATGTAAAGATCTCGACGGTAAGATGGTCAAATACGACTGGACCGTTGGTGATACCGTTCGACGTAATATTGGTAAGCGAATCTCTGAGCTACGACAACCTGGGGAGTCAGAATTAGTTACTGTTGTTGGCTATGATGATTCAGGGGATACCGCTACGGCACAGTTAGTTGTCCGTTGGTAAACGTTTGACCTCAATGTAAGAGTGCTCATTTATCGTTGCAGGTGCATTTAGACTCTTCAGTTTAGATGCACCTTTTTTATTGGATGGGTATAGCCAGGTTGTCCACGTTTTCATTGAATGAAATGCAGTACAAGCACTGAACTGTCGCCCCATCCAAGTCATCTTCATCAAACAAACTGTCATCAGACAACCATTCGTTTTGCATCGCTTCTGTTATCTCTTTGGCCATAAACACAGCGAGAGTGGCGTTAGGGTATTCCGAAGCAAGGTAAGCCTTAATATGATGCTCTAGCATAGGTTCAATGGAGTGAAGCCATAGGGATTCATTACTTGAATGAGCCATAGTTATAGCAAGTCGAGCTTGAGTCATTGCAGACGGGCAGCGATAGGCTTGTAAATTCAGTTCCATAATCTCTCTCCTTAGCGTTTATTCCAAAGGCTAAATTTCATCACACGGGTAGATACCACAGACTTTGCACAGACGTCGGCCCATCAGTTTCTCTGAACCTTTTTGCATTCTGTATTTCGGCTCTTTAGCATTGTCTAACTGTAGCTTTTGCACAACGCCTGCTTGAGTCCACCAGCTGTCTTTCATGTTGAGTAACGGAAGTGTTTTTAAGCGCTCCAGAGCAGTCCAGTCTGGTGCCGTACCATTAGACATACCTTCTTCGATGATGGAGCGACAAACCCACGCGCATCCGTAGAAATAAATAGCTTTGCTATACATAGGGTCATTCTCAGGATCGCTTTCACCAATTGGCATAGCGTTGAGTACGCTCGTAAGCGCAGGCTTGAGCATGTTGAACAACTGATCTGCCATTTCAGGGTTCTTGGTGAGTAATGCATTTGTTTTCGCAGCTGTGGAAGCACTGGCAATGTTTAAGAAATCTTGAAGCTGCTTTAAGATGAAAAGTTGGCCGTTGGTGAGTTTTCCACTTACCGAGATCAGGTCCCATAAGGTGAATTGGTTTACTTCTAAATCCAGAAATCGACGTAATAACCGGCTGTAAGGTTTGCTGCTGTCGAAGTAGAGGTTTTGACTCGTTGTTGGTTTTCTCTGATTGTAGTGATAATCACTGAATAGTTGCTTTATTTGCTCTGTCACTGGCTCCAGTGTGTCGGTATCTGAGACAAGGAATTTCACGCTCAGGGTTTGCGTTGCAAGCTCAGGCATTTCGGTCAATAAAACTTGAAATAGCTCATTGCGGTTTTGACCGTCTGCGATATGACGATCACAGTCGGCAGGGATCACGGCTTTAATCATCTTACGGTTACCGACAATGATTTCTTCTTCATCCTTAAGGTGGCTTAAACAAATCGCCAGTCCGGGCAATACGGTATTATCGCGGGTTCGAAAGTAGTCTTGGAGCGGTTCGCTGCGTGACTTTTCGAGATCACGTTGACGTTTTAAGTGGGCAGGTATCTTGTCTGAACCTTCTTCATTTTTGAAATGCTCGGCTAACTCTTTGGTCAACAGAATACCTTCAAGGCTACGAAATCCGAACTTGTTGATCCCTTCATTACCGACAAAGAATACCACTTCGAGATCCTTGCCATTAAGAGCATGGTTGGGTGTGTATGTTACTTGGAAATCTGTCTTCGCGTTCATAATGTTGTCCTCACTGGATTTATTTTCAGTCTATGTAGAACAACTATCCCTGTCTATAAAATGAAAGAAAAAACTCCCATAAAACGGGGGGATAAACTTTCATTATTATCTATGCACGTTATAGTTAAGGTATTCAAGATGACTTAGGGAATCGGACATGACTTTATTAGTATCGACAGCACAAGACGCATTAAGCAGTCAATTGTATGCCCTGCATATGGGGATTATTGATCGCTTCAATGACACGGTGAGAGAAACGCGTAGCCTGATCGAAGCTGATGAGAAGTATATTTGTCATGAAGGCTTAAGTATGGGGAAAGACAGCACATTGGTCGCACTGTGCTTGATTGAAGCTTACAAACAGAGCATTGCGGAAGGAAAAATCGAACCCTCACGTCCACTGATGATAAGCACCGTTAATCCTGGTGCAGAAGCATTGCCAATGCAGATGTACAGCGAGTATGCGGCTCCGTTCTTGAAAGCCTATGCGAAGGACTGTGGCATTAACCTTTTCTATGATGGTGTGGCTCCTGACTTTCATGAAGAGTACGCCAATCGTTACTTGTCGGCACAAAAAGTGATTCAGAATGCGTCTATGTCCGGCGACTGTACTGTAATTTTGAAGCTGATCCCTTCCGAGAAGTACATTAAAACCATGTTGAATCGATTTGAAGGTATGGAAGGCATGGAGCAGTACGCGTCGTCACCGGTTATCTCTTTTTCGGGCTCACGCGTAAAAGATGAAAGCACACGTCGTACTCGTAATATGAAGAAGCAGGGTACTGCAAACAAGACCATCGATGCACTCAAGGCGGAGCTGGTGGACCAAAGTGATGTCAGTACATTCCGTCTGTATCAGTATGCACCTATCCGAGATTGGTTAACGGATGAAGTCTTTACGGCCTTAGAGTTAGCCGGAAAGAAGCCTTTGACGAAGAACCTCCCTGGTATTCAAAATGCTATTCCAGCATTCATGCCCGACTTTGCTTTGTTGTTGGCCATCTATGGAAATGCCGCGCAAGAAGCATGTGAGATCTCAGTCGGACAAAAGCATGGTGCTGGGTGTTCAGGTAAAGCTCGATATGGGTGCTTGATCTGTACTCAAGTTGGCACCATTGATAAAACTCAAAGCAGTTTGGCTAAACAAGACCGATGGAATATCCTCGGTCAAGAGGAAGCTTTGCGTTTACGTGATTACATGTTCCGTCTGTCTGCGAACATGAGAGCTCGTGCTCTACATGCTAAAGGATACGACAGTGTAGGCTATGGCAGAATTGCGCTTCAACCCAACGTATTAAAGCCGCGCTACTTGGAGAAGTTGGTCAGACTTTTTGCCCAGTTATCAATTCTTTCACAGCAAAGGGCTGCAGAATTTCGTCAACTTATTGCCGAAGGCAAAGAGGATACACATCCCGGCATTGTAGAGATCCAAAATGATGTGACGTTGAATGCGAAAGCGAGACGTGGTTATTTGGCTATGTATAAAGCTCAAGCGGTGAATCCACAAATCAAACTATTCTCTGAACGTCACGCAGTGTACCTAAGCTATCGCTGGGGCATTGACGGTATAGCAAGCCTTCCGTTTAGACCACTTGCTATCTGGCGTGATCTTCACTTAAGACCTGAGTCATGGATTCCGTTTCCGAAAACCAATGCAGAGTGGGAAGCGGAAACGGGGAAGACCATCAAGTTAGTTGACCCGCAATATCCTCTCCCTGAAGCAGTAATGATGCCTGTGTTCAAAAAAGAGGAACCGAACCATTATGTGGCCAACCACCGTGCGCTTCTGTCGTATTGGCGACGTCCGATTGATACCTCGGATATCACTAACGAAGCAGGCTTCAACAATTGCACGCTTGAGCGTAATCCCCAACACAATACGCCAGTCAAAGTGGAAATGTCGGTTTCACATTCATTCAATGACACGCAAGTTGACGATGGCCAGTATCAGGTGAGTGCAAACATCAAAGGTGAAGTGCATCTGGTCGATATCGGGTCTGTTACCTTTGGTACGCCCGAAATGGGGAAGGTACGCATTGACGGAAAATTGGTATCGAAGTCTTTTGAGTCAGAGTATCTATCTACCACGTTCACTGAGTTGGCCACTAATCGCATCAACAATGTAATGGAAGCGATCTCCGATAAATTAGTTCAACGTGAGTTCGTAAGCTTACAATCTGCCCAGCAATTCGTGAACAAAGCCCTCGCTACTGAGTTTCCTTCAAAGAAACCGACTTTACTTACTCAGTCTATCCCGTATTTAAAAAGTGCGGTGCTAGGTGTGGCGTATAACGAGAAACCGAGAAAGGTGTCAGCAAAAGCCCATTTCACAAAGCGAGTAGTACGAACTCAAAATGGTAAGCTTTCGAAATCAAATACCCGCGTTAAATTCTATCCATTGTCAGTAGATTCGCGCTTACATCTTGCCCATGCCAATAAGCTAAATGGCCTTAATGTTGACTTTGGGTATGCATATGAAAAAGAAGTTAGCGTGCAAACTGAGCTCATTAACTGCCATGGAGAGCTGGTGGATGGTGCAAAAATCGCCGTCACCGAACAGTCCATAGAGATGTTTAAGAGACTGGGTGGCTTTGAACGTGCATTGGATGTACATGATTCACATTTAGCTCGTGCGCTCCGTCATCGTGGCCCAGTAAGAAAGTTTATATCAACGTGTCCAGCTGAAATGTTGAATACGATGGGGGGCGTGGTCGTGTCACCTTCATATATCGCTAAGTACCGTGAACTTCTCAAGCGTACTCAATTGTTCGCAGAACTCGGCGCTTTGGACTATCAATCAATGTCTGTTGAGGAAATCCAAAAACAGCCTTGGGCTATTACCATGAAGCAACACAGAATGGATAAAGTGGGTGTACTTCGTGTTGTGCGTGAACTAAGAAATAAGCAAAGGAAGCAGGTAAAGGCGGCTTTGCATGCGGGAACGCCACATCAAGAGTCACTGCTACAGGTTCAACAGTTGTTTAGCCTTGCTCAACAATATGTGGAAGAAGGGTTTGATACGTTATCTACATCGATATTTAACGTCCAGTTTAATACTCACGAGATTAGTCACACTCAAAGGGCAGCGGCATACAAAGCATGGTTACTGCTCAATCAAGATGCGCTGTCTTCATTTAATGAATTGCAACGCAAGGCACTGACCCCATCGCAAAGGAGCCATCTTTCTCTGGATGCGTCTTTTCTAACTCGCCTTGCTACTGTTACAGAAAAAGCCATGAGCGAACTGAGTAAAACTGCCATAGGAGTTGTTCAAAAGTGGCAGCCGATGGTTCAAGCGGTTCAGTCAATACGCGATAAAATTGAAATCGCAGAGAAGTCAGGTGTAGACGAAACACAAAACCGCGATCATCACCTTGAGATGTATAAACTAGTGATCACTCAATATCATCCACAGTCAGCTGGTGCGTTATTTGAACCGTCAGCGTCTCACCTACGACCTAATCTAACGAATTTCAAGTTGATGCTGGATAAGCAGCTTGAGAGAATGAGCAAGGCAATCGAGTGGTTTACTGATTTAGCAAAAGGCATTTCAGCTGAAGGGTCGACATTGAAGAGCAAAGCAGTAGCAAAAGTCGATCTCTCAACGCGTCTTAGTTACTGTGCTAATTTACCAAACACTTCACAGAAGGTGCCTGTTCCGGCGTCACTAGAACTGCCAGTAATCGTGCATGAGGACTTAATATTGGAAAGTAAGTCGGAGTCAAAGCAAAAGACTAAAAAGACCGCAAAGAGAACGAACACGTTAGAAAGCATGCTTGCATATCAAGCTAAACAAGAGGACTTCGAATATGTCTAACATGTCTAACTATCAAATGGAAAACGACATCGCCTTAGTTGCGAATGTCTGCCATGTATCGATTACTCGTCTGAAAAATTGGTGCAAGACTTCACCTGAAAAAGCCATGCTGTTTGATACAGCGTGTACAGCTATTGAGTTACAACCGGAGACATATAAAGCGGTTCTGCAAAACGCGGTGAGTCTATCAATATCGAACCACCATGAGACTCATAGCCTTTTAGGGATACCATACAAGGTTGAGCGTCTGAGTGGGTTTGCTGTGCCTGTTAATACGCTAAGACGTTGGATGAGTGACAATCCGCATACATATATAGCCGCAGTTATCGGCATGCAGCAATTGATAATCCGCCAGCATTGCGATGCATCTGTCTCCAAAAAGCTGTACCAAAAAATCGGTTTATGCTACTCAGAACAGTGCAGCCTCTTCGTAGCCAATGCTGACGCGGTTGGTAAACTCATTAAAGGACTAAAACTATAACGTCAACTGGCTTTATCGGTTTAGCTACCTATTTAAAGGCGAGGGTCCATCATTATCTTGGCAAGGCTTTTTGGCCACCAGCCACCAATCGAATTTACAAAAACCTCCCAGAAAACCAGAGACATTGTGGATACTTAACGTTAATATGTGATCTAAATCACACTTATCGTATAATCTTAGACTTGTTTTAAGACGATATCCCTTTGATTTTCCCTAAACTATCCCTAGAACCGCTCTGAATCGCTTTCTAACGTACAACGATGGTTCGGGTTAATTCCGCGATGCCATTACTGCTACTGTTGCACTAAACGCTACCTGCGCAACATATGGGCATGAGTGGTGTGACATTAATCATTATGGGCTGATTGTTAGCAATATTGAATGGTTGTAATCTTGCTTTGGACATGGATAATTCCCGTCCCGTGAAATGAGCTAGGTTTATCACCTCTCTATAATTACTCCTATAATGTTTTTGAGGTCACAATGAAGAAGAGGCTAATTATGAGTGCAAGTATTCTTGCTGCGCTCGGTGGCAATGCCAGTGCGTCAATGGGCGATACTGTTGCTAAAGCTATGGATCTTCGTCTAGAGACAATTGAGTGTAAAGATAACCAACGCCAAGTTTCGGCTGAAAGCTTAGAAATGGCTGTGTCTATTATTGCAAAACTCAACACTCAAACTAAACAGCTTAGAGAAGTTTACAGTGAGATTGAGCAATCAGATGTACCTGAGAGCTATTTTGATAAAGTAACTATCGATGAGCTGGTGGTCGCAGACGGTTATATCCGTGGTTTTGAGATGATTCTTAAAGCGCAACACGAAAGCCTAAGTCGTCGTGCAACGGCGTATGAGCAACCAGCGGTTGAAACAGCAAAACAAATTCGTAAGGCTACAGCGAAGCTACGCCGTGCCGTTGGTGATTTAATGTCGATCGAACGCCAACTCCAAGTGGCTTCGATTGGTAAATATGAGACTAGCTTTGAGATGACTTCTGATAAAGTTGCAAAACTCAAAGCGGCGACACAAGCGACTGTCTCTAATTATCACTAGGGGAACGCATGAAAAACGTCACCCCATCCCCTCGATTTGAACAAGAAATCAAAGCACAAGGCTTCAATGACGTTGAAGCTTTGTGCAAAGATATCTCCCTTCACTTAAGTTACGACGATGATCTATCGGTTCAATATCTTGGCCGTGTTGCAAGTCTAGCCTATCCGACAGACGCTGAAGATGCAGGGTTGGGGCATATCCACTTGTGGGACCCGAGCAGTCCATGGTTTGACAGCGCCAAACAAGGCAAATGGAATAGAGCACGACGTCAATTCGATAGAACGAGTGACACTTGCATTGTGTACTCTAGTCACTGGGAAAATGAAGACGATATCCTTTTACTTGGTGTAGCAAATCCTTGCCACACAGATAAGGCGAAAGGTAAATTCTCAAAGCTTTATGACAACAATTTCATGGATTATTTTCTCAAGGAAGGGTTGAAGTTCAACGACCTGTAATACCCATGCCAGCTTAACATCAGCTGGCATCGATTCTATCCGCTATACCATCCCTTCAGGTTCATTGAACAACAATGAGCGCACCCCTTGTTAGTTATACTTCGATTTCAACTGAGGGATTTCTACCATTATATTACTGGTGCCTATCTCACCACCTCTTGCCGACACTGGAATGATGATCTGTTCATCTCCGTTTCCGAAATCGATGGTTAATAACTTAGATTCACCTGGTGCTATTTCAAATCCATCGATTGATATTGGCAGGGTAGACTGACTGCCCACGGTGATATAGTAATCATGCACCCCAGACGCCATTTGACCACCCTCGACTGTCATTGGGTTAAAAATAACCGCAGTGATAGGGGTATTCGTATTCGTTGTGTATAAAACGGAATCGACCGGCAGAGTTACGAGTGTACCCAATTCAATGATATTTTCTGGTACGTATTTAAAACGGCTGGTCGCGGTGGCTTGATTCCCGAGATCGTCTCTCACCGCTACGGTTAACGAGTACCATTCGTTTTCTATAAGAGTAGGGAATACCCTTGGCGTTTCGACGGCGTATTTGTCTAACGCAACATCAACCAGCTTCAACTCGAACTCGTCTTTCACTGCTTCTCCACCTCCATGTAGGCGCACAGACTCAACGATGAACTGAGACGTGTCCTGAATATGAATTAGTATTTGATTGAGGTTAGTGAGCATCGCGCTTTGAAGTGGTTGGCCGTCGACGGTACTTAATTCGATCACAGGAGGTTGTGGCTCGTATTGCAAAGAGCCTAAGCTGTGTGCCGTTGTATTCATCGCGGTATCTTGTGCTAGAAGTTCGATTTCATACGTCCCTGCAGCAAGTTCTGGTAGCGCTATCGACTTGCTCATGAACGCGCCCCCTAATGGCACCGTTTTACCATTCAGGCTGACGTTACCATTGTCACCATTTAGCCACACATATTGGGTTCGACTGCTTGAGTCAGTCACTTTTAAGCCAACCTTCGACATCTGGATGCGATTCCAATCTTCACCTGCAAAGTCTTTGAGTGCGTAGATTTCAAACTCGTTCGTAAATGGCACTTTTTTGGCCGTGGTTATCTTTGGCAAGGATTTGTCGAGCGTGAAATTCATGCCCCCTAAGTTTGAACTCTTAAGCGAACGAAAATCGTCTTTAACAATTTTATTCATCCAAAAGTGTCTGAAATAAATGGTGCCAATAGGAACAGATGGACTCACCCCGTTCCAATCCACATATTGAGTCGGCAATGGCGCTTGGCACGTTGTTTGGTTCGCCAATATCACGCAATTCGAATATCCTCCACCAGCGCCGTGCTCTTGTATGAATACCCTTTGATTGTAAGGCCGAGCTTCCGCAGTCACCCTAAATTGTGAGGGTAGGTCATGTTGGTTGTGAACGCCTAACATGTGGTGGTTGTAGTTCACCCAACCGACACCATTGACAAAATATTCTTGTTTTATCGCGACTGGTTGCTTGGCCAAATGCGGAGCCAAATTTAAGTCGTGATATAGGAAATACGATACCCATCGGTCATGACGCCCAATGGGGATCTCATTGGTTCTAGGATCGCCTTTGGAATACACGGTGGCAACACTGAAATAAGCATATCCATCTTTCACGAACTCTGTGGTATTGAATTGCCCCCTGTGACTGTAAAGCCTGCCCGGATTTGCGGGGTTGGCCCACTCATAGGGCATCTTGTAAACCAAACTGAAATTGTAGTTACCTACGGCCATTCCTGGAGTGTAAGGTTTATAACCGGTGTATGGAGAACCGGCTAAAAAGTTACCTCCGTAAGTCCCATCATTGACCGCAACCAATTCAGGTAAAATACCACGGCCTGTCCATGTAATGTCTTTGGTCATCTTTCCTATATTTCCAGCCTTATCGTAGGCATCGATATGGATAGTGTATTCGCGCTCGTAACTTGGGAAAATGGAAGGCGCACCACCTTGTTTGGCTTCTTTTGTTGATGGGTTATAGGAGATCTCAATAGGGGACTTTAACGGTGTGGTTGAACCTTTATCTGTGGCGTAAACTTTGATTGAGTCAATTCCGGACAGCTGATCGTTAACATCACTAACTCCCCAGTTCCAGACCTCAAAATCGCCTAGCCATTGATTATTCGGTACGTCTTGGAGTTTATACGATGCACTGTTCCAGAAAAGACTTCCGAGAGATGGAGCAACGGTATCGACTGTTAGTTGCTGGTGGGTCGTACTCATAATTTGACCCGTTGTATCATATTGGCTGACTTTGATTGAATATTGCCCTTGAGCTAGTTGTCCAAGGTCGAGGCTCTTACCGTAAAATTTCTCGGTATTTATCTCAAGCGAGTCACGTATACCAACGACGCCAAGATCTCGGTTTATGGTCCCATGTTGGGAAGTCATGTCTACCGTTACTTGGCGATCTAAGCCTGAAATAATATGAAACTTCATATTGGTGTGAGCCGGAACAAAAACTTGTTCTACCGATACTTTTGTATTGTGGTTGTCTATTTCGATGAACTGAACTTGGCTTAACGCATTTGTTGAAGCTGTCATCAACAACCCTGTGAGTATTTTCCAGTAATAATGCATAACGTCCCCCCATGCTTAAGATTGAAATGACTCAAAAGCCAACTGGCCTTCTCATCGCATTCGTTCAAATCGAGGTTATCAAGGAAGCGTTTGGCTTGTTCCAAACTAAATGTCGTATTTGAATGTTTGGGAATCGGATGAACATATTGAGGGAGATGAAATTGTTTGAGGGGAAACTCGGCTGCGACTTCAACTGCATTGTCGGAAGCAGCCTTTATGGTTTAGCTTATGGCTATTATTTAGTCTGGAAAGAAACCATATTCTACGTTAGTAATAGATGTTTAATTACAGCACCGACAGCAAGCAAAATCGCGGCAATTGGAACGAACCAATACCAAAACGTGAAGACTTTGGTTGCTCGCATAAATCTGAGATACCGTGCGTCTTTGTCTGTTTTCAGATCTTGCCAAATAGGAAGGACTATTGAACATTGCAATCCAGCAAAAAATATCCCAATACCTGTCAACCAGATGAACTCGGTGAATACTCCGACGCCAAGGCAAAAAACTGTCATTAGCGGTATGTGCCAATGGGGAACTACCACATTCTTGTCTGCTAATCTGATCATATACCCGTGATCATTGAAGATGCTTGATTTTTCCTTAAAGCAGGATCATGCTACGCACCATGAAAATAATACTGACTCCTCAACAGAAACAACAACTCGAAGAGATGCACGATTCAACTCGTGATGGTCGAGTACGTGACCGTATCAAAGCTGTTTTACTCGCGTCTGAAGGTTGGAGTCAGACGATGATTTCTCAAGCTCTTCGTATTCACGAATCGACCGTAGCTCGTCACCTCAGTGATTATGTTCTCTCTGAAAAACTTAAGCCTGAAAATGGTGGTAGCCAGAGCCGACTTTCTGCTAAGCAAACTATGCAGCTTATCGAACATCTGGCAGAGAAAACCTACTTCCACACCCACCAAATTGTTGCTTATATTCAAGCTGAGTTTGGTATCCGTTATACCGTTGCTGGCATGAACAAGTGGCTACATCACCACGACTTCTCATATAAGAAGCCAAAAGGTGTACCGCACAAGTTTAATCCAGAGATGCAGCAAGCCTTTATCGCATACTACAACGAGATGCTAAGAAAGAGCGAAGACCCTGTGCTGTTCATGGATGCCGTTCATCCTACGCAGTCAACAAAACTCAGTTATGGCTGGATACGCAAAGGCCAAGACAAAGTGATTGAGACAACAGGCAGTCGAACTCGTCTTAATATTATCGGTGCGTTACCGCTTCAAAATATTGGCGCAACAGTGACAGACACGTATGACACGATAAACAGCGAGAGCATCGTTCGCTTCTTCTGGAAACTCAAAAAGGAGCATTACCCGTTGGAGCAAAAAGTTCACCTAGTACTGGATGGCGCCGCCTATCATCGCTCAGAACTGGTGAGAAATGCGGCAAAAGTGCTCAATGTCGAGCTTCATTACTTACCGCCTTACAGTCCAAATTTAAATCCAATCGAGCGGCTTTGGAAAGTGATGAATGAACATGTGAGGAACAATATTTACTTCTCCTCCAAGCCAGAATTCACTTCAGCCATCAAAGAATTTTTCGATGTAACGCTACCAGAAGTTGCAGGCTCACTGGCATCCAGAATTACGGATAATTTTCAGATTTTGAAACCTGTATCTTCAAGTTGAACGGGTATACATTTACCTTTTTGTGTGCCAACGATATTAAATATCTGAATCCGATCTTATACATCACCCCGAATTCTTTGATCCAGTAAATAGGGGAGGTATGCGTTACAAAAGAGAGGAATACAAGTGAGGCCGCACAGATGCCTGCGACTTCTAAGAAAGAAATTTGCCCTTTGATGAGTTGATAAGTAATAAACACAATAAAGAATGTAAATGAAACGATACATAAACAGGCGTTGCTACCTATTTCGGCTTTTCGGGACTCTTCATCATCCCTGTTTTTTCTGTGATACTTATTATTCATGACTTTCCCCTATTAATCGCAGTTATCACCGACCAAATAAACAATTAATCCGCACTCATTATTTGGATCAATTTCATTTAATTTGATTTGCTCGTGGGTAAGGACGTTCAAATTTGATTGAACAGAATCAACAGGATATAACGCTTGAGATAGTCGAATCTCCGTACCAAAAGCATTAAACGTTAAACCAATCTTTGCTAGTTCATGGAGATATGCTTTAACAGGTTCACTTTCTGGTGAACAAAAACCTTCATAGTCCAAACTATCGGGATACCAGTCTTCGTCTACGATGCGCTGAATGCTATCTATTATTTCAGGTTTGATTGATAACAGCATAATTGCCGCATCAGTTTGATAGCATCCAAAACCACCGCATGTTTGAGTTGCTAACATCCAACCATCTGTATTAGGTGGCACCTGTCTTGTTGCCGCTAAGACTAAGGTAGGTTTATCAATATCAACATTTGGATTGTCAAAGGCAACCCACATTTTCGCGTCCTGAATTGCCTCAATGTTCTGTCCCTCATATCCTTTAGCTGAATAATTCGCCATGATTTTCCCTTAATCATTCTCTTTCGTAACAATGGCCAATCAGACACACTAAACATGAACCTGTAACCACCCTATGCATTTGACTACCTTTTATTTCCATACTTACGGTTCAAGCTTCTAATAAACTCGTCACCTTTTTCAAGATTGGGATTGGCGGAAACATAAACATTAACCGACCAAATCAGGCTTAGTGCTGTTAGTAAAGCTAGTCCAAAGACCTCTGGTGGAAAGCTCGCTGTTTGGCTATTCCAAACTCCATATATTGACGCCATCAACAGTGCCAACGTAAGCGCGATAGCTATAGGCAGTTTTTTCTTCGCTTTCTCTGCGCTTTTTAATCTAACTTGGCGAAATTTTTCTGTATCTAGAGCCATGATTCAGATTCCTTCAGTTTGTCGTAATGGAGATTTGAGACGGGTAACGAGAAACAATGCAATCATACTTTTCTCCTTACTCGATAATCTTTTTGTTGGGAAGCTCAGTCTTGACATTGCTCCACGCTCTACTAGAACCGACACTTAATCAGCCAACACAATAGCTTTGGCTGCTTCATAAGTATTGGCATCTGCAACAATCTTTAAGTTTCCTAAGCATTCAATTGTACTGCTTAGTTCTAAGCACTGACTCATCATTGGGCCGTATTCATTGCTTGCGTTCGAGATAGCATCATTGAGCGATTGTTCTTGGTAAGCTCGATACATAGCTATAAGTAGAATTGTTACAGTAATCGCTACAAGTATGAGTCTCACATCAGTAAGCCAAATTCGAAATTTTGAATACTTCGAATGGCGAGAATCTATTGCGCCTTTACCTTCCATGACCTTTCTCCTTAGCGTTGGTTAGAGTATTCCGCCACTTCCTTCACCCATTTTTTTACGCCACCAAAAACGGTTTTGATATGCCATAACCCCCACAGTACCAATGTATAGAAAGCGACAGCGTATAGTGACAATACAAGTGTTACACCAAACCTTCCTATCATGTTTAACACATTGGTTTCGTTTACCATTTTCAAACTCAAGTGGCTGCCCACCAATTCGAATGTGAACATGAACACTTCATGAGCCGCAATAATATATAGGCTCAAGCCAAGCCCGATAGCGACGAACGCAAATGTGGTTTGTAAATATCCTAGTAACGTCGCTTGGGCGAGATGCGGTGCTACGTAACGATGATAAAAACCTCTTAAGAAGTCGTAGAACATATTGGCCTCCGAGTCGTAATTAGTACATGGGGTAAACTCTATTTTCAATGTCATCGAGAGACGTTATACAACAATAATCGCTGGTATTAATGTCACTCTTTATATCTGACCTTATCCATCATTTATCACACGTCAAACGTAGGGTTCTATCAATTAAAGGTCGCTCACAAAGCCCATACAAACAGCCTCTTATACAAACTATTTGCTATTTTTCCTCCGTTAATTGCCCAATTCAAAAATTTAGCGATTTACCCTCTTAGTTTTAGCAGCCTTCTAAATACATCAGTTTGCTGTGTATATCGTGTAGACCAACACAATGTTCAGAGAGCAGAGGTTAATTTGAGAAAATTCATAGCCAAACATAGCACCCTTACTTGCCTAGTCGCTGTTGCGCTACTAGCCGGTTGTAAAGACAGTGGGGGGGACACAAGCACTTCAAATGAGTCAAATGGTGGCAGCGACATATCCGGTTCGAGTCAGCAATTACTATTAACCGAACTTTCGACATTGAATGGCGTGGCTGGGGGACAGGTGACAATCACTGCCAATGTAGACTTGCCAGCCGATACGCTTATACATCTCAGTGGGGAAATACTCACTCCCATGGAGGTCAATGGTTCCAATGCTACTTTCATAATTCCGAATGAAGCAGTTTCTGGTCCAATCATGTTGGAAGCTGGTGGAGGTTACTCGAACCAAGATTGGTTTACGGTTTCTGCTGATGGGATGAAAGAGCTTAAAAGCACAGTGACTTCAACTTCCGGTACAGAATTCTACAGTGACTATTTGATTGTTCGATTGCACGCGGATCATGACTCTCTCGACAATGCACAGCGAGTGGCCGCACTCGTCTCCGGTGCCATTGTGGGTCGTGAGTCTGCACTGCACTGGTGGCAGATAGAGGTCAACGCGGATAGCTACGAAAGTTTAGAGTCAATTCAATACACTCTCACATCAGATTCGATGGTCGACAACGTGATGATTGAACCCATGATTCAAACTGAGGCTATTTCATGGACTGCGGATCCGGATTTATCTGAACAACGGGAACGCAATAAACTGGAACAAGCCGCTGACTATTACGAAAGCATTGTTTTTGGGACGAATCCGATCTTACCTTTCTTTGTGGCAATGGGTGTGTTCGAGCGTGGTCTGGACTTCCAATTGGCTGATTTTTCGACATATTCCGCCAATGAGAAAACGACTCGCAACAGTGTCACCTTGTATGGCAGGTCAGCATCTACTGATGCTGAAGCAAACGCGATTGGCAATCACGGCAGTAATGTCACAGGCGTCATCGCAGCGAGTTTAGGGAATGGTGGTAACGCAGGTCTTATCAGTGCTTTAGCCGAAAGTCATAACGGTGCAAACATCACGGTCGACAACAGGCTTGGCTTTATCGGACAGACGTTGAAGATGATTCGAAATGGCGCAAGTGTTGTCAATTGGAGTTGGGGCATACATAGGGTTGACCACAACAGCGTTGATTCGGATGTCCAACAGAATGAAGTAACAAATGCTGCGCTAACGTGCAAAGGCGATTTTGTGTTGGCAAATGGAGTCTCAACAGTTCAATTCAATGCTATCTCTAGCGAACTAAGCGCTTTCTTTGAGTATATCGCGATCAACTACCCCAATGTCGTTATCGTTTCTTCTGCCGGAAATGGAATGACAAGCGCTGGCGACGCTTCATATCGCTTACCGACTTCGATTAACAGCGAACAACTGTTGGTTGTTGGTGCTCATACGACAGGGGCAAGCTTTCCCAATGGGAAAAGCGAGGACTTACTGGCCTCTGAATACTGTTATGCAGGTTCATCGGAATCGAATGAGGTTGTCAAAAGAGCGTACTACTCAAATTATGGTGATCGAGTGGATATATCGGCCTCCGGGACCATTGTTGGCTTTCAAAATGAGACGCAAGCCCTTGTAATGGGTACAAGTTACGCGACGCCAGCCGTAGCTGCGACCGTCGCGATGATGCAATCCATTAACCCCCAATTAACACCGAGCGAAATTACACATTTACTCCGTTCTTCAGCGTCACCGATAGAAAATGAAGTTACCACATCGACTGGGCTCACGAGCTTTACCCGTCCCTTATCCGCTTCTGAATCTTCAAGCCATTCAGGTAAGGGGGCAAGACTGAATGCTGAATTTGCATTGAAGGCTGCAGTCACGAGTCTGGGTGAAGCAACGTTAGCTCGAACTGAACCAGTCACGGTATCGGTCCCAAGTGGTGTTGGTGAGGTAACCCAAACCATCACGATTGAAATACCAACTGAAACATCATCAATCTACGATAAAGCAGACATAACCTTCCTCGTCGATATTTCGGGGAGTTATAGCGATGACATCCAGACGTTTCGTTCACAAGCCAATGAATTGATAGAAGAGTTTAGTACTGTCGCAAATGACGTTGCGGTTGGCATAGCTTCATTCAGCGATTTCCCGATATATCCCTACGGATCATCAGCATCAGGTGATTATGCCTACCAACTGGATTTAGCTTTAAGTAGTGAACAAGGCTCACTGCAATCGACGTTGGATAGCTTGCAGATAAAAGCTGGTGGCAATGGGCCAGAAAGTCAGTTGGAAGCACTGTATCAATTAGCTTCATCGAGAGAGGTTGGTTGGCGTACTAATTCATTACCGATTGTATTTCTAGCGACCGACGCTGGCTTTAACAATGCCGATAGTGACGCTTCATATCCGGGGCATGGCTGGAATGACACCTTACAGGCGCTTACCGATAGAGGCATCATCGTTTTTGGTTTGATGTCGGGTGGGAGTATTGCTGACGTACATCAAATCACCGATGAAACGGGCGGAGAGGCATTCACTCTATCAAGAGATAGTGCAGAGGTTGTAAGTGCCGTTGCCGCTGCTTTGGACCTGACAACGCAGAACATGAATATCGAGCTTGAGCCGATGGGTGACTTCGCAGGCGTCGTAAAAAGCATCGTCCCAACAAATAACCCAACCGCCCCAACCGGAACAGCGGTTACGTCCGTCAATCCTGGCGACACAGTTTCATTTGATGTGACCTTTACGAAAGGTAACTTTAACGGTTCTCGTTCACACGTCATCACCTTTCGGTTGCTCGTGAATGTGGATGGTGTCGCCACCATTCAAGAAATACCAGTCACCATCAGTATTAATTAATAAATTAATAGGAATTATTGCCATGAAATTTAAACAATTATGTATTTGTGCTTTTAGCTTCATCTTCACTTCTTCGGCGTATTCACAAGTGGCTGAACATGGTGAATGCCTTCTGGTCGATGAAAGTAATATGGATATCTCGGTTATGGCTCCTGACGGACAGAAACTTGGTTACGTCAGCTTAGAACCCGATAACTCTTGGTATGTGTTCATCAATGGCGAAGGAGCGTTGAATGAAACGGTTGTGGACCAATCAAAGGCCATCGAACACGTTTGTAGTGCCGCGCAAAATCTTTCATCGACAGAATCAACAAACTAAGGCCGAACTTATGAAAAACTCAAATCGATTCGGTTTTAGGCACTGCCTGTTTATAGCAGCGTTTGCCGCAGCATTGTCTTACTTCATATTGAGTAAAGTACTTGGTCAATCTTCCATACTGACAACGATGGAGATGGAATATATTCCTGTAGTACTGTCTGTCATTGTCGGAATTAATGCCCTTATGTTTGTCCTAAAGTTTGAGCGTAAGCCTATAGACTCACAAACTACCGGATCAAAGTCCGATACCAGTGCGACGACTGACACTGAATGATCTCAAAGCACATCAGATTAAGTTAAACGTACAATACACCTTCTCTACCTCGAAAATGAATGGCGAGACTGACGGCGTTGGTCTTTCTTGTCATTCATTTAACCAAGCCTAGCGCGGTAGCCAATCTTCTCCCTTTACCTTCAGTTACGTAAAACAATCACTGAAAATCATTCCATTAATTGGAATCTCTATACACCGCAGAAGATAACATCGGTGAGATGGCCGATGCCTTTGTTTCGACCATAGACCGCATGGCTGACTTTGAAAGGTACAGAGAAAATGAAGACCACACTAAAGCTCTCCTTAATGACAATGATTTTAGGGCTAACGAATGTTCCAATCGCTTCGGCTGCGCTAGAACAAGTTTCATTTACCGATACGAGTGGCAACCCTAAAAGCGTCGATGGCCGTGAATTGAATATGGTCAACATAAGAGACACGCTGACCCTTAAGATTTCATCTGGTTTGGATAGAAAAATTCAGGTTCGACTGCAACATGGTTCAGGTCTAGTTGAAAGTCAGTTGACCGCTGTCATAAATATCCATGATCGACTGAACATAGACGGCAAGGATTTCTACGGTAAGGAAGTGGTTCTCAGCAAGGTGCCTCAAAACGAAGGGGAGTACACCGTTGTTGTGGAATACCTAGATTTATCCAATGCAGTCGTCTCAACGGAATCTTATACATTTGTGCAAGACACGATTAAGCCGGTGATCAGTGGGCAGTTCGTTCACATTCTCAATGCATATTATGGTCACATCGATAATTTTGGGCACACAGGGACAACGAAGCAGCTTGAAGTGAGTGACATTAGTGACAACAACGGCATCTCACAAGCCAGATATTGGGTTAAGCAACCAGATGGTTCCAAGAAATACAAAGACGTTGAATATAATCTAGAAAGAAAAACCGTGATTGTGGCGGGGTCTATCGCGGCCACCACTGGTGCGGGACTTGTCCCTGCGCCCGGATATTACCAATTTGGAATCGATGTTTATGATACATCAGGTAATGTAAGTACCCTTGCTCGATCGTCACATATGGACTTTACTTGCCCAGCCACCAGCTCCAATAAGATTGAAGTACGTAACGCGCAATCTGGCGTTTGGGAATCGTACTACTCAGGTATGACGATATACAGCAACCCAGTCTCGATTAGATATGGCCGCTTACTCTCACAATTTGCTACTAATGACTCCCCTTATGGTTGGAAGAAACTCAATCATATGGTCAGCAACACAGACTCTACGTATGCGTATTACCAGCCGACCATTAACTACCCTCAAATGTACAGCTACTTCCATTTTTATACGGAATCGGGTCATTACTGTTCGACTTATCGATATCGTGATTTGAATTTCAACCTCGCTGCGGGGGTTGATATGGCACCGAAATTTACGGGGGTGTGGCACAAAACCAATTTATCAAGTGAGTGGATCACCAATGACAGACCGAAAACGAATGTTCCCTATACAATCAATGCCGTGCGAGTATTCGTTGAGCCGCGTAGTTATCGACAAAAGCTCACCATAACCAGTGGCGGCTCATGCTACGTGAACCCCGGCGCGACATCATGCGATATCAGTACGAACTATATTTACGCCACAGGGCGCGGTTATATCCCATATTCTATTTATACCGCTAAAGAAGACGGCTCGATGAATGTACACGGGGGGTACTTGTATACCTATTGGGACTTCAATCCCATTGCCATTCGCTCTATTGATTATGACCGAGCTGCACAAACCATTACGATGCAAACGTATGATGCCGATACGGTTTTTGATTGGCGGTCTTCCATGTGGCGATACAGCTCCATTTCAGCAACGGCCAACATTGGAGCCGGTCCACAAGACATCCCTGTCTCTCATACCAATCAGATTGACTTGCAGACATACGATTTCAGCTTCGATGTGTCTGCGCTAGATGTTGAAATGAATGTGCCTTTTGTATTTAAAGTCATTGACTCGTATGGCAACGAAACCAACCGCGTTGAAACGTTCACGATTGATACTGTGAAGCCCAAGATACAGGTTATGTACTCAGGCGAAGCATTACCCGATGTTCTGAGTGATATACGTGATCTTGAAATCCATCTGGAAGATTTCAGTGAGGCTGTGCCGACTAGTGTGCAATTGTTGGGCTCTGATGCTGAAGAGAATGTCTATCTGGCGGTGCTATCGCATGGTGATGGGCTGTTTCGTGTAGCGAAGCCCAAAATATTCCCCACGCTCAATTATGAGGAAGGAGAAAGGTACAAGCTAATTATTACCGCTGAAGATGAGCAGAAGAACGTACAAACCAAAGAAATATCCTTTGGATATGAGCCAGATAACCTGATTGTTGTTGAGGCACAACCTTACGTACCTGCAAACCAAGCTTTGTATGATGTTTCATCAAATGCACTGGCTCGAATTTACACCGAAGATCCGCTCATAATTGAAGGTGGGCAACGTGCAACTGGGCCACAAACAGCGGAAATCAGTAACCGTAAGGATTCGGACTTCGCTATCTCGATTGTGGCGGATACGGGTATTGTGAATGTGCTACCAGGCGAAACCAAAGCGGTGATGGTAGATCTCGGGCCTGCAGGTGACCTCTTGGAAGTTGAAGTGTTTCCGTCTGAGCGAATGGAAGGTACGGCTCAATTTATGTTCTCTATACCGTCCCTCAGTACTATTTACTGACGATTAACAGGGCGAAGCGATTAGATATTCTCACGCGCCTTTACCGCCCCTGTTCATGCTTATGTGAACAGGGGCTTCTTCGTAATAACCGTTGATGATTTATGTTTTTGAGATATGCCTAAATGTGGGAGAGTACTAATGTCTCATACTAAGCAGAAATTATCCGAAATCATAAAAGCGGATATCACTGCTGTAAGGTGAACTATGTGATCTCGCCCTCTTATTTAAAATGTTGTATTCTCACGGCAACTATATGATTTGTATATTAATAAATCTGTCAATAATTGATGGACAACGTTTTGAGGTCTATTCGTGTTATCTATCGCGAACTATAAATTTACAACTGTTGAACCTTTAGGCGAAGGCGGTTTTGGCTTTGTCGAAAAAATCGAGCTTGTCAGAAACTACAAAGAAGGTGAACAACCTAATCAATATGCGCGTAAGGTTTTGGCTCCAAAGAACGATCTTAAAATGTTTAAAGAACGATTTAAGCGTGAGGTTTTCAGTCAGAATAAATGTGAACACAAGTATGTCGTTGATATCTACCTCGCAGATCTAGACTGTGATTCACCTTACTTTATTATGGAACTTGCAGATTGTGACTTGGCGGATCTCATTAAAGCAAATGAACTAAGTGAGCAAGACAAACTCGATGTCATGATTATGACGTGTAAAGGTTTACAACATATTCATAGTAAAGGTTACCTACATAGAGACATCAAGCCATTTAATATTCTGAAGTTTTCACATGATAAGTACATACAATTGAACGGTGAGGTAACACCAGATGTCTTCTATAAGATTTCAGACTTTGGTTTAATTCGAAAAACCGATCCTGACCCAACATCTGAGGTTCTAACTTCTTTCGGAACCATTCTTGGTACTACGAGATACTGTGCTCCAGAATTGATGTACTCAGGCATCTACACGCATCAAACGGATATTTTTGCTTTAGGTAGAGTGTTTGAAGAGTTGGACGTTCAAGATAAACATTTGCAGAAAATAATTGCAAAATGTGCTGATTTCCAAGCACGCACTCGATATACGAATATTGATCTCGTTTTGGAAGATATAACCAACGTTGTTGAGGTTGTCGAATAATGCTAAAGCTAAAGGAATGTAGTAGTTTCACTCATGCTAAATCTGATAAAAGAGTAAACCAAGATTCGATCCTTACCCCCACTAGGTGTGATGATGGTTTTCTTTTTGCAGTGGCCGATGGAGTTGGTTCTTACAAGGGCTCTGATTTAGCTTCAATGGCTGCTGTTGAGTATTTAGAGAAGTCTCATCTGTCCAAGGCTCGTTTACTTTCTCCAGATTTATTCGAAGGTATCTTAACGAACGTTAAAGTGCTGTCTAACTATGACCCTGAATATGAAGTGGCTTCAACAACACTCACTTATGCATACGTAAATTCAACCGAAATAATAATTGGTCATATTGGCGATTGTCGAGCTTACGTAAAGCAAGGAAACAAGTTGGTCCAACTAACTAAAGATCATACTCAGCATCAAATGTTGATCGATCAGAAGTTATATACGAAGGCCCAATTGAAAAACGCAACAGGGAAAAACCTAATCACAACAGCTATATCTCAAGTTGTACCAATGAAACCTGAGTTTTTCAGCTTTAAAGTTTCTGATTACGTTGATGACCTACAGAATTTAACTATTTATCTGATGAGTGATGGCGCACATGCGTACTGGGAGGAAAACCCTAGATTCTCACCGAACACCATGAAAAATGTCACAAAATTATCTAACAGCTTATTACGTCGTATTGAACGGAAAGGCGCAAAAGACGATTATACGCTCGTTGCATGTACATTTTCTGTTTAGTTAAACAATTAAAGGAGCGTCAAGCTCCTTTTTTATTTCGAACGTACTTCTAGAAGCACATCGGTGCCTCAATCGATATACGCCGAACGGAGTTGCGGTAAATTAAACAGAAAATCGGCGTGTCCATTGCTGTTATTAGAAACTGGATAGACTTCCACATAAAGTGGCTCTCCGTTACCCAAATCGATTACGATGTCCTTCGTTTGTCCCGGCACGACTTCCACCCACCCAGTTTTAGTCTGAATTCGGATCGGGAAGTCCGAGGTGGCATTGTTGGTGATTTCACCCTGCTGGTCACCAGTGGCCAACATACTGTTTTCGAGCGTGAGTGCTCGCTCTGTCAAGATGATCGCCATTGGTTTGCCATTTGATAAATAGAGCGGTGTATTACTTTGCGACGCTAAATAGTCAATGGTGTCCATGACAATCAAGTTTTCGGGCTTGTAACTGAAATTCTTGAGTATTGAGTTGGTATTACTAAATTCGTCTGCAGCAACGACCGATAACGAATAGATTTCATTTTCATCAAGCGTGGGGAAGAGTTTAGGTAATTCGAGTTGATAGGTTTGGCTGTTTACTGTTTCTTCAAGAAGTGAGTACCCAAGCTGATAGTCAATGTCATAACGAGAACCACGTAATGAGACAGTAATGTCATTGATGCTAGACCTGTCAGAAACGGTAAAGGTCACTTTTCTCAAATCGGTCACCTGATCTGATAAAGTGCTTCCATCATAACCCATGAGTATCGATGGAGCGGTCTTGTCACTGACGTAAGTGACGGCATGTTTACGAGTGTCTGGACCGTGGCGCTCTCTTGCATAGACGTAGACTTCATGAGTCCCCTCTGGTAGCTCGGTTAGATTATATTGGCCTTCAAAAGTCGTGCTGTTGACCGTTGAGTTAAATCGCGAGACATTGAGCTTGTTTCCATCGGCATCTTGCAGTTCATATCTATCCATGTAAATCCTATTTTGGTAGCACGTATGGCATGTAAGCTCGACGCGAACCGATAAGACCTTGGTATCTTCATTAAATGAGGTTTCCTCTACAGATGGATAGTACCTATCATTGTATGATCCAACGGGGTACGTAGGGTTACTCGATAAAGTCTGGTCTTCACTACGTACAGTGAAGCTACTGTGATAATAAGCCGATCCACCAGCTGTCATTGTCCAAGGTGAGCTTAGGATAACATCACATACATCTTGCCCTGTCGGAACCGAACATGAATGCCCTGCGTGATAGGCAATTTGAGGATAACTTCTAGCATTTACAAAAAGTCGTATGCGCTCGATCTGTACTGGCAGTTCATCATTGTACACACGTCGACTCCATGACCCCCAATCTTGTGTATCCGAATAATAGTATTGCCCATATCTCGGGACAGGAGTTTGTCGGGCGCTATCTGAGAGTGTTACACGATAAAGGCTTGGCCCAGTCACATTCCGGTAATGCGCTTGGTTTCTCCATGATATACCGATGGCTCCAGCGGGTGAGGTATCGACAAAATATATAAACCCGTCGCCTCTGTCTGTGTATACGGCGTTAGCTCCAGAAGCCCAGATCCCCCCCGCATTGTCGAAGCTCCCAGAATTATCGCGAAAATTCCAATCTGCTACACGGTATAAGACCGTTACGGGATTGGTATCTACCTTCATCTCGCGCACATAAGGTTGAAACCCGGTTAATCCGCCAATTACATTGCTACTCCCTGGAACCAAGACACCAACAGCCTCTAGTGTGTCCGTTCGTAACGAGTCCCAATACACATCTTGATAGGCGGTATAGGTGACATTACCGGCCTTGTCCGAAATCTTTGATCGCGTTTGGAATCGATCAATCGCATTACCAACTGGGAATAGAGTAGAGTTCGCTGAAAGGTTTATTTCAGCAGATAGTTTTGACTCAGTGTAGGCAAGGCTCTTCGATTTATATGGAATACGATTGTCTTCGGCGTCGAAGGTGAAGGTTTCCATCTCAATGTTATCAATGCCCGATGTATCGGAGACATTTTTGACTTCAACGATGGTTGAGGTATAGGAACCCATTTGAGCTGATAAATACCAGCTTCCGGTAGGCAGCATTGAGTTTACGTAGCCGCCATACATGTATTTTACTGACATATCATCAGAGGCTGGTGGCGTGACATCCCTAATGATGTTCGTGGTTTCTGAATTAACCACCACTCCATCTAGTGACAGGGTTTCCGCCTGAACGGTAAAGCTGCCTTCTGAGGGAATAGAAACGCTAAGTAATGAACCGAAATACTCACTATTGAATGGAGACTGTGAATCATTGACCGTGATCACGTTACCCGTGGTGTTGGTCACAGCAACGCCGTTCTGAAGAATATTGACTCGGATGCGACGATCTAATCCCGCACTAACATGAACCCCTAATTGACCGACGTTATTAATTAACGTGGATTCGGCAGTGTTCGTTTTTACAAGCTTCGATATGCCGAGTGTATCGGTGAACTCGAACCCCTCGATTGCTGAATGCGCTAACCCAGAAGCGGTAAGACAAATTGAAAGAAAACATAATCGAAATTTCATACTTGACCTATTTAAATCAAAGTGAATTAGATTGATGTTATCAAGAGTGACTTAACAGGAATTCAAATAAAGGAAGAAATTACGGTGATTGATTGACGATGGTGCTTTGAAAAAAGAAAAGGGCTCGTAATGAGCCCATTCTCGCTCTTGAAACCCCTTCCAAGAGACTTGTGCTCGCAAGACCTCTCCTGCAAGACTTCAATCCGAGGATTGACCTTCTGGAACCCCTTCCAGTCGGATTTGTATGGAGGAACTAAGAATAAACTTATGTCATTCACTCGTTCAAAATTAGTATACACCAGAAAGATTAAATGTTTAGAAAAACAAACCTAGTTAAGAAGTCAAAATCGCGTCGTTATTTGAAATAAAGTGTGGATCGCCCAATTAGAATGACTCTGTAACTTTACTCAAAGGACGATCCAATGAACCAATCTCCCCATCTATTCAGTTGTCTTATTGCGAGCGTCTTCGTTATTACTGGTTGTTCAAGTGAACCCGAAGATGCTGCGTATTGTCCCCCCGTAAATACTAACCACAGTCCATCTCACAAAGTTGATGGTGCCAGTGAGTATTTCAAAGCGGCGACGCCAGTGTCATTGAATGAATTTAACCTTAAGTCATACGAAGCTCCGATCATTGATGGTGAAATCCACTTGACTGATCCCAAACGCATATCGAGTCGGTACGTCTTAATGAATTTGAATCATGGGAAGGAGTCACTGTATGTCATCAGGCATGCGGCGATGGACTATTCAAGGTTAAGTGGATACGACTACGCGTTCTTAGCGGAGCATAAAGAGCATGCAACCGTAGTAACAAGTGGTGAGAAGGTGACGGTCGTTGCGTCCTCTGGGAAACCGAACTCATTCAACTACATTGAAGCGCCAATTTATAAAGAGGGATATGAGGGGCGGGTCGAATGGAAGACACAAGAGTACCTATATGGGTTGGCCACTCAATTTGATGAACTCTATATCGACACAGCGATTTCTATTGATAACAAGCCTTATGTTCTGGGTTTCGCCAAAACAAAGACAACCACAGGTGAACGGGTGGGCGTCGTTTTGTTCGACTTGAGCGATAAGGGTTCTTATAAGTACACAAGGGTTATTGAATATAAAGGTGAGAAAACGCTGCCCGGTAATGCGATGTATGTGTATCAGCACGACAACGTTGTCATGGTCAGCGTGTTTGATAAAACGTTTAAGGTCGCCCATCCAGAATCATGATGGTTCGTTTCCGTTTCCGATAGTGAACTAGCACTCTCCCCTGAAGCTCCGCGAGGAGCTTTTGTGCATAATTACCGTTGATTTTATAATTTGTCTTTAATCTCCAGTGTCTGTTGCGATATGTACATTCCGCACATACTGGAAATTGAGTTCAGTACTGTATTGGAATCCACTCCCGGAAAGTTTCTGCAGTAGACCTCTAGAGCCATCAATCCAATATGCATACTTTGTGGAAGGTTTACTGGTACGGGTCTGACCGATTTGTCCTTCTGACCTACTTGGAAAAAGACTTTCGTACCTTGGTGTTCTACGCCAAAGAATTTCGATGATTTCTCACCACCGACCCCATGATTGCTGAAACTTATCTTTTGGTAATAACCCAAACATACACCAATGAACAATGGCAGTTCGATGTCTGTGAGTTGAATCGCGACCTTATCTTTCCAATTGTATGAGCGATCAGTTGAGTTATTACTAAGGGCAGCTTCTAAACGAATGGTATAGAAAATATTTTGCTCGCCATTTTCATCAACAATACCCTGTTGGCTCGACTTCAGCTTTTCGTCCGGCTTCACTTCTAACGCTGCTTTACCGCCATGAACTTTGTAACCATGCGCTCGGATCTGGCGCAGCGAATTCGAATCAGGCGCAGGGTTATTTGCTCTGAATGGATTGTGTTTGCTTCCTTCCTGTTGCGGGTTATTTGCTGGTGGTACGGATCGCGCTAACGCTTGGTTGTTCTGAGGTTGGTTTTGGCTTGGTCCATTTGCAGGCATCGAATGTACGTTAGCTGTCGATGGACCATTGTTATTTTGAGGCTTCTGAATTGGACGATTGTTTGGTGAAAATGTTGACGTGTTCATAAAAGGAATCCCCGTTGATATTTAACAGGGTTATACAACTTCGCACTCGCTATTTAGATTTTGGCGAGCTTTGTTCGATGTGTGTTTCGATATCCGATAGCAATTGTTTCGTATGGACGCACAAGCGGTAGTAAACGGTGGGGGACTCATCGGCATAGGGGCTTAAAAACGTATCTGCTGAGTATCCGGTATTTTGATAGTAAGCACTACGTATGCCTTCAGTCAGAATGCGCAGAGGGATGACAGGGTAAGGGTCAATCAATGTTTGGTTGGCTTCTAATGACGACTGTAGAGCGAGTTCAGATTGCAACAGTGCTTGCTTTAATACGGCTGTTAAGTCGACCAGAGCGTTATGGGTTAAGGTTGAGTCAATCAACGTTAAAGAGTTTGTGTTTTTCATACCATTGAGTGTCTTTAATGCGTTCGATTTCATATATTAGCATTACTTGATGTGTTGTACTTATCATTCCCAATATTTTTAAACGCACAGCAAATAGATCAAATAGTCATCAATATTTGGCTGCCTATTTGGATTTTATGACTAAATAAAGTGTGAAGATTACGTATATCCAGTTTCAAAACTTACCTGATAGACTAAAACCTCATAATTAACTTTCAAAGTTGAGAATGCTGTATATACTGATTGTATGTACAGTGTAAGGTTTAGTATGTCAGACAAAGATGCAAATCAGAAAAAGGTCATACGAAAAGAAGTAGAAATTTCGACTATACCTAACTTCGTTTACGAGAAACCATTGGTATCTATTGATGAGAATGGCGAACCTCAGGTTACCTACCGTGCCAATGGCAATAAAACCCTCATCAAAACACTCCCTTTACTCCATATTACTGAGTATGACGATAAAGACAAACTAATCAGCTATCAATCATTAGACATGGTTAATGAGTTTTTATTGTCGAAAGCAATCGATAATGGCGTGCTTGAGCTTGGCACTGATGCACAAGGGCTTGCTCATTACTTTAGTTTTGTATTGGACAAGCAGGCTGAGTGGGATGCTGAAAACGATGAAGAGGACTTTGACCCTCTCTATGATGACCCCCGCCCAGATTGGGATGCTTTTCCCCGCAACAAACAAGAGCGGTTAACCTATCAATATCGAGATGGAATAAAGCAGCTCGCTATTAATGGTGTATTGGCTAAAACAACGGTTAGGCAATATATGAGTAGTGTTGTTGGCTTCTATAAACATTGTCTTCGTCAAGGTATCCGCTTCAATAATCCACCCTTCCAATTTGAGACAGTTAACATCCATTTCGAAGCGTCTGCATCAAGTATGAAAGCTTACCAACGTAAGCAGGTACACACGACGGATATGCGGATTAAGTTTTCTAAGTCATCACGCAGTGGCGGCACAAACCTCAGCAACCTGCGCCGTGATCTAAAGCCGTTTACCAATAATGAATGGAACATCCTGCAAAACATATTAATGAAGTCTCGTAGGGTGGTTCGTCATGGTGACAATAATAAACTGCACTCACTGCCGATTGAGTTTTGCCTGCACCCAATGATTTGCCGTAATACGGGGCTACGCCGAGAGGAAGCTGCGAGTCTTCATTTGGGACAGATTGTTAACCCTGAAACTATGATTCAGGACGGCAAAGAGGTGTTTAAAAAGCCTGTGATGGATTTGGGTGTCGGTGATAAATACCAATCACTAACAAAAACGGCTGAGGGCTTTGCAGAGAAGAATAAAAGCCGCGAAACCATTATCCCCGCCGCATTAATGAAGATGCTTTACGATTACTCGCAGTCTGACAGATATCAAAAGCGCCTTGAGAAATTTAAAGTATGGTGCAAAGAACAGGTTGAGGCAGGTAATACGCATTTCTTTGAGGGTGATGATGCGATTAACCCTGAGCTGGAATACCTGTTTATTACCCAGTCCGGGAAACCCATGTTTAAGCGGTTACAAGACTTTACTGGACGCTGGGTGGAAATACGTAACACTGCAAACCTAACTCAAGGTCTTGACCAGTTTATTGTTGGTTCCCTACATAATTTACGCTCAACGTTTGCCGTAAATATCTTCCGTCACCTCCTAAATAAAAAGGATGAGTATGGCAACCCATCTATCACACCTGATGAAGCATTGGATAGGGTATCAGCGCTGCTAGGCCATGAAGATAGGGCGACGACCATGGAATATCTGAAAATTGCACAGGATATGCCCTCTGCCGATGAAATTTACGAGGACGTACTGGACTATATTGGCGCTTTTGATGACTTGGAGGCGGCAGTATGAAGCAAGGACGTAAGCGCACCAAAATTACGACAGTTAAGAGTAACGCACCTATTATCTCACTTCATTTTGAAGATATGGTTTTAGATTCTGGCAATGGCCTAAAATCTTACACTCACCGCCTGCGCTACTGTCATGTCCCGACAATGGTGCAAATAAGGTCAGGCAAAGGAGTGTTGGCGAATCGAGATGATATCGTCAGGGACATTCACCAACGGCTAAACCCCTTACCTGAAAACAGGTCAAAGCAGAAATATTTTTCTGGGCTTGTTACTTACTTTAAATACCTTGACGGCATTGGTCATCACGGTGACCTTTTCGCTAATACCGTCATGATTGATTGCATTAAGCACTTCAATAAATTACGCGAAAAAGGTGTGCAGGTATCGGTAGCAGGGCAAATTAAATGCAGCTTATCTTTCCTATTAAGGCTGTGGAATAGAGAGTCTGACCTTAAGACGTTGCCAGAAGTTGCCGCGAGAGCTCCTGCTGCGAATAAAGCCTTCCATGTGGAAACAGAGCTGAAGCCGTTATCCAAGGTATTGGTTAAAGGTGCATTGGCCTTTCAGGAAGCGATTGAGAACAATGAGTTGCTAGATATTCATCCATTCTTTGATGAAGAGCGGTTTGATGAACAAGTAAGGCGCAATAACTGGACATTAAGGCAAAGTGCAAAAAAGAAAAGGGGCTTCAAGCAGTGCATGAAACCCCAAGCTGGAACATTAAAGACTAGCCCGCTTCCACTTGAGCAACTTCATCGGCAGGTATTTTATAATCAGGCATCACGCAATTGGTTTTTCGTGTTCTCAATGCTGACAGGCATGAATACATCGGTGCTCGCTAATGTACAGCATAAGGACGTTTCATTTAAAAATATTGGCAGTGGGCGGTTTGTTTTTGATGGTGAGAAGTTTAGGGCAGGCTATAAGGATTTAGATAATAGCGCTGGCTTTAGCTTGCGAACCAAAGAACTGATCACCCGCTGGCTACAAACATCTAAAGTGATGTACCAATCACTGGGTATCACGCTGTCAAATGAGTTGCCGCTTTGCCCTTTCTTTAATGCCAATGGTGAGGTTTGGACTTTCAATGTAAATGGTACAAATATTGGCTACATCAATACTCAGCTTGAAAAGATAACTGGCTTAACGGTGACTACAAGCCGATTCAGAGCAACAAAATCTGATGTACTGATGCGAGTGACTGAAGATATCTTCCTTGTGTCACAGGGGCTGAATAATTCCGTAAATGTTGTCGCCAAACGGTACTCTAGCGGTGTTCAGGCAGACCATGATAATAACCTCAATGCCACGTTTGGCGCGTTAAGCGCGGTTGCCAAGGGCGAGGAGATTGGCAAAGCCATCGAGGATGCAAAGGCGATGCGCAGCGATATTTTGTCAGATTTTGATTATAAGAATTTGCGCAGCCGTGAAAGCAAAGAGCAGCCATTAATGACAACACCCAGTGGCATCAAATGCGCAGGGGCAACACCAGAGAAGCTTATTGCGGAAGCAAGGCGCATGAAGCAGCTGGGCATTGATTTTTCCAAAGATGCGGGGCGTTGCACGGATTTTCTTGCTTGCTTCGATTGCGACAGTCATAAATTGGTGGCGTCAGAAAATGATATCTGGTTGATGCTGTCATTTTTAGAGCAAATTGAAGACCTCAAAGAGATGGTGGCGAGTAATTCTGCACCTAAAGATGAGTATTTCGTGGTGGAAGGCCTATTGAAAAAAGTCCTTCTCAGGCTGAAACAGAAAGCACCTAAAAACTACGCTCAAGCAAAACAAAAAGTGGATGACGGCGAGTACCACCCGCTTTACCAAGACCGAGCCAGCGCAAGCCAATTTTTTAAGGGGTAACTTATGTCTGAAAAGCTTATACAGCTTCGCCAAGAACTTGTTGAAAACCCGTATGTGACATTTGACTCTGACGGGAAAGGTGTGTCCCGTGTCTTTGATTTAGCCTGGGATTTTCACGCCCTGAACCAGAATGAAAAAACAATCTCTTTTAGGCATCTTGATGAGAAGTATTGCCACGATATTCAATCTTACCTCTATGCGCTGATGCAATGGCAAAAGGAAAAATCAAACCCCAATTCCCATTTTGCTGTTAGCACGTTGCTAAGGACAAGGGGTAATTTAAACACCATCGCAACACGCTGGGGAAAAAGTGACTTCAGCTTGCTTTCGAGTGAACGAGAGTGGAAAAGGTGCAGAAAAACATTGCATGGGGTCGGCAATGAAGGTACGTGCCGACATATTGCGTCTGTGATTAATGCATTTAATAAAGCGGGCCTTGTAACGCGTTATGTCAATAAAAGAGAGTATATCAAGTGGGTTAACCCTGATGCTGATGATGGTCAGGCAATCGCGTTTCCTGAAGCGATTCATGTCAGTATTTTAAAGACAGTTGTTGAGTTTGTGGAAACCTACCACCCCTATCGCCATCAGATTTCAGAGGCGATGGAAAAACTATACACCTATCAGGATGAAATGTTCAGCGCTGAGCTTAGAGCACTTGATGTAAGTGCCTTAACCGATAGGCAAATGATGACATTCAGCCAAAGGATGTCTAGAAGAATAAGCAAGTGGCCTGAACGACAAGCCATTCCTAACTTCTCCTTTCACAGGAAAGGAAATTGGTTAGGAGCAATGCTCAGGATGTGCTTTATCTGTGTCGGCTTGTTCTCCGCTGCCCGAAAGGAAGAGCTGCTCTCCATGAACAAAGAGAGCTATGACGATTCACTGGCTGCTGTACCAAAGGTCTCAGGGTTTTCGACAAAAGGCAATAAAGGCGAAAAGATTTATACGACGTGGAATACTGCTCCTATCGCAAAACTGGCACTGGAGCTAGCTTATGACGCCACGCAAGCTGCGAGAAAATATTCGTTAGAGCGGCTAGATGACGGCTATCAAAAAGGTCAGTTAACCCAAGACCAATATAATGCTAAGCGACAAGACCTTGAGAGTGCCTTTATTTCTTCTGATATCCCTTATGACAGTGAAGCTCTCATAAATAAATCGTCGTTAAAATATAGGGTTTACGGTACTGATGATGCATTGAATTTGAAAGAATTCAACATTATTGCGACCGCCGAGGACGTTGAGGAATTCGACCTGCTAAATCCAGACCGCGCAGGGAGTTTAAAGGTCGGCGGCGGTTTACCAAAGCTTAGCCCTCATGATTTACGGCGGAGTTTTGTGGTCTTTATGGTGAAGAACCGACTGGGCAACGCACTCACAGTAAAATACCAGCTTAAGCACCGCAATATAAACATGTCCAATTGGTACGCGAATTATTCCGAGCTGGCGCGTACCAATCAACTGTTGATGGATACTCAGTTAATGAGTGAATTTGATGAAGCCATTGAAAGTTCAGCGGTCAACGCATGGGATGAGATTTACAATGTATCCGATACCTTAAGCGGTGCAGAAGGTGAGCGCATAGCCCAGAATAAAGCAGAGCGGCTAGCGCAAGGGGAGGGAATTGTTATGTCCCGAAGTGAACTACTCGCTTTGGTAAGGTCTGGTGACAAATCCATTGTATTACTTCCTACAGGGGGCTACTGCACCAACCGTAACTGTGAACGCCTTTGCTCCCTGATGGATATTGTTGAAGCCCCCTGTGAGCATAAGGTTGTCACGGATAAGGCGGCCAAAAGGCTTTCAAGGGAGCGGGAAAAACTCATTGCGTCATTCCGGGCAATCAATGATATGGGTGATTATGCCAATGAGTTGATTCTGGATGCCAGAAAAAAGAAGATTCAGTCCATTGAACCAACATTGGTCAAACACAGCATCCCATTTGATAGCTTCAATGATGATATTAAGGCGGTATGGTCATGAAAGTAGAGTATAAGGCAACCTGCAAGGCAGAAGGGTTACTGGTCAATGCATTTCAGCGCTTATTAGATGGCAAGCCGCTTCATCTTAAGGCGACAGGCAAGCTGACGTTGAACCGAATCAATAATGAAGCCCAACTTGGCAATAGCTATGTCCATAAGTTCAAAGAGTTCGTGGCCTACGCCAAACCTGTTATCGATGAATACAACCTCAACCGCGATAAGGCGATGACAACAGGTTTAGATATTGAGCTAGATGTCCCTTTATCTGAGCTTGATAGGCTAAAACACCAGTTAAAAAAAGCCAATGAGTTGAAAGACAAGTACAGAACTCAACGAGACAATGCAGTTAAAGCTAGAAAGCAGTTAGAGGCTGAGAATGCCAGGCTCCGTTTCAGGGTGTTTGACCTGCAACAAGAGTTATTGGATGAAAATTCAGTTGTGACACCCATAAAGTAACACTTTCCCACGCTCAAAGTGTAATGGGGCTAAGGGCGTAACACATTCTGCCCCTTTACGCGCTAGACCTTTTACTTATTCATATGCTGTGAATATGCGTTTACCCTACTACAAGTTATCCATTATTCTGATGCGGTTCGCTGTGAATTCCCATGATGTATCACGGGGGTAAATTCGACTTGCCAACAACCATTTACCTTCCAGCTCTGCTTCTTGATGGGATTGATCCAAACCCTCATTATCGGTTCGAAAGTGGCGAGGCACTGACCATTATTGCGCTGCGCGAGACGCGTGTCAGTAGGCCAACGTCAGTGTCTTATTTTGCTAAAGCAAGATCCGGTTGTGTTTTAAATGGTGTAGACACGCAAGGCACAGCGTTTCGATGGTGTTGTCTGCTGCGTTGAGGTGGATCTCGGGTGCCAGAGGGGGCTGATACTCGGCGTCGATGCCGGTGAACTGTTGAATGTTTCCTGCCCGGGCTTTTTTATACAAACCTTTAGGATCCCGCTCTTCGCACACGTGCAATGGGGTATCGACAAAGATTTCAATAAATTCGCCATCTTCCAACTGTTGACGAACGAATTGACGGTCGTCGCGATAGGGAGAGATGGATGCAGTGAGCACTATCAGACCGGCATCGACCAACAGTTTTGCGACTTCACCAAGGCGGCGAACATTCTCCCTGCGATCGTCGTGGGAAAAACCGAGATCCCCACATAAACCGTGGCGTATGTTGTCACCATCGAGGCAATAGGTGTGTGCGTCCAACTTGGCTAACTGGGCTTCTAAGGCACTGGCGATCGTTGATTTGCCGGCTCCGGACAAACCAGTAAACCACAGCACACAGGGGCGCTGCTTTTTCTGTGTCGCGCGAAATACTTTATCAATACCATGGTTGTGCCACGTGACATTGTTGCTGAGTGGTGTTTCGATGGAGTCTGTCATGATTAGGGTTCCGTTATCGTTCAATTAAAAAGGAAAGAGTTGGGGAATTAAGGTGAGCACCAGCGCTGAATAGACCAGTGACACGGGCAGGCCTAGCCGTAAATAATCGCGCAGTTGATAGTGACAGACGCGATAGACCAGCAAATTCGTTTGATAGCCGTAGGGAGAAATAAAACTGGCACTGGCCCCAAACAAGACGGCCATAATGAAGGGCATGGGATCCGCCTCATAGCCCAACGCCAGGCTGTAGCTCAGTGGGAACGCCAGGGCCGCAGCCGCATTGTTGGTGATCAGTTCGGTTAACAACATGGTCAGCAGATAGATAGCGATCAAGGCACCGTAAAGGCCCCAGCCATCAAACGAGGCAATAAACATTCCCCCCAGCATGTCGGAGAGACCACTTGAAACCATCAGTTGGGCGAGAGACAACGCAGAGCCGACGGTCACGATGAGATCGGTGGGGAAGCGGTGGCGGAGTTCATTCAGCGTCACAACACCGCACGCCAGTAAGCTCAACAGATAACCAGCTAATCCCTTGATTAAGGGGAGCTGTTCAAGCAGCGCGGCTAGGATCACCGCGCCAAATCCGATGAGTACCGCCAGACTCTTGCGGCGGTCTAATCGGGCGCTGGAGTCGAGATCATTGACCTGCACAAATTCACGATCCAATGGCTTCGACTTATGGTGAAAGGTTTTACCTGGTACCAGCACTAAGGTATCGCCCGCGTGCAGTTCAATATTGCCTAGTCCACCGGCCAAACGTTCATGACCGCGCCGAATAGCGACGACAACAGCATCAAAGTGTTCACGAAATTGGGCTTCTTTTAGCGTCTTTCCCCGTATTTGAGCAGAATGACTGACGATGACTTCTAACAAGGCTTGGCCGTTCAGGTGATGTTGACCAAACAGTTGCAGCCCTTGAATTTCCTGTAGGGTTGCCACGCTCTCGACATCGCCGCAAAACAGCAAAACATCGCCGGCTCTCAGCTCGGTGTCCGGCCATATCGGCGCAATGGTTTGCCCTTCTCGAATCAGCTCAGCCAGGAAGAGCCGGCGCAAGCCTCTTAAGGCATTTTGTGCGACGGTTTTGCCGACTAACTTAGAGTTGGACTCAACGCGGGCCTCGAGAAAGTAGGGCAACTCCTTTTGCGTCTGCGTGTCGTGGTTGGGCAACCAATGGCTGAGTGGTACCAGAACCATCATACCCCCGATGAGTACGGCTAGACCGATCACAGTGGGAGCGAAAAAGCTTAAGCTGGGCAGTCCGGCGTCTTCGACGAAACTGTTGATGATCAAGTTGGTGGAAGAGCCGATCAATGTTAGCGTACCACCCATGATGGCCGCATAGGAAAGTGGTAGGAGCAAACGAGATGGCGCGTGGCGTTGATTACGTTTGACTGCGCCGATGAGTGACACTACGACCGCTGTGTTGTTGGTGAAAGAGGAGAGAAACGCTGCTGAGAAGCCAAGTTTCATGACGACGGACGCTTGTTCTCCTTGAGACACTTGCTGTACGACCCAACTGATCAGGCGAGTTTTCTCCAAGGCGCAAGCCGTCAGGAGTAACAAGATCAAGGTCAGCAATGAGGAATTGGTAAAGCTCCCAGAAAGGGTGGCTAGGTCAAGCAATCCTGTTTGGAAGGCGACAAAGGTCGCGCCAGCGAACAGGAAAGCGGGCTTAATACGTGTGAGCATGAGGCAAGCCATTAGCACCAATAGGGTGGCAAGCACCATTTTTTGTTCCCAGTTCATGTCACTTAACCTAGCTGCTGGCTCAGATCTTTCGCACTCCAATGAGGGAAGTGTTTGCGGATCAGGGCGTTTAGTTCAAGTTCAAAGGTGCTTACGTTGCTTGCTACTGGCTGGGGGGCGGCTAAGGCTTGACGGATCATGCCCGCCCCCACGGTGAAATTGGTCAAGGGGTCAATTAGAATCAAGCCTCCAATCGTGGGGCAGTGTTGATAGTGGTCAAACGGTATCGACTCGGTCAGGCTCATCTCACATTGGCCGATCCCATTGAGCGGCAGTGTGTCTGTGGGTGAGGTTTCGAGGGTATTGATGTTGACTTGGTGACGGATCGCCTCAATCGAGCCTAGGGTGGTCTTACCGGCAATTTTGACGTTGTACTGACGACCCGGTACCAGGGGTTGCTCAGCCATCCAGACAATATCTGCCACGAGGCGAGGGCTAGATGAGAGCGGATGGTGCGATGACACAATGACATCACCGCGGCTGATGTCAATTTCATCGCTGAGAGTGACGGTGACGGCTTGGCCTGCAACGGCCTGAGGCAAATCCCCTTCAAAGGTGACAATGCGCGCGATCTGACTGGTTTTCTCTGATGGCAGGGTGCGGACTTGATCGCCGACTTTCATGATCCCCGAGGCTAAGGTCCCTGAAAAGCCCCGAAAATCGAGGTTGGGGCGATTCACGTATTGGATCGGGAAGCAAAACTCGTCGTGTTGGCGTGCGGGTTCGAGGTCTATGTGTTCCAACACCGACAGCAGCGTCGGTCCGTGATACCAGGGGGTGTTTTCACTCACCTCGACCACGTTGTCTCCTGCGCGGGCAGAGAGAGGGATCAAGTGGATGTTACTGTGGGGGTTGAGTTTGTCGGCAAAGCGCACGTAGTCCTCGCGGATAGACTCAAAGCAGCGTTGGTCGTAGTCAACCAGATCCATTTTGTTTACGGCGACAATGACATGCTCAATACCGAGCAAATTGGCGATATAAGAATGACGGCGCGTCTGGTCTAACAGGCCTTTTCGGGCGTCAATTAGGATCACCGCGACGTCACAATTAGAGGCGCCAGTGGCCATGTTGCGGGTATATTGTTCATGACCGGGAGTATCCGCGATAATGAATTTTCGGGTCTGAGTGGAGAAATAGCGGTAAGCGACGTCAATAGTAATGCCTTGCTCTCGCTCCGCTTGAAGACCGTCTACCAAGAGCGCGAGATCGGGTTCATTGCCCAAGGTACCGAGCTTGTGGCTATCGGCCTGAAGGGCGGCCAACTGGTCGGTATAGATTTGGCGGGAGTCGTGCAGTAGGCGACCGATCAAGGTACTTTTGCCATCGTCGACGGAGCCGCAGGTCAGAAACCGAAGTAGGATTTTGTGTTGATGCTGCTCTAAGTAGGTGTCGATACCTAGATCAGCGATGTGTTGTTCAATGATGCCGTTCATTCTGTTCTCCTTAGAAGTAACCTTGACGTTTTTTCAATTCCATTGAGCCAGACTTATCGTGGTCAATGGCCCGTCCCTGACGTTCACTCGATGTCGCAACCAGCATTTCCGCGATGATTTCGGGTAACGTCGTGGCGTCAGACTCCATGGCGCCGGTGAGTGGGTAGCACCCCAAGGTGCGAAAGCGGACCGGTTTATGTTCGACACGCTCGCCTGGATGGAGCATCATGCGGTCATCATCGACCATGAGCAACATGCCCTCGCGTTCGACGACGGGCCGGACTTGAGAACGATACAAAGGGACAATGTCAATGTTTTCCAAATAGATGTAATGCCAGATGTCTAACTCAGTCCAGTTGGATAGTGGGAAGACTCGAATGCTTTCTCCTCTATTGATTTGGCCGTTATAGGTGTTCCACAGTTCCGGGCGTTGATTTTTCGGATCCCAGGTGTGGTTTTTGTCTCGGAAGGAATAGATGCGTTCTTTTGCACGTGAGGCCTCTTCATCACGACGAGCCCCGCCGAAGGCGGCATCAAAGCGGTAGTGATCGAGTGCTTGCTTGAGCGCTTGCGTTTTCATGATATCGGTGTGTGTTGACGCGCCGTGTTGGAAAGGGTTGATCCCCATTGCGACGCCTTCTGGGTTCTGGTACACGCGAAGGTCGAGCTGGTATTTGTTGGCTATCCGTTCGCGAAACGCGATCATGTCGCGAAACTTCCATCCTGTGTCGACATGCAGCAATGGGAAGGGGATCCGGCCTGGGTAGAAGGCTTTGCGGGCCAAGTGCAATAGCACTGACGAGTCCTTGCCTATGGAGTACATCATTACCGGGTTATCGAACTCCGCGACCACTTCACGGAGGATATGAATACTTTCCGCTTCGAGCTGTTTGAGGCTGTTTAAATTGTTTGGGTATAGGTGCATAGTCATCACTTACTGTTTAGCGGTATAAAAATCATCAAAAACGGCGTGCCGATCTGGCAGACAGAACCTTGTCTCGCGCATTGATCGGCACGCGGCCAAAGGGTAGGAGCCCCTTGTTGAAACGGGGCTTGACTCAGCCAGGGAGTCTGACCAGCTCGCACTCGGTCGCTGGTCCTTTTTCTATCTTCTGTACGGTGCCGTTTTCCATAAACACCAAGTTATCGGCCACGTCAAAATAGCGGTCATCATGAGAGATCACGATGATGATTTTGTTTTGCTTTCGGAGCATGGGCAGTATTTTCCGATAGAAGATCTCTTTAAAACGGGGATCCTGATCGGCCGCCCATTCGTCGAACACGATGATGGGGCGGTCTTCCAGCAAGGTCACCAGCAAGGCGACGCGGCGCCGTTGGCCTGCCGATAGCGAAAGGGTTGAAAATTCGCCCTGGGTCAAACTGACCTTCTCATCCAGTTCGAGCAGGCGCAGGTAATGTTGGATAGTGGCGTCTTGATCCGCCTCTATTGGAAAATAGAGGTTGGAAAACAGGTAGAAATCGGCATAGATGACGGAGATCTGCTCACGTACTGACGGCAGATTGTCACTGCTTATGACTTGATTTCCCAATAAGATTTGCCCTTGATCCGGGTTAAAGTGGGTTGATAAACACTTACAAAGCGTGGTTTTACCCGAGCCATTCCCGCCGACAATAAAACTCACTTCGCCTCGGGAAAAACACAGATTGATATCGCGAATACCAAATTTGTCGTTGCCCGGATAACGAAAAGCCACGTCTCGCACTTGGAGCTGGTGCCAATTGGGGGCGAGGTGACCGGTGCCCGTTTCTTCCGGCGTCGCCAGTTCGGCATAGAATGCTTCGATTTTCTGGAGGGACACTTTACCTTGCTTGATGCTGCCTGTGGTGGACAAAATGGTGCGGATCGGGCCAGACAGATACAGGAGGGCGGCGACGATACTGAACAGTTCTTTAAGACTTAACAAATTGGTGTAACTGAGATGAAACACCACCAGACCGATGATCAGAAACGACAGCATTTGTCCATAACTGCCGCCGAGAATGATGGTGACCAGACCTTTGAGACCGTTTGCTAGCGCAACTTTTTCTGGTTCGGCCAGTGCGGCACGATAATAATTGTCGCAGCGTTGCTTGTTTAGCCGCAACTCCTTCGCACCATAAATGAGGCCTTTAACGCCTTCCTGAATGGTGTCATACGCTTCTCTTTCGCGACGCATAAAGTGGGAAGCGACCAGCATGGGGATCTGATAGCTGATAATCGCGATGGCGAGGGCGGTCAGGACGAAGAAGAAGATATCGGGGTGGAGGTAGAGCAAAAACAGCATGACGCCAACAATAATAATGGCGTTGATCCAAATCAGCGGCAGATTGACCGAGGCATCGGCAATGACCTTAATGTCGTGACTGAGTAAGTTGATGATGCGGGAAGGCCCTACCCTGTCGAGTTCCATTTGGCGCATGGACTTGATTTGCTGGTACAGGCTCAACCGGTACTGATACGTGGCCTTGAATCCTATGTAGGTGGACAAGGACTGAGAGATGGTGCGGATCAGGATAATGAAGCCGCATAACAACAGGTAATACACCGCCAGTTCTTGGGTGGGGGAATGAAAGTAGGAGTAGTTGGTCACCTCCAGACTGACATCGGCGCCGAAGTCGGCACTGAGGGCGTACATAATGAAGGGGATCAAGATCGCGTACGCTAAGCCAGTGAACACCGAAGTCATTAGGGAGACAAAAAATAACCAGGGTGACACTTGGTAAAACAGATCGCTAAGTCGGTGCAAACGCATCACAGATTTCCTCCGTCTGAGCGTTGATGGTGTAACGCCTTGGACTCTAACATTGGGATGTAATCCCCATTCTGATGTTTGGTGATCATATCGTCGTAGTGCGGACTGAAGACGTTACCGGATTGGCCAGTGGTGTTGATAAAGGCATCCTGGGTGTCGTCACCAAAATCAATCACTTGACGGTAACTGGTGCCATAAAAGGGCATAAACCAGGCGTCAGTACGGAAGCTGGACGGGGAGACATTGAGGGTTTGTTCACCGCCGCTTGCAGCGATACTGCGATGGAAAAACGTGCTCAGCATACCGTTAAAATAGCTGATCCCAGTCGCGGACCTTTCGGGCTTACTGAACGGGAAGTGCGGGTACTGGGCTTGATGAACGGCGCCCCAGCGCCAGTTGTCGGGATCGTTACCATAGCGGGCAGAGAGCGCGTTGATGGCGTGGTCAAACGCGCTATTGACGAGCGCGTTACAAGATTGGGTGGGTTCGATCATGACAAAGTCACACCACTGAGAGGTGGTGTTGTTTAAGGTGTTGCTGACGAACGCCAAGTCCAGTTTCTGAGTTAAGACGTTCAAATATTGCCGTTCATTCGCTGGGATTGGGGCACGGGTTAAATCATCGGCCACCATCAGTCGGTTCATTTGATACAACCAGGCGGTGTAAATGGTCGCGGCGACACTCTCTCGCGCCATTTCGCCGTTCCAATTGGCGAGCCGAGCAAGGAGATCGGGGGAGGCTTGGCCTGGCGTTAATTGGTTGAGTAGCAGTGCTACATTGTTGACGGCGCCTGGGCTAGAGACATCGTTTTGCCATTGTTTCATGTCGTTGATGTCTACGCCATCGGGCGATTGCAGGGCACGCATGAGTTTGGTCTCAATGGTCTGAGCACGAAAATCATCGGACCAGTCTCCGGTAATGAAATAGGGGTACTCTGGGTCGATAAACTGGTTATTGGCCGTGATAATGTAACCCTGCTCCGGGTTCAATTGTTGAGGGAGGGCATCAAACTCAATCCAGTCTGGCCATTGTGTCTCGGCGCGCCAACCTTGTTTGGGTAGCATGCCGTCGTAGGGCTTACGCTTGGGGATCATGCCCGGCACCAGGTAGCCGATATTGCCGTCACGATCGGCATACAGAAAATTTTGAACTGGGGCAACATAGTCACGCAGGGCTTGTTTGAACTCGGGCCAGTTTTTGGCGTAGTTGAGTCGATTAAAGCTTGCAAAGGTGCCGCCGTTTTGCACGTCGGCGGTCCATTTGAGGCTAAAAGAGACGCCTTTTAGACGCGGATCCAAATCGCTGAGTATGACGCCGTTGCGTGTCCGCCTCACTTGTAAGGTGATCGGATCTTCTTGGGGCTTTAACGGCTCGGTTTTGACGTCGATTTTTTCTTCTGACAAGGTCATGTCGTACCAAGCACTGTCGTAGAAATACTGGTTTCGATTATTGGGGTTGATGCGCTCAAAATAAATGTCTTGTGTATCGGCCATCATATTGGTGATGCCCCAAGCAATGTTTGGATTACGCCCGATCACGACAAACGGGAGACCGGGGAAGGTCGCGCCGGAGACTTCGAGGTTGCCGCCCTTCATTCGCGCCAGATACCAAATGGACGGAATCGAATTCGGCAAATGCAGGTCGTTCGCTAAGAGCGGTTGACCGGACGCGGTGTATTGGCCAGAAATAACCCAGCCATTGCTGCCGGTGGCCTCGCGGTTAAAGAAGTAAGGCCCCAATCGGCTGCTGTCCATGGCCGCCGTCAAATTGCTCACGCCGTTTAAGACCAGAGGCTTCATGACTTCATTGGTTTTGTCCAATCCAAAGTTTTTCAGCAAGGCAGAGCGGGTGATTTCAGACTCCATATTGGACGCAAGATCCCAGGTCATCAATTGCATCAATAACATGGAATCGATGGGTTGCCAGGGTTGGGGAGTCAGGTCAAAAATAGTGAACTCGATCGGCAAGGTGGTCAGTTGTGCCGTCGCGTAATTGATGCCTTGAGTATACGCGTCAAGGAGTTGCTTTTGATCATTAGGCAGTTGTTGCCACATGCGTTGGGCGTTTTGTTTTAGGCCGAGCGTTCGCATTAGCTGGTCGGATTTCAAGGTTGATTTGCCCATCACGGCGCTCAGTGTTCCGGCGGCGCGGCGACGATTGACCTCCATTTGCCACAGGCGATCTTGCGCGTGCATGGCCCCTAGCCCAAAGTAGACGGCCAGCTCGGTGTTCGCCTGGATGTCAGGGATCGAATACCCATCTCTGTGCACCGTGATGGTCTGTTGGCCATACTGCAATTGGCTGGTGTGGTTGGCTTGAGGCAGATCCCAGCGAAACGTGCCATAGAGGAAGGCTGCCACGAGAATGGCGGGAACCAAGAGTATCAACACAAAATACACAGAGATAGAGGGCTTATCCAACCTTTTCATTGATGAATCCTTAATAAATCCTTGATGCGGTGATGTTTTCCCTGTCCGAAAAACACCCTGATAAACACGAGTGAAGGCGCGACGGTTGAGGCGCCTTACGTCAATGATTTGTTATCGATGGCCTGTAGACTTTGAGCCAATGACACTCAATCGCTTGTCCTAGCCAGGCGCGCTTTGTTGTCCGTTGACACGTCGTTGATGACTTGGGCGAGCTCTTGAAGGGTGGGCGTGTCATAAACATTGTCGAGTGCCAACTCGCAGTTGAACTGTGAGCGAATTTTGGCGATCAGACGAACGACGAGCAAAGAGTGACCGCCCAGTGCGAAGAAATCGTCGTCAGGGCTGAGGTCTGAAACCGGGCGTTTGAGCAATTCGGCCCAGATCATGACCAACCTCTGTTGAATTGCAGCGTCAACGGCTGGTGTCGTGTCGGAGAGGGGGACATCAGTCTGGCCTGCCCAAGGGTGGAGCTGCGGCGGGATCAGATAATCTGGCAGATGGGCTTTGAGATAGGCTTGGATCGCCGGTCGCTGGTCATCGTACGTCTCGACGTTCGCGCGCAGGGTGCGTTGGCCGTTTTCGTCATCAGTGAGGCTCACCTTGGCTCGGGCGATCTGTGGGCAAGCGTCGAGGACATGTTGAATGCGATCGAGTTGGATGGGGTAGCCATTCACTTTGACGGGGCGAATCGCGGAGGTGAGCTGAGAAATGGCGTCGATATCGACCAATTGTGCGACGCTTTGCTGCTCGTCGGCTACCAGGCGGTGGAGCAACTGATGGTAGGCCTGGAGTAAGCCTTGGATCGTCTGGGGAAGAAACAAGTCGGTGTCGTAGTCGAAACGCAGGCGCAGTTGTCCGTTTACGCGAGTGGCGTAGGCTTCCAAATCGCATTTCACCGTTTTCTGGCCACCGATTTGGTGATCGGGTAAGGCGTTTAAGACGCCGGTTTGTGGGATCGCTTTGTGGTCTTCCTCTTGGAAGGTAAATAACAACTGTATGAGCGGAGCATGACTTAAAGAGCGTTGAGGTTGCAGTTCTTCGACTAATAAATCAAAAGGTACCGCCTGGTGTTCAAAGGCGTCGAGGAGCGTGAGTTTGTTGCGTTGCAGTAGCTCGCAAAAACGTTCGTGTGGTTTGACCTGCGTTCTCAACACCAAGGTATTGCTAAAGCAGCCAATTAACGCTTCGCTCTCTCGGCTGAGGCGGCCCGCGACAGGTGTACCGATCACAACGTCGGCGTCTTGACTGATCGCCGAGTAGAGTGTGGTCAATGCTGTTTCCAGAAGCATAAACAGGGTGACGCTGTGGCTGTGACAGAGGGCCTCTAGACGTTGAGTCAGGGTTTCATCCAACACCAACAATTCGCTGGCGCCCGAAAACGCCTGCACAGGACGTCGAGGATTATCTGTCGGAATGCTGTGCAGTGGCGGTAGATCGTGGAGTTGTGCGCGCCAGTACGCGCACTGGCGTTCCCATGGTGCTTGGTGGATCTGCTGCCGCTGGTGATGGGCGATGTGCTTGTATTGTTGCTCTAAGGGTGGGAGCGTCGCGTGGTGACCGCTAAGCTGAGAGCGGTAGAAATGGTTGAGCTCTGACAACAAGATCGCCATTGACCAGCCATCAAACGCAATGTGGTGGGCTTTGAAGATCAGATAATAACGGTTTGATGCGACTCGAACGACGGTGAGGCGTAACAGGACATCGCCGTTCAGATCAAACGGTTGACGGAGAAAAGGGTGGATCACTTCATCGATGCGCGCCTGAGGTAAAGCGTCACTCAGAGGGGAAGCATCGATGACATCGAAAGGGGGCGTGAAATCGGACATGACCTCTTGAACCAGCGCCTCGCCCTGCATAAACACTTTTGAGCGTAAGATCTGGTGGCGCTCGATAACGCACTTTAGTGACTGCTCTAACTTGGGTAAGTTTAAATCACCGACAAATTCGAAACCGAATGGAATATGATAATTCTGGATGTCCGGTTGCAGTGCTTCGACATACCAAATCCGTTGTTGGGAATAGGAAACAGGGTGGCAGAGGGCCTCGTGCGTGCTGCTGTGCGGGTTTTCAGGTGACGCAGCAGCTTGAAAAAACGCAATGATCTGGGGCTCCAAGCGGCTGATTTGTTGTTTCAACTCATCTGTCAATGTATGGGGAGCGCCAAAACACTCCAATTCTCCGTCAGAAAGCGCAATTTCAATGTCGAGAGAATCGAGAGTGTTGAGTAGGTCTGTTACCGAAGACATGAAACGTCCTTTTAATAATTTCGCTGAGCATCGTGCGTCAATCAATTTGATTCGAAATGAGTTCGAGCGCGCGCTAAGTTTATTCGCACTGAGCGGCTATGTATTAATAACGCTGTGAGAGGGTATCAAGAATTAAGAAATATAAAAATAAATTTATATTT
>NZ_MCZZ01000058.1:116768-117012 GCF_002875705.1 Vibrio sp. 10N.261.45.E2
CATTAATAATAGTTAAAAAACAGTAGTGTTGATAAATGTGTCATTTTTAAATAGTCGAAAATAACGTGTTGTTTTTAGGTTTATCATTTTAAATGAGTAAATGAAACCGATTTAATTTGATGTAATTATCATTTTTAGCGATCGGTTGAAAGGGAGTTTATTTGATAGAAGTGTCATTTTTAGTGTGATATTTGTTCAATAAATAATTAACAAAAATGTTACTTAAATAATGTTATTAAATAAT
>NZ_MCZZ01000059.1 GCF_002875705.1 Vibrio sp. 10N.261.45.E2
ACTACCTTGAAAAACGCCGTTTATTATCAATAGTAAACTTGTCTTAACAATATCAGTTAGAACAGTTATCAAATTCTCTTCATTTGGTTTTGTTAGATAGAAAAGTTCCATATTTTCTTGTTCAATCACAAACTAAGAATGATAAGTCATTGTTATGGATGAAGTAATTCGATTAATATAAGAGCCATAAGAACTAGACAGAAAAACTCTGTATTTAAATACATAATTTTTCTTTCTAATAGCTGTTAGTTTTATATGAGGAATAATTTATGGATTTTGGTTATATATATGTAATGTCAAATTGTTCATTCCCTACACTATTTAAAATAGGTTCAACGGCGGGAGACCCAGAGGAGAGAAAGAAGCAACTTCACACAACAGGCGTCCCAACCCCTTTTAAAGTAGAATATTCAAAGGATTGTGATGACTATCAGCGAATAGAAAAAGAAATACATAAAGATCTTTCTAAATATAGAGTTTATCCACAAAGAGAATTTTTTGAATGTGATATTGACACTATCATTGATAGCATCAATAGGCTTGCGCTTCGTAATTCAGATAATCCATCTAAAGAGCTCTTAGATATTACGAATAAACTAAAGGAAAAGCATGGAAATATGATTCGAAAAGATATTTCAAGAGTTTCCATAGTTCAGTCACTCAATCGAGTGTGGTTAGAGATAGTTAAAGAAAAGAATGTGAATGATTACTTGGTAGACGAGCACATTCATCGCTCAGACTTGGCTTTTATATCTGGTTGTGAAGGAGATTACTTCTCTCATCGTGACTCCATAGTAATCAATGCCAACAAGTTTGTGAATGATTATGACTCTTACTCGATCGTTCATACAACGGACTTATTTACTAATGAAGCATGTGAGATGATATGTAATGAACATCAGGAACAAAACTAACAAACTGTTTTAGAGTGATTCGCAACACGCGGCATCTTTACTATGCGTTGCGTTTAGTGTTTAAGGTGGTATGCGGTGGTATCGGTATTGCGTGGCTCACACGCCTAATTAGGCGTCAGGTGTACTTGGAGGAAACTTGAGTAATATTATTCCAAATTCGGTGATAGGGGCGGTAGCTAGCGTATTAGCTGCTTACTATTATAGTCACAGTAAGTTGAACACGTTATTTATGGAAGCGGGGGCTCCGGGGGATGTTCCTGATGGAAATTGCGAAACAAAGTGTTCGTTATGGCTTAAGCGGTGTAATGAGTTCCCTGAAATTGACCCTTTGATTGTACTGGGTAGTGTCATCCAAAATTTCATGGATATTGAACCAACCAAGTCTCTGTTCGATGATGGTATTGTTGAAAATGAGGTCACGAGAGGTCAAGCCCGAATTATTGCTGCTCTAGAGAGAAATCAACTGACTTATAAAACTAATGGGTACGTTGTCAATGCAGGCTCTTCTATCGCAACGAAGACGTTAGAAGACTACCTAAAGAGTGGTGATTTTAAATCTATAGAGGTAGAGTTCGAGAGAGCTGTTTCTAATATTAGCACTGATCCCCATTCATCAATAACTGCAGCTAGTGCAATTATTGAGTCTGTTTTGAAGTACTATATCGAGCGCAACAACCTGACGATGCCTAACAGAATGAACATCGGTCCTCTATGGCAGACAGTTCGTCAACATATTCCTTTAAATAGGAATGCTCAGCTTAGCGATGACCAAAATAAAATTTTGACTGGTGTTACATCGATCATAGATGGCGTAGGTGCTTTTCGTTCACATATTGGATCGGCTCATGGTCGTGGTTCTGCGCCTCCAACTATTTCAGTACACGAAGCTCGCTTAGCCATAAATGTAGCTCATAGTATTACTACATTTTTGATGGACGAATTAGCACCGTAACACCTAACAAGCATTTAAGCCTGATTCCCAACGCTTAGTATTTTTATTTCATCGTTGGGTTTTGTGTTTACGGTGTAATAGTTTCGGTTAGGTGGTAGGTGTTGCTCAGTACTTAACGCGGTGTTCGTGCGTAAGAGGAAGTAATTAAGTAGTTTATGAAAAAGAATATACCTGCTCCGGTTATTGCGGTGATCGCTGATAACCTGCCAACATTTGAAAGTCATGCGTCGATTGATAATTTATTCTTATTTTCCGATGCTCCATCAGATCCTCCTGAGGGTTCTAAACCAGTTAAGGTCAACGCTTGGTTAAGGCAAATCAACAAAGAATGTGATTATCCTTTAGCCATTCTTGGAAAGATAATAGAGCTCTACATGGAATTGCCAGAGCCAGATAAGTCCCCGAGTTTTTTTGGTACGCCGCTTCAAGTCACAGATCCAAAACAAGTCTTCAAAATACAACTCGAAAAAGTACTGACGAGATGTAACCTTGTTTATATCTCTGGTGGTATTGTTTCGGACGGTACATCACCAACAAGTAAAGCTTTATCTGAACTAATAAAAGGTCGTGACATTCCTTCAATTGATGCTGAGTTTGAAAGGGCGCTAAGTAATGTAAACACTGAACCTAGAGAAGCGGTGTCTGCTGCTTGTAATATTCTAGAGTCAATTTTTAAGGTTTATATTGAAGATGAAGAATTAGAAAAGCCCCAGAAACAAGATTTACAAAATGTATGGAAAGTGGTTCGCAATGACCTTGGCTTCAACACGAATACTCTAGAGGACAACGATCTTAAAAAGATCATGTCTGGTATTTTATCGGTGGTTGATGGTATTGGTGCGTTTCGAACTCATGCGAGTTCAGCACATGGATCTGGGCGAAAAGTATATAACCTAAAACCACGTCATGCTCGGTTAGCAATTCATTCTGCGCATACTATAGCGCTGTTTGTTCTTGAAACATGGGATGAACGCAAGTCGAAAAAAGCGCGCTAACAAATTGCTTAAGAGTGGCGGCTAACCTTTGGCATTTTTGGTTCGGTTGGGTTTAGTGATTACGCTCGCTTTGCTTGGGCTTCGTGGCAGTTAGCCGCACCTTAGCAAGGTGTTAGTTTTTCCGAGGGTTTCAATGAGTATTAAGTTAAAAAAACATGAGCCACCGATGAAGTCTTTGTGTCTCTGTGGCTCTAGTGACAAGTTCAAACATTGTTGCTTTGGGAATCATCTATCAATTTCAGGGCGCTCTTCGTCGAAGATCATTGGATTGATTAACGAAGATAAGTTACAAGAAGCGCTTCGTATGACTCGGGAGTATATTACGTTTTATACTCTTTGCCATAAAACCAATACAGAACCTTTCTTGAAGTCAACTAATGAAGGGGTATCTTATCTCCTAGAAATTGATATAAAAGCTTTAGATGAGTTAGTTGATTTACTTTTTGAGTGCTATAGAAAGTTAGATCAAGTTGAACGCTTTGAAAATGTTTGCGAACACTTGAGGAGAAATATACTAGATCATAGGTGGCAGAAGAGGGTTTCGTACTATCAAGTTTTATCTAAGCTAGAGGCTAATAATTGGTCAAATAGCATCGGGGAAAAAGAAGTCACGAAATTTGAGCCTATTTTGGATGAGAATGATGATCCGCACCAGAAGTTTT
>NZ_MCZZ01000060.1 GCF_002875705.1 Vibrio sp. 10N.261.45.E2
GATCGCTTTAGGCAAAAATTTACGCCTTATCCTGACTCACAGGCTGCTCCCATCGTTCACCAAAGCGTTCTAAATGATCGGCAAGCCGTTTCGAAGCCTCTTGCCGCTTGCTTCTTCCGCTTAACTCTTTTGAGCGGTCAAGCATGGCGTTGTGCTTGTCACCCAGAAGCACATTGACGGATGTCCCATTTTTCTTTGTCATCATCGACCTTACGATTACTTCACTCTGCACTCATTCACGAGTGAAATTAAAACTCAGTGCATAGCTGTTTGTTTGATCAGTATTGGCTGAATAATAAAGCAACAATAATTCGATGTAAAGTTTTTCTAACAAAATACCTATCAGATAAAAGTTTTTCTTTCACCTATTGTCTTATTTTGTCCTTATGAAAAATTTAAGCTCAAAACTAAAAAATAAAAGAATCGCCCTAGGGCTTAGTCAACGGGAGTTAGCTAAGAAAATAGGCGTAACTGGCACATCTATTTCACAATGGGAAAGAGAAGAAAATATCCCTAAAGGTGTCAGCTTATTCAAATTAGCTAACGTATTAAATGTATCGGTTGAATGGTTAAGCAATGGGGAGTTTGAAACAAATCCTTCCCCTGAGCATGGAGTATTAGTGAGTTATTACCCTGATGTGAAGGCATCTGGAGGTGGAGGTTCATTTGTTGACAATGAGATTGCAGAGACACTTTACATCCCAAAACAAGCAATAAACACTTCGTCTAAGAAAAATATAAAATGTATCCATGTTTCAGGAGATAGCATGGAGCCATCAATTATGGGGGGGGCAATCATTGCAATAGATACGGAAGCAACTGATATTATTGATGGACATATTTACGTCTTCCATCAACAAGGTCACTTGCGAGTTAAAGAACTTCGTAATGGAATAAAACAAGTACATATCATAAGTAAAAACCCAACCTATATAGATGAACATACAAGTTATGAAGACCTCAAAATTATTGGAAAAGTAAAATGGGTGTCAAATTTTCTTTAGCCATTAAAAAGGTTTTCTTTCTTGATTTTTAGACTCTAATTAACGATAATGGTTTTAATCTTTAAAGTAAAAGTGCATTACATAGCACGTTACTACATAGTTTTCTATGTAGTGTATTTTTTAAAGTTAGAATGGGTCGAACCGCGAATTTGACTATAACATTTGTAAAAAAGCCGTCTTCCCGTAAGTAGACGGTTTTTTTATATCCAAAAATCAAAGGTTTGATCTTTCCCAATGATTAATATACATTGATATTTCTATGTTCTGGATTCGCACCCAGAATACTTAAAAACTTACGGAATCAAGTAATGAAAACACCAACTTATAAACTCTTCCATCAAAACAGACACGCTACGCATTCACATCCAACCTGTGTTTTTAAACACTTTAGGTCTGATGTAGAAGGTGTGTGTCATGACAACATCTAATCAAGCACTCAAGTTCCTCGAACATCACAACCAACTGACTGATGCAGTTGCTTGCGATGAAAGCATCCCAGCTGATGAGAAATCACTACTGATTGCTATATCCACCTTTTACAACCTTTCTAATCAATGCGCGTTCCCAAGCCGAAAACAGATCGCTGCAAGAATGGGGCGTTGCGTCAATTACGTCACTGAATTAATTAGTAAAGCAAAAAAATCCGGACGACTCATATCAACCGCTCAATTCATTCTGGTTGAAGGCGAGTCGGCACCACGACAAATTGCTAACAAGTACGAGTTTGTCCTTGAGATGTTTGGGCTGTGCTACAGCAAAGCAAAAACAATGCTCAACCGTAACCTCAGAAAGAAAAGCAAAAAAAACAAAGCAACACAACAAGCAGCCTCTTCTAGAGTTGAGCATATCAATCAGATGCTTGATAAAGCCCAGACGTCTGATATCCCAGAATGGGAAGACTACTCTCCCCCTGAATAACCCCTTTGAATTTCGTTCATGCCGTTAGTTCGGTAGGCTTCTCCACACCTAAAAGAAATTCAGTGTGATACACCTCTCAAAATTACCCTCATCGCCATTCCCAATCAGTAAATATTCCTCTGAAATTTCTATCATAATCGCCAAAAACTCATAGTTCTCCTACCCCCTAAAGATTTTAATATATGGATTCCTAAAGAATTATTGAAAGGGAACCCTACAGATAAACAGGTAAGCAAAACAAGAGAATCAATAGACATAAGAATTAATTAACAAAAGAGCAGTCATACCTGATTTGTGTGTGGGTAACTTTCGTGAGGAACGAGCGAATAGTTATCCATCGCCCAAATCCGAGAACATAGCAGCTACGCTG
>NZ_MCZZ01000061.1 GCF_002875705.1 Vibrio sp. 10N.261.45.E2
AATTAACGGAATTGGTATAAGTGATGGGATCTCAGGCAACCGGACTCGTTGGTCGAAGACTAAATTTTCGATACTCAGAAACGACGAAAGCCTAGTCATAAGACTAGGCTTTCTAATAAGTGGCGGAGTGGACGGGACTCGAACCCGCGACCCCCGGCGTGACAGGCCGGTATTCTAACCAACTGAACTACCACTCCGCAGTGTCTATTCAGCTTAAAGCAATTTGAGCCTGGCGATGTCCTACTCTCACATGGGGAAGCCCCACACTACCATCGGCGCTATTGTGTTTCACTTCTGAGTTCGGCATGGAATCAGGTGGGTCCACAATGCTATGGTCGCCAAGCAAATTCTGTTGTTAACTTGATTAATCAAATCAACTAAATAATGGTGCTGATACCCAGACTCGAACTGGGGACCTCACCCTTACCAAGGGTGCGCTCTACCGGGCTGAGCTATATCAGCAATTCAAATATCGTTTAAACGATTCTGAAAACTTTTTGTCTTCACTTTCAAAAAAGTGAAAATAAATTTAAAGCCTGGCGATGT
>NZ_MCZZ01000062.1 GCF_002875705.1 Vibrio sp. 10N.261.45.E2
TGTCTAAAGAAAAATTTGAACGTACGAAACCGCACGTAAACGTTGGTACTATCGGCCACGTTGACCACGGTAAAACAACTCTAACTGCTGCTATCTGTACTACTCTTGCAAAAGTGTACGGCGGTGTTGCTAAAGATTTCGCATCTATCGATAACGCTCCAGAAGAGCGTGAGCGCGGTATCACAATCGCAACTTCTCACGTTGAGTACGACACTCCAGCACGTCACTACGCACACGTAGACTGTCCAGGACACGCGGATTATGTTAAAAACATGATCACTGGTGCTGCACAAATGGACGGCGGTATCCTAGTTGTTGCTGCGACTGACGGCCCTATGCCTCAAACTCGTGAGCACATCCTACTTGGTCGTCAAGTTGGTATCCCTTACATCATCGTATTCATGAACAAGTGTGACATGGTAGATGACGAAGAGCTACTTGAGCTAGTTGAGATGGAAGTTCGTGAACTTCTTTCTGAATACGACTTCCCAGGTGATGACCTACCAGTTATCCAAGGTTCTGCACTTGGCGCACTAAACGGCGAGAAGCAGTGGGAAGACAAGATCGTTGAGCTTGCAGAAGCACTAGATTCTTACATTCCTGAGCCAGAGCGTGCAGTAGACCAACCGTTCCTACTACCAATTGAAGATGTATTCTCAATTCAAGGTCGTGGTACTGTTGTAACTGGTCGTATCGAGCGCGGTATCCTACGTGTAGGTGACGAAGTAGAAATCGTTGGTATCAAAGAGACTACTCTTACTACTTGTACTGGTGTTGAAATGTTCCGTAAACTGCTTGACGAAGGTCGTGCAGGTGAGAACGTTGGTGCACTTCTACGTGGTACTAAGCGTGATGACGTTGAACGTGGTCAAGTACTTTCTGCGAAAGGTTCTATCAACCCACACACTAAGTTTGAGTCTGAAGTATACGTACTTTCTAAAGACGAAGGCGGCCGTCACACTCCTTTCTTCAAAGGTTACCGTCCACAGTTCTACTTCCGTACAACTGACGTAACAGGCGACATCACTCTACCAGAAGGCGTAGAAATGGTAATGCCAGGTGACAACGTTCAAATGACTGTTGAGCTAATCGCTCCAATCGCAATGGACGAAGGTCTACGTTTCGCAATCCGCGAAGGTGGCCGTACAGTTGGTGCTGGTGTTGTAGCTAAAATCTT
>NZ_MCZZ01000063.1 GCF_002875705.1 Vibrio sp. 10N.261.45.E2
AAGTGTCCACACAGATTGATGGTTTAATAAGTTAAGAGTAGGAAATACTTTTCCAGATGGGGCTATAGCTCAGCTGGGAGAGCGCCTCGCTGGCAGCGAGGAGGTCTGCGGTTCGATCCCGCATAGCTCCACCATCTTTAAGTGTTCTTCCTTAAGAATCTTTAAAAATGGTTATTTCTTTTGAAATATCTAGCTCTTTAACAATTTGGAAAGCTGACTGATTACTTAATTGGTTTTCACTTTAAAAAGTGAAATCAAACAGCTCAGGCTGTGATTAAGTTAATCAAATTTAAAAGTTCTCAATGTTTTCTTTTTATTAAGAAAACACAACAAACACATTCAAGTGTCTTGGCTTTTTGTCTTCACTTTTTTAAAGTGGAAATAAAGAGTGATTCAAACTTAGTTTGAATCGAAATTGAGTCCGGCAAACAGT
>NZ_MCZZ01000064.1 GCF_002875705.1 Vibrio sp. 10N.261.45.E2
TCGAAATCTTCAGCCACGACAGAGAAGTTAAGGTCAATCGCGTTTTCACCCGCACTATCAGGGTGCTTAAGTGGTTTAAACAATTCAAATTGATAGCTGTTATTTGAGGTATCAAAAACAATTTCAAACACAGGCTGATTACTGGTTACCGTCTGTGCAACATAAGTGAAGGTCGTGCCACTCTGTGAAACAGGCAGCCACTCTAAGCTTTCTCCATCTGAAGTTAAGCCTGCAATCACTAAGTTTTCATCGACCAATTCGTACTTAACAACACCATCAGCACCTTCATCAACGGTGAATAGACCGTTAATAATAGTATCTTCGGATTGATCCGAACCAATCCCAGCAAGATCATCTTCATC
>NZ_MCZZ01000065.1 GCF_002875705.1 Vibrio sp. 10N.261.45.E2
TTACTTGACCACTACAGTATTATGTGGCCGGTGTTTATAAAGAAAAAGCTTCAGGAGCACGAGCTGATCGACCAGAACTACTACGTCTTATTGGTGACCTTCAACCAGGTGAAATTGTTGTCGCTGAAAAGATAGATAGGATTAGCCGCCTTCCACTTCCTGAGGCTGAAAAGCTCGTTGATTCCATTCGTGATAAAGGCGCCAAGTTAAGTGTCCCAGGTCTTGTTGACCTAACAGAGCTAACACGCCCTCACGATAAAGTGTTTTTCCAAGAGCTAGACGAAAAGTATCGAACTCTCCGTATATTCCTCCCTAAATTATTAGCTCAAGTACAATTTCAAGGTAATGCAGGAGCCAAACAAGTATTAGAAGCTTTAGATTGGATGTCTTCCAATATGGTGCGTAGGAAAGTGAAAAATTCAGTGCCGTTAGAGTCTGTGAGTAAACGATGGATGCCCTTAGTTATGGGGAAAGATGGACAGACTTTTAACTTTCACGCCTATACATTTAGTACCGTTGATAATGTCCTTAAAGCTCTGAAACGACGAGATATTTTTATTGAACGAACATAGCAGCTACGCTG
>NZ_MCZZ01000066.1 GCF_002875705.1 Vibrio sp. 10N.261.45.E2
ATCCCACTCTCTTGCACTTGCTCCCACCACGCATCCCAGAGCCCCTTAGCGTGCCCTTCTGATTCACAATACCAAAGCTCTTTGAGTTGTGCTCCGAGTATATAAGTGGTCATTAAGTCCTTATTGATATTCAATATTTCAGTAAGATAGCTATCTTGGCGTGTATTTAAGTTGCCTCTATTTTTCAGCAGTACCCAGCGTGAACGCTT
>NZ_MCZZ01000067.1 GCF_002875705.1 Vibrio sp. 10N.261.45.E2
ATCCCACTCTCTTGCACTTGTTCCCACCACGCATCCCAGAGCCCCTTAGCGTGCCCTTCTGATTCACAATACCAAAGCTCTTTGAGTTGTGCTCCGAGTATATAAGTGGTCATTAAGTCCTTATTGATATTCAATATTTCAGTAAGATAGCTATCTTGGCGTGTATTTAAGTTGCCTCTATTTTTCAGAAGTACCCAGCGTGAACGCTT
>NZ_MCZZ01000068.1 GCF_002875705.1 Vibrio sp. 10N.261.45.E2
TAATGAATTGACTGTGCCGAATAACTACAAGTAGTTAAACGTATTGGTCACTCAGTTCATTGAAATCAATTTGTTACCGAAGTAACTGCTATTACTTAAGTAATAACGTTTTGATATTCATCAACGAGTGCCCACACAGATTGATAGGTTTAAATTGTTAAAGAGCTTGTTCTCTAAAAAGAGAACGCTTTCAGTACCTTAGCACTTAAGCAGGACGCGTATAATACGCTTTCTACTTTGAAAGTCAACATAAAATACTAAGAAAACTTAGAACTCTATGGTGACTTGTCTAGAAACTAGACAAAGTCGAAATTAAA
>NZ_MCZZ01000069.1 GCF_002875705.1 Vibrio sp. 10N.261.45.E2
TCGCAGTTGAATTCGGGAGTGACTAACTATTTGTGTAAACATCATGGCTTAAAATAGTGTGTTATTTAGTCAAGCTCATTTGATGTTTAAAAGTACGGTAGACACTTGGATTCTTGGATTTTGAGAGTTTTGAGAGTTTTGAGAGTTTTGAGGTTGGTTGATCTGTGCTATGAACAGAAGATACTTTGAATATCGCGTGTATGGCTTAGAGAGGCGGCTTCAGTCGTTGCGGGCATATTGGGATAGATAGCAATGAAAAAGCCGCTATGAGAAGCGGCTTTGGATGAGAAAGGAGTGAAGTGCTTTGAGTTAGATCAGCGCACCAATACTCAGTACAACAATGCAGAACACCATCAAGATACCGACTAATGGCATCACCCATTTAACCCAGCGTACATAAGGGACGCGAGCTATCGCTAAACCACCCATTACCACCGCAGAGGTCGGGGTGATTAGGTTCACCAAGCCAGATGCAGATTGGTACGCAGTGATAACTAGGTCGCGACCTACACCTGCAAAGTCAGCCAGTGGAGCCATGATTGGCATGGTAAGCACCGCTAAACCAGAGGTCGATGGCACTAAGAACGACAGTAGAATCTCTAAGAAGAACATCACGTTAATGAAGATAACGGAAGAAAGCCCCGTCACCATTTGTTCTGCAGAAAAGAGAATAGTGTCAGTGATCATACCGCGGTCCATCACCACCACGATACCACGTGCAATACCTATGATAAGTGCTACACCAAGTAGGTCGCGGGCACCATCAATGAAGCTAGTGGTGAACTCTTCTTCGCTCATACGAGCCACAATACCAACGATGATGGTCGCCGCAAGGAACATTGCAGATATCTCTGCCATCCACCATCCAGCAACGGATACACCGTAAATCATCACAGCGAATGAGCCGCCAAAAATGGTCAGAATCAGTTTGCGAGTCGCGGTGAATTCCAGTTTTTCTCCGCTCGAGTTACCAAGGAAGTGCGCTTTGTTCTCTTCGTATTTGTCGTAGACAATGGATTTTGTCGGGTCGGCTTGTACCATTCTTGCGTAGCGCATGACGTAGGCAACACAGATACCCCAACCAATAATCAACATTGCCACACGTAGCACAATACCGTCAGTAAATGGAATGCCAGAAGCGTTAGCAGCAATAACGGTTGCGAATGGGTTAATGGTTGAGCCTAGCACCCCTATGCCCGCACCTAGAAGTACAGTTGCTGCGGCCACTAGAGGGTCAAAACGCGCCGCCATCATTACAGGCACTAACAGCGTATAGAATGGTAGTGACTCTTCTGCCATGCCGTAGACAGTACCGCCAGCGGCAAACAACGCCATCAGTATTGGTATCATCAACTCTTCTCGCCCTTCTAAGCGGGCGGTAACGCGCTCGATACCTGCATCAATGGCACCAGTTTTAGTTACTAGCCCTAAGAAGCCACCAATGATTAAGATGAACAGCGAAACGTCGATCGCTGCTGCTTCATAGCTATTGTGGTCGTAGAAGCCGTCAATAGGCGCTAGTAGTACGTCAATCACGCCTTGAGGGTTACCTTCAACCGCTTGATAGGTTCCGGTGACGGGTACTTCTCGGCCTAGCTCTTCATTCATTGCACGGTCGTATTGGCCTGCTGGAACAATCCAGGTAAGCAGAGCGACGAACGCAATGAGAATAAATAGAATGGTGTAGGCCGAAGGGAATTTAAAATTGGCAAAGAAGCCGCCCTTTTTTGTCTCGCTTGGTATCGTTTGAGTTGTCATGGCTATCTCCTTACATCATCTTAAATAGAAGTGATGTGAATTAGCGACTAATGATTTATAGATTGTAAATACACTGACTCTAATAAAGTACCCAACGATAAAAGTTGCTGACTTTAAATTAAGGTTATTTTTATATTTACCAATCCAAATGAATTTAGATTTATTTTAGCTGCGGTTATTTTATTCCTTACGTAGCTATTTAAGTTTGGTGCTGTTCACAAAAATAATCGCCAATGAATGGGCTAGAGAATGGTAAAAAAACGGCAAGGTTTTTTGGTTAGTTAGCTTGGATTAATATTCGATGTGGATAAAAGGAAAGCTAGGGGAGATTGATTTGATAGGTGCTGATTCTAGTTGGTTTGAATAACCTTGGAATTTTATTCAAACTTTATTTTTAGGCAGTTTTTAAAGTTTATAATGGTTATTTGACGTGTATCAAATATCACATTGAGTAGAAAACAAAAAAGGAAGCCGAAGCTTCCTTTTAAATGTTCAATCACCAGCGAATGTTAGATAAACAGACCGCCGAATGCGAAGCCTAGCGCTACCGCAGTACTGATTGTTACCACACCTGGAATGAAGAATGGGTGGTTGAATACGTAGTTGCCGATGCGCGTTGAGCCTGTGTCATCCATCTCAACCGCTGCTAGTAGCGTAGGGTAAGTTGGAAGTACGAACAGCGCACTTACCGCCGCAAAAGAAGCAACCGCTGTTAGTGGTGCTACGCCAATCGCAAGTGCTGCAGGCATAAGTGCAACCGTTGTTGCACCTTGAGAGTAAAGCAGCATAGAAGCGAAGAACAGAACAAGTGCCAGCATCCATGGGTAGTCAGCCAGTAGTGCACCTGCAACGTCTTTGATTTCAGCAACGTGTGCGTTTACGAACGTTGAACCTAACCAAGCCACACCAAGTACACATACACACGCCGTCATACCAGAGCGGAACGTTGGTGCTGAAGAGATCTTCGCTGCATCAATCTTAGTAAACATCACGATAGCCGCCGCTGCAGCCAGCATCACAGACATGATTGCTTCGTTACGACCTAGCGCTGGGTTTTCAATTAGGCCAACAGAGCTTGAAATCGCTGCTGCGTAACAAACCACGAAACCAATCGCAGCTAGGAAGATGTAAGTTGCTTTCTTCGCTGTTGGAAGGATTTCGCGTTTCTCTTCTGTTGCCAGTTTGATTAGACCTTTCTCAAGGCGCTCTTGGTAAACAGGATCGTCTTTCAGCTCGCTACCCATGTAGTTCGCAACAACCGCACCAACCATACAAGCGATGAAGGTTGTTGGGATACAAACCATCAATAGTGTTAGGTAATCAACACCAAATGGTGCAAGCATCGCTGCGAAAGCAACAACTGCCGCCGAGATTGGCGAAGCTGTGATAGCAATTTGAGAAGCGACAACAGCGATAGACAGTGGACGAGAAGGACGCACGCCTTGGCCTTTCGCTACTTCTGCGATAACAGGAAGCGTAGAGAATGCTGTGTGACCAGTACCCGCCATTAGTGTCATTACAAATGTCACAATCGGCGCGTAAAAAGTGATGCGTTCAGGGTGCTTACGCAAAAAGTTTTCTGCAATTTGTACCAACCAGTCCATACCGCCAGCAACCTGCATTGCAGCAATTGCGGTGATAACCGACATGATGATCAAGATTACGTCGATCGGGATGAAAGATTGGCTTGTTGGAACGCCAAGAATAAGTGAAAGGGCAATAACACCAGCACCACCGGCAAAACCGATACCGATACCGCCAATTCTGGCCCCTAAAAAGATAAAGAGCAGGACGACAAACAGTTCTACTGCAATCATAAGTAACACCTCATTTAGATTTTATTATGTGAACACTCGCCGCTGGAATGTTCACATAATAGTTCTATGGTTTAGGTTCAATGTAGCAAAAGCACAACCTACGGAAATCCACAAAATAAAAAGGGTTAACCGTATTGGAGCCTAAAAAAGGGCTCCGTTTGGAGCCCTTTCTCGCTAACTTTATTCGTAGCGCTTCGCTTTATACTGAGGATGCATCAAATTTTCAACAGAGAAAATGTCATCAAGTTCTTCTTCGGTCAATAAACCGCGCTCTAGAACCACATCACGCACGCTCTTACCTGTTTCAGCACAGATCTTACCAACAATGTCGCCCTCGTGGTGGCCAATGTATGGGTTTAGGTAAGTGACGATACCGATAGAGTTAAATACGTGTGATTCACATACTTCTTTGTTTACTGTAATGCCGTCTACACACTTGTCGCGTAGGTTCACACAAGCGTTTGTTAGGATGTCTAGAGACTCAAACATGCTTTGTGCAATAACAGGTTCCATTACGTTCAGTTGAAGTTGACCACCTTCTGCAGCGAAAGAAACCGTGTTGTCGTTACCTAGAACTTTAAAGCAAACTTGGTTTACTACTTCAGGAACAACTGGGTTTACTTTAGCAGGCATGATTGAAGAACCCGCTTGCAGTTCAGGTAGGTTTAGCTCGTTCAGGCCAGTACGTGGACCAGAAGAAAGCAGACGCAAATCGTTACAAATTTTAGACAGCTTAACAGCCAGACGCTTAAGTGCGCCGTGCGTCATTACGTATGCGCCACAGTCAGATGTTGCTTCGATTAGGTCTTCTGCAGGTACACACTCTAGGCCAGTTACTTCCGCTAGGTGCTTAACTGCAAGGCCTTGGTAACCTGGTGCTGCGTTCAGACCTGTACCGATTGCCGTTGCGCCTAGGTTAACTTCAAGCAGTAGCTTTGATGTGTATTCTAGGTTTTTGATTTCTTCGTTGATGGTTACAGCCCAAGCGTGGAACTCTTGGCCAACCGTCATTGGAACAGCATCTTGAAGCTGAGTACGACCCATCTTCAAAATTGTGTTGAATTCTTGGCTCTTAAGCTCGAATGCACCTTTTAGGTATTCAATCGCATCGATCAGTTTTAGTACGCTGTTGTAAACAGAGATACGGAAGCCAGTTGGGTAAGCACAGTTTGTAGATTGGCTGCGGTTTACATGGTCGTTCGGGTTGATGAACTCATATTGGCCTTTTTCTTTGCCCATAAGTTCAAGTGCCACGTTCGCTACTACTTCGTTCGCGTTCATGTTTACAGAAGTACCAGCACCACCTTGGAAAACGTCCGATGGGAACTGATCCATGCACTTGCCCGTGTCTAGAATTAGGTCACAAGCTTGGATGATGTATTTAGCCACTTCGCTAGGAATTACACCTAACTCTTTGTTTGCTAAAGCAGCTGCTTTTTTTGTCATCACCATACCGCGAACGAATTCAGGTACATCTGAGATCGTTACATTTGAGATGTTGAAGTTTTCAACTGCGCGTAGAGTGTGGATGCCGTAGTAAGCATCAGCCGGAACATGACGTTGACCTAAAAGATCTTCTTCGAGACGAGTAGCTTGAGGAGCATCAACTTGTGCTTCTGATAGAGTAGCCATAACAGGATCCTTAGAGAATTATTCTGATTATATAGTTAGTTATTAGCCTATTCTGTGTGCAAATACTCCGTTCGCTAGAATATTGGGCTGATAAATCCGTCCTGACTTATGTGGCACATGATACTGTACTTAGCGCATAAAAATATTAAGTTGATCACCTTTTTCAGTTTTGTTTCGTCAATATTTTGCAAAGTTATTCTTGGTCAATAAACACGCTTATTTACAGGATAAATTTGAGATTGTTAGGGCTTTCAGCGTAAACTGCAAGTAACAAAGGAGGGCGTGTGTTTCCTATCTTATTATTACTCTTTATCTTCGTACCCATCATTGAGATTGGGCTATTTATTCAAGTTGGTGGCTTCTTAGGATTGTGGCCAACTATTGCATTGGTTTTGATCACGGCATTTGTGGGTGCATCGCTTGTTCGTAGCCAAGGCATTCAGACACTGATGTCTGTGCAAGGTCGCTTGCAACAAGGTGAAATGCCAGCACAACAGATTCTGGAAGGCGTGATGCTTGCAGTTGCTGGTGTATTGCTGCTGACTCCGGGCTTTATGACGGATGCACTTGGTATGTTGGTGTTGCTACCAGCACCAAGAGCCATGATTGCCAAGAAAATGATGGAAAAAATGGTGGTTAAAAATATGTCTGGTGGTTTCCATACCGGTGGGCAAGCTGGCTTTGGTCAGAGTCCTTTTGGACAAGACCCATTCAATCGCGACCCATTTGACCAGTCAAAAGACGGCAACACCTTTGAAGGTGAGTTTGAGAAGAAAGACGACGACAACGATCGTAACCGATTAAACTAATTGATTTTTTCTCTTCTTATATAGAGGAAAAACAGAAAAGGCTCTTACCTTTATCCTTCGCAAGAAAGTGATAATGGTAAGAGCCTTTTTTATTGCGTGTTAGCGATCATTGGTAGCAGATAACCGCCCTAGTAAGCGATCGGTTATACCGCGCCTTCAAAGCCCATTTGTCGCCACGCTTCGAAGGCGATGATAGCAACCGCATTAGACAGGTTTAGGCTGCGTGCATCTGGCATCATTGGGATACGAATACGTTGCTCCATTGGCATACTTTCGATGAACTCAGCGGGCAGACCTCGAGTCTCTGGGCCAAACATCAACACATCACCTTGTTGGAATTTTGCATCCACGTGGTGGCCTGTCGTTTTAGTGGTGCAAGCGAAGATGCGGAAGTCACCCTCGCGTTCATTTTCTAGATACTCAAGGAAGGCTTCTAGGTTCTTGTGACGCTTAACACGCGCTAGATCGTGGTAATCCAAGCCAGCACGGCGAACTTTCTTCTCTTCAAAATCAAAGCCAAGCGGTTCAATCAGGTGCAGGTTTGCGCCGCAGTTAGCACATAGGCGGATGATGTTACCCGTATTGGGGGCAATTTCTGGTTCGTATAGAGCGATATCAAACATGTTGGTTCACAAGAATAATCAAAGATAGCCAGAGTATACGGTGGCAAGCTGAGTGAGTACAGTTCACCACCATTAGCTTACGCTTTATTCGCGAGTGCTTGTGTGTAGTTTTCAGACACGGTATCCCAGTTGACTACATTCCACCAGGCGTTGATGTAGTCTGGGCGTCGGTTTTGGTAGCTGATGTAGTAGGCGTGTTCCCAAACGTCGAGCGCAAGAATTGGCTCACCGTTGCTGGCGATGGTATCCATCCTCGGGTTGTCTTGGTTTGAGGTTGAGATGATCTTCAGTTGTCCTTCTTCTACCACCAACCACGTAAAGCCTGAACCAAAGGTATTGATTGCCGCTTGAGCGAACTGATCTTGGAACGTCTCGAAATCTCCGAATGTGCTCTTGATAGCATCACCAAGTTCGCCTGTCGGTTCTCCACCACCGTTCTGAGACATGCAGTTCCAATATAAGATGTGGTTGTAGTAGCCACCGCCATTGTTACGTACAGCCGGGCTGTGCTGAGATATGTTGGCGAAGATCTCGGTCAGAGATTGTTGTTCTAGATCGGTTCCAGATACCGCTGCAACAAACTTATCGTAGTAGGTTCTATGGTGTTTGCTGTAATGCACTTCCATCGTTTTAGCATCAATGTAAGGCTCTAGGGCATCGTAAGCGTAGGGTAAAGCAGGGAAAGTGTGCGACATGGTAAATCCTCCATAATTAGAGGATTTACCATAATGATAATAACAATCATTATCAACTGTGATCTTTGTGGGGGTATTACATCGGTAGGATAGGCAGAGTAATTTCGAGCTGTAATCCACCTAACTTACTACGGCTTGCCGTGATGGTTCCACTGTGTTGGCGAATCGCACTTTCAGTAATCGTCAGACCAAGTCCAGTGCCGCCCGAGTTACGATCTCGAGCGGTTGATACACGGTAGAAAGGTCTAAAGATAGAGTCCAACTCATCCTCTGGCACACCATCACCATTATCATTGACGCAAATCGTTAGCTGATCTTGGACCACATGGAATTGCACATCCACTTGGTCTTTACCGTAATAGATGGCATTACGTGTAATGTTGTCTAGCGCACTCATCAGCAGTTTAGGGTTACCTGAAATAGAGCGTTCCGGGATCTCCGAAAACGTCAGCAACTTGCCCATCTGTTCAGCTTCAAACTCTGCGTCTTTTAAGATCTCTTCCCATAGGCTCGAGATAGGTTGAACCTCACGAGTAATATGGCTGTCGACCTGCATACGAGATAACGTCAGTAGCTCACTGATCATCTGTTCCAGACGTTGTGCTTCGGTATCAATGCGTTCTAACTCTTGGCTCTCACCTTGTTTACGAATCGCTAGCGCATTGGCCATGCGAAGACGTGTCAGTGGTGATCGAAGCTCGTGTGAAATATCAGAGAGCAGTCGCTGTTGCCCTGAAATCATCTGGTTTACCGCTTCGACCATCTGGTTAAAGCTTTCACCGGCTTGTCTGAATTCTGAGGTGCCTTTTTCGAGTGTTGGATCGACCTCAAACTGACCTTTCGCCACACGTTGTGCTGCACGTTCGAGCCTACGAGCAGGTTGGCTCAATGCCCAAGCTAACCAAAGTAATAGCGGGGTACTCGCTAACATCACGGCAAGCAATAACTGCAGGGGCTTATCAAACAGGCGCAACAAGAACGGCGGTGGTTGATTCCACTTTATTCCGGCGTACATCAACAACTCTTCACCCGCCAGTTTAATCGGCACAGGGCCAGCTACCATGTAGTGCCCGTACAGCTTTTGTTTCGGTACTTCAGGGTTATCTATCGAGGTAACAAAGTTGCGAATCGCTTTAAGCTTGTAGTCTGAATGCCTTTTTGAGGTAAGGACTGCGCCTTCAAGATCGGTCAGATAGATGCGAGCACGAGAATCCTTGCGGCTGCGTGGCGCCTCAAGTTGGAAAACTATTTTGCCCAGATTAGGTTCTTTGGCGTAGCGTTTCTCTGTGATTTTAGCGATACGCTCGAGTTTATCGAGGTGATCTGCGGGCACATTTCGCGCGACTCGAGGGTCTAAATGGGGAAGTGACAGCACCGACAAAAGCACCAGTAACATGGTGAACCAAAAGATAGCAAAGATACGTCCATATAAGCTGGTGATTTTAGGGATACGCATTAATCTTCCTCTACCAATAAGTAGCCACGGCCTCGCAACGTCTTGATGCGAGCTTTACCATCACTGCGCTCAGGGATCTTTTTACGAAGGTTAGAGATATGCATATCAATCGCGCGGTCAAATGCCGCAAGCCTTTTACCTAGTACATCTAGGCTTAATGCTTCTTTGGTGATCACTTGCCCCGGGTTCTGGATTAGGTGGCTCAGCAGGGCGAACTCGGTAGTGGTGAGGTCGATAAGCTGGCCATTACAATAAGCTTCTTGTTTGCCAGGGAATACCTCGATGTCTTGATATTGAACCTTATCGCTGGTGGTTTTAGGTGCCGCAGTGGTCTGCGTTCGGCGCAAGATAGCTCGAATACGCGCTAACAATTCACGGTCACTGAAAGGCTTAGGTAGGTAATCATCCGCGCCAAGTTCAAGGCCAATAACACGGTCGATCTCTTCGCCTTTTGCCGTCAGCATTAGCACTGGCGTTTCCCAATTTTCTCTCAGTTTCTTTAGTGTTTCCATGCCATTCAGACGCGGCATCATCACATCCAAAAGAATCAGGTCGATCTCATCATTGATCGCTTCAAGCCCCGCATAGCCATCATTAGCTTCGGAAACAGTGAAGCCCTCAAAGCTCAGAATATCTTTGAGTAAGCTGGTTAACTCGGTGTCGTCATCAATAAGAAGAATGTTCGCCATTGGGAAGCCTTAATCGGTTATCTACTATTTACACGTTAATAATACTGCTAATTATTCGCCTGCTTTCGCTCTTTACGATTCTTTACGCTTTCTAAACGTCACTTTACGAGGGAAAGACTAATCTATATTCAAGCGCTGAGAAACAGACGCAACACATGACTTATTATACCGAATTGAGGCAACAATTATGAAAATGACTAAGAAACTTGTATTAGCAGCTGCGGCACTTCCACTTATTTTAGGTACAGCAAGTGCGTATGCTTATGGCGGTGGTGATAAAGGTGACCACAAAGGCATGCACGGCAAATGTGGCGGCTTCGATAAGAAAGTGATGCGCCAACTAGACCTAACTGACGCACAAAAAACAGAATTGAAAGAGATGCGCGAAGCGAACCGCGCTGAAATGAAAGAAAAACACGCAGGCAACAAAGCCGATAAAATGGCGAAAATGAAAGCGCACCAAGAGAAAGTTCAAGCATTGGTTCTTGCTGACAATTTCGACGAAGCGGCAGCAAACGACCTAGCAAGCGAAATGGTTGAAAAGCAAACTGAGCGTCGCGTGGCAATGCTGAAGAAGCAACACGAAATGATGAACGTACTAACGGCTGAGCAAAAAACTCAACTGAAAGAGATCCAACAAGAGCGCATAACTAAGTGTGCTGAGAAAATGGAAAAACGCATGAACAAAGACAAGTAATTCGGGCTTGATAAAGCAGCTTTGAATGAAAGTGTTTAGAAAGAAGCGGCCGTGTGCCGCTTTTTTTGATCCCTAAAAATGAATGTCTTACACCTTAGCTGTCATATTCAATTGATTGTTTGCAGGTTATACTTTGTGCTATCAGCCACTTTATAGCCAAGTTATGAAACAAGAATACGCACGTTTAGTTACGCTCGCCGCTTGGGCAGCCACCACCATTGCTACCATTTTATTGATAGTGAAAGTCGCAGCGTGGTGGGTGACAGGTTCTGTGAGTCTGTTGGCTTCCGTGGTGGACTCAATGCTGGATATCGCGGCCTCTGTCGTTAACCTTATCGTGGTTCGTTATTCTCTGCAGCCAGCCGACAAAGAACACACCTTTGGTCATGGCAAGGCTGAATCCCTCGCTGCATTAGCGCAGGCGATGTTTATTTCAGGCTCAGCATGTTTCCTTATTCTCAACGGTATTGAGCGCTTCTTCCGACCTCATGAGCTTAACTCTCCAGAGATTGGTATCTACGTCAGCTTATTTGCGATGGTGATGACCTTCGGCTTGGTTCTATTCCAAAAACATGTCGTGAAAAAAACGGGCAGCCAAGCGATTGCGGCCGATTCACTGCACTATCAATCAGACCTTTATATGAACGCCGCGATCATGCTGGCGCTGGCATTGAGTTGGTTTGGTATTGGCCAAGCGGACTCTGTATTCGCGGTAGGTATTGGTGTCTACATTCTTTACAGCGCTTATCAAATGGCGATGGAAGCGGTTCAGTCTCTGCTTGATCATAAGCTCCCTGATGAAGAGCTAAAACAGATAAAAGAGACATCATTGAGCGTGGAAGGTGTGTTGGGAGTGCATCAATTACGAACGCGTCGTTCGGGTCCGATTCGTTTCATCCAACTGCATCTAGAACTGGACGATAATATCCCACTTATTGAAGCGCATCGCATTTCTGACGAAGTAGAGGCTAAGCTTATCTCCGTGTTCCCTGATGCTGATGTATTAATTCACCAAGACCCGTACTCAGTGGTATTTGGGCCAGAGAAGCAGCAAAAATTCCACTCGTGGTAATGCGTGCTAAAAATTAGCGGGCAAATGGTAAGTGAGTGGCTTTTGAACTACAGTGAGTAAAAATTATTAACTGTTAGGTGATTCAAAAACCACCTTAGTAACAATTAATGTTGATTCTGATGTGAATCAACAAAGTTATTGAGTAAAACTGTAATACTCTTACAGAAGTAGAAATGTTACATAATTTTACGCGATTTGAGTGCTATTCCTGTTGAGGAAATGTAACATAACGCACAAATATAGATTTAAAATCTTGTTGATATACAATCAGCAAGAACAAGAATTGAATAATAGATTCCCAAAAATCGAGGGTGAGCATGATTAAGAAGATCGGTGTTTTGACCAGTGGTGGTGACGCTCCAGGCATGAACGCAGCAGTTCGCGGTGTAGTTCGTACCGCGCTATCAGTTGGCATTGAAGTTTACGGCATTTACGATGGCTACCAAGGCCTTGTTGAAGACCGTATCGAAAAGCTTGACCGTTCAAGCGTATCTGACGTGATCAACCGTGGTGGTACTTTCTTAGGTTCTGCACGTTTCCCTGAATTTAAAGACGTTGCTGTTCGTGAGAAAGGCATTGAGAACCTTAAGAAGCACGGTATCGAAGCACTTGTTGTTATCGGTGGTGACGGTTCTTACATGGGTGCTAAGAAGCTGACTGAAATGGGTTACCCATGTATCGGTCTTCCAGGCACAATCGATAACGATATCGCAGGTACTGACTACACTATCGGTTACCTAACAGCGCTTAACACTGTTATTGATTCAATTGACCGTCTACGTGACACGTCTTCTTCTCACCAACGTATTTCTATTGTTGAGATCATGGGCCGTCACTGTGGTGACCTTACGCTTATGTCAGCAATCGCGGGTGGTTGTGAGTACATCATTACTCCAGAGACTGGCCTAGATAAAGAGCAGCTTATCAGCAATATCCAAGATGGCATTGCTAAAGGTAAGAAGCACGCAATCATCGCTCTAACTGAGCTAATGATGGATGCTAACGAACTGGCTAAAGAGATCGAATCTTCAACAGGTCGTGAAACTCGTGCAACGGTTCTTGGTCACATCCAACGTGGTGGTCGTCCTACTGCATTTGACCGTGTACTTGCTTCTCGCATGGGTAACTACGCTGTTCACCTTCTTCAAGAAGGTCACGGTGGCCGTTGTGTTGGTATCGAGAAAGAAGAACTTGTTCACCACGACATCATCGACTGTATCGAGAACATGCAGAACCCAGACCGTTCTGAGCTGTTCCGCGTTGCAGAAGAGTTGTTCTAAGCCGCGCATAGCGTTCGCTTAAAGAATTTAAAAACCGCTGATTTATCAGCGGTTTTTTTGTACCTGCCGTTTGAGGTTTCAGGAATGACAGGCACTAAAAAGGCCAACCTAAGTTGACCTTTCATCTAATTTAAACAGTGACGTTTAAATTAAGCTTTTGCTTCAGCTGCTGCTTTAGCGATAGCTGCGAAGCTTTTCGCGTCTAGAGCTGCGCCGCCAACTAGAGCACCGTCGATGTCTGGTTGTGCGAAGTAAGCTGCTGCGTTTTCTGGCTTAACAGAACCGCCGTATTGGATAACAACTTTCTTAGCAACTTCTTCAGATTTCTCTGCGATGTGTGCACGGATTTGAGCGTGGATGCGTTGTGCATCTTCAGCTGTAGCTGCTTTACCAGTACCGATAGCCCAGATTGGTTCGTAAGCGATGATAGCGCCTTCAAGAGCTTCAACACCTTGAGTGTTGATAACAGCGTCAATTTGACGAGCACATACTGCAACAGTTTCGCCTGCTTCGTTTTGTGCTTCAGATTCACCGATACAAAGAACTGGAGTTAGGCCGTTCTCTTTTAGGAATGCGAATTTCTTAGCTACGAATTCATCTGATTCGTTGTGGTATTCACGACGCTCAGAGTGACCGATGATGATGTGAGATGCGCCGAACTCTTTAAGCATTGCTGGAGACATGTCGCCAGTGAATGCACCGCTGTTGTTTAGGTCAGAGTTTTGAGCACCTAGGATGATCGCGCTGCCAGCTTCAGTAAGCGTACGCTCTGCAAGATCAACGAAAAGTGCTGGTGGAGCAACTGCTACGTCTACGCCTGTTACGCCTTCAAGTTCAGCGTTAAGACCGTTTAGTAGTTCAACAACCATTTCTTTGCTGCCGTTTAGTTTCCAGTTACCCATAACTACAGGATGACGCATAGGAATATCTCCAAAGTATTTAAATAAATCGAATGTAAAAAAGTAAACTTTATTACGAAATAATATAACAGATTAATATCAACAGATCATGACTGTGGTCATGACTTTATTGGATCTTACTCAATGGTCAGAGTAGATTTTGAGCATATATCAGTGATCCGGCAGACAGAATAATAGCTAACTTCTCGGATTTTTCATCGTTAGTTGCTATTAAGGGACAAACGATTGCGCTAACAACAGGAAGTAACAATGCCGAATTTAGTTCTAGAGTACTCCAATTCAGTGGATGAGCGAGTGAATATCCAAGGCTTACTGGAAGATCTCCACCAAGTAGCACTCACATGCGGTTTGTTTGATGTGCCGTCAGTGAAATCTCGTTCACTGCGTTGCCATAATTGGTTGGTCGGTGATGAGGAAGATAGTGTAGACTTTATTCATATCAGCTTTGAGTTACTTTCGGGACGAACGGAAGAGCAAAAGCGAGAATTGTCACGATCGTTAATGCAAATCCTGCAAGAGCAAGCGAGCCATGTAAGAAGCTTAACGGTGAATATTCGTGATATGGACAAAAGTTGCTTTCAAAAAGTAATAAATTAACCATTGCTGCTGACTTTTAGCGGCGTATAAATTTGAGTATTTAAGATGTCGATGAAAGAATTACTGCTCTCTTTCAAAGGGAGAATTGGTCGTAAGACTTACTGGATGTGGAATATTTTCTACTATATAGCGATTACCGGTTTTGCTTCTGGTATTTCTGTATTGTTCCCTGCTTACTCTTACATCCTGCTACCAATCTTCCTATTGATGCTTGTGATCCCAGATCTTGCGGTTACCGCTAAGCGCTGGCATGACCGTAATAAGTCGAACTATTGGCTACTGTTGAATGTACCACTAGTGCTGGGTCGCTTGGCTTCCCCAATGGCAGCGACTACGACAGAGCCAGTATCACCCGTTCACATGGCAGCAACTGTAGCGGCATTAGTGTGTGGTTTGTGGATTCTGATTGAGTGTGGTTTATTGAAGGGCACTGAAGGTCGTAATGACTACGGCGAAGACCCTTGTAAATATTGAACAGATGAAAAGGGAGCATTGTGCTCCCTTTTTTCTTTTTAATACCTTCTATTTTCAATACATCTTGGGTTCGGTATTCGGTTTAAAAGGGACGACATTTTCAGGAGGCGTTTCTTCAAAGCCGCAGCGACCTTCAAGTGCATCTTGGAACTTACAGACCTGACAGCGCAACTCTTGCATGAGCACGACATTGGCATGGTGTGGGTTTTTACAGCGGCTAACCACCAAGTCGATGTGACTTTGTTGAGCGCGAAGTCGGTCTTGCATCACTTCTGAAGCTGAGCAGATCATCTGTTCACACATATCGTGTTTGAATTGATTGAATGCTTTAGGATCGCTTTTCGCGAGTTGGACAAGTTCATCAAAGGGTGGCAATTTTTGAGCGGGTTGTGGATGTGCCATCATTCCTTCCTTAGCATTAAGCCTGTTTCATATGCATTAAGCTTAAGAAAGAAATTTGTACAATTTTTAATCTATTTGTTTTTTCTCAATATTGAGACGGTATTAACCGCTTACCGCTATGATTAAAGTGCAGGCGTTAGAGTGTAAGTACAGCGTCGCTCACCAGCAATGATGTGCTCTGTACGGCTCACATGACACTCATCTTTGAGTAGTTCAGTAAACACATTGAGCTCTGATTGGCACAGGCTAGGGCAGCGAGTTGCAGCTTTGCAGATAGGGCAGTGGTTCTCAATCAGGATGTAGTGATCGTCATGCTCTTGAAGCTCAGCCATGTAGCCTTCGTCTTCACGAAGCTGGGTGAGTTTTTTAAGCTTGCTGATGAGCGAATCACAGTCAGACAGCGCAGTTTGATATAGCTTGAGTGTGTGTTGTTCACGCTCAGCAGCAACCTTAGCCAGTCCTTCTTTACCAAATAGATTTTCTACAGCATCAATCACTTGAATGGTGAGTTCACCATGTCGATCTGAAAATTGGCTGTGGCCTTGTTGAGTCAGGGACCAGTGGCGAGTCGGGCGACCCACTTTCACTTTCACATCATGAAACGCAAGGATACCGTCATCTTCCAGGCTTTGCAGGTGTTGCCTTGCACCCATTGTCGTCATGCCAAATTCTTCTGACAGTTGTTTCGCGGTTACCGCGCCTTGACGTTTAATGGTCTGTAAGATTTTGTCGCTTGTTTTCATACTATCCCTACCTCATGAACCTTACTATTATGAGGCAAGGTGTTTATAAAGCAAACCATTTACTATATTGATGGTGATTTACTTTATAGAGCGCGTTTTACTCTATCAGCAGTCATGGTGAGATTCTGGTGCGCCAATAAAACAAAAGGCTGATACTTGGTATCAGCCTTCGAATACTCTGTTTAACCTAGCTTTGGTTTACAGGATATGACCTACTACTTCTGGATCTTTACGCTCTAGGTAGTGGATAGATTTGATGCGGCGAATCGTACGGCAACGGCCACGGATAAGTAGTGTTTCCGTTGTTGCTATATTGCCCTGACGAGAAATGCCTTCTAGCAAGTCACCCTTAGTGATACCCGTCGCTGAGAATACAACGTTGTCGCTGCGTGCCATGTCTTCCATTTTCAACACGATACCCGCTGTTACGCCCATTTCTGCACAGCGCTCAAGTTCAAGTTCACCGTGCTTGCGGTTTTCTTCTGTGTCGCCCTTTACTTCGTGACGAGGAAGAAGACGACCGTGCATGTCGCCGTCGAGTGCGCGAATTACCGCAGCTGAAACCACGCCTTCAGGTGCACCGCCGATGCAATACATTACATCTACTTCGCTGTCTGGCATACACGTTAGGATAGAAGCCGCAACATCACCGTCTGGCACTGCAAATACACGAACGCCCATTGTTTGCATCTCTGCAATAACTTGGTCGTGACGTGGCTTAGCCAGTGTAGTTACAACCAGTGTATCCAGTGTTTTACCTAGTGCTTTAGCAATGTTTTCTAGGTTTTCTTTCAGTGGCAGTTCTAGGTCAATCACGCCTTTTGCGCCAGGGCCAACAACCAATTTTTCCATGTACATGTCAGGTGCTTTAAGGAAGCTGCCTTTTTCGCCTGCAGCCAATACAGCTAATGCATTTGATTGGCCCATTGCTGTCATGCGTGTCCCTTCAATTGGGTCAACTGCGATGTCGACAGCATCGCCGCCTACACCTACGTTTTCGCCGATGTATAGCATAGGTGCATCATCGATTTCACCTTCGCCGATAACAATCTCACCGCTAATTTCGGTTTTGTTAAGTAGGCTACGCATTACTTCTACAGCAGCGCCATCTGCCGCGTTTTTATCGCCACGGCCAAGCCACTTGTAACCAGCTAGTGCTGCGCCTTCTGTGACACGAGAGAATGACATTGCTAAATCGCGTTTCATGCGGACTCCAAAATTTTCAAAGGGGGAATAGAAATTTCGCGGCGGATTTTACCATATCCAAAAGAAAACGTTTGCCTTTTTGTTTTTTGGAGATTGCTCTCGATCAATTCGCAGTGGAAAACAGTTATTATTCATCAAAATAATCGGTTTGCCGTCGTGGCAGTAATCGTTCACGTCAATATTCGGTAAAAAGCGCTGTTTTTTTCATCGAATGGCGCAAAATATCGAATATATTGAGTGTTTATCCTTGCTCTGCTGAGTAGAATGGGGAAATAAGTGGAGTGAACCTTCACCATCAAACGGATAACTTAAAGGTAGGCCAGAATGTCTTTTGAAGTACTAGAGCAGCTAGAAGCAAAAATTCAAACAGCAGTAGATACAATTGCACTTCTTCAAATGGAAGTGGAAGAGCTTAAAGAAGAGAAACAAGCACTAGCAACAGAAGCTGGTGAGCTTAAAGCAAGCCGTCACGAGCTAGAGCAAAAAACTCAGCAGATGCAAGAAGAGCACTCTGCATGGCAAGATCGCATCCGTAACCTTCTTGGTAAAATGGATGAAGTAGAGTAATTGACTCTTCAGAATTAAAAAACGCCCGCTACTCAGTAGCGGGCGTTTTTGTTTGTGTTCATATGTTTTGCTTCGAAGCTTAGTGAGTTGTGAGTTACTCGACCTCTTCTTCCTCAACATCCAAATCAAGCTCTACATCCAAAGGCTCTGCAGAAAGAATGATGCCGGTGTTGTCTGCGTAGAGGTAATCTTCTGGTAAGAAGGTCACACTACCAAAATTCACTGGGACGTCTATCTCTCCGACACCTTCTTGGCTTGCACCAACAGGAATAGAAGCCAAGGCTTGGATGCCTAGGTTCATGTCTTCAAGCTCATCGACTTCACGAACGCAGCCGTAAACCACAATACCTTCCCACTCATTGTCTTCGGCAAGCAGGGCAATCTCAGCATCGATCAGCGCTTTGCGTAGTGAGCCGCCACCATCGATTAACAACACACGCCCCAGGCCATCTTGCTCTAGTACAGAGCGAATCAAAGCGTTGTCTTCAAAACACTTTAATGTCGTGATCTGTCCTGCGAAGGATGCACGTCCACCGAAGTTGCTGAACATTGGCTCCACGACATCAACTTGATCCAAATATATGTCGCACAGTGTTGAAGTGTTGTATTCCATTAGTATACCTTTTGAACAATGAGCTTACTTTGAGTATATCGGTGCTTGATCCCTTTGCAATGATTAGTCTCAATTAACTCAGTAGAGTTTGAGCTACGACAACCCCTGCAAACAATAGGTTAGTGACCAGTGAGCATTTCACAATCACAGGCATCATTGGTGCAATCTGCGCTGGTTTTTCGGTTTCCCAAACGGCCTTCCCGTGCTTATAAACAACAACAATGCTCAGTAAAAACGGTAGGCTGATCCAAACTGGTTTTTCTTGAATCAGTAGGTAAATAGCAAAAGAGACAAGTGCCAAACCAAGCAGTGCAAAATGGTAGTGCTTGGCTTTGCGTTGTCCTAGACGAACCGCCATGGTGCGCTTGCCGCATTCGCTGTCGTTTTCGATGTCACGCATGTTGTTGATATTGAGTACTGCAACTGCCATCAAGCCACAGCCCAATGCTGGTAAAAACAGACTTGGTTCAACATGGCCAGTGTGTAAGAAGTAAGTTCCGGAAACACCGAGCAAACCAAAGAAGATAAATACCGATAAGTCGCCAAGGCCAATATAGCCATAAGGCTTATTTCCGACGGTGTAAGCGATCGCTGCAGCAATGGCTAATACGCCTAACGCAATGAAAGATAAGATACTTTCAATCGAGGTTAAGGCGTGGAAAATAAGAATCAGCCCAGCGATCATGGTAAACACGATGTTGAGGATGATGGCTTGCTTCATGGTTTTAGCGGTTACCGCGCCAGACTGCATTGCACGTGTTGGCCCAAGGCGATTTTCGTTGTCTGTGCCTTTTACTGCGTCACCATAGTCATTGGCTAGGTTCGATAGGATCTGTAATAAAGTGGCGGTTAAAAATGCCAGTAGTGCTATCGATAAAGAAAACTGACCGCCGGCGAACGCTAAACTACTTCCTGTAAGAATAGAGACGAGTGCAAGAGGCAGAGTTTTTGGTCGTGCGGCATCAAGCCAAATCAGTAGAGATTGTTTCATCGTAGGTCTAATTCTTTGTAAGTCTTCGTTTCAAACTGTGATTTGAGTATACGCCCATTTTTCGGGTAATAAAAAGCCCACTCGAAAGTGGGCCTTGAATTCGCTTATTAGCTGCTATTTCTTTGAGATAGAGCAATAAGTTGGAGTTTCGTGTGCTACAGGATGAAGCGGCTTAGGTCTTCGTCTTCAACGAATTCGCCAAGCTTCGACGTTACGTAAGCTTCATCAATCACTAGCTTGCTACCCGCTTTGTCTGTTGCGTCGAATGAAATCTCATCCATCAGGCGCTCCATTACTGTGTGTAGACGACGTGCACCGATGTTTTCAGTGGTTTCGTTTACGCGCCATGCTGCGTCTGCGATTTGATTGATGCCATCTTCAGTGAACTCAATGCTCACATCTTCTGTTTTCATTAGGGCAATGTACTGCTCTGTTAGAGATGCTTTTGGTTCAGTCAGGATGCGTTTAAAGTCATTTGCAGAAAGCGCTTCAAGCTCTACACGGATTGGTAGACGACCTTGCAGTTCAGGGATCAGGTCAGATGGCTTAGCCACTTGGAATGCGCCTGATGTGATGAACAAGATGTGGTCTGTTTTCACCATGCCGTGCTTGGTTGATACAGTGCTGCCTTCAATAAGAGGTAGTAGGTCACGCTGAACACCTTCGCGAGATACGTCTGGGCCTGAGCTGTCGCCACGCTTACAGATTTTGTCGATCTCATCGATGAATACGATGCCGTTGTTTTCAGCGTTGAAGATCGCGTTCTCTTTTAGCTCTTCTTGGTTCACAAGCTTTGACGCTTCTTCTTCCGTCAGTGCTTTGAATGCGTCTTTGATTTTCATCTTACGCTTTTTCTTGGTGTCGCCAGCTAGGTTTTGGAACATGCCTTGTAGCTGGTTAGTCATCTCTTCCATGCCCGGAGGTGACATGATTTCAACGCCCATTTGTGGTGCTGCTACGTCGACTTCGATCTCTTTGTCGTCTAGCTTACCTTCACGCAGTTTCTTGCGGAAAATCTGACGAGTGTTTGAAGAGGTCGTGTCTTCAGTTGATTGCTCGTTCTGACCCCAAGCATCACGAGCTGGTGGTAGAAGGGCATCAAGAATACGTTCTTCAGCTTGTTCTTCAGCGCGATATTTTACTTTTTCCATCGCTTGCTGGTGCGTCATCTTGATTGCAACGTCCGTTAGATCACGGATGATGGTCTCAACTTCTTTACCAACGTAGCCAACTTCGGTGAACTTAGTTGCTTCTACCTTGATGAAAGGCGCGTTTGCGAGTTTCGCTAGACGGCGAGCAATTTCAGTTTTACCGACACCCGTTGGACCAATCATTAGGATGTTCTTTGGTGATACTTCAACACGCAGGCTCTCTTCAAGCTGCATACGACGCCAGCGGTTACGCAGAGCGATAGCGACTGAACGCTTAGCGTTGTCTTGGCCGATAATGTGGCGATTGAGTTCGTGAACAATTTCGCGAGGAGTCATCTCAGACATGGTTTTTCCTTAATTCTTTAATCACTGTTGAATACAACGTTATTGGTGGAAGCGTTCGTTACTCTGGCTTTGGCAGTTCAACGGTGCTTTCTAGTTCTTCAACGGTGTGGTGATGGTTGGTGAATACACAGATATCGCCCGCAATGTTCAGCGACTTTTCTGCGATTTCACGCGCATCTAAATCAGTATTTTCTAATAGTGCCGTAGCCGCTGCTTGAGCGAAGTTACCGCCCGAACCGATCGCAATCAGGTCGTTTTCAGGTTGAACTACGTCACCGTTACCAGTGATGATCAGTGAAGCGGTCTCATCCGCTACTGCTAGCAGTGCTTCTAACTTACGTAGAGCACGGTCGCTACGCCAATCCTTCGCCAGCTCAACGGCAGCTTTGGTCAGATGGCCTTGGTGCATTTGTAGCTTGCTTTCAAATTTTTCGAATAGCGTGAAAGCATCAGCCGTACCGCCAGCAAAACCAGCCAGTACTTTGTTGTTGTATAGGCGACGTACTTTACGGGCATTGCCCTTCATTACAGTATTGCCTAGAGATACTTGTCCATCACCCGCGATGACGACTTTATTATTACGACGTACAGATACAATGGTAGTCACGAGTAGGGCCTCTTAATATTTCTTATCTTTGGGTATAAAAACTATATGAGGATGGCGCTCGGATAATTCAAGGAAGGGCGAGTGATGTCGCGCAACTTATCGGTGGAAGTTGTAAGGAAATTTGGCTGAACGGAGGGGAGATAAAAGAAAACCTCCACAATGGGAGGTTTTCAATATTTGGTTTTATGCTTTTACTAAGACTGAAACTGGCGCTGAATCTAAAACTACTCGGTGTCTTTCCAAATAGCGCAAGGTTCGATTTTCGCTCTTTGCAGCTTGTGGCGATCTCGCTCTGCGTCACGCTTCAATTTGTAAGGACCTAAAACCACACGGTACCAGCTACTGCCATCTTTCTTGCGGATCTCACTCGAGATACCTTGGAAGGCAATATCTAACTTACGTGCTTCTGCCTGCGACGAGGTTTTGTAAGCGCCACACTGCATGATGTAAGGGATCTTAGAGATCTGCTGCTCTTTGGCTTTGACTTCAACTTCTCGGCTTGGCAGCGTTTCAACATAATCCCACTTCTCTTCAGGAGGCGGTGGAATGACTTTCGCAGGTTTTGGCTTAGGCTTTGGTTTGGTTGCCACAGGAGTCGGTGCTGGCGGCTCAGGATCATTACTCAATAGGTAAAGTCCGTAACCAAAACCACCGGCAAGGAGGATCGCCAAAAGACCACTGCGCCAAGGTTTACGGCGAGGGGCTTGTTTCTTGGTCGGTTTCTTCGTGCCACGACCGCGCTTTACATAATCTCTATTAGCCACAAGACAATTCAATAGTTGCTGATTCTGCTCTCATGGTAATCCAGATTGCGCGAGGATAATAGTGCAGAAATGGAAGCGGCACATCAAAATGTGCCGCAGATTTATATCGGTATTTCTAAGGCTTACATTCGAGGTGGCGCAGTACTGCCTCGAACCACTAACTTAGCTTCAAGCAGGCGTGAACCAGCTTGCACATCGTTGCCTTTCAGGAGGTCAAGCATCATTAACATCGCTTGGCGTCCAATCTCATAACGAGGTTGAGAAATGGTGGTTAGCGGTGGATCGCAGTATTGAGCGAACTGGATGTCATCGAAGCCAACAATGGATAGGTCTTGAGGTACGCGTAAGCCTAGTTTCTTCGCTTCTTGAATCGCACCAATGGCCATTGCATCGTTGTGACAGAAAATAGCCGTTGGCTGTTCAGGAAGTGCCAGTAATTGACGAACCGCTTGAGCGCCTGCTTCAAAGGTAAAGTCACCGACCGTGCTGTAGGCTGGGTTCATTGTGACTCCGGCACGACGTAGCGCTTGTTGGTAGCCTTGCTGGCGGAACTTACACAGGGTTGCTGATACTGGCCCTGAGATTTGAGCGATACGTTTATGACCTAACTGAGCTAGGTAGTTAACCGCTTCAAATGCAGAGGTCAGGTTGTCGATGTGTACCGTAGGCAGTTCAAGCTCTGGGGCAAATTCACACGCCATGACCATCGGTGGTAAGTTCTTTTGTTCAGGCTTGCTGACATCAAACGGGTGGTCAGTACCAAGCAGTAGCATGCCGTCAGCTTGTTTGGTGAAAACTAAGTTAACAAACGAAGATTCGCGTTTCTTTTGCTGACCGCTATCACCCAGTAGAACAAGGTAATCATTTTCTACTGCGGCATCTTCGATACCACGAATGATCTCGGCGAAGTAAGGGTCACAGATATCAGGAACAATAGTGATGATGGTTTTTGATTCGTTGCGACGTAAGTTTCTAGCTAATGTATTGGGTGAGTATCCAGCTTCAAGTACTGCTGTTTCTACTCGCTTACGAGTTGAAACTGAGACTTTCTCAGGATTCATCAATGCACGTGATACCGTGGCTGTTGAGACGCCTGCTAGCTGGGCAACATCCTTCATTGTCGCCATAAATTAAACCCTCTTTTAAGTTCCTTTGTCGCCTAAGTATCTAAGGCGTGAATAATAAATGTAATCGAATAGATATTGTGAAAGTGTTGCTAACACTTTTTTTATTGCAATATTTTATTCGTTTAAATCGCGTAAAGTTACGGCTAGATTAACAAAAATCACATGACTAGTGTGAAGTTGCTCACGAGTAATATGAAATATTTGTGAATAAACTTATCATTAGTTTTAACCCAAGTGGGTTTAGCTCAAATCTTGAGGCTCAATATCGAGTGACCAGCGGACTTTTTTCGCAGCAGGTAACATATTGATCGCCGGCTTGGCACTCATTAAAAGCTTCTGCATTAACGACCGCGTCTGAGTTTGTAAGATTAGCTGCCAACGCGATTTGCCCGCACGTTTAGCTAACGGAGCAGGGGTTGGCCCTAGAACCATGCAATATTGGTCAAACAGTGGATGCGATTCCAATGTGTGACGAACCTGGCGCAAGAACTCTTCCACTAAGCGTGTGTCGTTCGCTTCTGCTCTAAACAGAGTCATAAAGGTATAAGGCGGTAACATAGCTTGCTTACGTTCTGCCAGTGCCGTCTGAGCAAAGTGGTTATAGTCTTTGTGCAGCAAGGCTTGCAGCAATCCATGTTCTGGGTGGTGAGTTTGTAAGATTACCTCACCGGGTTTGCTAGCACGACCTGCTCGCCCTGCTACTTGGATGAATAGCTGGGCAAGACGCTCAGATGCTCGGAAGTCACTGCTATATAAAGACCCATCAACATCCAATAACGCCACAAGTGTCACGTCAGGGAAATGGTGCCCCTTAGCCAACATTTGTGTGCCGATTAAAATCTGGTATTCACCTTTACGAATCGACTCTAGCGCGCTTTCTAAGCTGCCTTTACGGCGGGTGCTGTCGCGGTCAATGCGAATTGTTTTGTATTCAGGGAATAGTTGGCCAAGTTGAGCTTCTAATTGCTCGGTACCTACGCCTACTGTTACTAAGTTCGAAGACCCACAACCTTGACAATTGTGCACAATGTGCTGCTGAGAACCACAGTGGTGGCAGCGCATCTCATTGCTGTATTGGTGATAGGTGTAGTAAGCATCGCAACGTTTACATTCGGCAGTCCAACCACAATCGTGACACATCAATGCGGGAGAAAACCCTCGGCGATTGAGAAACAGCATCACTTGGTTGCCTGCTTTGAGGTGTCTTTGCATCTCGGCAATTAACGATGCAGACAAGCCACTTTCTAGATATTCACCCTTAACATCCAACACCTTATTGGTGGTCGGCAATGCGACACCTGCGCGTGAGGTGAGGGTAAGGTAGCTGTATTTACCGATCTGAGCATTGTGCAGTGTTTCAAAGGCCGGAGTCGCCGAGCCTAACACTACTGGAATCTGTGCTTTGTGCGCACGCATGATCGCCACATCACGAGCATGGTAGCGCAGGCTATCTTGCTGTTTATAAGAGGCGTCGTGTTCTTCATCGACAATGATAATACCCAAGTCCGCAAACGGCGTGAACAGAGCCGAACGAGTACCAATCACGATGCCCGCTATTTTATCTCGCGCCGATAACCACGCATTCAGTCGTTCAGAATCATTTAAACCAGAGTGGATAACCTCAACAGGCACATTAAAGCGTCGCTTAAAGCGGTTAATCGTTTGAGGTGTTAGGCCGATTTCAGGCACTAACACTAATGCTTGTTTACCCTTATCGAGTATCGGCTTGATCATATTCAGGTAGACTTCTGTTTTACCAGAACCTGTGACGCCTTCTAGCAGGAAACAACCAAAGTCGGTTTGACTATTTACTGTTGCAATCGCGATGGCTTGCTCGGCATTGAGCTTAGGTTTGTCTTGGTCATTTTCAAGATCAACAGGCCAAGGCTGACGTTTCGGCTTTTTCTCTACCGATTCAATCCAACCTTTCTCTTCGAGTGTTTTAAGGACAGCGCTACCCACCTCTTCATCGATGAACTCTTGATGAGGGACGGCGCCGAGCTCCAGCATGTGCATCACTTTGGCTTGCTTGACCGCACGACCAAAGCCTTGCATCAATTGATCTCTGCCTGATGGTGTCAGTTGCCATTCAACCAATGTTGCGAAGTCAGCTGCTTTACCTTTACGTAAAGCACTTGGCAGGGCATTGGCAAAGGTTTCGCCAAGCGGGTACTGATAAAACTGACTGCACCACGTTAGGAGAGAATAGACAGATTCCGGCCAAACCGGTTGATTGTCTAATAACGCTTTAATAGGTTTGAGCTTGTCTAGCTCGAATTCTGATTCGTTAACCAGAGCCGTGACAATACCGGTTAAGGTTTGTCGTCCAAAAGGTACAGAGACTCGCCCACCAATAATCGGAAATAGGTGGCTTGGAATCTTGTAATCGAACTGCTTGTCGAGTGGAACAGGCAGTGCCACGCGGGCAATCATTGGACGCATAAAGGGACGGCTTTATCTGAGTTGACGAGAGCGAACAGTCTAAAGGATAAGGCGCTTAAATTCGAGAAGCAGTTTGGATGAAGGCGGCGAGTAAGCTTATACAAGTAAAGAGAGCCAGAAATCTCAAGCCGATAAAAGAAATAAAGATACAATTGGTGAAAAATGTATCAAATCAGTTGATCCTACCTTATAGATTCATTACTATACTGCGCCTTAAAGGTATGGCTTCGTCACTCTTTTGTGCGAATGCGGTGTCTTTATTTCTTTTTTAAACTACGTGTGGTGTGCGGCTTAGAATCGTATAGCGACACGGCCTACTTGAGGTTATCCCATGAAAGCTGGAATCCACCCAGAATACAAAGCAGTTTCTGCAACTTGTTCTTGCGGCAACACATTTGAGTTCAACTCAACTCTTGCAAAAGAATCTATCCACCTAGACGTATGTGACAAATGTCACCCATTCTACACTGGTAAGCAACGTATCGTAGATACAGGCGGCCGTGTTGATCGCTTCAACAAGCGTTTCGGTGCTCTTTCTAGCAAGAAGTAATTCTCGCTATTTAGACATGAAAAGGACACTTCGGTGTCCTTTTTTGTTGCCTGCAATTTAAGAAAGCAGCGACTTTCATTTAAGCTTTAACCCCACCTAACGATAGGTAGCCTCTCTATTCTATTACAGGGCAATTCCTTACTTATCATTCGCCGCTAAAATTCCGCACGAAAGTTCAACAAGCGATAGTAATTTCAACTGCTCACTGGTCTTATTAGTAGTGAAATCTCGTTTTTTAATGAGACAGAGGCTTCAACCACCTAGGAACTTTGAAGTACATCCATTAACATGAACAAGATCCCCCAAATAATAATATCCTAGGAACCTACACCTATGTCTGAAGACAGCAGCCAAGCTCAATCCTCTCAAGAATTATCACCTCAAGAACAATTCCGTCAGCAAGCTCTTGATTATCATGAGTTCCCAATTCCAGGCAAAATTGCCGTAGAACTGACGAAGCCTGCAAACTCTGCAGAAGACCTAGCACTTGCATACAGCCCAGGCGTAGCTGAGCCTGTACGCGAGATCGCACAGAACGTTGATAACGTTTATAAGTACACAGGTAAGGGCAACATGGTTGCAGTTATCTCTAACGGTACTGCGATTCTTGGCCTAGGTAACCTTGGTCCAATTGCTTCTAAACCAGTAATGGAAGGTAAAGCGCTTCTGTTTAAGCGTTTCGCTGGTTTAGATTCTATCGATATTGAAGTAAAACACCGCACAATCGATGAGTTCGTTGATACGGTTGCCAACATCGCAGATACATTCGGCGGTATTAACCTAGAAGACATCAAAGCACCAGACTGTTTTGAGATTGAACGTCGTCTGATTGAACGTTGTGATGTACCGGTATTCCACGATGACCAACACGGCACGGCGATTGTAACGGCAGCGGGTATGCTGAACGCGATCGAGCTTCAAGGTAAGAAGCTTGAAGAGTGTAAGATCGTTTGTTTAGGTGCTGGTGCAGCTGCGGTAGCTTGTATGGAGCTACTGATTAAGTGTGGTGCTCAGCGTGAGAAGATCTACATGCTTGACCGTAAAGGTGTGATTCACACTCGTCGTGATGACCTAAATGAATACAAAGAGCTGTTCGCAAATAACACTGACAAGCGCACGCTTGAAGATGTTATCGAAGGCGCTGACTTATTCTTGGGTGTATCGGGTCCTAACTTGCTTCCTGCTGAAGCACTAACTCTGATGGCTGACAAGCCAGTTGTGTTTGCATGTTCAAACCCAGATCCAGAGATCAAGCCTGAGCTTGCAAACGAAGTGCGTTCTGATCTAATTATGGGTACAGGCCGCAGTGACTACCCTAACCAAGTAAACAACGTACTTTGTTTCCCATTCATTTTCCGTGGTGCATTAGATGTGCGTGCGAGCGAAATTAATGACGAAATGAAACTAGCGGCGGTTAAAGCGATTCGTGAACTAGCGAAAGAAGAAGTGCCAGCTGAAGTACTGGCAGCTGCGGGTGAGACTGCACTGGAGTTCGGTAAAGGCTACATCATTCCTAAGCCAATGGACCCACGTTTACTTCCTCGCGTAGCACGAGCAGTTGCGGAAGCGGCTGTTGAATCTGGCGTAGCTCGTATCGAGATGCCTGCTAACTATATGGCATAGAGACATAGATACTGGATGACATAGTCGTCTGGTATTGTCGTTTCGGTATCGAGACGAAAAAGAATAATAAAAAACCGACTCATCTGGAGTCGGTTTTTTTATGTCTATCATTCACAGCGCAGTCATAAAAACGCAATGCGTGATGTGATAAATAGGGTCAGCTAGAGCGAATCAATAATGAAGGCAATGACTGAGTTATTTTTATTCTTCGTCAAACGCTTCGAACTCGATACCCATTTCTGTCATCAGTTTTTTAACTTCAGCAGGGATATCGTCTGGACGATCTTTACGAAGGTCTTCATCCGTTGGTAGTGGTTGGCCTGTGTACGCATGTAGAAAGGCTTCGCACAGTAGCTCACTGTTTGTTGCATGGCGTAGGTTGTTAATCTGGCGGCGAGTGCGCTCGTCAGTCAGAACCTTTAACACTTTTAGAGGGATAGAAACTGTAATTTTCTTTACTTGTTCGCTTTTCTTTCCATGCTCAGCATATGGGCTTATGTATTCACCATTCCAGTCGGCCATTGCGTACCTTCATCACTTTAGTTGTTAGAATAAATTAATAGTGGTGATTTTAGCGGGATTTACTGCCATAAGCAAAGACATATAGACGTCTAGAAGTGTTGACGTCTCACGTTTATGAAAGTAAAGTGAATAACATATATCTAACACAGCCGCAAAATGCCGACAAGCAGCTGTGACTCTCAGACGCAAAACTTGTAAGGAAGCACCTATGAGCAGCCGGAAGCCAGCAACCATCGCAGTACGTACTGGTATCGAGTCAGACACGCAACACCATGCCGTTGTCCCACCCATTTATCTTTCGACTAACTATGGGTTTCCCGCTTTTGGTGAAGTGCCAAAGTACGATTACACCCGCTCAGGTAACCCAAATCGCGGTTTATTAGAAACGGCACTGTTTGAACTTGAGTCAGGTAAAGGCGCGGTTGTCACGAACTGCGGTACTTCTGCGCTCAACTTATGGGTTTCTGCTTTCCTAGGTGGCGATGATCTTATTATCGCACCACACGACTGCTACGGCGGTACTTACCGTCTGTTTAACACTCGTTCACTGAAAGGTGACTTTAAAGTTCTGTTCGTTGATCAATCGGATCAAGCGGCGCTGGATGCGGCGATCGCGCTTAAGCCAAAGTTGATCTTAATTGAAACACCATCGAATCCTTTGGTTCGTGTGGTTGATATTGCAGAAACTTGTCGTAAAGCGAAAGAGGTTGGTGCTCTGGTTGCTGTAGACAACACGTTTTTGACTCCTGTGTTCCAAAAGCCTTTAGAGCTGGGTGCGGATTTTGTTATTCACTCAACCACTAAGTACATCAACGGACACTCGGACGTTATTGGTGGCGTTGTCGTCACGAAAACAGAAGAGCACGCTGAAGAGCTCGCATGGTGGGGCAACTGTATTGGTGCGACCGGCACACCATTTGATAGCTACATGACTTTACGTGGTATTCGTACGCTAGGTGCGCGTATGCGAGTTCACGAAGAAAGCTCACGTGAAATTCTTGCGTCTCTGCAGCAACAAGATCTTGTCGGCACTATTTACCACCCAAGTCTTCCTGAACATCCGGGTCATGATATTGCGAAGAAACAGCAATCGGGCTTCGGCTCAATGCTCAGCTTCGAGTTTGCGGGTTCATTTGAAGCACTTAAGTACTTTGTCGATAAGTTAGAGCTATTCTCTTTGGCAGAATCTCTGGGTGGTGTTGAAAGCCTGATTTGCCACCCTGCGTCGATGACTCACCGTGCGATGGGTGACGAAGCTTTAGCGGAAGCGGGTGTTTCTCAGCAGCTACTGCGTCTATCTGTTGGCCTTGAAGATGCAGAAGATTTGATTGATGACCTTAAGCAAGCATTTGAAAAGACACAAAGCTTTATCGCTGAAGGGGAGGTTCAATAATGGCAACCTTTCGCCAGCTACATAAATTTGGTGGCAGCAGCTTAGCGAACCCTGAATGTTACCAGCGCGTGGTCAACATTCTTAGAGAATACTCATCAACCACTGACTTGGTCGTGGTATCGGCAGCGGGTAAAACAACTAACCGCTTGATTGAGTTTGTTGAAGCGCTCGACAAAGATGGTCGTATCGCTCATGAATGTCTGCAAACACTTCGTCAGTTCCAACTTGAGCTGATTGAAGCCTTGCTTGAAGGTGAATCTGCGGCTCAACTAACGACAACCATTCAACAAGAATTTACCGCTTTGGGTGAGCTAACGGCTCCTCTAAGTGAAGCACAAAAAGCACAAGTGCTCGGACACGGTGAGATTTGGTCTTCACGTCTGTTAGCTGCGTTGTTGTGCCAACATGATTTACAAGCCGTAGCTCAAGATGCGCGTGCCTTTTTACGTGCAGAAGTGGGCGCTCAGCCTGAAGTTGACCGCGCACGTTCTTACCCTCTGATTAAAGAAGCCTTGGCGCAGCACGCACATTGCCGTGTGGTGATTACTGGCTTTATGGCTCAAAACACTGAGGGTGAAACGGTGTTGCTTGGCCGCAATGGTTCGGATTACTCAGCAACTGTGATTGGTGCCTTGGCTGAAGTTGAACGCGTGACGATTTGGAGTGATGTGGCGGGCGTTTACAGTGCTGACCCTCGTTTGGTTTCGGATGCGTGTTTACTACCTCTACTTCGCCTTGATGAAGCGAGTGAATTGGCTCGTTTAGCTGCTCCAGTGCTTCATAGCCGAACGCTACAGCCTGTGGCTCAAAGTGCTATGGACTTAAGCTTACGCTGCAGCTATCAGCCAGAGGCGGGCTCTACACAGATAGAGCGTGTACTGGCATCGGGTCGTGGCGCGAAAATCATTACCTCTTTAGATGAAGTACTTATCGTGCAGCTGACCTTTGGTCACGGTCATGACTTTGACCGTCTAGAAAGTGAAGTACTTGAAGGGCTAAAACGAGCTCAACTTGAGCCGCTTGCTTACGAGCTTGAACCGGATCAACACTGCCTACGTCTTGCTTACACAGAAGAGATCGCTGGTGGCGCTCTGGAATATCTACAAGATCACGCGATTGAAGCTGAGATTAAATTAAAAGAAGGTTTCTCTTTGATTGCTGCGGTGGGCGCGGGTGTGACTAAGAATCCGAACCATTGCTACGGTTTCTACCAGCAGCTTAAGAGCTCGCCAGTTGAATTCATCTCAGAAGCGAACTCAGGCTTAAGCTTGGTGGCAGTCATTCGTAAGAGTGAAACATCAAGCCTAGTGAAAGGCATTCATTCTCAACTGTTCCAAGCGCAGAAGCGTGTTGCGATTGCTTTGTGTGGTAAGGGCAACATTGGTTCAAGCTGGTTAAGCCTGTTTGCTGAACAAAAAGCAGAACTTGAAAAGCGTCGTGGAATGAACTTTGAATTAGTTGCTGTGGTTGATAGTCAAACCTATTGGTTCGATGACCAAGGCATTGATGCGACCTCAGTGAGTAAGCGTTTTGATGATGAAGCGATTGCTAACAATGGTAACGACTGGTTGGAGCGTCTGGGTTCTATTCAAGGTTACGATGAAGCCGTTGTTCTCGATGTTACTGCGAGCCCAGTGCTTGCCGCAAAATATCTGCAAATAGCACAACAAGGTATTCACTTGATCTCGGCGAACAAGGTGGCAGGTTCTGCATCAAGCGAGTACTACCATCAGGTGCAAGATGCTTTCGCTAAGATCAGCCGTCATTGGTTGTACAACGCGACTGTGGGCGCTGGATTGCCGATTAACCACACAGTAAGAGACCTGCGTGAAAGCGGCGATGACATTATTGCGTTGTCAGGCATTTTCTCAGGCACGTTGTCCTGGTTGTTTCAACAGTTTGATGGCACGGTGCCATTCAGTGAGTTGGTCGACTTAGCGTGGCAACAAGGCCTGACTGAACCAGACCCACGAGCTGACCTAGATGGGTCAGACGTGATGCGTAAGTTGGTGATTCTGGCGCGCGAATCGGGTTTAGATATTGAACCTGAAAACGTAAAAGTGGAATCACTGGTACCTGAAGAGTTGCAAGATCTGTCGGTGGATGACTTCTTTGATAAAGCTTCTGTACTGAGCGAAGAGTTGGCTGAGCGTTTAGAGAAAGCGCACTCTCAACAAAAAGTTCTACGCTATGTAGCGCGTTTGGAGAAGAACGGTAAGGCAACCGTCGGCGTTGAAGCACTGTCTAAAGAGCACGCTCTAGCTAACTTACTGCCTTGCGATAATATCTTTGCGATTGAGAGCAAATGGTACAAAGATAACCCGTTGGTTATTCGTGGCCCAGGTGCAGGGCGTGAAGTCACAGCTGGCGCGATTCAATCTGACCTAAACAGAATGTCTAGCCTGTTTTGATTTTCAGATCGGTTGGTTTAGTGTCTAAATAGCATACTATTCACTAAGATAAATAAGGCTGAAAGCACGATGTGTTTTTCAGCCTTTTTTCTACCTTATTTCTGCTTTGCGACCCATTTAACGACTTGAGTTTTACTCACGATCTACTTGAGAAAAATTCATAATGGATCTGTTGACATTAAATCGTATTCAATTCATTCTACAGACATATAGACGTCTAAACGTCGTTTAAGGATTTGAGTTTTTAGTGGTTGCTTTTGCCACAGGGAGAGTAAGATGGGATACACACACGCTAGTCATATCGACGCTTTAAATCAGAATATCGCTGAGCTTTCTGACAACATCAATGTGTCATTTGAGTTTTTTCCACCAAGCAGTGAAAAGATGGAAGAGACACTGTGGAATTCTGTTCACCGTCTTAAAACACTTCAACCAAAATTTGTATCGGTGACTTACGGTGCGAACTCGGGTGAACGTGACCGTACCCACTCAATCATTAAAGAGATTAAAAGCCAAACAGGTTTAGTCGCAGCACCACACCTAACGTGTATTGATGCGAGCCGTGAAGAGCTGATTCAAATTGCCGACGATTACTGGGCGAATGGTATCGAGAGCATTGTTGCGCTGCGTGGTGATATTCCAGCAGGCGGCGGCGCGCCAGAGATGTACGCATCAGACCTAGTAGAGCTGCTTAAATCTCGTCACGACTTTGATATATCAGTCGCGGCATTCCCTGAGGTTCATCCTGAAGCAAAAAGCGCTCAATCGGATCTTATTAACCTCAAGCGTAAAGTGGATGCGGGTGCTAACCGTGCCATCACTCAGTTCTTCTTTGATGTAGAAAGCTACCTACGCTTTCGTGACCGTTGTGTGGCGGCTGGTGTGGATGTTGAGATTGTACCGGGCATCTTACCGGTTTCTAACTTCAAGCAAGCATCTCGCTTTGCTGCGATGAACAACGTAAAAGTACCAGGCTGGATGGCGAAGCAGTTCGAAGGTTTGGATGATGATCCTACGACTCGTCAGCTTGTTGGTGCTAGCCAAGCGATTGATATGGTTCGTACACTGAGCCGTGAAGGTGTGAAAGACTTCCACTTCTACACGTTGAACCGTGCAGAAATGACTTACGCACTTTGCCACACGCTAGGCGTTCGTCCACAAGTCGCTGCGCTTTAAGCAAAGTCTAACAAGTAAAGCCTAAGCGCTTGTAAAAGCTTCTGGCAGTAAAATTTCAAATCCTAAAGATACAAAAAAGGCTTGGACTCTAAGAGTTCAAGCCTTTTGCTTTTCTAGCTTCTAGCTTCTAGCTTCTAGCTTAACTTAAGCAAGAGAACCAAGTTCAAGCAGTACTTCTTCAGCCCATACAATCCATGCTTCACGGATAAGTAGGTTGCGACGAAGAGTAAGACGCTCAAGGCGTGCTTGCTTGTCTAGAGTTGATGGCGTTGCGTAGTAAGCTGCTTCGATTTCACGGTAGTGAGAAACCAGTTTGCGAGACTCTTCTACTAGCTCACCAAGTTGTACACGGTAAGCGTCAGAAGGTTGTACAGCACAAGCCATTAGCTTAGCTGAGAACTCGTCACGAACGGTTGGGTGTGCAGTTGGTTGTTCAAACCATTCACCTAGCGCGCCACGGCCAGCATCAGTGATAGAGTAAACTTTACGATCAGGTTTGCCTTCTTGAGGCTCAAGCACGCAAGTTACCTGGTCGTTCTGAGCCATTTTATTTAGCTCGCGGTAAACTTGTTGGTGGCTAGCTTTCCAGAAGTAACCAATGCTTGCGGAGAATTCTTTTGTGATATCGTAACCAGTAGCATCGCGTGTACTTAAAACGGTTAGAATTACGTGTGGTAATGACATGTCTGAAATCCAAATGGTAAACAGTAAACAAATACTTAAACAACAAGTGTGCTTCTAATGGCACGTTATATTGGTTATGTCTAAGTAGCACCAACTCATCGGTTGGTTATGTCACCTTACAAAGCCGTTTATCACCTAGGTTGACCAGTTTATTGGTCAAGATGCTGCAGATTATTTTTTTGGAGTGTTTCCGCAGCGGAGCAGTAGTATATCTAAATAATAAGCATAAAGTAGAATACATGGACAAAATAACCCAAAAAACTGACAAAATACTCACTAGTGGTTATTTTGCAAAATAAAAAGGCCGCACGAGGCGACCTTTTGTTCTTTTTATAGTAGGAACCACTAATTAACCAGTGTTTCGCATGCCTGCTGCAATGCCTGCAATCGTCACCATTAGCGCTTCTTCTAGCTCTGCTGGTGGTGTTTCACACTTACGAGTACGGTAAAGCAGTTCTGCTTGAAGCATGTTTAGTGGCTCAACGTAGATGTTACGTAGGCGAATTGACTCAAGCCCCCAAGGGTCGCTCTGCATCAAGTTCTCGTTATTTTCTACATTCAGTACCGCTTTGATGTCTTTTTGTAGCTGTTCACGCAGTAACTCACCCAGAGGTAATAGCTCTTCGTCAACAAGACGTTGGTCGTAGTACTTCGCAATTTCCATGTTGCACTTCGAGTACACCATTTCCAGCATACCTAGGCGAGTTGAGAAGAATGGCCATTCACGACACATCTCTTCAAGTAGCGCTTGGTGGCCTTGGTCTACTGAGTATTGAATTGCTTCGCCTGCACCTAACCATGCCGGAAGTACCAAGCGGTTTTGGCTCCAAGAGAAGATCCATGGAATTGCACGTAGGCTTTCTACGCCGCCATTCGGGTTACGTTTCGCAGGGCGAGAACCAAGAGGTAGTTTACCTAGCTCCAGTTCAGGCGTCGCTTGACGGAAATAAGGTACAAATTTCTCTTCACCACGAACCACGTTACGGTAAGCCTCACAAGAGACTTGAGACAGCACTTCCATTAGGTCGCGCCACTCTTGTTTAGGCTCTGGTGGCGGCAGAAGGTTCGCTTCTAGAATCGCACTTGCGTATAGGTTGAAGCTGTTTACTGCAACATCCGGCAAGCCAAGCTTAAAGCGGATCATTTCGCCTTGTTCAGTTACACGTAGGCCGCCTTTCAAGCTCTTAGGTGGCTGAGAAAGAAGAGCAGCGTGCGCCGGAGCACCACCACGACCAACTGTACCGCCACGGCCGTGGAATAGAGTCAGTTCAATACCTTCTTCGTCGCAAACCTTAACCAGCTTGTCCATCGCATCGTATTGAGCCCAACCTGCGGACATTACGCCGGCATCTTTCGCTGAGTCAGAATATCCGATCATCACCATTTGGTGATTCTGGATAAAGCCACGGTACAAGTCGATGCTCATTAGTTGCTTCATTACCGCTTCTGAGTTGTTCAAGTCGTCTAGCGTTTCGAACAGTGGACATACGTCCATGCGATACGGACAACCACACTCTTGCAGCAGCAAGTGAACTGCCAGTACATCGGATGCAGTACGAGCCATAGAGATAACGTAGGCACCGAAAGCTTCACGAGGTTGAGCAGCAATGACCTTACAGGTGTCTAAAACCTCTTTAACCTGTTCAGATGGCTCCCAATCACGAGGAAGTAGTGGGCGTTTTGAGCTTAATTCATTGGTTAAGAATGCGATCTTGTCTTGCTCGCTCCATTGGTCGTAATCGCCAATGCCTAGGTAGCGAGTCAGTTCAGACAGCACATCTGAGTGACGGGTACTTTCTTGACGAACATCGAGACGAACTAGGTGTACACCGAATGCTTTTAGGCGGCGCAGAGTATCAAGCAGAGAACCGTCTGCGATCACGCCCATGCCACATTCGTGTAGCGATTGGTAACACGCGTACAACGGTGTCCAAAGTTGGTCGATATTCTGTAGTGTTTCTTTCTTCGGTACTTCTGCATCATGCAGTTTCGCATCAAGTACTTCTAACGTGTTGTTCAGCAGAGTACGAAGGCTCTTTAGGATTGCACGGTATGCTTCGTGCTCGTCACCCGCTAGCTCACGAACGGCATCATTGCACTTAGTCATCGACAGTTCGGTAATCAGCTCGTTTACGTCACCTAGGTAAAGGTCAGCGGCTTTCCAGCGAGATAGGCGCAGCACTTCTTTGGTAATGGTGTGCGTTACGAATGGGTTACCATCGCGGTCACCGCCCATCCAAGATGAGAAGTGTACTGGGCGCGCATCAATTGGCAGGCCTTCACCAAGATAACCTTTTAGTCGGCCATCCATTTCACGTAGGAAATCAGGAACCGCTTCCCATAGCGAGTTTTCTACAACTGCAAAGCCCCATTTAGCCTCATCAAGTGGTGTAGGGCGTTGCTGACGAATCACATCTGAGTGCCAGCCTTGAGCGATAAGTTGCTCTAGGCGACGTTCTGTTTTCACACGCTCTTTGTGTGATAGGTCGCTTAATTCTAATTTAGATAGACACTCGTTGATCTTAACCAGCTTGTTAATCATGGTGCGACGAGTGATTTCTGTTGGGTGTGCAGTCAGAACGAGTTCAATGTTCAGGTCGCGAACGGCTTGAGCCGCATCTAGCTTGCTGATGTCATTCTGGTTTAATTTGGAAAATAGAGATTGCAGCACATCTGGTTCGCAAACATGCTCCTCACAGTGGCGAGAGATGGTGTGGTACTGCTCTGCCATATTGGTGAGGTTGAGAAATTGGTTAAACGCACGAGCAACAGGAGTCAGTTGTTCGTTCGGCAGGTTTTTGATTTCTTCAACTAGGCTGTCACGGTCAGCTTTGTTGCCTGCGCGGGCGGATTTGGAAAGTTTACGGATAGTCTCCACTTTCTCTAAGATAACGTCACCATGTGCATCTTGGATTGTGTTACCTAGCAAGCGTCCCAGCATGCTTACGTTACTCTTGAGAGCGGCGTATTTCTCGTTCATTGTCATCCTGCCTCGTAAAAAAATTACATCCATTGTTCCTTGTTAAGTACACAATCTAGCGAAAACTGCTGTATCTAGTCAAATAAAGCATTCTAAGTTTGCAATTATTAGTTTTCGAAATGCGGGAGAAGTAAATTTTCCAATACTTCGGAATCAAAGTGAAATTTAATTACAAGATCAGGCTGTGTCAGGGATAACAGAATAAAAGCCACTTTTTCGAGTGGCTTTTATACGAAAATATTGGAAGAAAAGTAATCGCTAGAAACAATATTTACGGATCGATTTACTTAGAACATCAATCGTTGGATCAATAAAATCGAAGCTTAGGAACTCATCAGGTTGGTGAGCTTGGTCGATTGAGCCTGGGCCCAGAACTAAGGTTGGGCAAAGTTCTTGAAGGAAAGGCGCTTCCGTACAGTAGTTCACGGTTTGCGATTCAATCTCACAAACTGATTCCATGCCACCGATAAATGGATGGTCGTGTTGGCACTCGTAACCCGGGATAGGTTCGTGTAGTGGCGTGATCTCAATTCTGCCCGGCCATTTCGCTTCCACTTCTTTGAGTGCGCTGCGCAGCATGTTGTCTAGGCCATCTAAGCTGATACCCGGCAAAGGACGCACATCGTAGTGCAGTTCACAGCAACCACAGATACGGTTAGCGCTGTCGCCACCATGAATATGACCAAGGTTTAGAGTAGGGCTTGGAATTGCAAAACCCGGGTGATGGTACTCTTTGACTAGCTTGTCGCGCAGCTGCATTAAAGCAAATAGCACTTCATGCATGATCTCGATGGCGTTGACGCCTAATGCCGGGTCTGAAGAGTGACCCGATTTACCGGTTACTCGCACTGTATTGGCGACATGACCTTTATGACCACGAATCGGCACTAGGCTGGTTGGCTCACCAATGATGCAGTAATCCGGTTTAAACGGTGCATTCTCGGTGAAGTGACGTGCGCCGAGCATGGTGGTCTCTTCGTCACAGGTTGCCAATACATATAGCGGCTTGGTCTGTTTGCTCCAATCCATCTTCTTTGCCGCTTCATAAACGAAAGCGAAAAAGCCTTTCATATCGGCCGTGCCTAATCCATAGAAGCGATTGTTGTGTTCGGTCAGTGCGTGAGGGTCGAAGTTCCAACGGCCTTCATCGAATGGCACGGTGTCGCTGTGTCCCGCTAATAGCAAGCCACCTTCACCAGAGCCCATCTTCGCGATCATATTATGCTTGCCGGGTTCGACTTCCACGACTTCAACGCTAAAGCCCAAGTCTTTAAACCATTGAGCCATTTTTTCGATCACTTTCTCGTTGCCATGATCCCAACTTGGATCGGTCGAACTAATAGAGTCTGTGGAAATTAGGCCTTTGTAGACCTCAAGAAAACTCGGTAATTGCATATTATCTTCACTTCTACTATTGACAGGAAAACTATAAGTCGGTAAAACACATATTAAATCATATTTAATGCATAAGAAATCAAATAAAGCTAAAAATTAAGTATGAATAGTCAAATTTTGAAATGTAACTTACCTCAAGAATGGATGTGTTGAGATGTTGAAAACCACGATCATTGGCGCAAGCGGCTACACAGGAGCAGAACTGGCTCTAATGATAAACAGACACCCTGAGCTCACGCTATCAGGTTTATATGTCTCAGCCAATAGTGTAGACGCAGGTAAACCTATTGCGGCATTGCACGGTAAGTTAGCTGGCTTGATTGATATGCCAGTGCAACCACTAACGAATCCAGAAGAAGTGGCTAAACAGTCTGATGTGATTTTCTTAGCGACTGCGCACGAGGTAAGTCACGACCTAGCGCCAATCTTTCTAGAGAACGATTGCCAAGTCTTCGACCTATCGGGTGCCTTCAGAGTTAAAGGCGAGAACTTCTACCAAGAGTTCTACGGTTTTGAACACCAACACGAACAATGGCTAGACAAAGCCGCTTACGGTTTAGCGGAATGGAACGAACAAGAAATTAAAGAAGCTCAACTTGTCGCAGTTGCGGGTTGTTACCCAACCGCATCTCAACTGGCGATTAAGCCTTTGGTTGAAGCAAAGTTATTGGATGAGAACCAATGGCCAGTGATTAATGCAACCAGCGGTGTTACTGGTGCCGGTCGTAAGGCGACTATGGTTAACAGCTTCTGCGAAGTAAGTCTGCAAGCTTACGGCGTCTTTAATCACCGTCATCAACCTGAAATGGCTGCACATTTAGGATGTGATGTGATTTTCACTCCGCACCTCGGCAACTTTAAGCGCGGTATTTTGGCGACCATCACCATGAAACTGGCTGAAGGCGTGACAGAACAACAGATACAAGATGCCTTTGAGCAAGCCTACCAAGGCAAGCCTGCGGTGAGATTACTCGAAGAGACATTACCAAGAATTCAAGATGTAGAACAGACACCTTTCTGCGACTTAGGTTGGAAGGTTCAAGGGCAACACATCATCGTTGTTTCAGCGATTGATAACTTATTAAAGGGTGCATCTAGCCAAGCGATGCAGTGTTTAAATTTACGTTATGGTTTTGCGCCATTAACTGCGTTAGTGTAAGGAAATCTAGATATGAGCCTTAATAATCAACCATTAATCATAAAGTTAGGTGGCGCTGCGCTATCTTGTGGTGAAACACTTAGCAAGTTATTTGGTGCTATCTCTGCTTACCAACAGCAAGCACAACGACCAATCGTGATTGTTCACGGCGGTGGTTACCTTGTTGATGATTTGATGAATAAGTTGAACCTCGAAACCGTTAAGAAAGAAGGGCTACGTGTTACTCCTTACGATCAGATCCCAGTGATCGCTGGCGCACTAGCGGGTACGGCGAATAAATTACTTCAAGGTCAGGCGATTAAAGACGGTATCAATGCCGTTGGTTTGAGCCTAGCGGATGGTGGTTTATGCAAAGTGAGCGAACTGAACCCTGAACTAGGTGCAGTAGGAAAAGCGGAGCCGGGCGACTCAACTGTGCTGCAAGCAATTCTTAATGCGGGTGCACTGCCAATCATAAGTTCTATTGGCCTAACTGAGCAAGGCCAACTGATGAACGTCAATGCCGACCAAGCTGCGGTTGCCGTTGCTGGCGCACTTGATGCTGAACTGGTACTTCTTTCTGATGTAAGTGGTGTGTTGGATGGCAAAGGCCACCTCATTTCAAGCCTTAATCAACAACAAGCCGATGACCTTATTGCAGGCAAAGTGATTACTGACGGCATGATCGTTAAGGTTCAAGCCGCACTAGAAGCCGCTAACGACCTCGGACGACCAATCGAAGTTGCTACTTGGCGATACCCAGAAAAGCTAACACAACTGTTTTCAGGTAAAAGCATAGGAACACAGTTTTTACCTCAGTAGTTCTCACAACGAGTTACTACTTAAAGAATTTAGACAAACTAAATAAACATATAATTATGAAGTTATTTCCAACGCTGACCGCCATGTGCAGTATGGAAACTAGGAGAAAGAAAATGAGCAAAGTTAACGTAAAGAAAGTTGTAGTAGCCTACTCTGGCGGTCTAGACACATCAGTAATCATCCCATGGTTGAAAGAGAACTATGACTGTGAAGTGGTTGCGTTTGTCGCGGATGTTGGTCAAGGCGACGAAGAATTGATTGGTATCGAAGAGAAAGCGAAAGCTTCTGGTGCTTCTGAGTGTTACATCGCTGACCTTAAAGAAGAGATGGTGGCAGATTACATCTACCCAACGCTAAAAACAGGCGCTTACTACGAAGGCAAATACCTACTAGGTACTTCTATGGCTCGTCCAATCATCGCGAAAGCGCAGGTTGAAGTTGCACGTAAAGTAGGTGCAGACGCATTGTGCCATGGCTGTACTGGTAAGGGTAATGACCAAGTTCGTTTTGAAGGTGCATTCGCAGCACTAGCACCAGACCTACACGTAATTGCACCATGGCGTGAGTGGGATCTAGTAAGCCGTGAAGAGTGTCTAGATTACCTAGCAGAGCGTAACATCCCTTGTACGGCTTCTCTAACTAAGATCTACTCGCGTGACGCAAACGCATGGCACATCTCGACAGAAGGTGGTGTTCTAGAAGATACATGGAACGCGCCAAACGAAGATTGCTGGGCTTGGACGGTAGACCCAGAGCAAGCGCCAAACGAATCTGAAACAGTGACGCTTAAAGTTGAAAAAGGCGAAGTGGTTGCGGTTGATGGCGAAACAATGACGCCATACAACGCACTGGTTTACCTGAACGAGAAGGGTGCTAAGCACGGTGTTGGTCGTATCGATATCGTAGAAAACCGTCTTGTAGGCATGAAGTCTCGTGGTTGTTACGAAACTCCGGGCGGCACAATCATGATGGAAGCACTACGCGCTGTAGAGCAACTGGTTCTTGATAAAGCTGCATTCGAATTCCGTGAAGAGCTAGGTGTTAAAGCTTCTCACCTTGTATACGATGGTCGTTGGTTCACTCCGCTATGTAAGTCAATCCTTGCAGCGACAGAAGAGCTAGCACAAGACGTGAATGGTGAAGTCGTTATCAAGCTTTACAAAGGCCATGCAACGGTAACTCAGAAGCGTTCTGACAACAGCCTATACTCTGAAGAGTTCGCAACCTTTGGTGAAGATGAAGTTTACGACCAAAGCCACGCTGAAGGCTTCATCCGCCTTTACTCGCTATCAAGCCGTATCCGTGCTCTGAATAGCCAAAAGTAATCCTAACAATGAGTTAGTGAGCGAACCTTTGATGAAAGCTTAAAGGTCAGTAAACAGACATTATTATGCAAAGCCCATTCACTATTGATTAGTGAGTGGGCTTTTTAGTTTCTATTCGCCTAATAAATCAGCTTCGGTTTTTACTATCGAATGGCATATAATTCGCGCTCCACGCTGAAAATAAGCAATGGATTCAACTTTTGGTGAATAAATATGTGAAAATAATGAATTAATACTTTATTTTCATTTTGAATTGCCGTAAGTTTAAACCATCAGAAAAATACTGAATCTTAATCAGAATTATCATTTGCAAAAACAGTGAGCACTGTGCAATTAGGAGATACACAATGGCATTATGGGGCGGTAGATTTACCCAAGCAGCAGACACCCGGTTCAAAGATTTTAACGATTCTCTTCGTTTTGATTACCGATTGGCTGAGCAAGACATTGTGGGCTCAATTGCCTGGTCTAAAGCTCTACTGTCGGTCAACGTATTAACAGAAGAAGAGCAACAGAAGCTTGAGTTAGCACTGAATGAGCTAAAACTTGAGGTGATGGAAGATCCTGAACAGATTCTACGTTCTGATGCAGAAGATATTCACAGCTGGGTTGAGCAACAACTTATCGGCAAAGTCGGTGACTTGGGTAAAAAGCTTCACACTGGCCGTTCTCGTAATGACCAAGTGGCGACAGACCTGAAACTATGGTGTCGTCAGCAAGGTAACCAACTGCTACTAGCATTGGATCGCCTACAAAGTCAAATGGTGAACGTTGCTTCTCAGCATCAAGAAACCGTGCTTCCTGGTTATACTCACTTACAACGTGCTCAGCCGGTAACTTTTGCTCACTGGTGCTTGGCTTACGTTGAAATGCTTGAGCGTGATTATTCTCGTTTGAATGATGCGATTAAGCGTCTAGATACATGTCCGCTGGGTTCTGGTGCCCTTGCAGGAACCGCTTACCCGATGGACCGTGAAGAGTTAGCTCACAACTTAGGTTTCCGTCGTGCAACGCGCAACTCTCTCGATTCAGTATCTGACCGTGACCATGTGATGGAGCTGATGTCGATCGCTTCTATCTCTATGCTTCACCTTTCGCGTCTTGCAGAAGATATGATTTTCTACAACTCTGGTGAATCAAACTTCATCGAGTTAGCGGATACCGTGACGTCAGGTTCATCTCTGATGCCACAAAAGAAAAACCCAGATGCGCTAGAACTTATTCGTGGCAAAACGGGTCGTGTGTACGGTTCATTAGCCGCAATGATGATGACAGTAAAAGCTCTACCTTTGGCGTACAACAAAGACATGCAAGAAGATAAAGAAGGTCTGTTCGACGCTTTAGACACTTGGAATGATTGTATGGAAATGGCTGCTCTTTGTTTCGATGGCATAAAAGTGAACGGCGAACGTACACTGGAAGCAGCGAAACAAGGCTACGCGAACTCAACCGAATTGGCTGATTACTTAGTTGCGAAAGGCATTCCTTTCCGCGAAGCTCACCATATTGTCGGTGTAACGGTAGTGGCGGCGATTGCGAAAGGCTGTGCATTAGAAGAATTAACCATCGCAGAGATGAAAGAGTTCTCTGAGGTGATTGAAGAAGATGTGTACGACATCCTAACCATTGAATCGTGTCTTGAAAAACGTAGCGCGCTAGGCGGTGTATCACCACAACAAGTGGCTTACGCGGTTGACCAAGCTGAGAAACGTTTATCACAGCGTGACACTTCCATCGTCAAGGTGCGCCCTGCTCGTCTGACCGATATTGAAGCGTTGGAAGGTATGGTCGCTTACTGGGCAAATATGGGTGAAAACCTCCCTCGTTCTCGCAATGAACTGGTGCGTGATATTGGTTCGTTTGCGGTCGCAGAACACCATGGTGAGGTGACAGGTTGTGCATCACTCTACGTGTATGACTCTGGCTTAGCGGAAATTCGCTCTTTGGGTGTTGAGGCCGGCTGGCAAGGTCAAGGGCAGGGCACCGCGATTGTTCAGCACTTGGTTGAGAAAGCACGCCAAATGGCCATCAAGAAGGTATTTGTACTGACTCGTACACCTGAGTTCTTCATGAAGCATGACTTCTTACCAACATCGAAATCTCTGCTACCAGAGAAAGTACTGAAAGATTGCGACCAGTGTCCTCGTCAACATGCATGTGATGAAGTGGCGTTAGAAGTAAACTTGGTAGAACAGATCATCGCTAAGGTTAATGTTGCATAAGGTATTGATTTTATAGCCCCTAAAAAAAAGATCAAAAATCTGATCTTTTTTGGGAACAAATTAAGAAAAGCCAGGTCTATTAAAGTACCACTGCTTTTTCTTAGAATTTTCTAAGAAAGCCCTAGAATCGATTGGTTCTGGGGCTTTTTTCTATCTGCTGTTTGGAAAATGATGATGGCTTGCTAAGCCGGGTCATTTAATTAGGCATCTAGTCTATATCGCTTCTCCAACAAAGCTCTCGGTTAACGCTTTTTGTTCCTTAAAGGCAGCACCACAAACTTCATTATCCAATGCAATGATAGCAAACCACTGAACGCGAAAGCAGCCATCATCAAAGCGATCGCATTGATGGTTTTTGGGTCTTCTCGGAAAAATAACCACCACGCTCCCCAACTCAAAATCGACAATATCATCAGCTGATTCATGCAACGCTGGCAACGACCGAGTTTGTTACGGATTTTTTCACTTTTATTGCAATGAATGCATGTCATCTTGGGTTTGATTCGCGTTATGCTTGTTGCCCTGATAATAACACGTCACAAGATATTGGATCACGGTGACACAGAGAGAGAAAGTCGATGATTGAGCGCCAAGAAACCAAACAACGCATGAGCCGTATTGTTAAACACAACGGCACTATCTACCTATGTGGCCAAGTGTGTGCTGATGCAACCAAAGACATCACTGAGCAGACACAGACGATGTTGGATAAAGTAGAAGTCCTACTTGAGCAAGCAGGCAGTGATAAAGAGCACATGCTGTCAGCAACGATTTACTTGAAAGACATGAAAGACTTCCAAGAAATGAACGCAGTATGGGATGCATGGGTTCCTGAAGGTCACGCTCCAGCTCGCGCATGTGTGACTGGCGACATGGCCCGCGAAGCGCTACTTGTTGAGATCTCTGTGATTGCAGCTGAGAAGTAATTCTCTAGTATTTAGCGATAAGTAACGGCTTTAAGAGATTCCAGATACCTCATCCCTCGGTTCTGGAATGACGAGCTTAGTTTTGGTTTAGCTGATGCGTCACTTTGATTCAGTTTAGACGCGTTTTGAAAAGCACCGCAATTCTGGTTAGCTTCGCCTAGACGTGTATGAAAATTACTGTCATTCCCGAGAGCGGCGAAGGAGCGTAATCGGGAATCTATTATTTACTCGTTGCCAAAAACAAAAAGGAAAGCCAATGGCTTTCCTTTTTAGTATCTAATCTATGTGTTCTATCTCAATCCACCGAGATTAACAGCCAGGACCACAATCCAGACAGTGTTTCACCATCTCTGGACCTAGGTGTAGTTTCGCATTGAGGTCACGTAGCGCTGTTCGAACACCTTCTTCAATTACTGGGTGGTAAAACGGCATGTCTAGCATCTCAGAAACCGTCATCTTGTTCTGGTGTGCCCATGCTAACAAGTGAGCCAAGTGTTCGGCGTTTGGTCCCATCATTTCAGCACCAAGGAAGCGACCTGTACCTTGCTCACCGTAAACATGCAGAATACCTTTGTTGCGTAGCATTACTCGTGAGCGGCCTTGGTTCTCGAAAGAAACTTCACCCGTTGCGAAACAACCACATGTACCTAAGCGAGTAGTGATCTCTTTGTAAGTCTCACCCACCATCGCGATTTGCGGGTCAGAGAAAACCGCTGAGATTTTAGAGCGGCGTAGGCCTGCACGAATCTCAGGGAAGCGACCTGCGTTGTCGCCGGCAATGCGCGCTTGGTCTGCCGCTTCGTGTAGCAGGGGCAGTTGGTTGCTGGCATCACCTGCAATGAATACTGATGGCAATGATGTTTGTAGTGTGTAGTGGTCAGCGATTGGAACTCCACGCTCATCAAGCTCAAGAGAGGTATTCTCTAGGCCAAGTTTATCTGTATTGGGACGACGACCTGTTGCTGCCAGCACGTACTCAACGACGTTGGTTTCTAGCTCACCTTGCTTATTGATGAATTGGATCTCGACGCGAGCCTCACCTGATTCAGTGGTAATACGCTTCATGCTTTCGATTTTCACGTCGGCATCTAGATAGAACTCTTCATTGAAGGCTTTATCAGCGTAAGCCATGATCTCAGGGTCAGTTACTGGGCCAACTTGACCACCTAAACCGAACAGTTTTGTCTTCACACCTAAGCGGTGCAGCGACTGGCCAAGCTCAAGGCCAATAACACCTGGGCCAAATACGGCAACTGATTCTGGTAAGTCATCCCAGTTGAACACGTCATCGTTAATGATTAGGCGATCACCAAGCTCGTTCCAAACTGCAGGATATGCAGGGCGCGAACCGGTTGCGATAACAATACGCTTAGCCGTCACAACCGTGTGGTCATCAACTTGCAGCGTGTTGTCGTCTAAGAATTTTGCGTAGCCAGAAATCTTGTCTTGCTCTGGGATTTCATCCACGCCTTCTAAAACAAAACCAACAAAACGGTCACGTTCAAACTTTACTCTGTCCATCACTTCACGGCCGTTAATCACGATATCACCTTGTGGGTGAACGCCAAAAGCCGGAGCTTTCTCGATTTGGTGTACGCTTTCTGCGGCTGCAATAAGCAGTTTAGATGGCATACAACCAACGCGAGCACAGGTAGTACCGTAAGGGCCGCCTTCAATCATCACGACACTGTCAGTGTGTGCTTTTGCAGCGCGGTAAGAACCTAGACCTGCCGTACCGCCCCCGATAACTGCTACATCTACATTGACTTGTTTCATAATAATTTTCTCGCAATGGCTGAATTTAGTTTGAACGAACCCCTCCAACTCATGTGATATTTTTGTGAGTCAGGATAGCGGGTCAGTTTTGTGATTCTGTTTTATTAGGTTTAGCTTGTGACTGTGGTTAATGCGAGCCACAAGCTTGATTCAACCCGATAGGGTTAGCTAACTCACAAGTGAGTGAGTTAGCCATTTGGCAGTGATTAGCCCAGGAAAGCTTCTAGCTCTTCGCTACCACCGATGTGTTTGCCACCGATGAATACTTGAGGAACGGTAGTGCGACCAGAGATTGCACGTAGGCTCACTGTTGTTGCATCTTTACCTAGTACTACTTCTTCGTAGTTTAGACCTTTGTCGATTAGGTTCTGTTTCGCTTTCATACAGAAAGGACAGCCTGGCTTAGTGAATACTGTGATTGACTCTTGCTCTTTGTGCTCAGGAGCAAGGTAGTTAAGCATAGTATCAGCATCAGAAACCTTGAACGGGTCGCCTGGTACGTCTTCTTCGATGAACATTTTCTCTACCACGCCGTTTTTAACCAGCATGCTGTAGCGCCATGAACGTTTGCCGAAGCCAATGTCGTTTTTCTCAACTAGCATGCCCATGCCGTCTGTGAAATCACCGTTACCATCTGGGATGAATGTGATGTGTTCCGCTTCTTGGTCAGCTTTCCATGCGTTCATTACGAACGTGTCGTTTACAGAAACACACAGAATGTCATCAACACCGTTCTCTTTGAACACAGAGTGTAGCTCGTTGTAACGAGGTAGGTGGCTTGAAGAACATGTTGGCGTAAACGCGCCTGGTAGGCTGAATACGATAACTGTCTTGTCTTTGAAAAGCTCTTCTGTCGTTACGTTAACCCATGCATCGCCTTGGCGAGTTGGGAATGTTACTTGAGGGATTGATTGACCTTCTTTAGATGCAAACATATTGATTTCCTTAAATAGTATTTTTAATTTTATTCTATTAGAGCTTAACGTTTTTCGTCGCTCTGTTTCGTTTTGTTGAGCCCATTATTAGATAAATCCTTTGATAGCTCTAATCGTTTGATGTTATGGTTTTGATAGGTAAATTCTATCAAGAGCATTTTTCTTTTAAATGTTTCGATTAGAACCCCTTGTTCTTATTAAAACCTGAGGTAAGAGACTGATCATGAACATTCGTGACTTTGAATACTTGGTGGCACTCGCAGAGCATAAACACTTCCGAAAAGCGGCAGAAGCGTGCTTTGTCAGTCAGCCGACACTAAGCGGTCAAATACGCAAACTAGAAGATGAAATTGGACTTCAGTTAACCGAGCGTAGTCCAAGGAAGGTAATATTTACAGAATCAGGGTTACAACTTGTTGAGCAAGCCAAGCGTATTCTCAATGAAGTGAAAACTTTTAAAGATATGGCGAGTGGACACGGTGAAGCGATGACGGGACCGATGCACATTGGTTTTATTCCAACCGTTGGTCCTTACATCTTGCCTAAGATTGTTCCTCATCTTAAAGAGAGCTTCCCAGATCTTGAGCTTTACCTGCATGAAGCTCAGACCCATCAGTTAGTGAGCCAACTTGAAGATGGCAAGCTTGATTGCTTGGTATTGGCTGCGGTCGATGAAACGGCGGTGTTTAAAGAGATTGATGTGTATGACGAGCCGTTAAGTGTTGCGGTTCCATGTGATCACGAATGGGCTCAGCAAGACACTGTCGATATGCTGCAGCTAAATGGGCAAACCGTACTGGCACTAGGTGACGGACACTGTTTAAGAGACCAAGCCTTGGGCTTCTGTTTTGCTGCGGGTGCGAAAGATGACGAGCGCTTTAAGGCAACCAGCCTAGAAACGCTGCGTAACATGGTGGCTGCGGGGGCGGGTATTACCTTGTTACCTCAGTTATCGGTACCAAAGGAAAAGCAGAAAGATGGAGTGTGTTACGTGCCAGCGGTGAATCCAACACCTTCACGAAGAATTGTCGTGGCTTACCGCCCCGGCTCTCCGTTGAAGGGACGTTTCGAGCAGTTGGCTGAGACTATCCGAGCTCAATTGGAAAAAACGGATTAGCGATCGAGTTTAGAGCGGAGTTCGTTCAGATGTAGATATAAAAAGGGTTGATATGAATTCATATCAACCCTTTTTGTTGGTTCATGTTGCTAGGTTAAACCCTATCTAGAACAGTTCTTCTACTGCTTCACCGGATGAAGTTGAGTAGATATCATCATTGAAACGCTCTGTGATGTACTCGGTTGGCTCTGTGCCTTTCTCGAAGTACTCGAACATTGATGAGCTATCGAACTTGTTGGTTAGTAAGCCAGTTTCACGGTCGATACGAACGCGGACGATGTTCTCAGGAATCTCTTTGCGCTCAGCAGGAACGCCCGCTAACGCAGTACCCATGAAATCAACCCATGCTGGTTCTGCTGTTTTCGCTCCAGCTTCTGCTCCTGTAATTTGGTTCTTGCCAAGATTCGAGTTCGCTTTGGTTCGGCCTAGGTTGCGATTGTGGTTATCAAAACCAACCCATACCGTTGCAACCATGCCAGGGCCGTAGCCGCTGTACCAAGTATCTTTCGAGTCGTTAGTCGTACCTGTTTTTCCGCCAATGTCGCGACGCTTCAACGGCTGTGCACGCCAACCTGTACCGTTCCAACCAGTACCAGCGCTCCAATCACCGCCACCCCAGATGTTGCTGTACATCATTTCACGAACTAGGAACGCGTTCTGTTCAGAGATAACTTGAGGTGCGTATTGCACTTCGGCATCTACATCTTGTTCTGCAAACTCATCTGCCATTGGGTCTGCTGTAATGGTTTGCTTGCAATCGTCTTTACAAACCACTTTCGGTGTTGCTTCAAACTCAGTCTCACCAAATGGTGTTTCAACGCGGCTGATGTAGAAAGGTTCAACGTAGTAACCGCCATTCGCGAATACTGAGTAACCTTGCGCTACTTTCATTGGCGTTAGGCTACCAGCACCCAGTGCAATGGTTTCAGAGCGAGGTACTTCATCAATATCAAAGCCGAAACGAGTTAGGTAGTTACGAGTATCATCCAAGCCAACTTCGCGCAGTACACGTACCGCCATTACGTTTTTCGATTGAGCTAAGCCAATACGTAAACGAGTAGGGCCCACGTAAGTCGGTGGTGAGTTCTTCGGTCGCCATGCTGTACCTTGGCTCTTATCCCACTGGTTGATCGGCGCATCGTTGATAAGAGATGCCAGTGTTAAGCCTTTCTCAATCGCGGCAGAATAGATAAATGGTTTGATACCAGAGCCTACCTGACGAATAGATTGCGTCGCACGGTTGAATTTGTTGTGAACGAAGTTAAAGCCACCCACCATCGACAATACCGCGCCGTTGTTCGGGTTCATTGCTACAAATGCAGTATTTGCATTCGGCACTTGGCTTAGGCGCCAAACAACCGGTGTTTCGGATTCTGTCGTCGCTGACTCTTCTGTTGGCTCTTCAGAGACTTCGTCGCCTGTTACTGCTTCATGGCGAACCCAAACTTGCTCACCAACAGCAAGAATTTCTTTTGCTGTAGATGGGGCAGGGCCTTGGCGGTCATCTGTTAGGAACTTACGCGCCCAGCTCATGCCTTGCCACTCAATCGTGCCTTCGCCTTTGTTCTTAACCCATACCTGAGCGCTTTTAGAATCAATGGCAGTAACAACCGCAGGGACGAGGTCACCATAGGTTGGTTGAGACTTTAGGTGTTTAACGATCTGGTCATGATCCCAAGCCGATTGAGCTGTTTGCCATAACACTTTTTCTGCACCACGGTAGCCATGACGTTCATCGTAGCCAAGTAGGTTCTTAATCGCGGCTTGGTTCGCTGCTTTTTGCAGTTTCGAATCAACGGTCGTGTAGACCTTCATGCCTGATGTATAAGCTTCTTCACCGTAGCGTTCTACCATCCAAGCTCGTGCAACTTCAGCGACATATGGTGCGCTCAGTTCAATTTCTGCACCATGGTATTTCGAAACAAGCTCTTCGTTACGAGCGTCATCGAACTCTTCTTGAGTGATGTAATTCTCGTCTAACATACGACGCAATACGACGTTACGACGGTTGGTCGCACGCTCAATAGAGTAAATAGGGTTCATCGTAGAAGGTGCTTTTGGCATACCCGCAAGCGTCGCAATTTCACTCAGGGTTAGATCTGGAAGATCCTTACCGAAATAAACGCGCGCTGCTGCGCCAAAACCATACGATCGGTGACCAAGGAAGATCTTGTTTACGTAAAGCTCCATGATCTCTTCTTTACTAAGAAGCTGCTCAATGTGGATCGCAATGAAGATCTCTTTAATCTTACGCATGATCTTTTTCTCATTAGATAAGAAGAAGTTACGCGCAAGCTGCTGAGTAATGGTACTCGCACCTTGTTTGGCAGAACCCGACATAGCAACCACGATCGCTGCACGAGTAATACCGATTGGGTCAATACCTGGGTGTTCGTAGAAACGGCTATCTTCGGTAGCAATCAAAGCCTCAACTAAGTGGCGAGGAATCTCGTCATAAGTGACTGGATTACGACGTTTTTCACCAAATTGAGAGATCAATTTACCGTCATGACTGAAGACTTGCATCGGCGTTTGGAGTTCAACGTCGCGCAAAGTGGCAACATCAGGCAACTCTGGTTTTACGTAATAATAAAACCCGAAAATTGTACTGACTCCAAGAATCATGCAAATCAATGTAAATATGAATAATCGCTTTATGAACTTCACCGGATAATCCCTGATTAGTTAAGGCTGATAAGCAGCAAACCCTTGTACTCTAGGTTAAAAACTTAGCTTTCGTTTATTAACGCTTATTTAACTAATAATCACAACCCCTAGATAATCAACGAAATGCTTGGCACTTCAGGAGCTAGGTCACATGGGTTCATCATTAATTACAGGTATAGATATAAATCATCACAGCATCAAAGCTGTGGTACTAAAACCCGTGGGGGAGTTGTATGCCCTAGTGGGATACAAAGAGCTGCCGATTTCGGACGACATTTTTACAGCTAACCATACTTTGGAGTATCAGAAAACTGTTAAGAAACTCAAAGAACTTAGGAAAGGACTGCCTTTTGGCTGTCGCAACGTCGCCATTTCGGTACCTGATAACACAGTGATCAGCAAAGTACTGCAAATAGAGAGTGAGTTAGAAGACAGAGAAAAAGAGTTTTCTATCTATCAAACCTTTGCTCATCAATCTCCCTTTCCTATCGAGGAGCTGAGTTTAGATTTTGTAAAGCTGGAAGACAAACGATTTGGTAAAGGTTCGACAAGCAGCTACCAAGTCTATGCCACTCGTAAGGAGGTGGTGGATAGCAGAGCTGATGCGCTAACTAAGGCTGGTTTTAAACCTGTGGTGGTGGATACGCAGGCGCATGGGTTACTTAATATCTGGCAACTGGCCTCGCGTCTTTATCCCGAAAAGAAAAACTGGCTGCTGGTGGATGTTGGAATTGAGCAAACATCGCTGGGTATCATTCCACAGAATTTAGCACCGTTTTACAAAGACATCGCCTTTGGTACCAAAGATCTTCGCAGTCATGAAGCCCCAAGTGATATCGAGAGTGTGTTTGGCACTACGGAAGATACACATCAATTCATTATTAATTTGATTGAGAAGCTCAAGCGCCAATTGCAGCTCTATTCATCGGGAAATGCGCAGCAACCTATCTCAGGGATCTGGCTGATGGGCGAGGGTGCCAGCATCCCTATGATAACCGAAGAGCTCGAACGCCATTTTCAGATGAGCTGCGAATCATTGAACCCTTTGTCTCTGTTTGAGAACAAGGTCTCCAAGAGGCGCCGACTGCCGATGGACTGGCAACACTTTGGTATCGCAGCAGGTATGGCGATGAGTGGACTCAAGTGGCAGGGAGAGAAGCATGTTGCATCAAATTAACCTACTGCCGTGGCGTGATGAGATTCGTGCTCAGCACAAGAAGCGTTTTATCCACTTGGTCATTCTTGGCGTCATCATTGCGCTTGGTGGGCAATGGGCGGTTGGTCACTATTTTCACGACCAACAAGCCAAGCAGCAAGCCCGCCTCAACTATCTCAATCAGTACATTGCTGATCTCGACCGACAAATTCAGTCGTTAAAAGTCGCGGAACAAGAACACAAAGCGATTCTGACTCGACTTGATGTGGTTGAGTCGCTGCAGCTTGGCCGTAATAAAACCACCGACTTTATGAATTTGATGCCGGAGCTGATTCCTGAGGGTGTGTATGTCGACAAGATAAAGATGAATGGTCAGGAGATTGAAATGTCGGGCATCAGCGACAGTACCGCTCGTCTCGCCACCATGTTGGACAATCTAGAGCGTTCAGATTCCCTGAAAGGGGTCGAGATGCACTCTATCGTTCATAACCGCAAGCGCTTCAATAAAGAGTTTCAAACCTTCAAGGTCTCTTTTGTGTTCAGCCCTGTGTCTTTAGAGAGCACAACCGCGAGCAGAAAAAAGAAGGGGGCGCATCATGGCTAACCTTCAAAATAGGATTAGTTGGCAAAACCGGATGAGCTTGCAAGACCTCGATGTTGATGAGATCACCGAATGGCCTTTGTTGCCCCAGTTTATCGTGATTCTGGTGTTGATGGTGTTAATCCAAGGCGTCGGTACTTGGCTTTATGTACTGCCGCTCGACGATGAACTGCAGCAGATGAAGCAACAAGAACAAACCTTAAAGACGACCTTAAGAATAAAGGCTAATAAGGTTGCAGCCTTACCTAAGTTGCAAAGCCAGTTGGATGAGTTAACCAGCCGCTACGATTATCTGTTAGAGCAACTGCCCGTGCAAAAAGAACTGGCCAGTATGTTGGCTTCAGTAAATGAGCTCGGCTTGGATAATTCGCTGACCTTTACTCGAATCGATTGGGGACAAAAGCAGAACAAGGAGTTCCTCTATCGTTTACCTCTCAATATTGAGCTTACAGGTGATTATCACGAGATTGGTGATTTCTCGGCTGCCATCGCCAAGCTGCCGCGTATCATCAGCTTTGATGATGTGAATTGGCAGCGAGTCAGCCAAGAAAGTAGCACGCTGCACTTTAGGGTTCGAGCCTATACCTACCAGTTTAAACCGGAGGTCAATGATGAAACCCAATAGCGCACTTTACTCAATTGTGTTGTTGCTTGCGTTGTCTGGCTGCAAGGCTAATCAAGATTCACTGCAAGACTTTGTGGCGCAGGTTGAAGCCAAAGCGAGAAAAGATGTCGAGCAACTTGTCCCTGCAACTGAATTCACGGCGGCAACTTATCAGCGTCGCGCATTTCGTCCTCCCTTTGAACTGCCTAAAGAAGCCATTGTGCAAAACCAACCTTTGGTTAAGAAAGATTGTTGGCAACCCAGAGCCCGTTCTCGTAATGGAAAGTTAGAGAAGTATCCGCTGAGTAAGCTTCGTTTAAGAGGCGTGATGGGCAGTGGCTCAAGCGTGTTTGGCTTAGTGCAAACACCCAATGGGAACGTGGTAAACGTCAAGAAAGGCCAGTTTATCGGCTTAAACAATGGTCGAGTGACTAAGGTGACGAGCCAGTACGTTCAAATTAATGAAACTCTTCCAGATGGCTTAGGTTGTTGGCATAAGCGCAACGTTAGGCTGGCTCTGAAGTAAACCAATGTCACATGATGTGGATATGAGATGTAAATATGATTAAAGGAATAAGTGGATTAGTGAGCAAGGCTCTACAAGGTTTTGCTGTGTCTGTGATGTTGGTTGTTAGCGTGCTCAGCCATGCCGAGAGCTTACCTAACAAATTGGAGAATATTGATTTTAGGGTGAACAAGGATAAAGACGCCATCATTATCCTTGAGCTAGCGACCACCACCGCTGTGGTGGATGTTCAACGTGCTCAGGAAGGCTTGAGCATAGAGCTACTCAATACTCAGGTTGATGATGACAAACTCTACCTTCTGGATGTGAAAGACTTCGCCACGTTAGTTGAAGGGATTGAAGTCTACAAAGAGACACCAAGCACTCGGCTGCTTGCGACGATTAGCAGTGACTATCAGTATGAATACAATCTAAAGGGGCGTTTTATTGAGGTGGTGATAAGCAAACCGGTTATCGATGAAGCGACCAAAGAAAAAAGCATCCTAGAGAAAGAGGGCAAGCTGATATCGATTAACTTCCAGGACATCCCAGTACGAAATGTCCTTCAGTTGATCGCAGACTACAACGACTTTAATCTCGTGGTGTCTGATTCTGTCGCGGGTAACCTGACTTTACGCTTAGATGGCGTACCTTGGCAGCAAGTTCTCGACATTATCTTGCAAGTTAAAGGCTTGGATAAGCGTGTTGATGGCAATGTTATCTTAGTCGCGCCGAAAGCAGAGCTCGACCTTCGTGAGCAGCAAGCGTTAGAGAAATCGCGTTTAGAGGAAGAGTTAGGGGAGCTCAAATCGGAAATCATTAAGATTAACTTTGCTAAAGCCACCGACATAGCCGACATGATTGGTGGTGAAGGCGCAGTCAGCATGTTGTCCGATCGTGGTTCGATTACCATTGATGAGAGAACCAACTCACTACTGATTCGTGAATTGGAAGAAAACATTGCGGTGATCAGAGGCATCATTGAGTCGCTGGATATTCCCGTGAAACAGGTACAGATAGAAGCGCGTATTGTTACTGTTACCGAGGGTAACCTTGATGAGTTAGGAGTGCGCTGGGGTGTTTCCTCAACCAACGGAAGCTTCACGGTTGGCGGTTCAATCGAAGGTAACCACCCATCAGCGATTACGCCATATGACGACGATAGCGGCAGCAGCGTGATAGATGACTATCTGAACGTAAACTTAGGGGCAACGTCACCGAACGCTTCGAGTATTGCGTTTCAGGTGGCCAAGTTGGGGTCTGATACCTTACTCGATCTTGAGCTCTCAGCACTGCAACAAGAGTCGAAAGCTGAAATCATTTCGAGCCCACGCTTAATCACCACCAATAAAAAGCCGGCTTATATTGAGCAAGGTACTGAAATACCTTACTTAGAGTCCTCTTCAAGTGGTGCAACGTCGGTCGCATTTAAGAAAGCGGTATTGAGTCTCAAGGTGACGCCGCAGATAACGCCCGACAATCGCTTGGTGTTGGATTTGAGTGTGACTCAAGATAGACCAGGACAAGTGGTAAAAACCGGAACCGGTGAAGCTGTGGCGATTGATACTCAACGTATTGGTACGCAAGTGCTTGTTAATAATGGTGAAACTGTCGTCCTTGGTGGGATATTTCAACACAGCGTGAGCAGTACGGTCGATAAAGTTCCTCTGTTGGGAGACCTGCCAGTTTTGGGGGCATTGTTCCGTCGCAGCTATGAAAATGTAGGTAAAAGTGAACTACTTATTTTTGTCACACCTAAAGTTGTGATTCAGTAATGAACAATTAGATTAAAAATAAAGTTGCATTAGTGGCACCTAACCTTGATAATTTCGGGTCTTATCACGAATTATCTGTGAGGAATCGGTGCCACGGGCCTTTTAATTTCAGTACTTGTACTGACCTACCTTGTGGCGATGTCATTGAATTAACGTTGTAAATTACTGCTAAAAACATGGCTGAGAAACGCAATATTTTTCTTGTTGGCCCAATGGGCGCCGGCAAAAGTACAATTGGTAGACACCTAGCTTCCCAACTTCATATGGAGTTTCTAGACTCTGACACTGTGATCGAAGAGCGCACTGGCGCAGACATCGCATGGGTTTTTGATGTTGAGGGCGAAGAAGGTTTCCGTAAGCGCGAAGAATCTGTAATCAATGATCTGACAGAAGAACAAGGTATTGTTCTTGCGACAGGTGGTGGTTCAGTGTTGAGCAAAGAAAACCGTAACCGTCTATCTGCACGAGGCATTGTTGTATACCTAGAGACAACAATTGAAAAGCAACTTGCTCGCACTAACCGCGACAAGAAACGCCCTCTACTTCAAACAGACAACCCGCGTGATGTGCTAGAAGATCTAGCTGTATCTCGCAACGCACTATACGAAGAAGTGGCGGACTACACAGTTCGTACTGACGACCAAAGTGCAAAAGTGGTAGCCAACCAGATCGTAAAAATGCTAGAAGAACGTTAAGTTCATTTTTCGGAGAGCAAACCCATGGAACGGATTACGGTCAATCTAGCTGAGCGTAGCTACCCTATCTCTATTGGCGCCGGGTTATTTGAAGACCCGGCGTACCTTTCTTTTTTATCAGGCAAACAGAAAGTTGTTGTTATCAGTAATGTGACAGTAGCGCCTCTTTATGCTGATAAAATTTTATCGCTATTGGATCAAGTCGGCTGTCAGACATCTCTTTTAGAGTTGCCAGACGGTGAACAGTACAAAACCCTTGAAACGTTCAATTCAGTGATGAGCTACATGCTTGAAGGAAATTACAGCCGCGATGTGGTGGTGATTGCTTTAGGTGGTGGTGTTATCGGTGACTTGGTCGGTTTTGCTGCTTCTTGTTACCAACGCGGTATTGATTTCATTCAAATCCCGACGAGCCTTCTTTCTCAAGTGGACTCTTCTGTTGGTGGTAAAACCGCAGTAAATCATCCTCTTGGTAAGAATATGATCGGCGCTTTTTACCAACCGAAATCTGTGATCATCGATACCAACTGTTTATCAACGCTTCCAGAGCGCGAGTTTGCAGCGGGCATTGCTGAGGTGATCAAATACGGCATCATTTACGATGAAGCCTTCTTTGATTGGTTGGAGCAGAATCTAGAGAAACTTTATCAACTTGATGAAGAAGCACTGATTACCGCGATTGCTCGTTGTTGTGCAATTAAGGCTGAAGTGGTGGCTCTAGATGAAAAAGAGTCAGGAATCAGAGCGTTATTGAACCTAGGTCATACATTTGGTCATGCGATTGAAGCAGAACTAGGCTATGGTAATTGGCTACATGGTGAAGCTGTGTCGTCAGGCACTGTAATGGCAGCGAAAACAGCTCAATTACAGGGACTGATCTCTCAGCAGCAACTTGAGCGAATTATTTCTATACTCAAGAATGCGAAACTACCAATCCATACGCCAGAAAGCATGTCTTTTGAAGACTTTATGAAGCACATGATGCGCGATAAAAAAGTGCTGTCTGGTCAGTTGCGTTTGGTATTACCAACAAGTATTGGTACTGCTGAAGTGGTCGCTGATGTGCCTCAAGACATCATTAAACAAGCGATCGATTTCTGCCGTACTCTTTAAATTTGGTTGTGAGGTTGCCTAGCTAAACTCTAGGCAACTGAAGCGTTTTACTGATCGATCTTATCAGTAGGGATCCCCAATGAGTTTGGCTCATGAATTAAGAGTATTAGAGTTAGAATCTCAAGTTGAGCTGCTAGAGCGCTTACAGCTTTTGACTAACTTTGGTTCAAACCTTGTGACGGTTGCTGGCAAAGCTGGCTCTGGTCGATCTTGGTTGGCTCAGCGTTATCTTGAAGCATGGTCGACAGAAAAAAATCAGTGTTTACTGCTTTGTCATCCAAGCCAAGACGATCAACAACGCCGCGCGCTTATTCTTAGCCAAATTGTTTCTGACCCGCTATTTAATCAACATGATTCTTTATCAGATAGCCTGACAAGGTTACTGGATGGGGAGCCGTGTAATGTGGTTATCGTTGTTGATGATGCCCACCGACTCTCTGAGCTATTGGTATCCGAACTATGGATGTTGGTACTGGAAGCTCAATCAAACCCTCAATGGACGATCAATATCGTTCTCTTCTCGGATACTGGTCACTTAGACACGCTATTAACACGTCTGAGTTACGGCCAACAACACAAGCCTATCGATCTCGAGATCGATGATCTTTCGCAGCCAGAAGCTGAACATTTCTTTGAATCACTGGTGATTCGATATGTTGATGATGAGTCTGAAACTCGCGTGCGAAGTGCGTTTAATAAAGCGCAACCTCTGCCTGGTGAGTTAATGGCTTTAGGAGAATTGAAAGTGGAAAAAAGGATTATTATTCGCTCAATTATTGGCTCACCCATCAATATCGCGATTGTGGTGGCCTTGTTGTTGGTTTTAATTGGTGGTGGCTATTGGTGGATGTTCAGTCAACCAACCCCCGACGATAAAGCGCAGTCTCTTATTGCTCCGATTGAGCAGACAGCGATTCCGACTTTTGACGTGGAAAGCGGTGCTGAGCAAACTGGCGTCGATGGTATGGTAGATTCTGAAGCCGAAGCCGACATGAGTTACCAAGGTGCCGATGATGACAGTTCGTCTCTGCCACCGACAGTCGTTGAAGAGACAGCCAGTGTTGGTGAAGTCGAGCAAGATCAACAGCGTGTCGTTATCACCTCTGATGTGGTTGATGCCCTGCTTGATGATAAACCTGAAAGCGCCAATACCAGTGCGATTGATGCTGCTGTTGAAGAAAACACAGGTGCCGAGGTTAGTTCACAATCAGATGCGGAAAAAGTGGAGTTACAGCCTTCAGCTGATGAAGCAGCAGACTTAACACAGCCCACGCCACCAACTAAGAAAATCACTTTCTCATTTTCTCGCGAAGAGCTGCAAGCTATCTCACCGCGAGCTTATACCCTGCAGTTGAGTACGATGACCTCATTGGAAGACGTACAATCTTTCATTGAAGAATATGACCTTGAGAACAAGGTTCGTATTTACCCAACACTTCGCAACGACACCAAGTGGTTTATTATTACTTATCAAGATTACCCAACGATTCAAGTGGCGAGAGACGCGGTAAGTGCGTTATCAAAACCACTTCAACAGTTGGAACCTTGGGCAAAATCGATGAATCAAGTGCATCGAGAGATAGAACGTGCGAAATAACCCTGAGCTTAGCCTCAAAATATGTTACATTCCGCAGCCTTATTTTTGAGTTGATAGATAGAGCAGTAAATGAAAAAGCAGCGTGCCTTTCTAAAATGGGCTGGTGGTAAATATGGCCTAGTTGAAGACATCCAACGTCACCTGCCACCTGCTCGTAAATTGGTAGAACCGTTTGTTGGTGCCGGCTCAGTATTCCTGAATACTGACTTTGAACAGTACCTGCTTGCAGATATCAATCCTGATCTTATCAACCTGTACAACCTACTTAAAACCGATCCTGAGACCTATATCTCGGAAGCGAAGCGCTGGTTCTGTCCTGAGAACAACCGTAAAGAAGCGTTCTTAGATATTCGCGCTGAGTTCAATGGTACAGACAACGTCATGTATCGTTCGTTGGCTTTCTTGTATATGAACCGATTTGGCTTCAATGGCCTATGTCGTTACAACAAGAAGGGCGGTTTTAACGTTCCATTTGGTTCTTATAAAAAACCTTACTTCCCAGAAGCTGAGCTGGAGTTTTTTGCCGAGAAAGCGAAAAAGGCCACCTTCGTCTGTGAGGGATACCATGAAACCTTTAGCCGCGCGCGCAAAGGCTGCGTGGTTTACTGTGATCCTCCGTACGCACCGCTATCGAATACCGCTAACTTTACCTCTTATGCAGGTAATGGCTTTAGCTTAGATGACCAAGCTGCACTGGCGGATGTTGCTGAAAAAGCAGCAATGGAACGCGGTATCCCTGTTTTGATTTCAAACCACGATACGACACTAACGCGTCGCTTATATCATGGTGCGGAGTTGAACGTGGTGAAGGTAAAACGCACTATCAGCCGCAATGGCGCTGGGCGTAATAAAGTTGATGAGCTACTGGCGCTTTTCCATAAAGAGAAAAACCAGCAGCACGCATCAGCAGAGTAGTAATGGTCAGAATATCCACCAAACTCATTAAATTGAGTGACCAGCGGATACTTTCTTAAACTAATCTTTCGAACTGCTAGGATCTGCTTAGGTGCTTAGGTAGAATTGCACACCAAATAGTCTTGGGATTGAGTCTTGTATTTGCGTATGAGATATCACCAAGGCGGTGACATTCGCAATTTACTTACTCTTAAGAGGTTTGGTATGAAAGATTTTCTAATCGCTCCATCGATTTTGTCTGCAGATTTTGCTCGTCTTGGTGAAGACGTAGAAAAAGTACTCGCAGCTGGTGCTGATGTTGTGCACTTCGATGTGATGGACAACCACTACGTACCTAACCTGACTTTTGGCGCGCCTATCTGTAAAGCGCTGCGCGACTACGGCATTACTGCTCCTATCGATGTTCACCTAATGGTTAAGCCAGTTGACAGCATTGTGCCTGAGTTTGCAAAAGCTGGCGCATCAATGATTACCTTCCATGTTGAAGCATCGGAACACATTGACCGCACTCTACAACTGATCAAAGAACACGGCTGTAAAGCGGGTGTAGTTCTTAACCCAGCAACGCCTCTGTCTTGCCTAGATTACATTATGGATAAAGTAGACATGATTCTACTGATGTCTGTGAACCCTGGCTTCGGCGGTCAATCATTCATTCCTCACACGCTAGATAAGCTGCGTGCTGTTCGTAAGCTGATTGATGAGTCAGGCCGTGACATTCGCCTTGAGATTGATGGCGGCGTGAAGGTGGATAACATCCGTGAAATCGCAGAAGCGGGTGCAGATATGTTCGTTGCGGGTTCTGCTATCTTCAATCAACCGGATTACAAAGAAGTGATTGATGAGATGCGTGCAGAGCTTGCAAAAGTAAACGCATAATCGTAAAACTACAGATAGATTGAATATTAAGGGGCTCATTGGCCCCTTTTTTACGTCTTATCGCTCAACTCATAAGACGAACATAATAAATAGGAAAGTAAGATGTCATTAAGCTCAATAAAACTGATCGCCTTTGATTTGGATGGAACCTTGTTAGATAGCGTGCCTGATTTGGCCGTTGCCGCTGACCAAGCTTGTCAGGCGTTGGGCTTCCCTTCAGTGAGCGAAGAACAAGCTCGCGACTACGTAGGTAATGGTGCTGATGTGCTTATCGGGCGTTCACTCAGCCGTAACCTGACAGTTGACCCAAGCCTTGAGCCAGAGCTACTGAAAAAGGCGCGTATCCTGTTTGATGATTTCTACGAGCAGGGCGGTCACAAGCTGAGCCACCTTTACCCATCAGTAAAAGAGACGCTGGCAGAGTTGTACAAAGCGGGCTTTACTATGGCATTGGTAACTAACAAGCCATCGAAATTTGTACCCGACGTTCTAGCGCAACACGGTATCGATAAGTACTTTGTTGATGTTTTGGGCGGCGACTCTTTCCCAGAGAAGAAACCGAATCCAGTCGCACTGAATTGGTTGCTAGAAAAGCACAACGTTAAAGCGGAAGAGATGTTGATGGTTGGTGATTCAAGCAACGACATTAAAGCGGCTAAGAATGCGGGTTGTCATTCGTTTGGTCTGACTTACGGCTACAATCACGGTGAGCCAATTTCAGCATCAAACCCTGACTATGTGGCGGATAACGTCGCGCAATTACTAGATGTCGTTCTAGTTTCAGCATAAAGCGTACAAAAGTTAGCTAACCCACTAGCAAAATACTTATCAATGAGTACACTGGATGAGCCGCGCAGAAAGAGCTGTGCGGCTTTTCTATATTTAAGTTAAGAAGCTAAGCGTTCAATAAACTTAGCGAATAAGCAAAGGAATTAAAACCATGAGCAAGCCCATCGTATTGAGTGGTGTTCAACCATCTGGTGAACTAAGTATCGGTAACTACTTGGGTGCTCTACGTCAATGGCAACAGATGCAAGATGATTACGATTGCCAATACTGTGTTGTAGACCTTCACGCAATTACGGTTCGCCAAGATCCGAAAGCACTGCATGAAGCGACTCTAGACGCACTAGCAATCTGTCTTGCTGTCGGTGTTGATCCAAAGAAGAGCACGCTATTTGTTCAGTCACACGTACCAGAGCATGCTCAACTTGGTTGGCTTCTTAACTGTTACACGCAAATGGGTGAACTGAGCCGTATGACTCAGTTTAAAGATAAGTCTGCACGTCACTCAAACGACGTAAACGTAGGCCTATACGACTACCCAGTGTTGATGGCTGCAGACATCCTGCTTTACGGTGCTCACCAAGTGCCAGTAGGTAGCGACCAGAAACAACACCTAGAGCTAGCGCGTGATATCGCAACTCGTTTCAACAACATCTACGGTCCTGAAACGCCAATCTTCCAAGTGCCAGAACCTTACATTCCAACAGTGAATGCACGTGTAATGAGCCTGCAAGATGCGACTAAGAAGATGTCTAAGTCGGATGATAACCGTAAGAACGTGATTACTCTGTTAGAAGAGCCTAAGTCGATCATCAAGAAGATCAACAAAGCGCAAACGGATGCAGAAACACCGCCACGTATTGCTCACGACTGGGAAAACAAAGCGGGTATCTCTAACCTAATGGGTCTTTACTCAGCAGCGACAGGTAAAACGTTTGAAGAGATCGAAGCGCAATACCAAGGTGTTGAGATGTACGGTCCATTCAAGAAAGATGTAGGCGCAGCATTAGTTGAGATGCTTGAGCCGATTCAAGCTGAATACCACCGTATCCGTGCTGACCGTGCTTACATGGATACAGTAATGAAAGCGGGTGCTGAAAAAGCGTCTGAGCGTGCTGCAGTAACACTGAAAAAAGCATACGAAGCAGTAGGTTTTGTTACTCGCCCATAGGGTGAACTAACACGACTCGCTTGAAAATTTGAGCCCAAAGTAGCTTTTGTTTACTTTGGGCTTTTTAATGCCCATTCCATTTACCTTCCTCGAACCCCCTTGTTTGAATTGATAATTTACGCAGTATCTGACTAGCATATCCATCATATTAATGCTGTGCAGGTGATCTTATTTAGCACTTCTGAACTTTATAAATTCATACTCATTTCTATATATGTTGGAAATATATAACGTGCCAAACAATTGATGATTCCAAAGTGATAAGTTCCTCATTTTCTTGCCAACTGACTTATTCCTTTCATAAATAAACCTGATAGTTACCACAAAATACATGACTGCCCATAGATGGCAGTGACTATAAATCAATGAACTCAGGTGAAACGGATGGCTCTTTTACACAAACCTTCATTGCTAGCAGTGGCAATTGGTAGCTTGTTAACCACAAGCGCACACGCTGATTTGTTTATTTCACAATATGTGGAAGGCGGCAGCTACAACAAAGCGGTTGAGATCGCCAATAACGGCGATAGCAGCATTAACTTAGATGGTTACTCACTGGCGAAGTCTGCCAATGGCAATGGATCATGGGGCGCCACTTTACCTTTAGATGGCCACGTTTTAGCGCCCGGTGAGGTGCTTGTTGTTGCTCATACCAGTGCTAGTGATGAGATTAAGGCGGTCTCTGACATTCTAAATGCTTCATTGGCTAATCATAATGGTGACGACCCGCTAGCTATCTTGAATGCAGATGGTTCGGTGCATGATGTTGTTGGTTTGATGGGCGATGTGGACTGGGGCAAAGATGTTACTTTGGTTCGTGCGACACAAACACCTTCTGCGACGTTTGATGCTTCACAGTGGGTATCGCTACCAAAAGACAGTATTGAAGGGCTAGGTTCACTAGACAGTGTTGAGCTGCCAGAAGCCTTTATTTGTACAGAAGATGGCTCAGACCCGGTATTTACCACCATTCAAGAGATCCAAGGCGAGGGTGCAACATCACCGTTCATCGATGGCTACCCGTACATCACCGACGATGAATACTTCGTAAAAGGTGTGGTTAGCACAGTGACAACAGGCCTAACCAAAGGCTTCTATCTGCAAGCCCTTGAGGATGATTTCAACTCGAGTACTTCTGAAGGCCTATTTGTTCATACCAATCAATCTAGCTCAGAATTAGCTGCAGGCGATGTGGTGTGTGTGAAAGGTAAGGTTCAAGAATACTACAGCCACACTCAGCTTAAAGTTGAAAACAACCAGTGGCTAAAACAAGGCGAACAACAAGCACCTGAAGCGACGGCAATTGAAGCGCTAGACAGTGATGAGAACTTCGCAGCAACACTTGAACGCTATGAAGGCATGTTGGTGAAAACAACCGAAGCGCTTGATATGCGTGTCACGCGTACCTTTGGTTATGACTACGCAGGTCGTCGTAACAACATGGTATTGGCACATGAGCGTATTAACATGCAGCCGAACCAGCTCTTCGCAGCAGGTTCTGACGAAGCGAAGCAACAAACGGAAGACAACGCTGATCGTCGTCTTTTCGTAGAAACGGATCAAAAAGCAGGGGACGGACAAGTACCTTTCTATCCAGACTTTGGCCGCACTGATATCGATCAAGATGGCTCAACAGAAGATTACATCCGTATCGATGAAACCATTGTTGGTCTAGAAGGTGTGTTGACTTACAGCTACGGTGAGTACCGTTTAATTGCGACTAACCAGATCTCGGCTGAGAACTTTGTACGTAACGACCCACGTACCGACAAACCAGATATGGATGAAGGCGACCTACGTATCGCGACCTTCAATGTACTGAACTACTTCAACTCTCCATTTGGCGGTGATGCGAACCAGCATGGCAACAACCGTGGTGCGAACAGCATCACTGAATTTGAGATGCAGCAAGAGAAGATTGTGAACGCGATTCTTCGTCTAGACGCCGACATTATTGGTTTGATGGAGATAGAGAACAACGGTTTTGGTGAAGGCTCTGCCATTCAACAACTTGTAAACCAACTGAATGATCGCATTGAGAGTAAGAAAGACCGTTATACCTTTGTGGCTGTCGACTCGAACGAAGATGGCGTAACCGATGAGATGGATTCGATTGGTACCGACGTAATCACAACCGGTGTTATCTACCGTAAGAAGGTCGTGAAGCTTAAAGACAGCCGCGTTATCGCTATGCCAAGCCAGCAAGCACCAGAGGTGTTAGACGATTCAGGTAAGGTAATTGAAGACGGTAAGAACTACCAGCGTGACTCATTGGCGCCAACCTTTAAAGTTAAGGGCACCAAAGAGAAACTCACCGTAGCGATTAATCACTTTAAATCGAAAGGCTCTAAGTGTTGGGAAGATGCAGCACCGGTAGAGCAAGGCGGTCAAGGTGGTGTTGATGCTGATAAGCAAGGTTCATGTGAGAACTTCCGCGTAGCTGCGGCAGTTGCACTGGGTGAAGCGCTTGATGGCATCAAAGGCCATAAAGTGATTCTGGGTGACATGAACTCGTACGGCATGGAAGATCCAATGCTGGTACTAACAGATTACTCTGAAGAGAAATACGGTAAGCAAATCAAAGCAGCTCGTAACACTTACATTGATGGTGTTGAGCAATTTGGTGATAGCGGTGCGGTGATTACTAAGAACTACGGTTACATTAATGCAGTGGCTCAAAAGCACCCTGACAGCTGGAGTTACTCATACAATGACGAAGTGGGCGCACTGGATCACCTGTTGATTAGCGACAGCCTGAAAGACATGGTGGTGGATGCAACTGACTGGCACATTAATGGTGGTGAATCGACGTTGTTTGACTACAACGAAGAGTACAAAGGCGATCTGCCTAAGTACCAAGATCACTTCCGTTCATCGGATCATGATCCTGCTGTTCTTGAACTGCGAGTAGGTGGTTCATTTGGCTTCGGTGCACTGATGTCATTGTTTGGCTTAGCAATGTGGCGTCGTCGCAAGTAGCGACATCGTTAACTGCGCAAGCCAGCTGATACAGGTAACTGAAAGTTATCTGTAAACAATTAAGGTCAACTTAGGTTGGCCTTAATTATTGGCGAAATGCAGTTTCCACTTGCCTTTCGCCAAGGGTATTGCACAATACCGCCCCTATATCCCCAATCCTTTAGTATTTAGCAAACGATTTCGACCCATGTTACTTATCATCGATAACTACGACTCCTTTACCTATAACTTGTATCAGTATTTCTGTGAGTTAGGGGTAACTGTAAAAGTTGTTCGCAACGATGAGATTGATATTGCGAGAATTGAAGCGCTGAATCCTAGTCATCTTGTTATCTCGCCGGGTCCCTGTACGCCCAATGATGCGGGAATCTCGCTACAGGTGATTGAACACTTTGTTGGTAAGCTGCCGATCTTAGGTGTGTGTCTTGGTCACCAAGCCATTGCTCAAGTTTTTGGTGGTGAAGTGGTGAGAGCCAGACAAGTGATGCACGGTAAAACCTCTCCAATCCGTCATAACGGCAAGAGTGTTTTTAAAGGATTGAATAACCCGTTGACTGTGACGCGTTACCATTCTTTAGTCGTGAAAAACGGCACATTACCAGACTGCTTTGAGCTCACATCTTGGACAGAATTTGAAGATGGAAGCATGGATGAGATCATGGGTTATCAACACAAAACCTTGCCAATTGATGCCGTTCAATTCCACCCTGAATCGATTAAAACAGAGCAAGGACACCAGCTTCTCGCTAACTTCCTAGCTCGCTAAGTGTTTAAATTTGACCCTTTCTCAGCCTAAATCAGCCAGTCAAAGATGTCAGCCCATTCGTTAAGCGTTTAAATTCGGGCTTTACGCGCCTCTCTCCCTCTGACGCCGATCACTTTTTATAACATTTCTCTCTCGCTTCGCTAAGTTTTTAGCCTATGCAAAATTATTCGCGTTATTTCCTCTCGAACCCTAGATACCGCAATACCAGTAAGGCTTTGCTGTTGCTAGCTGTACGTTTAGGTAAAAAAAGCTTCATAAAACAGATTGATTGATGCATAAATAGTCATAGGTAGTGACGTTTAGCTGGTTGTAAGGGATAGCTAAAGAATAATCTACTATTGAAAAGGTTAATTAAATGTAAATATAATGCTGCAGCGGGATTATGGCGAGACAAAATATCTTTGTCTCACTTATGAACCATTACGCTTATTTGCGAAGCTTGCGGTATCGAGAAGGAATGTACGATGACAGTGGAAAATAAAGTAGAACGTAGTCTGTTTAATGAGGTGATGGTGCCTTGTTATAACCCAATGGAAATGATCCCAGTAAAAGGGGAAGGCGCACGCGTTTGGGACCAACAAGGCCGAGAGTATATCGACTTTGCTGGTGGTATCGCTGTGAGCTGTTTGGGTCACTGTCACCCGGCAATGGTTAACGCAGTTACTGAGCAAGCAAACAAGATTTGGCACCTAAGTAACGTGATGACCAACGAACCTGCACTGCGTCTAGCGAAAAAGCTAACAGACGTATGTTTTGCAGAAAAAGTATTCTTTGCAAACTCTGGCGCGGAAGCTAACGAAGCAGCTCTAAAGCTAGCTCGTCGTTGGGCGGCGGATGTTCACGGTCCTGAGAAATCTGAAATCATTGCATTCAAACAAGGTTTTCATGGTCGTACTTTCTTTACCGTAACGGTTGGTGGTCAAGAAGCTTATTCTGATGGCTTTGGTCCTAAACCAGGCGATGTGACTCACCTACCTTACAACGATATTGCAGCACTAGAAGCGCATATCTCTGATCGCACTTGTGCCATCATGATGGAACCTCTGCAAGGCGAAGGCGGTATCATTTCTCCTACGTCTGAATTCGTGAACACAGTTCGTGAACTGTGTGACAAACACAATGCACTGCTGATCTTTGATGAAGTGCAAACCGGTAATGGTCGTACTGGTAATTTCTATGCTTACCAAGGTCTAGGTGTAACGCCAGACATCCTAAGTACAGCAAAATCTCTAGGTGGTGGTTTCCCTATCGGTGCAATGCTGACGACTTCTGAACTTGCGACACACCTAAAAGTTGGCACACACGGCTCTACTTACGGTGGTAACCCGCTGGCATGTGCAGTAGCAGAAGCGGTTGTTGATGTGGTTAGCCAACCTGAAACATTAGCTGGCGTGAAAGAGCGCGAAGCATTGTTCCGTGATGGTCTTGCTAAGATTAACGATAAGTACCAAATTTTCAGTGAAGTTCGTGGCAAAGGCCTACTACTAGGTGCTGCGCTTAACGAAGAGTGGCAAGGCCGTGCACGTGACGTATTAGTAGCAGCAGGCGAACAAGGCTTGATGGTACTGGTTGCGGGTGCAAACGTGGTTCGTTTCACGCCATCACTGGTTATTACTACACAAGAAATTGAAGAAGGCTTATCAAAACTAGACAAAGCAATTGCTACGCTAGTTTAGCCTGAGCGGCGTCATAGGAATGATTGCCAATAGAGCGATCCCATGACGTTCTGCTAAAGGCCCAAGCTTCTGGTTTTGGGCCTATTTTGCATCTGGAGGGAATATTGATGCTAGTTGTTCGCCCAATAAAATTATCTGATTACGATGCGCTGCATACCTGCGCGGTTGAATCTGGTCACGGATTCACATCTCTTCCGGTTAACGAAGAACTGTTAACTAACCGTATTACTCATTCTGAATACAGCTTTGCCAAACAAGACGTGACTGAACCCGGTGATGAAGGCTACCTAATGGTTGGCTTTGATACTGAAACGGGTGAAGTTGCGGGTACGACTGGCATTGAAGCCTCAATTGGCTGGGATGTCCCGTTTTATTCGTACCACATCAGCAAAGTGGTTCACTCATCGCAAAAGCTTGGCGTGAATAACGTCGTGAAGCTACTGACTTTCGGTAATAACTACACAGGATGCAGTGAGATCTGCACATTGTTCTTGCGCCCAGCTTTCCGTGGTGGATTGAATGGTCGTTTGATGTCGAAGTGTCGCTTCCTGATCATGTCTGAGCACCCAGAGCGTTTTTCGAAAACGATTTTTGCTGAGATGCGTGGTGTATCGGATGCAGAAGGTAATTCTCCTTTCTGGCAATGGCTGCAAGAGCACTTCTTCTCGATTGATTTCACGCTTGCTGATTACCTAACCGGTATTGGTAAGAAAGGCTTCATTGCTGATCTTATGCCGAAGCTGCCTATCTATGTGAACCTACTGAGCAAAGAAGCTCAGGCGGTGATCGGAGAGGTTCATGACAATACGCGCCCTGCACTTAAGTTGTTGGAACGTGAAGGTTTCACTAACCGTGGCTATGTCGATATCTTTGATGCGGGCCCAACGGTTGAGTGTGATTTAAGAAACATCGAATCTGTGCGTCATGCGATTAGAGCACAGGTTCAAATTGCAGAGCACTCAAGCTCTAAAGATTTCCTAATTGGTAATACCTCATTTGAGAACTTCCGCGCAGTAGCCGCGAAAGGCGCGTATGACCAAGCAAGCGACACAGTGATTTTATCATCTGAAGTAGCAAGCGCTCTTGAAGTAAAAGAAGGCGAATTCGTTCGCATGTTGGCTCAGTAAGATCGGCGATTATCTGTCGAAGATTTTAAGGATAGAAGTATGACTCAGTGGATAGCAGGACAGTGGGTGGCAGGTCAAGGTGACGCCATGACATCAGTAAGCCCATACAACAATGAAGTAGTGTGGCAAGGTGATAGCGCAACACCAGCACAGGTTGAATCTGCAGTAGCAGCAGCTCGTGAAGCCTTCTTGGTTTGGAAAAAATTGAGCTTTGCAGAGCGTGAAGCGATCGTGTTGAACTTTGCTGAGAAGGTAAAAGAGAACAGCGAAGAGATTGCACAGATCATCGCAAAAGAGACGGGCAAACCGATTTGGGAAACTCGCACTGAAGCGGGTGCAATGGCGGGTAAAATCGCTATCTCTATTCGTGCTTACCACGAACGTACCGGTGAAGCTTCACGTGAAGCGGCGGGCAACCAAATTGTACTTCGTCACCGTCCATTGGGCGTGATGGCGGTATTTGGTCCTTACAACTTCCCAGGTCACCTACCTAACGGTCATATTGTTCCAGCTCTGCTATCAGGTAACACCGTAGTATTCAAACCTTCAGAGCAGACACCTTGGACGGGTGAGTTTGCAATGAAGCTATGGCAAGAAGCGGGTCTTCCTGCTGGCGTAATCAACCTAGTACAGGGCGCTAAAGAGACAGGTATTGCACTAGCAGATGCTAAAGGTCTTGATGGCGTACTATTCACAGGTAGTGCCAATACCGGTCATATCCTACACCGTCAATTCGCGGGCCAACCGGGCAAGATGCTGGCACTAGAAATGGGCGGCAACAACCCTATGGTGATCAGCGACCAATACGGTGATGCAGACGCAACGGTATACACTATCATCCAATCGGCTTTCATCAGTGCGGGTCAACGTTGTACATGTGCTCGTCGTTTGTATGTTCCTGTTGGAGAGAAGGGCGATCAACTACTGGATAAGCTCGTTGCTGCGACCTTGAAGATTCGTGTCGATCAGCCATTCGCTGAGCCAGCACCCTTCATGGGGCCACAGATCTCTGAAGCTGCGGCTAAGTTCATTCTGGACGCGCAAGCGAATCTGCAATCGTTAGGCGGTGTAAGTCTAGTCGAAGCAAAAGCGGGTGAAGCGGCGTTTGTTTCTCCGGGTATTATCGATGCAACCAACATTGCTGAACTGCCAGATGAAGAGTACTTCGGTCCATTGCTGCAAGTGGTTCGTTACCAATCGCTAGAGCAAGCGGTTGAGTTGGCTAACGACACACGCTTTGGTTTATCTGCTGGCTTAGTATCAACAGATGATTCTGAATGGGAATACTTCGTTGACCGTATCCGTGCAGGTATTGTTAACCGTAACCGCCAACTTACAGGCGCAAGTGGTGATGCACCGTTTGGTGGTCCGGGTGCTTCGGGTAACCTACGCCCAAGTGCTTACTACGCAGCGGACTACTGTGCTTACCCTATGGCTTCAATGGAAGGTGGTGAAACTCAACTACCAGCAACGTTTAGCCCAGGTATTGAGCTGTAGTTTCGGTTTATGAGCACGAGGCTCATTGGTTAAGTTTGAAATAGGGAAGTGGTGTTATCGCTTCCCTTTTGCATCACGTCCGACACCAAGATTGGACGGTAGATAATAATAGAAAAGTATGTCACAGGCTGATGGCTGCTGACTCTGTGTCTCAGCCTCTCCCTTTCTAATCCAAATCACTAGCTTGCTAGAACCTCTGACAAGGAGTCACCATGACGCCCGATCTACTCTTTAAATCTTTATGGGATGATTACATTCATAGACTGTGTCCATCGGCTGAGAAAGTACACCACTTGCTGAAAGAAGACGAAGCTCTGATTAATGATCACATTGCACTGCGTACTTTTAATGTTGCTCCGCTAGGGATTGAAACATTGGCTAAGCCTTTCCTTGAGCTAGGTTATCAAGCGTGTGGCGATTACTTGTTTGAGAGCAAGAAGCTAGTCGCGAAGCATTACGAGCACCCAGATCTAAAACAGCCCAAAGTATTCATAAGTGAGCTGAAGGTAGAAGAGTGTTCAAGTGAGCTACAACAGATCGTTGCTAAGTTGGTTGAACAAGTAGATGCAAGCAAGCTGCAAGGGCATGAGTTCTTGTTTGGCGGTCGTCTATGGGATTTGAGCTTCGCTGACTTCCAACAGTTAGCGAAAGAGAGCGAATACGCGTCTTGGCTAGCGGCTCATGGATATGGTGCGAACCACTTTACGGTGAGTGTGAACCAGCTTAATAACTTCGACGAAGTGCAGGCTGTGAATGACTACCTGAGCGAGTCTGGTTTCACTATCAATGCATCTGGCGGTGAGGTTAAAGGCTCTCCAGAGGTCTTATTAGAGCAATCATCAACAATGGCAGACAAAGTCCCAGTCTCATTTATTGAAGGCAATGAGATGATTCCTGGTGGCTTCTATGAGTTCGCTAAGCGTTATGCGATGGCCAATGGTGAGTTGTACACCGGATTCGTTGCAGCATCAGCAGATAAGATCTTCGAAAGCACCAACGGTTAACAAAAGGTACGAGCACGGACTCTACCCTAGAGATATGGTGAGGCTTGGTTTCGAGACAGTTTGTACTTGGAAGCTGTAGGTGTTTTATTCGCATCTCGCATCTCGCATCTGCTCTCTAGATCTTCAGAAAACAAAAAAAGCCACCAAATTCGCATTTGGTGGCTTTCAAGTTTTTGGCTCAGTTAATCGAGATTAACGAGTACCGTATACCACGATAGTTTTACCGTGTGCAGAAATGAGGTTCTGCTCTTCTAGCATCTTCAAGATACGACCTACTGTCTCACGAGAACAACCAACGATTTGGCCAATCTCTTGACGAGTGATCTTGATTTGCATGCCGTCAGGGTGAGTCATTGCATCTGGCTGCTTCGCTAGGTTAAGTAGCGTTTGAGCGATACGACCTGTTACGTCAAGGAACGCTAAGTCACCAACCTTTTGGCTAGTTACTTGTAGACGGTTTGCCATTTGCGCTGAAAGACGCATTAGGATATCTGGGTTCACTTGGATAAGTTGACGGAATTTCTTGAAAGAAATCTCAGCTACTTCACAAGGAGATTTAGCACGAACCCAAGCAGTACGCTCTTGGTCTTCTTCGAACAAGCCAAGCTCACCGATGAAGTCGCCTTGGTTTAGGTAAGAAAGAATCATTTCCTTACCTTCTTCGTCTTTGATAAGAACTGCCACAGAACCTTTAACGATGTAGTACAAGGTTTCTGCCTTTTCACCAGCATGAATCAAAGTACTTTTTGAAGGGTACTTATGAATATGACAGTGTGAAAGGAACCACTCTAATGTTGGATCGGTTTGAGGTTTACCTAGAACCATAATATCTCACTTCCTCTGCAGGGTATGCTTGCCGCTTTCCGTATTTTAGCTAAGCCTGGATTGACTTGTAGGATAAGAGCACTCGTTGAGTGCTGCAAGCTATCTTGTGTTTCGTTTAAGAATAGTATCCTTTTTCAGGTACTATTTCTTGATTTTAATCGTGACCAAGCTACGATTTTTTACGCAAAATTGTGCACATGATCACGGTATGAAAAGTAATCAACCAGAATGTCGTTTTGTTAACCTATTTTTCCGGTTTCGATGAGTTGTTGCAGGATTGGCCTCACGATGAGCTCCATAGCAAAACTCATCTTGCCACCTGGAACCACTAGCGTGTTATGGCGAGACATAAACGAGCCATCAATCATAGCCAGCAGGTAGGGAAAATCGACGTTTTTGATGCCACGCAAACGTATAACAACGAAGCTTTCGTCTAAACTTGGAATCCCTTTGGCGTTAAGTGGGTTCGATGTATCTACGGTTGGAACACGCTGAAAGTTGATATGAGTACGCGAGAATTGCGGGGTAATGTAGTTAAGGTAATCATCCATGGAACGAACAATAGAGTCCATTACCGCTTCACGTGAGTGGCCACGATCACGGGTGTCGCGAACGAATTTTTGGATCCATTCTAGGTTTACGATAGGCACCATGCCGATCAGCAAATCGACGTGTTGAGATACGTTAATGTCGCCGTCAACCACACCGCCGTGTAGGCCTTCGTAAAACATCACATCGGAATTTTCAGGGATCTCTTGCCATGGCGTGAAGGTGCCCGGCATTTGATTGTAAGGTACGGCTTCATCGAAGGTGTGCAGGTAGCTTCGTACTTTACCTGTTCCTTCGTTCCCGTATTTACGGAAGAACTCTTCTAGCGCACCAAAGTCGTTGGCTTGTGGACCAAAGTAGCTGATGTGCTTACCTTGCTCGCGCGCTTTACGGATCTCGACATCCATCTCTGGGCGAGTGAAGCGATGGAAACTATCCCCTTCAACCCAAGCAGCCTTCACGTCCATCATATTGAACATTTTACGGAAGGCTTCTGAGGTGGTGGTGGTGCCGGCTCCAGATGAACCCGTCACCGCAATAATTGGATGCTTAGCGGACATGACAACCCTTGTCTTTTGAGTAACTTACTTGTTAGCAATCGTTTACCACTATAACACGGCTCCTTTATGAGCGCAGCTTAGAAGCGTTTTGTGACTTGAATATCAACGGTTTCATGGAGCTCAGAAAACACGATGCTGACTTCTCCTGAAGCTAATTGATGTTTCACTTGGTCAATCTTGTTTTGCAATGAAACCTCTACGTCGCCGTAGTCTGTGCCTTCACGTAGCACGAACTCTTTGATGAGGTTTTCCAGTGTCTCTGGCGCAATGTCTTGCCATGGAATGATCATAAATACTTATCTCTTTTATGTTCATAGATATGTTTATTGATGTAGAAATGCGTGTGCTTAGTAATGTTTTGCTTCTATTTACTCAGGCTCGGTCATTATGCCGAATCTTGGATACTTTCATAGTAGGCAGGCAACGCTTCTTCTAGCCAAAACCTTGGTTTGAGTGTGCTGCCAGTAATAAATCCAACATGGCCACCTTTTTGAAACAGTCGATAATCGATGTTATCGGGCAGAACGAACTTTGGGATCACATCATCGGTCATGAAAGGATCGTCTTTGGCATGAATGATCTGAGTGGGCAGTTTGATCTTATTGAGCTTGGGCAGCGCAGAACATTGCGCATAATAGTCTTGGGCATTTTTGAAGCCGTGCAGAGGTGCAGTGATTCGTTCATCAAACTCATACAGTTTGGTGATGTTCTTGATGGCTTCAGCGGTGATGCCAAGCTTTTCCTGTAGCAGGTTAACCTTTTTAAGCGCGTTTGATTTTAGAGAGTTGAGCAGGTACTTCTTATAGAGCTTGGAGAAGCCACGTTCAATACGACTAGAGCAACACGCTAGGTCAAAAGGAGCAGATACGATGGTCGCCGCCGATAGCAGTGGGTCATCTGCGTACTCAGCCAAATAGTTCGCTAACATGTTTCCACCTAAGGATATGCCAACCGCGACCTTGGGGTTATTCGGAAACTGCGCATGCAGATGTCTTAGGAAAAATCGCGCATCTTCGACTTCACCTGAATGGTAAGCGCGAGCTAAGCGATTGGGTTTTCCGCTGCAACCTCTGAAGTGCATCATCACGGACAGCCAACCATCTTTGGCAAAGGCATTCATCAGTCCGTTGGCGTAAGGGCTCTCAAAGCTTCCTTCTAAACCGTGGAATAGAACGAATATCGGCTTGCTACTTTGAGCATCATTATTTGGGGTTTCACCGTCTGGTGATTCGCTCCAAGCAAGATCAAGAAAGTCACCATCGGGTGTTTCTAAGGTTTGCCAGTGAGGATGAAACAGCGCTTGTTTTCTAATAAATCGTGGCACTAAGGTTTGTAAGTGCGGATTTGAGAGACCAGCGGCTGCAGTAAATATTGTCATAAAAACGATCCATGCTTCTTTTATGGGCTTTGATAAAGTGTTGAGCTTGCAGTGAAACGCCCACGTTTTTATTTGAGCTTGGTTGATTCTCAGCGTAAGCGCAAGGCTTTCACTTATACGAGATACAAAAACAAGCCAAAGTTAACCGATTGAATAATATCAAGGTTAGGCGTGCTAAACATTTCATGATGCGTATTGCTCAGTTCATGCACATGAGAGAGATAGGGCGCGGTTAAGCTTGGGTCTTGATTGAATAAAAAGAAAAGGGAACGAGTTAGGGCTGAGGTGCTGGTTCAGAAAAAGCGTCGTAGAGGTTTTCTGCTCCTAATAAACGACAGTATTGCAGAGCCAGTGGCGCTTGTTTATTGGTGAAAAGTTGCAGCGAGTTAATACAGTCGACAAGATCGGATTGCTGTTGCTTCTCAAGTTGTAGTTCAAACTGCAGGGCTTCACGGTAGAGAGAGTCAACAACGTGCGCCTTGAGGTGCTTACGTAGCTCTCGATAACTATGAAGCAGGGTTTCAGAGCGGCTCAAACACTGTTGTACCTTGTGCCACTCTTCTTCAGCAAAAGACAATTGCTGCTCATCAAGCCATTTGAGAAGCAGCAGTAGATTGACGTTGCCGTGGAACTGGTTTTGCAGAGCTAGGCACGCATCCTTTACACCACGCACACTGTAATACTGAAGGCTAAATTGCCATAGTCGTTCCAGTGTTAGTGATATTGGGGCGTGCTCTGGGCTCATAAGCTATCCATATCCTGTTCCATCTGCTCAAGCTCTTCTTGAGTGGACATCCAATCCATTTCAACTTCTTCTAGTTGTGACTTACTGCTCGCTTGGAGAGCGAGTACTTTATTCAGTTTAGCCTTATTTTCAGCTTCATACAGTGAAGTGTCGGATAATTCTTGCTCGGCTTCTTCAAGAGCCTGCGTTAATTTATCCATCTGCTTTTCAAATTGAGTCAGCTTTTTACGCAGTGGTGCCGTCAGTTTACGAAATTCTGCTTCTTTACGTTTCTGCTCTTTTTTCGCTGCTGCACTGTTGGCGCCATCTTTTGCTGGTGCCAATGCTTGTGCTTCTTTGCGCTCAACTTTTTGTTGCTCGGTTAGCCACTTGTAGTAATCGCTTAAGTCACCATCAAACGGTGCTACTTGGCGGTCGTGTACTAGGTACAGATCATCTGTGGTTGCACGCAGTAGGTAACGGTCGTGCGATACGATAACCATCGCGCCTTCAAACGTCTGCAAGGCAAAAGTCAGCGCCTGACGCATGTCGAGATCCAAGTGGTTGGTTGGTTCATCGAGTAGCAACAGGTTTGGTTTTTGCCATACCAATAGCGCCAATACTAAACGTGCTTTTTCACCACCAGAGAATGGGGCTACTTTATCGAGCGCTTTTTCACCTTGGAAACCGAAGCTACCTAGGTAATCACGCAGTTGTTGCTCGGTATGTTTAGGGGCAATCTGCATCATGTGTTGTAGCGGTGTTTCTTCAGGGTGCAGTGTTTCTAATTGGTGCTGCGCAAAGTAACCAATCTTAACGCCTTGTGAATAGCTCAGTTCACCACCTTGCTGTTTCAGTTCACCAGAAAGCAGTTTAATTAGTGTTGATTTACCAGCACCATTTCGACCAAGCAGACCAATACGACTGCCCGGTACTAGGTTCAGGCGAATCTTCTCTAGAATCAGATTGTCATCATAACCTGCAGAGACTTCGTCCATCATCATGATTGGGTTTGGTAGTGCGTCTGGCTCTCTGAACTCAAAGCTGAATGGGTTATCAAACTGAGCGGGTAGCACTTGTTCCATTTTTTCTAATGCTTTAATACGGCTCTGCGCTTGGCGAGCTTTTGAAGCTTTATAACGGAAACGGTCAATGTAGCTCTGCATATGAGACATTTGTTTCTGCTGCTTTTGGTACATTGCTTGTTGCAGAATCAGTTTTTGCGCTCGTTGGGTTTCGAACGATGAGTAGTTACCCGCGTACTCATTGAGCTGTTGATTTTCAACATGTACGATTCGGTTGACGATAGGGTCTAAGAAGTCTCTATCGTGCGAGATAAGTACTAGCGTGCCAGAGTAGGTTTGTAACCAACGTTCTAGCCACATTACAGCGTCTAAATCCAAGTGGTTGGTCGGTTCATCGAGTAGCAGTAGGTCACTACGACATAGTAGGGCTTGCGCTAGGTTCAAACGCATACGCCAACCACCTGAGAATTGAGTCAGGTTCCATGTCATTTGTTCTTGGCTAAAGCCAAGGCCGTCCAGTAACTCGGCAGCGCGCGCCTTGATGCTGTAACCACCAATGGTTTCAATCTTGCCGTGGATCTCTGCTACCAATGTGCCGTTGTCGGCTTGTTCAGCTTTCTCTAGTTGGTCTTCAAGGCCGCGGTATTCACGGTCGCCATCAATCACGTATTCAATTGCTGTTCTTTCTAACGCTGGGGTTTCTTGAGCAACCCAAGCCATTTCCCAGTGAGCGGGTTTACTGAATGAGCCAGCATCAATAGACAGTTCGTCCTTAATTAGGGCGAATAGCGTAGATTTACCACAGCCGTTTTTACCAACCAAACCGATCTTGTCGCCAGGGTGAAAAGTCGCAGATGCTTGGTCGAGGAGTGGCTTACCGCCGCGTAGCAATTGAATATCAGAGAAAGTAATCATAATTGAAATAGCATAGAAATTTGAGGTGAACAGACGCCTGCATAGTAGGCTGAAACCAGATAAAAGTCGATCACAATGCAATTTGCGTTATGATGCCAATAACATATTAATAACTTTTGCTTAAATTCTTGTGGCCTTGCCACCGTTTAGCCCTCAAAGGAATGTTTCAAAGGAATGAGTAATACTCCCTCGACAGACAAAGTCTTGCCAAAGGTGTTGATCATCTATGCGCACCCAGAGCCGCAAACCTCTATTGCTAATCAGATGATGATTAAGAAGGTAGAGTCGCTCGGTCATGTCAAAATTCATGATCTCTACGCCATCTACCCAGACTTCTTTATCGATGTGCCTTATGAGCATCAATTACTCCTAGAGTACGATGTGATTGTGTTCCAGCATCCTCTGTTTATGTATTCCTGTCCTTCATTATTAAAAGAGTGGTTTGATCGCGTGTTAGGCAAGGGTTTTGCGTTTGGTGAGCAAAGTGCACTTAAAGGTAAACACTGGCGCAGCGTGATCACTACCGGTGGTAAAGAAGAGGCGTTTGGTGCTGCAGGCTATAATAAATATCCATTACAAGAGATCTTGCAGCCATTCGAGTTAACCGCTTCTTTGTGTCAGATGAACTGGATATCCCCTTTGGTTTTACACTGGGCACGAAATGTTACCGATATGACGCGTTACCAGCATGCAGAAGAATATCGAAACTGGTTGCGAGCCCCGCTACAAGATATAGGAGCAGATGATGGCTCTGACTAATGATTTTCTACAAAGTAGCGTTATATTTTTAGCGGCTGCTGTGGTTGCGGTTCCTATCGCACAGCGCGCCGGTTTGGGTTCGGTATTAGGTTACCTTCTGGCTGGTGTTGCTATTGGCCCTTGGGGGCTTGGCTTAATCAGTGATGTAGAGGCGATACTGCACTTCTCCGAATTTGGGGTGGTACTGCTACTCTTCTTGATTGGTTTAGAGCTTAATCCTAAAAAACTGTGGCAGATGCGAGCTCCCATTCTCGGGCTGGGTGGTGCGCAAGTGCTGATCACCACCCTGATTATTACCGCCATCGCCTGTATGTTCGGTTTAACGTGGCAAACCAGCCTAGTAATAGGTATGGGTTTGGCTTTGTCCTCGACCGCTATCGCTTTACGGGTCATTGAAGAGCGAGAGCTTGGTGGTAAAGAAGCGGGTCAGTCAGGCTTTGCAGTACTACTTTTCCAAGATATCGCAGTGATACCAATGTTGGCAATGTTGCCTTTGCTTGCGGGCAATACGGGCGGCAGCTGGGCTGACATGCTTTGGATGCTGGGTGGCGTGATTGGTCTGCTAGTCGGTGGCCACTTCTTGTTGAGACCGCTATTCCGATACGTAGTCATGAGTGGCGTACGTGAATTGTTCACCGTCGCAGCACTGTTATTGGTGATTGGTATTGCTGTGATCATGCAACAGATTGGCTTGTCGATGGCATTGGGTACTTTCCTAGCGGGCGTACTTCTGGCTGAGAGTGAATACCGACACGAGCTTGAAATCGCGATTGACCCATTCAAAGGGTTATTGCTTGGTTTGTTCTTTATCTCTGTGGGGATGGCGGTGAACTTAGGTTTACTAGCAGAAAGCCCATTCGCGATACTGATTGCTGTATTAGCTCTCGTGGTTTTGAAAGGCTTAGTGCTGTATGCGCTAGCTCGTATTTTCGGTACTCAGGCTAAAGCGCGTAGCCGCATGGCGATGATTCTTAGCCAAGGTGGTGAATTCGCTTTCGTTATCTTCACGGCGGCAAGTGCGCAAGGCATCTTGAGTGGTGAGCAAGTGTCGTTCTTGCTGGTAGTGGTGAGTCTATCTATGGTGACCACACCATTGATGCTTAAGCTGCAAGATCGATTCTTTGCTCGTCAACTTAACCAAATCAGTGAAAACGCGATGTCTTCGGATGTGGTCGATCGTAGTCCTCGAGTGATCATTGCTGGCTTTGGTCGTTTCGGTCAGATCATTGGTCGCTTGATGTATGCCAATAAGATTCGCATCACCGTCCTTGAGAGTGATGCCAGCCAAATCCATATCCTAAGAAAGTTCGGCTACAAAGTGTTTTACGGAGACTCGACTCACCTTGAGCTGTTACGCGCAGCCGGTGCTGATAAAGCAGAGGCGATTGTGTTGTGTACCGACTCTCCCGATGAAATCATGAAAACCGTCGACTTGTGTAAGCAGCACTTTCCACGCTTAAAGATCTTAGCGCGTGCTCGAAGCCGTGTTGAAGCGTATCAATTGCTTAACCACGGTGTGAGTAATTACTCTCGTGAAACCTTCCTTGGGGCGCTGGATTTAGGTCGTCAAACATTGACTGAGCTTGGCATGCATCCATACAAAGCGAAGCGAGCAGAAGCACACTTTAGAAAATTGGATAATGGTATGCTTAAAGAGCTGTTGCCTCAGCATAACGAAGATGCTGAGCTAGCCCAAAGAGCGAAAGAGGCTCGTAAAGAGCTTGAAGAGATTTTTGGACATGAGATGGAAAACGATCACCAATCTCGAAACTATTGGCAGTAGCTTGAACTGTTAACTAACGCTTGAGCTTAGGAATAGAGCTTGGGCATAGCGACTATAGAACCAATCTAATAATAAACGCGGTCTCAGCTTAGCTTGTAAATAAAGTGAGTGGGAAGAACTGCGAATCCAGAGTAGTAAAGGATATCAACGTGAAACAGAAAAAACGCTTTATCGCAGGGGCAAGCTGCCCAAGTTGCAACACTCAAGACACACTCCGTTGGTGGATTGAAAACAATATCGAGCTGGTGGAATGTGTCGATTGTGACTTCACAGAACAGCGTAAACCGAAAACTGTAGAGAAATCTGAACACGCGAATCAAGAAATGATCGGTATTTTTAAGCCTGAATGATTGAGTTTCGTTAATTGATCCCCATAATATCCGGGTACAGAATTTTTCCTAAGCTCAACTGTTCGAGCTTAGTCCAAACCTCCTTGGAGCTCTCATGAAAATTGAAAAGAACGTAGTAGTTAGTGTTGCATATCAAGTGAAACTTGAAGATGGCGTAGTAGTTGACCAATCAACTGCAGAAGCTCCACTAGATTACCTTCACGGTCACAACAACCTAATTACAGGTCTTGAAAAAGAGCTTGAAGGCAAAGTAGCTGGCGACAAGTTCTCTGCAACTGTTACTCCAGAAGACGCTTACGGCGAGCACAACGACGCACTAGTTCAACGCGTTCCTGCTGACGTATTCCAAGGTGTTGAGCAAATCGAAGTTGGCATGCGTTTCCTAGCGGATACTGACCAAGGTCCAATCCCTGTAGAAGTTACTGAAGTTGATGGCGACGAAGTTGTTGTTGATGGTAACCACATGCTAGCTGGCCAAACTCTAACGTTTGACGTTGAAGTTGTAGCGGTTCGTGAAGCGACTGAAGAAGAAGTTCAACACGGTCACGTACACCAAGAAGGCGGCTGTGGTGGCCACGGTCACGATCATGACCACGAAGGCGGTTGCTGTGGTGGCGAAGGCCATGACCACGGTGAAGAGAAAAAAGACGGCTGCTGCGGCGGCGGTAGCTGTGGTTCTCACTAATACCGAATTAACGGTTTAGATTTAGAATCTTGAAAGCCTCCCTTGTGGAGGCTTTTTTCGTATTAGCGCCGCGCTTTTTGACCTAGCTTTTTATCTACTAACCAAGCGTTCGTAAAAAGTTTGGTTTTCGCTATCAGACATCGAACCGTGGATGTGATATTGATAGCACAACATTACAAGACGACATCAGTGGAGAGTTCGCATGTCACAGCCTTTTTCAATTGCCATTCATGGTGGTGCAGGAACCATCTTGCGAGAGCAAATGAGCGATGAATTAAAAACGGGTATTACCGAGGCTTTGGAAAAGTCGGTTTTGGCTGGCTATCAAGTATTGCAAGCGGGTGGTGATGCGCTGGATGCCGTGGTTGCATCAGTCAAGGTGATGGAAGACAGCCCGCATTTTAATGCAGGTAAAGGCTCGGTTTTAACTCACGATGAATTTGTTGAGATGGATGCCTCTGTGATGCATGGACGTGAAATGGATGCAGGGGCAATTGCAGGGGTTCGTCATATCAAAAACCCGATTGAGCTCGCGCGTGATGTAATGCTGAAAAGCGACCACGTACTGCTGATAGGTGAAGGCGCCGAGAAGTTTGCGTTTGAGCACGACTACACCTTTACCGAGCAAGACTACTTCTTTACTGAGCGCCGTTACGAACAGCTTCAATCGATGAAAGAGAAAGGCATCTTTACCTTGTCTGAAGCGAAATACGATGAACAGCAAGCCCAGATATACCCTGACGACAAAAAGTACGGCACGGTTGGTGCAGTAGCATTAGACCAAGCAGGTAATTTAGCCGCCGCAACCAGTACCGGTGGCGTGACCAACAAGAAGTACGGCCGTGTCGGTGATTCTCCAATTATTGGCGCTGGTACTATTGCCGAGAATGGTAACGTTGCCGTTTCAACAACGGGGATGGGCGAGTTCTTCCTGCGTAAAATGGTCGCAGGTGATGTGGCAGCCCGAATGCGTTATCTGAAAGAGGATGTGCACACAGCTTGTGAAACGATCATTCAAGGTGAATTGAAAACCATGGGCGGAGAAGGCGGCTTGATCGCTATTGATGGTCAAGGCGATATTCATTTTGGAATGAACAGTTCGGGGATGTATCGTGCAAGTGTTGATACTGAAGGTCGTGTTGAAGTGAAGATTTATGCTGATGATTAAGTTTGTATCGGCTTAAATAAATAATCAAAAGGGCGGCAGATAATATCTGTCGCCCTTCGCTTTTCAGTCATGATAAATGAGCAATATCTAGCCCATTTGAATCGAACTTAATAGTGTGGAGGTGGCGTCTCTTCTGATGCGTCTGCTAGGTTAGAGCCATCCATATTTTTCACTTTGCCAACCACGAACTTCATCTGGTCTTGCATTCTCGTGATCAACATTTGTTGTTGGCTAAGCGCCTCATTGAGTTCTTCAATGGTCTGTTCTTGGAAAGCTAACTGACACTCAAGGTCATTCACGCGGCTTTCTAGTTGTTCAACTCGCTTTTCTGTCATCGTTCTTAATCCACATTCCAAGCTTGGGCTATGCCCGCAGAGGTGCCCGATATCACACGGTTCTTATCATCAAAGGCTGCATCATACACTACCGCACGAGGAGGGCGAGCATCTTTTAGTGGCTCAGCATCGTGGCGAGAAATTCGTTTGCCATCTTGAGTATTCCACACACTCACTTGGCTGGATGGCGTGCCCGTCACCAACATACTGCCGTCATCAGAAAAACGAGCACTCGAGAAAATCAATTGTCGAGACCAGCTTTGTAGTTGTGCCTGAGGCTCACCTGTTTCAAGATCCCAAATCATCGCTTGATTGCCGCCATCAGAAGTAAAAGCTAGCTCGCCATCGCGTTGTAGCGCGACTCGTACTACTCTTTGTTCATGCTCAAAGGTGCGCAATACCAAGCCCGACTCGGTATCCCAAAGGTAGGCTTTGTAGTCGTTTCCACCCGATAAGGCGTAGCGCCCATTGGATGAAAGGGACACGGAATTCACTTTTTCTCGGTGAGCGAGGAACTCCAGACGGCGTCCGGTGACTAAGTCCACATAGATGGCTTTGCCATTAGAAAGGCCAAGCAGTACTTTTTCACCATTGCTAGAGATATCGACATCGCGAATCAAGCCGTCGGAGATAGACCATAACCCTTGTGCTTGAGTCCAAGATAAGTCCCAAACGGCGAAGTTCATTTGGCTCGCGGTAATGGCAAAACGGCCATTGTCCGAGATACGGATACGCGATACTTGGTTTTCTAATTGATCTTGTGGGCCAAGCTGAGCCAACTCTTGGTTTTCGGCGAGGTCCCAAAGGAGCAGTTGTTTTTGCTGAGAGTACAGCAGGGCGAAGCGTCCATCTCTGCTGAGTGCAAAGCTGGTGGCACCATTGGGTTCAATTTCCCAACGCTGCTCATCATCTTGGAAGAAAAAACATCCATTTAACAAGGTGATGACAATTGTACATAGCAATGAGTGGAAAAATATTCGCATCACATCTAATAATCCGGTTTGTGTCGAAAGACATATGACTAGTATATTGTTATAACTAACGTATTCACACCAATCTAATCATTAGATTTGTGCACAATAACCAATGGCTTGGCCATTAATTGGAGAATTCAATGAAATCAGTTTTAAAAGTATCACTGCTTGCCGCAACGGTTATGCTAGCAGTTGGTTGTCAGAAAGAAGAACCAAAGGCAGAAGCTCCACAGGTTGAAGAAGTTAAAGTTGAAGCAGTAAACTTTAAAACAGAAGATGACAAAGCGGCTTACGCAATTGGTGTATCTTTCGCGAACTACCTAAGCACAAGCATTGATAAGCCAAGTGAGCTAGGTATTAACCTAGACAAAGACATGGTTCTTCAAGGTATCGAAGACGTATTCGCGGAGAAAACAGCACTGAACGAAGAAGAAACTCGTGCAGCTCTTGAAGCTCTAGACAAGCGTGTTGCAGAAACGATGCAAGCACAAGCGGCTGAAAAATCAGCAGCAGTGAAAAAAGCGGGTGATGACTTCCGCGCTGAGTTCGCTAAAACTGAAGGCGTAAAACAGACTGAATCTGGTCTACTTTACCAAGTAATGACAGCTGGTGAAGGCGCGTCTCCAAAAGACACTGATACCGTTCAAGTACACTACAAAGGCACGCTAACAGACGGCACTCAGTTCGATAGCTCTTACGATCGTGGCGAACCAGCAACATTCCCACTAAACCGCGTAATCCCAGGCTGGACTGAAGGCGTACAACTGATGCAAGTTGGTTCTAAGTACAAGTTCGTAATCCCGCCAGAGCTAGCATACGGTGAGCAAGACACACCGACTATTCCAGCTAACTCAACGCTAGTATTCGAAGTAGAACTACTAAACATCGATAACGCTGAAGCTGCACCTGCACAGTAATATTGGTTAAAAGCCTCGTACTAAAATACGTTGATTGAATAAAAAGCCTAACTTTGAGTTAGGCTTTTTTTATGATTTGAAGATGAGTATTTGATTTTTAAACTTGTTCTAAATCACTAGTTGCAATGTTAGCTAGGTGTGCAATTAAAATTTTCTGATAAACTTACATAAATTTGTTGATTTTTCACACGAAGGTAAGGAATAAGTGACTACTACAGAAACAGTCAATGCAGATGTGTTACTTGAAATGGAATCAGTCCACGTTATGCCATTCAGTGAACACGATAAAATCATTCTAAGATCTTATGAGGCTGTTGTTGACGGCATCGCGAGTCTTATTGGTCCGTTTTGTGAAATCGTTTTGCACTCTTTAGAAGACCTCAATACTTCTGCGATTAAAATTGCCAACGGCGAAAATACAGGTCGTCAGGTTGGTTCGCCGATCACCGATCTTGCATTGAAGATGCTAAAAGATATTGAAGGTTCTAAGCGCAACTTCTCACGTTCATACTTCACACGCGCAAAAGGCGGAGTATTGATGAAGTCGATCACGGTTGCTATCCGCAACGGTGAAGACCGAGTGATTGGCCTGCTGTGTATTAACGTCAACCTAGACGCACCATTCTCACAGGTGCTGCAATCGTTCATGCCTACGCAAGACGCAGACGAAGCCGCATCATCGGTTAACTTCGCTAGTGATGTTGAAGAGCTTGTCGATCAAACGGTTGAGCGCACCATTGAAGAAATCAATGCGGACAAGTCAGTATCGAACAACACCAAGAATCGTCAGATCGTGATGGAGCTTTACGACAAAGGTATTTTCGATATTAAAGACGCGATTAACCGTGTTGCCGAGCGACTGAACATCTCTAAGCATACTGTGTACCTATACATCCGCCAACGTAAAACAGAGGATGAAGAGGGTTGTTAAGCTATACACTCCTAGTGAATGGGCCTGTCTATGGCTCACAGTCAGCAAGAAGTGCTTACCAGTTTGCTGTGGCTCTTATTAAACAGGGCCACAAACTTCACAGTGTGTTCTTTTATCAAGAGGGCGTCAGTAACGGCTCAGATCTTACCGTACCTGCGAACGATGAATTTGACTTAGCTTCAGCTTGGCAAAAGTTGGCTGATGAGCACGATGTTAGTCTTGAAACCTGTGTAGCAGCAGCGCTAAGACGCGGAGTGGTGAGTTCTGAAGAAGCCGAACAACATCAACTAAGTGCCTCTAACTTAGCCTCTGGATTCACTCAGGCCGGATTAGGGAGCTTGTCGGAAGCGCTACTAACGCAAGATAGGGTTGTGCAGTTTTGAGAAAGTTAGCCTTTATATTTAACAGTTTTCCTCATACGACCGCTGCGGGTCGAGAAGGGTTAGACGCACTGCTTGCCGCTTCTGCTTATAGTGAAGACATCGCTGTGTTCTTTATTGGCGATGGCGTAACACAGCTTCTCAAAGCGCAGCAGCCCGACGAAACATTATCGCGTGACTACATCTCTGCATTCAAACTTATGGACCTGTACGATATTGAACAGGTATATGTGTGTCAGCGTAGTCTGAGTCAGTTTGGTCTTTCAGCTGACAACCTGTTGATTGATGTGACCACCGTTGAAGTCGATGAGTTAACGCAGAAGTTAGCTCAGTGCCAACAGATCCTGACTTTCTAGGGGACGCTATGCTTCATATCGTAAAATCAGTCGACAAACTTAAACTCGCATTAACCTACTCTCAACCGCAGGATCAGCTCCTTTTGGTCGAAGATGCAGTGTACGTTTGCCTTCCAAATCATGAGTTTTTCACTCAAATCAGTGCAGTAGAGCAGGTATCAGTGTTAAAAGCAGATCTCGATAGCCGAGGTTTACAAGTACTTGTCTCTAATACAATCGAACAAGTTGACTACGATGGGTTCGTTAAACTGACGGTTTTGAACGACAAATCAGTAACTTGGTAACCGTGTTTTATCAGTTTGGTTAAAAATAGACCATCCTGAGCTCTAGACGGCTAAAAAAGATCTGTATATTTCTTGACACACCTCCCACTGCTGAATAGAATTTTGCGTCCCTAATTACGACTTGTGACTAGGGATAGATTTTTCACAAAGCTTACTTTCAAGTAAATTTCAGGAGCTAGTTAATGGCAACTATTAACCAGTTGGTTCGCAAGCCTCGTGTAAAGCAAGTTGTTAAAAGCAACGTGCCTGCACTAGAAGCGTGCCCACAAAAACGTGGTGTATGTACTCGTGTTTACACTACTACACCTAAAAAACCTAACTCGGCACTACGTAAAGTATGTCGTGTACGTCTAACTAACGGTTTCGAAGTAACTTCGTACATCGGCGGTGAAGGCCACAACCTACAAGAGCACAGTGTTGTACTAATCCGTGGCGGTCGTGTAAAAGACCTTCCGGGTGTTCGTTACCACACTGTTCGCGGCGCACTTGACTGTGCTGGCGTTAACGACCGTAAACAAGGTCGTTCTAAGTACGGTGTGAAACGTCCTAAGTCTTAATTGATTCTCTTTTTAAAAAGAAATCGTTAAGTAAGGCCAAACACTATTTTATTTATTATTCTGAAAAGTTTTGGAAAAAACCTGAAGAAGACAACGGAGAATATCCATGCCACGTCGTCGCGTAATAGGTCAGCGTAAGATCCTTCCAGATCCTAAGTTCAAATCTGAATTGCTGGCAAAATTCGTTAACATCCTTATGGTTGACGGAAAGAAATCTACTGCAGAAAAAATTGTTTACACTGCACTAGATGCAATGGCTGAGAAGTCTGGTAAAGACCACTTAGCTGTATTTGAAGAAGCTCTTGAAAATGTTCGCCCAGCGGTAGAAGTTAAATCTCGCCGTGTAGGTGGTTCAACTTACCAAGTACCTGTAGAAGTTCGTCCGGTTCGCCGTAACGCTCTTGCTATGCGTTGGGTAGTTGAAGCTGCGCGTAAGCGTGGTGAAAAATCTATGGCTCAACGCCTAGCTGCTGAAATGCTAGACGCGTCTGAGAACAAAGGTACTGCGGTTAAGAAACGTGAAGACGTTCACCGCATGGCTGACGCAAACAAAGCGTTCGCACATTACCGTTGGTAATACCTTTTTAGTGCTGCAAGGTTCCTTGCAGCACTTCTTTAGTTCCTATGCTTATGCTAGGAACTATTGCTATTTCTAGGGCAAGCCATTTTTAGCGAAGTATCGCTTCTAACGCATAATCTAGACATAGCAATAGTCCCTAAGTCTCTAATAAGAGGATTCAACCGTGGCTCGTAAAACTCCTATAGAGCAATACCGTAATATCGGTATCGTTGCTCACGTAGATGCAGGTAAAACAACCACAAGTGAACGTATTCTGTTCTATACCGGTCTTTCTCACAAAATCGGCGAAGTTCACGATGGTGCAGCAACCATGGACTGGATGGAGCAAGAGCAAGAGCGCGGTATTACGATCACTTCAGCAGCAACCACTACGTTTTGGCGTGGTATGGAAGCTCAGTTCTCGGACCACCGTATCAACATCATCGACACTCCTGGACACGTTGACTTCACAATCGAAGTAGAACGTTCACTGCGTGTACTTGATGGTGCAGTTGTTGTGTTCTGTGGCTCATCTGGTGTTGAACCTCAGTCAGAGACAGTATGGCGTCAAGCTGATAAGTACCAAGTTCCACGTATGGTTTTCGTTAATAAAATGGACCGTACAGGCGCAGACTTCTTGCGCGTAGTTGAACAGATCAAGGATCGCCTAGGCGCAACTCCTGTTCCAATTCAATTAAACATTGGTGCTGAAGAAAACTTCCAAGGCGTTGTCGATCTTATCAAGATGAAGGCAATTAACTGGAACGACGCTGACCAAGGCATGACTTTCACGTACGAAGATATTCCTGCAGACATGCAAGAAATGGCTGAAGAATATCGTACAGAACTTGTTGAAGCTGCTGCAGAAGCAAATGAAGAGCTGATGGATAAGTACCTTGAAGAAGGTGAACTAACAGAAGCTGAAATCAAACAAGGTCTTCGTACTCGTACCCTTAATAATGAAATCGTACTTGCTACTTGTGGTAGTGCATTCAAAAACAAAGGTGTACAAGCTGTTCTAGATGCAGTTGTTGATTTCCTTCCTTCTCCAGTCGATGTACCTGCAATTAAAGGCATCGATGAAGACGAGAACGAAGCAGAGCGTCATGCGGACGACAAAGAACCGTTCTCAGCGCTAGCATTCAAGATCGCAACAGACCCATTTGTTGGTACTTTAACTTTCATCCGTGTTTACTCTGGTGTTGTAGAGAGCGGTAAAACTGCTTACAACTCTGTGAAGAAACAACGTGAGCGTTTAGGTCGCATTGTTCAAATGCACTCAAACAAGCGTGAAGAAGTAAAAGAAGTACGAGCAGGTGACATCGCGGCCATCATTGGCCTTAAAGATGTGACTACTGGTGAAACCCTTTGTGACCAGAACCATAAGATTGTTCTTGAGCGCATGGAGTTCCCAGATCCAGTTATTCAGATCGTTGTAGAGCCAAGCTCTCAAGCTGATCAAGATAAAATGACTATCGCTCTAGGTAAGCTAGCAGCGGAAGACCCATCGTTCCGCGTTGATATGGATGCGGAAACTGGCCAGACTCTGATTTCTGGCATGGGTGAACTACACTTAGATATCATCGTTGACCGTATGAAGCGTGAATTTAGCGTGAACTGCAACGTTGGTAACCCGCAAGTTGCTTACCGTGAAACTATTCGTGGTACAGCGAAAGCGGAAGGTAAATTTATCCGTGAACATGGTGGTAAAGGTCAATACGGTCACGTATGGCTGAAATTAGAACCATCAGAAGTTGGCGAAGGCTTTGTCTTCGTGGATGAAATTGCCAATGGTATCGTACCAAAAGAGTTTATCGCTTCAGTTGCTAAAGGCGTTGAAGAACAGATGAACAATGGTGTGCTTGCTGGCTATCCAGTTCTGGATATCAAAGCTACACTATATGATGGTTCTTACCATGAAACAGATTCAAGTGAGATGGCGTTTACAATCGCTGCCTCTATGGCTTTCAGATCGGGTGCACTTGAAGCGCAACCAGTTCTGCTTGAGCCTATGATGAAAGTTGAAGTAACTACTCCAGAAGACTGGATGGGTGACGTTGTTGGCGATATTAACCGTCGTCGCGGCATCATCGAAGGTATGGACGAGGGGACAGCTGGCCTGAAGATAATTCGTGCACAAGTTCCGTTGTCTGTCATGTTCGGTTACGCAACTGATTTACGTTCTGCGACACAAGGTCGTGCTTCTTACTCTATGGAGTTTAGTGAGTACGCTGAAGTGCCTAACAATGTTGCAAAAGCAATCATTGCAGAGCGTGGTTAAAAAAAGGAAGGCATTTTTTTTCATTTTTTGAAAGAACAATGCGTCCAAATATTGCGCTAACGAGAGTTGGCGCATAAAATAGCAATTTCTGGCGCGTCTCGCTCAATAATGAACGTGGCGAATCATAACTAGGAAGGAACACGATTGTGTCTAAAGAAAAATTTGAA
>NZ_MCZZ01000070.1 GCF_002875705.1 Vibrio sp. 10N.261.45.E2
GCTTATCCGAACGGCATTAAGTCCTAGTGGCTGGTTTTTTCGTTTCTAGCCTCACTAAAAGCTTCCTGCGTATCTATTTCAATGCTTATCAAAGAAATCTTTGTTACGGATATACTTGCTCATCAAGTGGTATGAGAAAGGTCTTATCAACCAACTAAAGATAGAGCGACCAAGACGGATTAATGTAGGGGTGTTCTCGTAGATACGCCCGTTATAAAGCCAAAGCACTTTGCCTACATGCCAATAGAGCATAGGAACCGGTGGCATGAAGGTCACGATATCGATATCACAGCAGATTCGGTAGGTTTTCTTACTCAAGCGATAGTGCTTTCGAAAGCTCCAGTCACCAATGGCGGGTTGGCCAAAAGTCACTATTCGCTTAATACAGCCTGGATACTTTTGATCAAAGTAATCAGCGAAGACACAACCGATAGCACCACCGGAAGAGTGGCCAGTAATAGACACTCTTTTACCTTGCTCTATGAGTGGAGTGAGCGAGGCTTCCAAGCGTTCAATAACGGTTAAGCCAAGCTTATCTTCATTACGACTTGGCTGGCTTTCTTGAAACATCAGATGGTAGAAGCCGGCATGCACTCGGTAATTGAGTCCAATTTTCTTGCAGCTTCTTGTCCATAGAGCAAAGGTCAGTAGCCAATCTGAGATACTGTGTGATCCTTTGATAACCACCACCACTTCGTCTTTGTCGCTGCTCCATAACACTCGAATCATGGTTTTACCAAACTGGTTCTTAATGATGCGCTGTCCATTAGGATCGAAACCATAGCGAGTTTGCTTAAAAACTCTAGGGTAGGCGAGGTTACAGAGAACGGCATAGCGTTCATATTGGTATCGTTTTAATGGTTTCACATGTTTACTTCTTAATAAGAGTTACTTCAAACTCTAGTCGTTGAATGTGAAATGCACATGAAAACGCCATTTGCTTGGTTTTAAACAATAAAATCACTGCATTGAATCGGTATTTGAATCCAATGGTTGTCAGTGAATTGTCCGTTTAAATTAGAAATCCAAGTATAAGAACCGTACAAGCTGCACTAAATTTATTCTTTTGAGTTCGATAATTAATCACTTGAATTAAAAGATAAAATTTATTGTTGACGAATTTTTTCCTTCCGTTAAAGTACACCTCGTTCTCACGGTTTAGGCCGCTGAGAGATGGTGTTTTTACTTTTCAGTAATTGGCCTCGCAAGATTGCGTTGCCCTGGTGGTGGAATTGGTAGACACAAGGGATTTAAAATCCCTCGGCGTTCGCGCTGTGCCGGTTCAAGTCCGGCCCGGGGCACCATCTATCTTGCTTCTACTTTTTGAGTAGAGTGATGAACAAAGAGTTGTCCTCTTAAATCACTATTAAAGGCGCCTTGGCAGAGTGGCTATGCAGCGGATTGCAAATCCGTGGACCTCGGTTCGACTCCGGGAGGCGCCTCCATTCTTTCTCTTCGTTTGATAATTTAAGAGATAATAAGAATGAAAATGCGATACTAGCTCAGTCGGTAGAGCGCAACCTTGCCAAGGTTGAGGTCATCGGTTCGAACCCGATGTATCGCTCCAAATTTTGTAATGTTGATTCGTTTCGACGTTAAGATGGTGTTTTACTTTTTAGTAATCGGCATCGCAATAAAGAATTGCGTGCCCTGGTGGTGGAATTGGTAGACACAAGGGATTTAAAATCCCTCGGCGTTCGCGCTGTGCCGGTTCAAGTCC
>NZ_MCZZ01000071.1 GCF_002875705.1 Vibrio sp. 10N.261.45.E2
GGCTTTCTAGCGAGTATTTGCTAGGGTCTGTAAGTGAAGTAATAAAACCTTTTATCTCACCTTTTGGCTCTTGATATAGGACTAACCTGGCTTCCCAACGTGCGGGTAAATTCGGATTCTGCCGTTGAGCTTGAGGAGAGATAGGCATTGAAATGAGCATGTCGTTTTCCGCATATTTCTCCAACACTTCATAGCGTAGTTTTCG
>NZ_MCZZ01000072.1 GCF_002875705.1 Vibrio sp. 10N.261.45.E2
AAATCGCTAAACATCAAGTTGGCGGTATTGACCCTCAAAAAGATCTGTTAACTGGTGACGAATGGCATCAAAGCAAGCCCATGATATGTCGAGCGCTTGGTATTTCAATGGATCCAGCAACAACACTACAAAACTTAGTGTCTGAACTGGACAGCACTTACCGAGCTGTAGCTCAAAGGTTTCATTTAAATCCTGATATTACGATAGAAGATGAACGCCTCAAGCTCACTCCGTTGGAGAAAGACGAAGAACCGCCTTCTCTAGAACACCTTAGAAAGTTATTCCGTAAAAGGCTGCCTCGTATTGAGCTACCGGAACTGATATTGGAAGTGGCAAACAGAACACACTTTACAGAAGCTCTGACGCATATCTCCGAAAAATCAGCAAGAGCAGACGATATTGATATTAGCTTATGCGCCGTGCTTATGGCAGAAGCTTGCAATACTGGCTTTGAACCATTGATTCAGCCAGATGTAAGAGCTTTAAAGAGAGATAGACTATCATGGGTATCCCAGAACTACATTCGAGATGAAACGATCACAAAAGCGAATACCATACTCGTCAATGCTTATAACGAACTGCCGATTGTCAAATCATGGGGGGATGGAACGATGGCCGCCGCAGATGGATTGAGGTTTATTGTTGCCGTAAAGACGATTTATGCAGGTCCTAACCCCAAGTACTTTCCTCAAAGAAAAGGGGTAACTTGGAATAATCTCTTGTCAGATAAGTTAGTTGGTTTAAATGATATTCCCGTACCGGGAACGTTGAAAGACAGCCTAAGCTTATTAGCTTTAGTTCTTGAACAACAAACAGATATTCAACCTTCTGAAATTATGACGGATACAGGCTCCTACAGTGATGTTGTTTTTGGTTTGTTCCGATTACTAGGCTACCGATTTAGTCCGAGGCTGGCTGATTTGGGTGGTCAACGTTTATGGAGAGTTGACCCTGAAGCAGATTACGGAGAGCTTAATGTGGTATCTACCAACCGGATCAGGTTGAATAAGATTACGCCCCAATGGGAAGATATCTTACGTTTTATTGGCTCTCTTCAGTTGGGTAAGTTATCCGCCAGAGATGCGATGAGGGTTTTACAATCAGGTAGTAATCAAAGCTCTTTGGCTAAGGCGATTGCTGAGATTGGACGAATAGACAAAACTATTCATCTTTTAACTTACATCGATGACATAGAAAAAAGGCGTATGATTCTAAAGCAGCTAAATAGGGTTGAAGGAAGACATAACTTAGCCAGGGAGGTTTTTCATGGACGTCGTGGGGAAATGAGGCAGAAATACAGATAGGGTCAGGAGGATCAACTGGGAGCCTTGGGACTTATGCTCAATGTGATCGTCTATTGGAATGCCTTGTACATGCAGCAAGTGGTTTGTAGTGGTCAAGTAA
>NZ_MCZZ01000073.1:0-203 GCF_002875705.1 Vibrio sp. 10N.261.45.E2
AATCTTTATAGTCATACTGAGTATTGGTGACTCAATAAAACGTTGTGCTCATTGCTATTAGCAAGGAGTTATAAATAGTGGCTGGGCTACCTGGATTCGAACCAGGGAATGCCGGCATCAAAAGCCGGTGCCTTACCGCTTGGCGATAGCCCAACAATGAATGGTCATCTAATGAAAGAAACGCATTCTAAATAATGGTGCGG
>NZ_MCZZ01000073.1:1017-1166 GCF_002875705.1 Vibrio sp. 10N.261.45.E2
AGCAAATCTTTATAGTCATATTGAATATTGGTGATTCAATAAGACGTTGTCTTTCTATTTCAAAAGAAAAGGTGGTGGCTACTGCGGGATTTGAACCTGCGACCCCATCATTATGAGTGATGTGCTCTAACCAACTGAGCTAAGTAGCC
>NZ_MCZZ01000074.1 GCF_002875705.1 Vibrio sp. 10N.261.45.E2
ATTCACTATGCCACTACAGTGATTACTTTAGTAGGAGCTTAGTGAAAAGTTCACTGTAAAGTATGTCGGTCAAGTGAGTCGTCAATACACCGTCTTAAAGTGCTGCGCTGGCTTAGAAGTGTTTTCTGTCGTTGGATGGTATTCAGTGGGTAGTGACAAGGCTAGCCCACCTGTACTAGAATGATAGCGTTTACTTGTCATTCTTAGTACAGCTTCTAAGCTAACACTAGAGTACTTCGTCAAAGGGGATGATCGCAAGGTCATCCCCTTTTTCGTGTTTGTAATTTAAGGCTGGTACTATGATAGGTTTAATAAT
>NZ_MCZZ01000075.1 GCF_002875705.1 Vibrio sp. 10N.261.45.E2
ACTATAAATAATTGTTAATCAATACTATATCCCTAATATCAGATATAAGTTAGTTCTTAAATATTATTTTGTTAAGATATAGCAACATATCACTCTAGTTAAATCTATTATCAGAGTCAGAACAATATTAGTTATGGAAAAGAGAATGTGTTAGTAAAGTTGATTTCGTCAACATAGAGCATGGTGAGAGAGTAATAATGAACCGTAAATGAACGAAGTTAGCTTCGCTCATAAACAAAAATCATCTATGGAATAATAGGGTTATCTGTATAATGGTTGTGATATTAAAAGCTAATTATACATCTCTATCCATCATTAAATCGTTCCAAAATAGCTTTATGCTTTAGCTCAGTCTCTAAGTTACCTTCAACTGACTTTAGCCATAAAATCGCTTCAACCCTATTCTTGACCCGGACTTTTTTATAGATGTTGTAAACGTGTGTTTTGACAGTGCCTTCAGCAACGTGAATTTGATTCGATATCTCTGAGTTCGTCAAGCCATTACCTACAAGTTTGAGTATTTGCCACTCCCTTTTAGTCAGTAAGCAGTCTTGAGTTGTGTCCTCTATCTTGATTTTTGACCGATATATATTCAATAGCTTTTGAGAAACACCTCGGCTTAGCCATATATTTCCATCTATAACGAAGCTAAAACCTCTGTATAGGGTTTCAATATAATCTTTAATATAAAAAATCCCCATAACACTCGTCCAAAGGGCGACTTCTTCAAGATTAATACTATCTTCACAGTTGATTATGATGATAGGAACTTTCGAAACATTACATGAAATGTGGAAGTGATGTTGTTCATTTAACTGTTCCAGCATTTCATAATCTATGACAACTAAGTCAAACTTTTTGAAATTTATTGGCTTTGATAAGTAGTTACAGTCGACTAGCGACAATTTTAAATTCAACTCAGAAAGTAAGCCAGACATGAGAAACTCAGTTTGAATACTCTCCCGAGAAATTAATATACCTTTGCTTGATTCATACTTCATACTACCTAACCTTAATTCGTTGCAAACTACTTATCATTACTGCTTAGTGATAAAAAATCAGTAGTTAATTTTGCTTGATAAACAACACTGCTTCATTTCGGTTGTGGACCCCAAGCTTTTGATAAATTTTATGTACATGTGTCTTTACGGTACTTTCGGTTATGAAAAGTTTATCCGCGATAGACTGATTGGAGTAACCTTCTGCCAGCTTTTTTAAAATTTGTTTTTCTCTGTGAGTCAAGTATTGGATAGTGTTGTCGTATGACAGAGAGAGAGCACGATATTTTTCGATAATCTTCTCCATCCATTCTATGGGAAACCACATCCCTCCATTTCCGACTCTTAATATCACGCCACTTAATTGGCTAATCGATGTGCCATTGTTCACTACTGCTCTCAGTTGTCGTCTTCGCATAAGCTCTTCGCAGATCAAACCGCTTGGGACATTGACGACGATAATCTTTTGTTTCAATAGATTAATGATCTTCTGCTCTTCATTCGACATAGTAAACAGCACATTGAAATCTAATATTAAAATATCGCTTTTAATGAAGAGTATTCCCTCCATATCGGTTACTACGCCAAATTTCTCTAAGCTGAAGATATCTATATCTCTTAGTTGGTTAATTAAATTTTGACTATAATTTAGATCTCTGGATAAAATGGTGGCAAATTGATTAACAGTCATAATTTCTCATTCCTTTGAATTATGGGAAAAAATTTATTATGTTTTCATTATGCATCTTGTTCTAGACCCATATGGGGTATAATGCCTAATAAGTATTAATTCTTAAGCCTTAAACCGAGTAAGGGATAAGGGATAAGGGATAAGGGATAGGGGAATCCATAGAATCAATCCTTGAATTTGCTAGTTGTAAGCATGCCTAGGTCAATAAATACATCATCAACAACTTGTGATTTTGATATATCTAGCTCAAAACCTTTAGCCACGCCATCGTAGAAATAAACAAAATAGTGCCCTTCTGGTAGGGTATCCAACTCAAAACTTCCTTCTTCATCGGTGAAAAATGGGTAGCTTTCATTAGTTACTTTGTTTTGAAATTCTCCGACGACATCAGCTAAGGGCTCCTTGTTTAAATTATGTAAGAAACCACTTACAAAATAACCCGTTACGATATCTAGCTCGTAGTGCGAGCCTGTATATAGCCCTCCTTTTACAACATATTCCTTCCGCTTTAACTCTTCGTTAAAATCGAGGCTTTCGTCTTTTACGCTAATCAGTTTGAAATTTTCATTAGGCACGGCCACAGCTACGGTTGAACTGCCCCCGTTCTCGATCGGTAATATCTGTAAACGCTTATACTCATCGTAGCTCAAGGTGTACTTCTTTTTATACGCTTGAGGGATCGAGACAAGGTTGAAACTGCTCCCCAAAGGCGATGTCCACGCTAAATGGTTGCCCGACCAAGCGAGTCCGGTATCTGCACCTACAGTGAGCGTTCTAGCAGTGTTATCGTTTGACTCATTGGTTGATGAGTAACGAGCATTGAAATTAACCTTATCTGAGTACCATTTGCCGTATGCATCAAAGCCATCGTAATTTTCGTCTATGAACTGAGCGGATGTTCGCCAATAATAGCTTGGATCATATTTCGATGCCGATAGTGAGCTCTGGTATTCATCGTTGGTACTGTTGTATGAGGTTCTTGCAGAGACACTTTGTCCAAAGATACTGAATGGTATAGAGACATTGGCATAGAAGCTTCGATCTATGGTGTCATTGTACCTTTGCCATCTTAGGTTCAAGCTCGTCGATAGATTGCTATTGAAACGGTAACTGGTGTTGAGGGATGCAGTTTGGCTTAATGTTTCTTCGTTATTGAATTGATGTTGTAAAGCAAAAGAGAGGTAACCATTTTCAATGGGTGTTTCCACCCCTGACGACAATGAAACCGTCTGGGTAAGCGGAGTATCATCACTCGTGCGGTTAACCCCGTAAGTTAACGATGTACTAGTGAGCGCGCCATAGAACAACTCTTCACTGTAGAGCTGATTAGAGAGCTCATAAGACTCATAGCTATGGTAATCGTTATAACTACCATCGAGTGATAGGAAATAGTCACCGATAGCAAAGCTTTGTTTTAAAGCGTAGTTCTCTCTCTCTTCGTGGATGGTAAAAGAGGGCGATAAGGTCCACCAATCGGTGAGTCCATAAGAGATGACTGTAGTGGCATAGTGAATTTGGCCACCTGATTAAGAGGTGATGTATGATCATCTCAAGACTAAAACAGGTGACATTATGACTAAGCGTGATAGACGCACTTTTAACCCAGGGTATTGGAAAAACCACGCTAGAAAGCTGGGTAAGGCAACTCAAAGTTGAAAGGGCTGGCAAGGCAC
>NZ_MCZZ01000076.1 GCF_002875705.1 Vibrio sp. 10N.261.45.E2
TTACTTGACCACTACAGGCAGCCCGTCACGCACACAGAGTTAACACGCGTGCTTGAGGGCAACCTGAATGGCGAAGTCGTTCACCGTAAACAGTCAGAGCACAAACCAGGAATGGACTTAACTTTTTCCGCCCCAAAATCGGTCAGTATACTGGCCTTAGTGGGAGGAGATGCTCGCCTAATCGAAGCCCACAATAAAGCCGTAACACTGACGTTAGAGCAGATAGAAAAAGATACGGCTCAAACAAAATCGGGTTCTGTCGCAAACTTTT
>NZ_MCZZ01000077.1 GCF_002875705.1 Vibrio sp. 10N.261.45.E2
CGCACCATTATTTAGAATGTGTTTCTTTTACTAGATAATCATTCATTGTTGGGCTATCGCCAAGCGGTAAGGCACCGGCTTTTGATGCCGGCATTCCCTGGTTCGAATCCAGGTAGCCCAGCCACATACAACGTTACTTAGACAAACCATAAGTCTTCTTAACTATACTCTTCGGTAGAGTAAAAGCTTTGCTGCGGTCGTGGCGGA
>NZ_MCZZ01000078.1 GCF_002875705.1 Vibrio sp. 10N.261.45.E2
CAGAGCTTTAATTAATAACGTAAGTTATTGATTAAAGCTTTTTGCTTTATGCTCTTTAACAATTTGGAAAGCTGACTGATTGATTACTTACGAGTAATTCAATCAAATTTAAAAGTTCTCAATGTTTATCTTTATGATAAACACAACAAACACATTCAAGTGTCTTGGCTTTTTGTCTTCACTTTTTTAAAGTGGAAATAAAGAGTGATTCAAACTTAGTTTGAATCGAAATTGA
>NZ_MCZZ01000079.1 GCF_002875705.1 Vibrio sp. 10N.261.45.E2
ACTCCGGGAGGCGCCTCCATCATTTAGAAAAACCAGTCCTAGTGGCTAATGCCGATCGTTTAAGAAGACTTGAACGATCTTGCAGTTAGCAGATAATCCCCATCAACAACGTTGATGGGGATTTTTTTATGCTTGAACAAGAATTAGTAATGGCACACGAGACCATTGAAGATGCCGATAATTATGAATCTGTCGTCGACGCTATTCAGATTGAGTGGATAGAGCAAGCTCTTCTTGAAACCAATAAAGCGAGCATAAGACGCCGTCGGCTTCCCGCTCAGCAAGCTGT
>NZ_MCZZ01000080.1 GCF_002875705.1 Vibrio sp. 10N.261.45.E2
GCTTATCCGAACGGCATTAACTACATTGAGCGGGCTTTCTATAAATCGTACAGTCTAACGTTTCAATTAGTCAGCTGTTTAAGGCTTTAGCCTCGATTCTCGTTTGAGAAATCCTAGCTTAGTCGAAAAGACCTAGGTTTTCTTTTGCGTATGCTTCAAATTCTGTGCAGCCGCCGATGTGGTCTTGGTCGATGAAGATTTGTGGCACTGTGTCTACAGGCTTACCAACAGTCTTCTCTAGGTCAGCTTTGCTGATGCCTTCAGCGTGGATGTCAACGTAACGGTAGTTGAAGTCATCACGTTTAGCTTTAAGAGTTTCAGCATGCTCTTTTGCACGAACACAGAATGGGCAAGCAGGGCGACCAAAAATAACTACAAACATTTAATTTCTCCTAAATACGGAATGAGGCTCGTTAACTCTATTATGTTAACTATTCTTTAGTGAATGCCACTCAAAATTTCTTAAAACCAACTATGCCTCAATGCCATGGGGAAATAAAGATGGAATTACCTCTTAATACAATAGGTTTTGTCTATCAGAGCAAATAATAGTCACAAAAAAGATCCATGCTGATTTCTGATGGGTATCTAGATTGATTACCCTTAGTTTAAGAGTGTGAATTACCCCTAAGAATAAGACTTTAATCCATCTTTAATGCGACAAGTTGCACCTCGTCAAAAAAAGCGCATACAGAACGAGGCATCTTAATACTGATGCACGACATAAAGGCTAAATTACAACAACCAAGAGTTCGCAGTTTTGTTCAGTCATAGGCGCAGGAGGCACCATGTTTCAATTTATGACATCTACAAAGATCATCTTTGGTGATGGAGCACTGTCTGCTTCATTGTCTCTCTTTAATCAATACGGTTACAGCGTGCTATTGGTTACTGGTAATACATTAGAACGCACCTCAATTGTTACTGATTATCTCGATGCACAGAGTATGCGTCATCAGCACATTGCCGTTTCCGGCGAACCTAATATCAAAATGGTTGAAGAGGCGGCGATCTCTGCACGACGGTTTAAGCCCGATATGGTCGTTGCTATGGGCGGCGGCAGTGCGATTGATATGGGCAAAGCGTTAGCCGCGGTTTTACCTAATCAAGGTAACTTGTATGATTATGTTGAAGTCGTCGGACGTAATGTTCCTCTAAAAACCAAACCTCTCCCGTTTATCGCTATTCCAACTACTGCGAGCACTGGTGCAGAAGTGACCAAAAATGCGGTTCTGAAGTCTGGGCAAGACCAAGTAAAAATCAGCCTTAGAAGCCCAGATATGTTGGCTGATGTTGCGATTGTTGACCCAACCTTAACTCATGGGACAAGTCTGTACCTATCTGGACGAGGCGCGATGGATGCCTTTACTCATCTAATGGAAGCCTATGTGTGTGGTGAACCAAACCCGTTAACCGATATGATTTGTGAGGAGGGGCTGCGTAAGTTGAGTTGCTCGGTGGTTAAAGCGTGCGTTTATGATGAGCCTCAAGCGCGTTCTGATCTCGCTTTCGCTTCTATGCTTGGTGGCATGGCGATAACAAATGCCAAGCTTGGTGCGGCTCATGGCTTAGCCTCTGCATTAGGTGGCAAGATCTCCGCGCCTCACAGTGTGATTAGCGCGCGCCTAGCGCCATTTGTGATGTTAGAGAACATAGCAGTCGCGAAAGAGCAGCAAAGAAGCGACATTCTAGCGCGTTATCAGCGAATCGCTCAGATAGTGACTGGCAAGGTAGAAGCAAAAGAAGAAGACGCAATTGCTTGGTTATCTGAAGTGCTAGATACGCTTAAGTTACCCAACTTGCTGGAGTTTGGTGTTTGTGAAGCCCAGTTTGATGAGGTGTCTGCCGATGCCCTCAAGTCAGTAGCGATTAAAGGAAACCCTTTACCGTTGAACCAAGAGAGGCTAGTACATATTCTTAAGCAGGTTTGCGAGAAGTGCAGTTGTGGAGAGAGGGATCATGAGACTATTTCGATCAATCCAATTGGGCAAGAGCCCGCTGCTGAGTCGAGTTTCACCATTATTAACTCTTATGCCTCAGAGAATAGCGTGGTGGAGAAGGGCAATAGCTGGACAATCTAAAACGGCGAACAAGCACAGTTAAAACAAAAACGGAGCCATAAGGCTCCGTTTTTACAATGAATCTACAGTTAGTTTAGAACTGAGAATATTTCTCGTAGCGAGAATCACGCAGTGACTCTTTCACACGTTTTAGATTTTCGCGGAAACCAGAACCACGACGTAGCGTAAAGCCTGTCGCTAACACATCGATAACCGTCATTTGAACAACGCGGCTTGCCATTGGCATGTAAACGTCAGTGTCTTCGGGAACATCCAATGAGATAGACAGCGAACTCGCTTTATCCAATGGAGAATCTTTTGCTGTGATAGCAATAACGGTTGCACCGTTTTCACGCGCTAAGTTTGCAATCTCAACTTGGCTTTTAGTGCGGCCAGTATGAGAGATAAGAACAATAACGTCGTTATCACTGCAGTTAATGCAGCTCATTCGTTGCATCACGATGTCTTCGAAACATGTGATTGGGATATTAAAACGAATAAACTTGTTTTGAGCATCTTTGGCGACAGCAGAAGAGGCACCCAGTCCGAAGAACGAAATGCGTTTTGCTTGAGTCAACAAGTCAACCGCACGGTTTACTTGCATCGCATCTAGGCTGTTTTTAGCAACGTCTAGACAAGCCATAGTTGATTCGAAAATCTTATGCGTGTAAGCATCTGGACCATCATCTTCTTCAACATTACGGTTCACATAAGGTGTGCCGTTCGCCAAGCTTTGAGCTAGGTGAAGTTTGAAGTCAGGGAAGCCCTTTGTGTCTAATCGACGACAGAAGCGGTTAACTGTAGGCTCACTCACGTCAGCCATTTTCGCTAAGGTAGCAATGCTAGAATGAATTGCAGTTTGAGGGGAAGCCATAATTACTTCGGCTACCTTACGCTCAGACTTGCTGAAATTTTCCAGGTTTTTTTGTATTTTTTCTAATGTATTCATAGTGTTCACAAGGGTATAGAGAACAACTTGCTAGTTAATATCTTTTTCCAGGGGGTATGGCTGAAGCAAATATCAGTAAACACAAAGCCAAATGTATATTTGGTCTCGTAAATACTGCTGCGTCAAATAGATATCAAGCTAACTAGCACCATAGAGTCAGTATAAACCCAACATACTATTTACTAATACAAAAACACGGCATGAATGCTTAAGAATATGACAAACCTCAACAAAATTTTAGAAAAGTACAGAATTGGAAGAGGGTTTGAGCAAAAAGAATGCAAAACGAGTATGAACTGACAGCTTAGTTACATCAAAAAGAAAGAAATTTTCAATTTGATGCAACTAAAATTGAATGACTATGCGTTGATTTGCGTAACCAGTTTGTTGATTTTGCCCATCAAGTTTGGTGCTAGTTTAGAGATCTCACGTTGTTCTTCAAGCATTGATGAAAGAATGTCATTGCCTGTTAGTGGGTTTGCTAGTACCACGCGGAAGACGATGATTGGCTGATGTGCCCACGTTTCAGGATTTAAGCGCGTACGCGACACGAAAGACTTACCTGTTTCACGCTGCTTCTTCTGAATAAACTTAGTGAGCTCATTGAGTAACTCATTCAACTCGCCACGCTCGGTCGCCTCAGCTTTAAGCAGTGCTGCTTTGACAGACTCCGGCACATAGCGATATGTCAGTAGGCAAAGTTCAGGCTCAGAAACGAGTTCGAAGTCATTCTGCTCTTTAATTAGGTCTGCAAAGTAGCGTGCTTTGTTGATGCTTTGGTCGATTAGCAGTTCGTATCCAGGGCGGCTAATGATGTGCATCGCAGCATAAACTAGCATTGCCATGCCTGAACGAGAACCCTCTAATGTATGGCTGCCTAAATCTTTTGATCCCTTACGAAGGATGTATTGAGCGTGATGTTCAATCGCTGTCATCGCATCTGGCTTCTTGAACAGAACCATGCCCGCACCCATAGGGATGTAAAGCTGTTTATGCGCGTCAATCGTGACTGAATCAGCTAGCTCAATACCATCAAGTAGGTGACGATGATTGTTAGACATCAGAGTCGCACCGCCCCAAGCCGCATCCACATGGAAGTGACAATCTGATTCGGCGCACACCTCAGCAATATCTTTAAGTGGGTCGATGTTGCCAGTTTCGGTTGTGCCAGCCACGCCGATCACGGCGAAAGGCTTAATCTTGTTCTGCTTAAGTTGTTCAATCTTAAGTCTTAGATCGTCAGTGCAAATGCGGTTGTCGTTATCCGTCTTAACCGATACCAAACCTTCTTGACCAATACCAAGCACATCTGCGGCTTTCTTAAGAGAGTAGTGACCACGTTCAGAGACTAAGATGGCGAGGCCTTCGTAGTCGTAGTGCTTCATAGCTTTAAACAAGCCTTCTTTTTCCACACCTTTGAACGAACCTTTTGCTTTTAGTGCATTGTTACGTGCAACCCAAAGTGCAGTAATGTTCGCGATGGTACCACCAGAACAAAACGCACCTAAAGAGTGGTTTGCACTGTGCATCCAACGAGAATAAAACTGGTCGCTATCTTGATAAATCAGGCGATGTAACATGCCCAGAACTTGACGTTCTAGGGGAGTGAAAGCTTTTGAGGTCTCAATTTTTACTAGATTCTGATTTAACGCAATCATGATTTTAGAAAGCGGCATCAGGAAGTACGGCAAAGCAGAGGTCATGTGGCCAATAAAACTTGGCGAAGACGTGTGAACCGAATGAGACACAAGAGAATCGAGGAGATGCTCAGTATGTTCAGAAACAAACTCAGGCTGCTCTGGGATATGAGCATTTGAAAAATCTTTCTCAATTTCACGCAGCGGCTTTTCTTCAGCCACAATATGTTCACGTAAGAATTGATTCAGGTTTCGTGAAAGTTTGTCTTCAATTTGAGTGAGTGTTGAATCTGGGCCTTCAGGTACTGTAAAGATACGTAGAAGACTGTCGAAGCTAACATCTGCTGTTTTTTGTTCCGTAACCATAGCAAGCGAGTTATTTTTTTAATATTGACGCGAGCGGGACAATCTAAACGAAAACGGGAACAATGTCCCGTCTTAATTATGAAATCCAACTTCTCATAAAAGCGCATTAAACCAAGGGTTATTTACACTTAATCGCTTCCAGTTTACTAATCGACTGGTTGTAACGCTGCAGTGCTGAGTCGATTTGCTTAGGGTGACTCAGCAGTTCTGCAAAGGCAGAGCGTAGTTCGTAGTTTTGAGCGTGAGGCGTTGATTGGCGGTCGTCGAAGGTTGTTTTCGCGATTTTGCCAAGCTCATCATCACGTGTTGATAGTGTTTTGATATCGTGTTGCTCTAGTTGCAACCAACCTTCTACCGGTTGCTCTGTAGCCACTTTACTTGAATCGTTTACAAGGTAGTAGTTTACCGCTGCGCGGTTAAGCTCAAAGTGGTGCTTGCGTCCTTCTAGGAACCACTCACTGACCTCTGTTAGCTCTGGATATTGCTCAGAAGTTAATGCAGCAAGGTCGGCATACCAATTCAAAGAAGCGTCGATGTACGCATCATATTTTTTTGCTTGGCACTGGTTTGTCTCAGACATTGAATCTGCTGCAAAAGAGAAAGTAGAAGTTGAAGCTAGCAGTAATGCGACGCAAAGGCGTTTCATAGTGGTTCCTTTTGTAAGTTTATTCTTTTTATAACTTTGTCGTTACAGGTTACCGTGACCGTTATTTGTTGAGCAATGACACTTAGTGCCTTTTTATTTCGGTAACTGTATCGGTGTCTTGGGCATTGGTATTCGAGTTGCATTCTAATCTAAAACAAACGCTATTCCTGCGATCTAGTTAGCAAGAGATACAAAGAACAACATCAAAATAGGCACGAGTAGACTTAAGATAAAGCCACTAACAATCGCGATAGGCACACAACGCACGCCACCTGTCGTTTGAATCACAGGCAAGGTAAAGTCCATTGCAGTCGCGCCAGCATAGCCAATAGAGGTGCATGGGTAACTGCGGATCAGCACTGGAATTAGTACCAAGGCAACTAATTCTCTTAACAGTTCAAGCATGAAAGATGCGCCGCCATAGACAGGACCAAAGGCGTCACCCATCAAGATACCAGCCAGAGAGTACCAACCAAACCCAGAAGACATTGCCAAGGCTTTAAACAGAGGGATATCAAGGATATAAGCGGCGATCACACCACCTAACATAGAGGTGATGATAATCGTGACTGCGATAACCATGCCGTGCTTATTGAGTAAGATCTGGCGAAGCGTGAGTCCGCTATTACGCAGTTGAATACCGATAAAGAATAGAAGAACAAACAGAATCCATTCGCTTGCGGTATCAACCCAATCAAGACCAATTGGCAGCACTAAGCCAGCGATGAGCCCTGAACCTACCACTAAGATAAGTTTGGCAGATTCCATCGCCATAGAAGAGAGGGGAAGTTTCTTGTTGCTACTGTCGGTTTTGAGTGGCAATAACTTATCAATGGCAGGCAGTGCCATTAGGTTACAAACGCTCAAGCAGACAAAGAAAGTGATGGTATAAAGAAGGATTGTCTGCAGGTTACTGCCTAGATTATCAAGTGCGGCTAAGCTTAGTCCCATTAACGCCAGAATCACGTAGATCAGACGTGAAGTCGATCGGTTGATAAATTCTAGCGTTTGAGCGTTCGAAATTGCAAAAAGATACCCCACGACGAGTGGCGCAAATATAAAGATCATCCCTGTAAACATGCTTTCCCCGTTGCATTTACTTCATATTACATTTACTTGTAATTTAACAGTGACTTAGAAGCCGCTAGTATTGATCACGTCGCTTAGCTTTGCATTAAAATCATGTTTGCTCAAGTTGCTTAACGTATAAAGCACCTCTGCACCAGTCACGTTAAGTTCCACTTCGTGATCATCGATGTTCTCATCCTTGTTTCTGAACATCAGCAGGTGGTTTGCGATTCGAGCGATATCCAAGTAAGAGACTTCACGTTTCTCGTGGTTATTGATGGTATTGCTGCACACATCAATAAAGTCGCTGTCAAAGCCCCAACGATTAAGTACCAATTTACTGGTAGCAGAACATTGGCCTTGGAAGATTTGTAGAGCAATGTCGTGATCTAGGTAATTGCCATTTTCGAGGTAGAGATGGTATTCGCTAACCAAACAGAACAAACCGATATCAGCCAGTAATCCAACAAGCAGTGATTTTTCATGTTCGAGGTAACGGTATTCAATAGGGGAGAGTTCTTTGAAGCCATTGGTCACCAGTACCATAGTGGCGCCAAGCTCTTTGGATATAGAAGCGCTTTGAACCAATAACTTATTACACTCTTTACTGAGGTTTACTGAGTGTTTGAGTTGCTCAATAGCTTGAGCTGTCACTATGTCACGCACTCGCAATATGCCAAGGCGTGATACCGCCGTCATAATGTCAACACAAGTAATATTGCGTCGGTTGAAGACGACGGAGTTAGCCACACGAATGACGATAGCTGTGAGGCCTGGATCTTCGAGTAAGCACTCGGCAACTTCAGCAATCCCAGTTGATTCGAGGGTACAAAGCGTTTGAATCTTCAGTACAACATTGGGGATAGGAGGAAGTGTTATTTTTCCCGCTGAGATAGAATGTCCAACAAGTTGGGCAAACTCTGATTCTAGGCCCTTTAAGAGAAGAGCCTTATTTTGTGGTAGCCAGAAAAACGATAAATGATTCATATAAAAAGTAAAAACAGGTCGGTCCTGCCATTTTACAAGCCACAATGCTGCGAGGCAATACTCACCCGTCTACATAACCTTTAATAATTTGAACCGGTGTATCACTAGGTGTCCAAATTCAAGCATGGTTTGATAGTTTACTGTGACGTCAATCATGAAAAACCAGAATACTCAATTGATTGATGTGAACTAAGTCCAGACTTATTTTTCTTTTCGAAGTATGATTTATTTAAAGGTGAAAAACGAAACCATAATATTCACCTATAGAATAACAAAATAGATTTAAAATTTTTCGCATAACAAGCTGCTTGTCTGGTGATCAACCTAATCGGGGTAATTTGATTAAGGATCAACGGATATGACCGAGACAGCATTTATTAATTACGTGAATCAATTTGGTGAGCATCAAAAACGTTCTATGTTCGGAGGTATTGGCCTCTTTCAAAATGACGCTATGTTCGCTTTATTGAGTGAAGGTTGTTTATTCATTAGAGGTGGAAAGTCATTAGATAAAAAACTGACCGATCTTGATTGTGAAAAGTATCGTCATGTAAAAAAACAGACAACAGCTACCGTTAATTACTACGATATTACTGACTTGTTTACATGCGAACATCCTGAATTGGATAGCATTATTCGTACTTCAATCGATAATTCAATTCAGCAACGTAGCTTTAAGAAGTCATCAGCTAGCCGTAGATTAAGAGATCTACCAAACATGCAGCTTACATTAGAGCGTATGGTTAAAAAGGCGGGTGTGGATGATGTTTCAACCTTTATGCAGTTGGGCGCGCCTGAAGTATTTAATAAGGTTCGTGAAGCTTACGGAAATGATGTTGACCTAAAACTACTTTGGAAATTTGCAGGTGCAATTGATGGTATCCATTGGAAACTGTTACAAGAGCCACGCAAGCAGCAATTACTAAAGAGCTGCCACTAAAGAAGTTTGCCTTATATGCTTAAGATTACTGTTAATAAATAAAAACCGAGGAATGTCCTCGGTTTTTTTGTTTCTGTCTTAGCAAGTTTGAGAGGCTAAGTGCTCGTTACGAGCGAGTTCGACTTTAAGTGTTAGTACTTGAAGCGAGCAGTGAACATCAGTTGGTCACCGTAGAAGTCGTTAATACGAGCTTCAGCGCCTAGAGAGAAAAGCTCTGTAGAGTGGAAACGCGCGTAAACAGAACCTGTCCAATCATCGTTGTCATCGATAGAAACGTAACCACCTTTACCACCCACTTCTAGTTGGGGACCAAGCCATTGACGAACACCAATGTTGATTTCCATACCGATATCAGTAGAGCTTGAGTTCTCAGGCTGAACGATACGAGCTAGCATTTCACCTGTTAGGTCTGCCCAGTTGTTTAACGGAGCGTGGAAACCTAGACCTACAGCTGAGTCGTAATCGCTTTCAAATTCTGAATCGATACGTGCTATAGCGTGAGCGTTCGGGTGAATTGACTTACTGAACGCACCACCAAATGTTACTGGGCTAGCACCGATACGTGCTTCAAAGTAATCATAGTTAAAGTTGCTCATTACCTGTGGTTGTTCATCAACAGCTAGTGCTTGACCAGAAGCCAATAGCATAGCGGTAGTAAGTAGAATTTTGCGCATAACGACCGTAAACCTATATTAGTGTTAATTCCTTTTGGTTTGAGACAAATCGGCAAACCATAAACATTGGGACAGTTTAATCTAACTCACGGAAAAGTAATCCTTTAAAATGTAAATCATTGGTCATTTAGTTAAAAAACAAGCAAATTAAGGATCAGTCTGTAACGGAGATCTCATGTTTTAGGGCGAATCAGAAAAATAGACAAGCGAATTATCCAAAATTTATATGTATTCGGACAGTTCTTATATCGGATGCCGCTTTTCTCAGTATCTATTACCAATTAGTGCTATTCACCAAAACTGGTGCGTTTATCCGCCATGGAAGTCAGTATGCGCTCAGTATCCAAGATCGAAGTCCAGTTAAGCAATTGCTTGTCGTTGGCGATGACATAGTCAGTCAATTGTTGAGTAATCGTGTCTCTCAATTGGTCGCCTTGCCAAGGTTTTGAAATATAGAAATCAAGCGCAGCGTGATTAATTGCTGTTACTGTATCTTCCAGCCCAGCTTGTCCGGTGAGCAGCAGCTTGCGGCTTGGTTTAGTCGCGTCGTGTTGGTTGAGTTCGATCAGAAAATCGATGCCGGTCTTTTCTGGCATGATGTGATCGCACAAGATTAACGCGAGCTTAATACCATCTTGTCCCATTTCTTTGATTACTTGCTTGGCTTCATCGACCGACTCAGCCCCTTCTACAAGAAAGTTCTCTTCAAATATCGCCAAGTCCTGAAGGACACTATTGAGAACTTCAGGTTCATCATCGACACATAAAATTAGGTACTTATTCATGAGGTGCTCCTTCTTGTTTGAATGGAAGCCACACTTGCATGTTTGTATGACTGCCTACCTCTGACTCCACCAAAATAAACCCTTGATGAGCCGAAACGATTTGTTGAGAAATGGATAACCCAATCCCTAAACCAAAGTTGCCTTCTTTTTTGGTTGTGAAATTTGGGTTGAAAATGGTGTTAATGTCTTCTTTGGCAATGCCGTGGCCAGTATCGGATACTTGCACCACAAGAAACGTGTCGTCACCTTTTGTGTGTTGAGAGGTGGTGATGGAGATCCTTCCTCGTTCAGAAAGGGCATCGAGCGCATTGGAGATAAGGTTCGTCCACACCTGTTGCAGCGAGAGCGACTGACACAATAAAGGCGGTAAGTCTGTGTCGTAATGCTTTTCGAGTTGGTGATGCTTAAGCCTGTTTTCAAAGATCACTAAGGTATCTTCAAGCCCTTCATGGATATCTGTGTAGTGGCGAACTTCTTCATCTTCGCGGGCATAGCTTTTTAGACTTTTAACCATGTCGGCAATACGCTTGCTGCATACTTGAATTGAGCGGATAGAGTTTCCAACATAGTGATAATGCTCTAAGTCATTGAGCAGCTCTTTGCCTGCGACAGGGGACTCTTTCAATGTGTTGAGAACCGTAGAGTCTTGGTTTAGGTTTAGTCTGACAGCTTTTTTGGCTAGCGCTCGATCGTCAATGGTTGAGGTGAGATGTTTTACGAGTTGTCTTTCTTGGGCTGTAGATAGTGGCTTGGCTAATTTTGAATGGGCGAGTACGTCTGTCCCTTTATTCGATTCTGGAAGTGACGAGTTTTCGAGTATCTGGTCGAGATGTTCAGACAAGGTTTCGATGCTTCTCAATATGGCTGCAATCGGATTATTAAGCTCATGTGCGACACCTGCCACAAGCTGCCCCAGCATTGCCATCTTCTCTTTCTCAATCAGTTGTTGGTGCGCAGATTCTAATGACTCTAATGTTTGCTGAAGCTTGATTTTATTGGTGATGCTGCGTTGCAAGCGTCGATTAAAGTGACGGAGCAATAGGTTGGTAAATAGCGGCAGCAGAGTGTTGTTTGAGTGCATCACCTGAGCAAAGCTATCTTTATCCAGTTTGATGACGCGTGTTTGCGTTAGGGTTATCGCGGTAGAAAACGAAGGCTCGCCCGTCACAAATGACATCCCGCCGACAATGTTCCCTTTGGAGTGGCGCACAACTTCTCGTTGTTGCCCAAGTTCATCTTTCTTATAAAGAGCCGCTTCCCCTTCAATGATCAGCCATAAAAAGCGATTGTCTTCGCCTTCTACTGTGAGCAGATGTTCGGGAGAGTAATCACGAATGGCCTTGGTTTTATCATCTTTCGAAAACACATCTTGTAAGGCATTGACGACACGTTCAGCGAGGGCATTATCAGATAGCTGGTGGTAGTCGTGAATGAAACCCGATTGGAAAGAGTGAATCTTTTGTTCAATGTGCGCCCTGAGTAGGCGCTGTTGATCCAAAGCATGACTGTAAGACAACAGGTTCTCTGAGTCGTATTGGATAACAAAAGACGTTAACTCTTTTTGCGCTGACTTGAACAGAACCTGATCTTGAATCGGCTTGGTCAGGCAGTGATTGAGCCTGCCTTCATTGACTGCGGTAAGAATGGACTGAATGTCTGACGAAGCGCTGACTAATATCGTTCTAGCGGTATTACTATGGGGCAGCTGTTCAAGTTCAATCAGAAATTGCACGCCATTAAATTCGGAATGATGATGAGTGATCACCAAGGCAACAGTTTGGTGGTGATCATGGATATCTTCTAATGCGTGATGCGCGTCTTCTATGTTCTCGGCAGTATAAATATCGAATACAGAAGCCAACGGAGCCAGCTCCGAACGTATTCTTTCAATGCTAACCGGATTATTGTCCAAGCAGATAACAGCGTATTGATTCACAGCTCAACCTTAATAGTAGCGACGCTTCTAGCCTAGCAAGAACTGCCAAATAAGGATGAGAGCTAGCCGTTAATTTATTGAGGCAATCGAAGTATCGAGCAATAGACTGATTTAACTCAATGTTTCTTGTTTGCTACTGATGGGTTAGACTAAAAAAAATCGACTCGTGTAGAAAGAGAACTCATGGAACAGTTAAGAAAAATTGGTGCAATTGGCGGAGCAATCTCATTGGCACTTTGTTGGCCGTTAGCGGTAGGGCAGATCGGACAAAATGCGATTACTGATGGCGTTGCAAAGCTTAACAATTCGAGCATTCAAGCTGAGATCGTAGAATACGATAGAGGCTATCTGTCTTCCAATGTCACTACTCGCGTAACTGTGACGGATGAAAACCTGAAAGAGCAACTTGCAATTGATGGATTACCGAGTGAGTTTGTCATTAACAGTGCGGTTAGCCATGGTTTGGTGAGCCTAAATGCACTGTCGACGTTTGAAAATACCGATATTCTGCCCCTAACTCTGACGACTAGCACTGAGTTAAATGGCAACACTGACTTCAACTTCGAATTAAGCCAGTTCAATCATCAAGGTTCTGATGAGAATGGAACTTCGGTATCCATCACTAAATCGAACCTTTCTGGTCATGCGACCGTTTTAGGGCAGGTTGATTACGAGCTTTCAATTCCTTCAGTTCAAATGGATTTCGAAACTGGTGAAGAGGTAACGCTGTCGAACTTGAAAGGTGTGGGTTCAGGCCAACAAGCGAAAGGCTACTGGTTAGGCACGCAAAACTTTACTATCGATAGCTTCTTGGTTTCAGATTCTGCAATGCAGCCATTCATGACCATTGAAAACTCAAAGTACGATTTTGAATCGCACTTAGATGAAGCAACTAAGCGTCTGCGCAGCAACCTTAAACTGGATATCGCAAATATCGAGACCAGTGAAGGCCAGCTGAACAACCTAAATGTTGATTTTGAAATATCGAAGTTGGATAGCGAATCATTCGAGAAAATCTTCGAAATTTACCAATCTAATCCAGTGTTGTCGCAAGAAGACGTTGCAGAGATCATTCCATTTATCGATATCCTGTTTGCTAAAGGGTTCGATCTTTCAATGAACAATATGTCGCTAGAGCTTGGCAAAGGTCAGTTCGAATCTAAATGGTTGATGAGCGTACCGGAAGGAACAGACAACATCAGCAGCAACCCTTCAATGATCATGCCTGCATTAACGGGTAACCTTCACTCTAGCTTCTCAAATGAGCTTGTTGAGGAATACCCATTCATCCGTGAAGGTATCGATGAGTTACTTGTGATGGAAATGATCAAGCAAACAGAAAGTGGTTATGAAATCAGTGCTGACTTAGAAAATGGAAACCTAGTGTTCGAAAATGGACAAGAAATTCCATTAATTACCCTACTTATGCCTGTTTTTGTTCAATAAACAGAACAGGATTGAATACTGGATAGGGTGATTGAGACGGTTAAGCTTAAACATTTTATACGGTACAAAACAAAAGAGGCCTTAAGACCTCTTTTGTTGTTTTTATGTTGGGTAAAACATGGTATTACTTGCATAGTTATTATTTAGCAGGAGCAATCATCCCCATGGAACTTACATTAGATAACGTATTCAACTTCAGTGCTGGCCCAGCTGCACTGCCTAAACCAGTGATGAAACAAGCGCAAGCGGACTTTATTGATTGGAATGGTTTAGGGACTTCCGTGATGGAAATCAGCCATCGCAGCAAGGAATTTATTCAAGTTGCTGACGAGTCCGAGCAGGACCTGCGTGATCTTCTGAACATCCCAGACAACTACAAAGTTCTTTTCTGTCAGGGGGGCGCTCGTGCTCAATTCGCTGCTGTTCCTCTAAACCTTCTAGGTGACGCGACGAAAGCGACTTACATTGATGCAGGTTACTGGGCAGAAAGCGCAGTGACTGAAGCGAGTAAATATTGCGAAATCGATGTATTCAACGCGAAGACGTCAATTGATGGCAAAGCAGCGGTTGTTCCAGCTAAAGATTGGAAAATCGATCCAGAAGCGGCGTATGTACATTTCTGTCCAAACGAAACCATCGATGGTATTGAAATCAGTGAGCTTCCTCAAACGGACAAGCCAATCGTTGCGGATATGTCATCTAACATTCTGTCTCGTAAGATCGATGTGTCTCAGTACGGTGTTATCTACGCGGGCGCGCAAAAGAACATCGGTCCGGCAGGTATCTGCATTGCTATCGTACGTGATGATCTACTAGAACTCGCAAACGACGTGTTGCCGAGCATTCTTAATTACAAAGTACTGGCTGAAAAAGACTCAATGTTCAACACGCCACCAACGTACGCTTGGTACCTATCGGGCCTTGTGTTCAAGTGGCTGAAAGCTCAAGGTGGTGTTGAAGCGATGGAATTGGTGAATAAAGAGAAAGCAGCGTTACTTTACGATGCAATTGATAGCTCAGCTTTCTACAAGAACGATGTTCACACTGCAAACCGTTCTAGAATGAACGTGCCGTTCCAACTGGCTATACCTGAACTCGATGGTAAGTTCTTAGAGTTGGCTGATGCCGCAGGTCTGAAATCACTGAAAGGTCATAGAGCTGTGGGTGGAATGAGAGCTTCACTTTACAACGCAATGTCTCTAGAAGGCGTTCAAGCTCTTGTAACCTTCATGAAAGATTTCGAAGAGAAATACGCTTAATGAATGACGGGGCTTTGACCGATAAATAGCTTATTTGAATTTTTATTGTGTCGAATGCACAGAACGAGATAAATGCCGCTTTTGCGGCATTTTTTTTGTCGTTAATAATAAAGGGTATGATATGTTGATTTGTTGTAAGAACAGTCGTTCAGAGATATGACGGATGTATCGGAATGAGCAAACTGTTCTCTTTAAGCGAGAGTATCAACTGTCTTTTAGCCGCTTTTTACTATATAAGGTGTCGCCCAAAGCTGAGCCTCTAAGTTATGTCTAGCGAGCGATATGCCGTAAACGATCCGGTTATTGATGGGGGATAAAGGCAAACGTCTAATTTTTACCACAAGGAACAAAGCGTGAGGTTATTGAGTCTATTTGCGATGTTATTTCCAGCTGTTGCTTGTTCGTCCACGCTTGAGATATGGGCTGGTATTAATTATGAAACGGCCGATTATGTAAAAGAACATATCGAAACGATGACTGACCATCGCGTGGAAATTCGTTCATTTGACGTCAACAGTATTCGTTCTGAACTCCTTGTCGCTGATCCTAGAGACAATACCTTTCCCGATGCCATTTGGGTTCCTTCTGACTTCTTGGGTCTTACTGAATACATCGAATTAGCGACGCTTCCAGATGCCTGGGTCGACACCCAACGATATGAGAAAAAAGCACTCGATGCGGTGGTCATCAATGGTGAGCTTAAGGCGTTACCTGTTGGTATTGGAAACCAGGTCGTTTTGTATTCGAGAAAGCCTCAAACGAAAGCCGTAACATGGGAGAGCTTGATTGAACGCTCTGCTCAATCTAATCAAATAAGTGTGCTTTTCCCCAATCCAAATATGTATTTCTATTTAGCGTTCTATCAGCTTTTTTCTGAAGACCTATTATCGTCGCAGAATATTAACGGTGAAGGGTTAGTTGCCATTTTTGATTTCATCGACATGTTGCAGCAGAAAAAAGTCATCGAACCATCGTGCAGTGACACTTGTGCGAGGCAAGGATTTATCAATGGGGAAGTCGATTTTTTGATTGATGGCGACTGGGCTTTTAGCGAGCTTGATGCCGCTTTTGGTCAAGACTTATACATTAATCCGTTGCCTACTTACCGTGGGGAAAGTATGTCTTCATTTAGTGGTGCTAAGATTTTTGCTGTTACAGAAAAAGGCATGCAAAACCCAGCTAAAAAATTAGCGTTGAAAGAGGTGATTCAATATCTGCAATCAAACAGCTTCACCTATTTAGCCCATTCTAATGCCATGGTTTCGCCGTTTTATGAGGTTAACCAACGCCGTGTTGAAGAAGGTAACCAAACCTTTTCAAATATGTACGATGAGTTTCAAGCATCGCAAATGATGTCGAGTGATTACATGATGGCGATCGTTTGGGAGGCGTCAGCGAGGGCGTATCAGCGTTACAAGTCAGGGATGCCAAAGAGTGAACTGCATCAGTTTTACAATGATTTTGTTCAATACTACTCGGCGAATATGAGGGTAAGTGATTGAAGTTATCCTTAAAGTACACTATGGGCTTGGTGTTGTTGGCATGTTCAATGCTCCCTGTTTACCTCGCGGGGCAGTTGATCCTCAATAAACAAAATCAAAGCTCTTTAGAGCAAAAAGAGACCAAGCTAGACAATTCTACGACGGGTATTCGTCAAACTGTACAAGAGCAAATCAAATTAACAGCGAACCTAACCCAATGGTATTCGCAAGATCGCTCATTGATTAAAGCGGGTGGTAACATCTTTTTCTCGAGTGTCGTTTGGGACAAGATGGATAACTTCAATGCGCTGGCGGAGAGTGTGTCCGCGACTTATATTCTGGATAAAAACTGGAAGCCCATTTATGACAGCAAAGGCAGTTTGTACCACTTTGAGCAAAGCCAGTTACTAGAAAAGTTGAAGCGTACCCAATCGGTTTATGGGCAAGGAAAATTGTTCCATACCGAGTTTACCGAGACTGAGTTAGCAGATGATGCGACTACGGGGATCGCATTTGTCGCGCCGGTCTTACCTTATCGTTTGATTGAAGGCTCCACATATACGCCACAGGGCTATCTTGTCGTTCTAATGGGGTATGACAGGCTTAACACTAAAGTAACGCCTTTCCTGTACCAAAATGAGTCGGTTGAGTTCAACTATGTTGATTCGAATGAAAAGCAATCTTCTGAACAAAGTGCCAATCTTATTTCTATCGACAGCAAACTTTTTACCGACAAGTTAGTGCTGAACGTCAAACATCATATTTCTGACAACGCACGCCTACTAGAGATGCAACAAGCACAGGTTGTCTTTGTCAGAATCTTGATGGCGACGCTTGCCATCGCAATTGTGTTTGCTCTATTCCTAAGCCGTTGGTTCTCAGGACAGCTGAATCTACTTACTGAATCTGTTCAGTCGTATTCGCATAACCAATCACCTGTTCATAGTGTGGATGAACATCGCTTTACAGAGTTCTCTACACTGAGTCGTTTATTGGAAGCGATGTGGGGTCGCATACAGCACCAAGTCCGCGAGCTGACCGAGAGCAACGATAAACTTGAAAGATTTAATATTCAGCTCGAGGACTTAGTTGAAGAGAAAACCAGCAAGCTGACGTATTCGTTGGCGCGTGAAGAGTCTCAAAAACATCGAATTTTGAAGATAGTGCAGTTTGCATCATCGAGACAGACGGCTGAATATCGGTTGATCCCTCAAATGGTCGAGCAAGAGTTAAAGACCTTGCTTGCTCAACATGCGATTCAGTTTCATTTTAACCAGACTAGTGAAGCTGACTTGATACTCTGTGATTCACAGGGATTGGCAATTGGCTATTTTTGTTCAAGTTCATTTGATTTGCTCAGTGAAGAAGATCTTTTGATTTTTGACTTGTACCAAAAACAGTTAGCAGGTTGGATAGAACTCGAAAATATCACGCGGATCAACATGCCCACTGGCTGTTTGAATCGAAAAGCTTTCAATGAAGATCTTGAATTTAGCAAACGAAAGATGAACCACAATCTACATCAGCTTTCTTTACTCATTATTGATATCAACGGTTTAAAAACGACGAATGATGTTCACGGACATGAAGTTGGGGATGAGCTGATACAACGCTGTGTAGACGTGATCCGCCACGAATTGACACCTGCTAGTAATCTATATCGTTTGGGTGGTGATGAATTTGCGGTGCTTACCTTAACGTCGGGTGAGTCGAATTCCCTCAACGTCGTAGAGATGGCTGAGCAGCTGTACATTGCCCAAGAGCAGCAGAACATCGAGACTAAAATGGGTATCTCTGTTCCGGTCAGGTTCTCTATAGGTGTCGCTTCTAGTGAATCAACAGACGTTGAGCAATTGTTCACGGTCGCTGATGAAAATATGTACCAGAAAAAACGTAGTTACTACCAAACTTTGTCTATGGTAGGGAAGTAACATTGTTAGTTATCCTTATATCCCACACTGGCTTGCTAGGTTACCATGCTCGTAGTAGTGAATTAAGCCAAGGGTGATATCGCCTTATTTCACGAAATTCAGCAAATGTGTTATTCAGTAATAAAGTTTCCAGCAATAAGGAAGGGATATGAAGAAGTTAGGTGTAATCAACAGCGTATTGGTAGGTAAAACCGTTGCCTTTGCACATGGTACACAGAGTGCCATCGACAAACAGGTTTTATCTGAGCGTCAACACGCCACAGAGCTTGGCTTTACTCACGATGAACAAGGCGACCCTCGTTTTCATGGTGGCATTCAAAAAGCACTTCATATCTACCCAAGTGAACACTACCCAGTTTGGGAAAAAGATTTGGGCAGCAAAGTGATCTTTCAAACTGCGGGCGCATTTGGTGAGAACTTAAGTTCAAGCGGCGTTACTGAGTCGACTATCTGTTTAAAAGACAAGATTCGGATTGGTTCCACATTGCTGGAAGTTTCACAAGGACGCATGCCTTGTTGGAAGCTCAACGTGCGATTCGAACAAAACGACATGGCAAAAAGGCTACAAGACACCCTTCGAACAGGTTGGTACTTTCGTGTCTTAGAAGAGGGCAATATTGGCGCGGGTGACGAGATTATTTTATGTGAAAGACCTTATCCAGATTGGTCGCTCGCACGCATCATGGGCGCTGTTTTCACGGGTAATTTAGATAAAGATCTGTTAAGTCAGATGGCAGAGCTTCCTTTGGTCGAATCTTGGGGGGCACTCGTTGCGCGTCGCCTAGAAACGGGTGAAGTTGAAGACTGGGAAATGCGACTAGTTGGACCGACAGCACAATAAAAACAGACGATAAAAATGATAAAGCCCACTCATTAGAAATAGTGGGCTTTGTGTTTAGACGTTTTGTTCAACGTATGTGTTGAATGCCAATTAGAGCCAGAAACTCTTCAGAGGCATCTCAGAGTCAAAGTGATGGGCAATCTGCGCTTGGAGTAGCTCTGCGGTCGCAATAGCGTCAGTTAATGCATGATGCGGCGTGTAGTCGGGTAGGTGGTAGCGACGACGGCTTTGTCCTAGTCTCACTGATGCTGGCTTCTTACCTTTTAGCTTATTCCACAACCCGCCCGCCAATTTGTTTTGGATCTGAGATTCAATCTCGAGCGTGTCGAGGACTGGGAACTCAATACCTTCACCGAGTCGTACTTTCAATGCATTATCCAAGAAATCACGCTCGATACGACGATAGTGAACCACCGGAATATGCCCCGCCATTGCTTGTAGTATTTCGTCTAATACTTCGCTCAGGTCTGGCGCGTCAATAATGTCATTGTGAGTGATGCCGTGAATCACGACAGACTCTTCTTCTAGCTTCTGCTTTGGTCTCAGAGTCCAATGTTTAGCTTGTCGTAAGTAAATACGATTGAGCGTAAAAGGAACTAGGCCAATGGTAATGATGCCGTCTTTGTTTGGGTTTAATCCCGTTGTTTCGAAGTCGACCGCTAAGAACATCACTTTTGAAATTGGCGTATCTGGCGCAGGAAGAGGCTGGCTATAAAAGTGCTTCAAGCGCTCGTCCCTCGCTCGTTCTAGCTTCTGAGCAAACTTAAATGGCCAATCGACCGCAGGTGATCTGAATAGTTTGTTCATAGGCCCTACTTAAACTTATTGCTGGCTTGATAACGGAACTTAAGGAAGTTTTGCGCATTACTTAATATTTGGAATGCATCCTTTAGGTTACGTCGCTCGAAGTCAGATAGGTTCTCTGGCTCGATGTTGTTATCAGGCTCGATATTGTTATCGACATCGTGCGCTTGGTGGCGAATACGAACCAGAGAGATAAACTCCATCGCATCTTTCAAGTCTTGAGCTCTACCTTTTGGCAGAATGCCCGCATCAATAATGTCATCCAAACGTTCGAATGAGTTCTTTGAACGAGAACCGACAGCTAATGAGTGAACACGAATCAAATCGGCCAATGGCGCAGTACCACGACGCTTGAGGTTGATTGAGTTGTTGTGGCGGCCATCTTTCTCCATCACGAAATCTTTGAAGAAGCCCAGTGGCGGAGTACGGTTTAGGGCGTTACGAGCAAGACACGCTAAGAAACGGTTGTTCTTACGCGCGCGTCTCACAATGAAACTGTTTAGTTGCTCAGCCCATTTTAATCGACCATAGACGCCATCTAAGTCAAAGAAGATAGAAGCGTTCAACAGGGCTTTCGGGTTTGGATCATCAATCCAATCAGCAAAGCACTCTTCCCATTGTCGGCGTGTCATGCGCCAAGTTGGGTTCGTCGCCATGATGTCACCTGTACAATACACATAACCACACTGGTCTAAGCCGTCACAGATGAAGGTTGATAGCTCTTCAAAGTACTTGCCGTGTTTTGTCTCGTCGTAGGTGTCATCAAGAATGATGGCGTTATCTTGGTCGGTAACCAGTAGTTGCTCGTCACGCCCCATAGAGCCTAGCGCAAGGAAGCAGTATGGAATGGGTGATTTACCTAACTTCTCTTCACCTAACTCGATAATACGCTGTTTGAAGCTGCGACCAATTACCGACATTGCCGTACCCACCATGTGGGCGTTGGCATCTTCGTTAACCAAACGTACAAAGCTGTCTTTCACTTGCTCGGAGAGTACCTTCAGATCTTCAATACTTTGTTGTTGGAAGATGCTACTTACTAGTAATAGCGAGTTTTGAGACTCGTAGCGAACAATATCGGTCGCTTCGATAATGCCGATAGGTTTTTTATCTTTTAGCACTGGTAGGTGATGCACGTTGTAGCGAAGCATGGTCATCATAGCTTCGTATACATAGGCATTGTGATCGAGTGAGATAACCTCAGCGGTCATTACGCTAGAAACTTCATCCGATGGATCAAGGCCTTCGGCAAGAACGCGAGTACAAAGGTCACGGTCGGTGATGATGCCGATCACCGGAGTTGAGTCATCTTCATCATCTTCAACGATATCAGGGTCGATGATTAGCAAAGACGAAACATTATCTTGCGCCATCATGGTCGCAGCTTGCTGAATCGTGCGCGTCTTTTCGATCATTGGCGCTTCACTGGTCAGCAGCGTTTTTACCTTAGACGTCGTTAAGTCGTTAGCATCGTTACTGTCAGAGTTGGCTTGGCGTAGTCGCGCGTTATCTTCTACTTCTACGAAGTCGGCAAAGGAGTCGTAGTTGTCGTAGAGTTCTTGGAATATTGGCTCAGGAATGCAGTAGAGCAGGGTGTCTTCCGTCGCTTTAACTGGGAAACGCACCTTGTTGTTGGTCAGAAGACCCATTTGACCGAACAAGTGGCCTTCATCAAGGCGGTTATAGAGTTCGCCTTTACGACGATAGACTTCAACTTCGCCACTTCGAACCATGTACAGGTCATGAATTTGATCACCAAAGTGAATGATAGGGGTATCTTGGCGGTAATAAGAAATTTCCACGCTACTGGTCACTTTCGCCAACATCTCCTCAGGGAGCTCTGTGAAAGGGGGGTATTGTGCCAGAAAGTTTTGAATCTCTAATAACTCAGCATCCATAATGATCATCCATTGGTTTGTATGATTTCATGGTACAACATTTGATAATATTTTGCCGTCACAAATCAATCTGTGAGCTAAAACCTTTTTAAAGTCTTATGGATAGACTAACCTTTCAGTAAATGGAGTGACAGTTTAAGGATGATAGGAATGTCGAAGTGGAAGCTTAGTTTTGTATCTGCGGTTGTTATGTTTTCTCCAAGTTTGTGGGCGGACACTAACGCGGTGGATATTCTTGATTATGACCATGTTTATGCCACGGCGCATTCGGGCAGTTTAAATGAAGATGCGGGTGGTAATAACAACGCATCGTCATTCGGACTTGGGGTTAGTTACACCATAACTGATGATTGGTTGTTGTTAGGTGACTATAGTGCGCGCTTTATTCATCCAGATGAGAGCACCACTCGAATTGATACGTTAATGGCGGGCGCAGGCTATCGTTATAGCATTAAGAAAGACTTGGACATTGTGGCTTCTTATCTGCTCGGTGTCACCAAGGGCGAGATAGAGCTTAATGGAACCAATGAGACATTAGAGTCGGACACCGAATTTGTTCAAGGCGTAAAAGCTGAACTAAATTATGGGTTTGCCAAACGTTGGATCGCTAATGGTAGTGTGCAACTCAATCGCAGTGATCTGTTTGATGAAGAGATTTATCACTTAGGCCTGCGTTATTTAGTGACCAACAAGTTTGCGATTGGTGGTTCATACCAGCATCGAGATGGTGAAGGCAGTACGGGTGTGAGTGAAAGAACCAATGAATTAGGTGTTGAGTTTTTCCTAGAATACTAACTTCTCAAGCATCTAAATCTGAAAGTCGAGACGCAAAAAAGCCAGCTTAATCGCTGGCTTTTGCATATCTATTGGTCTGCAAGTGCAAGTGCAGATTTCGCTTTTCGATTAAAGAACCGCAGCGATCCCTTTACATAGAGGACCCATGTTTGACTTAGTCATGCCCGCTACGCTGATGCGGCCAGAGCCAACAATGTAGATAGCGAATTCGTCTTTTAGGCGAGTTACTTGCTCTTTGCTTAGGCCAGAGAAAGAAAACATGCCGTTTTGACGTTCGATGAATGTGAAGTCTGCATTAACACCTTCAGATTTCAGTGTTGTTACGAATAGCTCACGCATCTCTTGGATACGGTCACGCATTTCAGCAACTTCTGCTTCCCATTCAGCACGTAGAGCAGCATCACCAAGGATGTGAGTTACTACAGCACTGCCGTGCGCTGGTGGGTTAGAGTAGATAGAGCGGATGATGCTCTTAACTTGAGAGAACGCTGTTGTTGCTACGTCTGCCGATTCTGCAACTAGAGTGAATGCGCCAACACGTTCGTTGTACAAGCCGAAGTTCTTAGAGAACGAGCTCGCCACAAGGATCTCTTTGTTGTACTTAGCAAAAACGCGTAGGCCAGCTGCATCTTCTTCAACGCCTTTTGCAAAACCTTGGTAAGCAAAGTCGAATAGAGGAAGCAGTTTCTTCTCAGCTACCAGCTTAGCTAGCACTTCCCATTCATCAGCTGTTGGGTCGATGCCTGTTGGGTTGTGGCAGCAGCCGTGAAGAAGAACGATATCGCCTTCAGAAGCTTTCTCTAGGTCAGCAACCATGCCTGCGAAGTCTTTGTCTTTCGTCTCAGCGTTGTAGTAGCTGTATTGAGCCGTTTCGATACCCGCAGCAGCGAAAACGCCGTTGTGGTTAGCCCAAGTTGGGTTACTGATCCAGATTTTCACGTCGTCCAGTTGGCGTTTGATGAATTCACCCGCTACGCGAAGTGCACCTGTACCACCTGGAGCTTGTGCTGTTTTAGCTCGTTGAGATGTTACGATCTCTGCTTCTGCACCGAAAAGCAGTTTCTGAACTGCTAGACCGTATTCAGCTGTACCTTCAATCGTTAGGTAAGATTTGGTTTTTTCGTTTTCAAGAAGTGCAGCTTCTGCTTTCTTTACTGTTTTAAGTACAGGTGTTTGACCATCTTCATTTTTGTAGATGCCAACACCAAGGTTGATTTTCTCTGCACGAGAGTCTTTTTTAAACTCTTCAGTAAGGCCGAGGATAGGATCGGCGGGAGCAGCTAACACTTTTTCAAACATAATCTTCATCCATGTCAATTGAGAGGGGATAGTATCTATGGGTAGTTATACCTGTATGGAATTTTTAAGACAATACGAAGTGAACAGAAAGGACAAAAAAAATCCATTTCAATCAGATTTATTGACTAAAGAGGGTATTTGATAACAAAACACCCTACGGATTAACCTATAGGGTGCAAGAAGTTAGTGACTTTTGAGTAGATCAGGCAGGTTGAGCAACAAAGCTTTCGCGCTCGAGTTCATTGGGTACATTTTTGCCATCTTTGTAGGTTGCGGCAATTGAAACGAACTCTTGTTCGACGGCTAGAAAAGCTTGGACAACTTGCGGATCAAAATGCGTCCCATTGCCCTCTAAAATAATCTGTTTTGCTTGTTCGTGAGTAAAGGCTGGCTTGTAGACGCGCTTTGATATTAGCGCATCATAAACATCGGCTAATGCCATCAAACGGCCAGATAAAGGAATATCTTCACCAGAAAGCTGATTTGGATAACCGCTGCCATTCCATTTCTCGTGGTGAGTCAGAGATATCTCTTTTGCGACTCTTAAGAAAGAGCTACTTCCTAACTGCTTTTCTGCAATAGATAGCGCTTCAGCCCCAATTTCTGGGTGACCTTTCATTATCTCAAACTCTTCGTCCGTCAATTTACCCGGCTTCAATAACACGCTATCGGGAACGCCCACTTTGCCTACGTCGTGCAAAGGCGCGGATTTGTAGAGCAACTCGATGTAGTTTGGTGTTAGCAAGCTTGAGTGAGTTTCTGACTTACTTAACTCTTGCGCGAGTACTTTTACGTACTCTTGAGTTCTTAAAATATGAGCGCCCGTTTCATTGTCTCGAGATTCAGCTAATGCGGATAAGCTTACAATGGCAACGTCACGTGTGGTTTTGACTTCGTTTTGTGCCGTTTCGAGGCTATCAAGCATGGTATTGGTCATAGATGCCATTGAACCAAGCTCGTTATAGCCGAAAATAGGTAAGCGAACGCCTTGTTCGCCATTGGTGACTTTACTCAATGCGTGTTCTTGGCTTAAGAGAATGCGTTTAATCAGTTTACTCCAAAGCGCCATGATGGTTATCGCATATCCACCGAGTACCACAGCCAAATAAATAAACTCTTTGATCACGCTGATCTTGCCTGTGCCATCTAATAAGCGGTCTGGGTTGTGTTCTAGCCAAAAGATGTCTTTCACGGCAATCATCGTCAACATAGTAGTCAGTGTAACCAGAAGCACGATGACCAAACCAATCATTTGCTTAACCAACGAACTACGCTCACCAACCAATTGGAAGTCAAATCGTCCAGTCGTCTCCATTTTATCCATTTGACTGAGCTTGGCGTTCAATTGAAGAATGGTTCCGGTAAAAAAGCCGAATAGGCTCATGCCAAACAGCACCTTCAAATTGCTATCTATGGTGAACTCGTAGCTTAAATTGTAGTAAAGCGCGAAAGGGACACTTGCAGCAAAAAATAGCAGAGTATCGAGTTGTGCGAATCGACCTTGTTTGACTAGGGTGTGCTTTGCGAATAAGTAATGACGCGCGAGCCATAATAAGACAAACACAATACTGACTTGTGTGAAAATCTCTAGCGTCGTTAAACTCTCGAGCATAGGGCACACCCGACTGCCGTAGGTGCCAAAAAGCACGCCAGCGATGACGTATAATTTAGTCGTTAACGATTGATTGTAATTTGAAGTATCCATCGATAAGCCTTTGTTCTCGTTCTTATTAGATTCACGACGTTAAGAATTGCGAATGATTTGCATAGCTGACGTGAATAAGACCGAGAATTCTATCGATAGCTTTCGTGGATTGATACAAGAAACTGGCTTGTGTTAGAGATTTGTTAGCTAGATGGAGGTTATTGCAGCATTTTTATGAAGATACTTGAATAGCCTCGGTCGAGGTTCGAGGCTATTCAGTTTGTTTACAGGGTTAGAATCACGAGTGTTCGAGTTCGCTATCTACCTTAAAGTCATTACTTTTTCAGATTGATTTCAGCTTCGATTGAGCCTGTTTCAATCTCAGGGTGAGATGCTAGCTTGTCTGCAGCCCATTGGTTGATGTGTTTCAGAATAGCAGACACCGCATGTTTTTCTGTTGGTGCTTGGTCTTGTTCGACATCGATTTTTTGTTTTGGATGTGAGCCTGTCGCGTCTTCAGCAATATGGAGCCAGTCTGGGTGCCAGTAGTATGGTTGGCCGCTCGGTGTTGTCCAACTATGAACACCGTTTGACTCTCCTTTATAACTTAATTGGTCTGCTTCTATTTTTTTCATTGTTATCTCGCATGTTTTTGGGTTACATCAAATTATTGAGATAGAAAGCCAACTTAGCTCCTACCTTGGGTACAAACTTAGCAAAGCTTACAAAGTTATCTGTGAACTAATTCACACTATTGTGGAAATTAGGTGCGATCATATGGATAGCAGCAATAGTTGGTGGCGTAAGTGATAAAATCACCGGCTCACAGAATTTCTCTAGGTAGTACAATTAGATGGCGCGTTATGAAGAGCTTGCAAAGGATATTCGAACTCAGATAACCAACAATACTTGGCGATCCGGAGAGAAGATCCCTTCGGTACGCATGAGTTGTCGCAATTACAATGTCAGCAATAGTACTGTCTTACAAGCCTACCAGTTACTAGAAAGCGAAGGCTGGATCATCGCTAAACCTCAGTCGGGCTACTTTGTTGCGCCAAGACTGGACGGTGTTGATTACGAACAACCACCGGTTCGTGAAAAGAAAGCCATTAATGATCGCTTATTTGATTTCTTGAAGTCGAGTTCCGCTGAGGGGGTGATTCCTTTCGGCTCGGCATTTCCTGATCCAGATCTTTTCCCACTACCTACCTTGACTCGAAACCTTGCCAGCGCAGGCCGGAAGATGACTGGTGCTAGTGTGATCAATAATTTGCCACCGGGTAGTGAGTCTTTAAGAAGACAAATCGCGCAGCGGTATCTTCAGCAAGGGATTACGGTTAATCATCAAGACATCGTGATTACCTCCGGTGCAATGGAAGCGCTGAACTTGAGTCTACAAACTGTCACTAAGTCAGGTGACAATGTAGTGATTGAGTCACCTGCGTTCTATGGGGCTTTGCAGGCTGTCGATAGGCTAGGGCTTAACCCTATCGAAGTGGATGTTTGCCCTATTAATGGATTGAACATAGATCAGTTTGAAAACGCATTACAGAATCAAGATGTCAAAGCGTGTTGGCTGATGACGACTTTTCAAAACCCGACGGGAACCAGTTTGTCGGAACAGGCAAAGCGCCGTGTGGTAGAGATTGCAGAACAGCACGAAACCTACATTATTGAAGATGACGTGTATGGTGACCTTTATTACGAAGGGCATAAGCCGAAGCCACTAAAGGCCTTTGATAAGACAGATTCTGTTTTGCTTTGTGGGTCATATTCAAAAAGCTTATGTCCGGGTTATCGAGTTGGCTGGGTTGTGAATACGCGTTTTAACGATGCAATTCAAAAGTTGCAGCTTCTTTCCACGTTATCGAGCAGCGCTCCCGTTCAACTTGGTGTTGCACACTTTTTAACGCATGAAAGTTACGATAATCACCTTCGGAAATTACGCAAAAACCTATTGGTCAGGAAAGAACGATTCATCGATGTCATTAAGCAGTATTTTCCGCATTCAATCGAGATTGAAGAACCGGCTGGTGGCTACTTCATATGGATTCGCTTCTCGGAAAAATTCGACAGCCAACAATTTCATCAACTGGCTATCGAGCAAGGCATTAGCGTCGCATCTGGCGACCTTTTCAGTGAGCAGGGCAGGGTGGATAATGCGATTAGGTTAAACTTCTCTTATGAACTGACGGAAGAGAAAGAGCAAGCGCTCATCTTACTTGGCAAGTTGGCGCATCAACTTACACCCTCGTAAAACTTTAAGTCCCTCATAAAACAGATAATGATTCGAACTGTACGGGTTGTTTGTGGCGTAACTGTACGCCTAATTGACCAGAGAGTTGTGATTCAATAACGGTAGACCAAATCTTGGAGATACCGTTATGTTGAAAATGACTATGGGAAATGAAGTTAAGCTGATTATTGTCGCGATTGTGTGTGCGCTTCTGCTTATTCTCGGCCACGTACTGCTGGCAAAAGCATTCGTTGATATGGCATGGGCAGAATACACCACTGCGGCCATCCCGTTTGTTATGATGGCAATCTGCGGTCTCGCAATAAAATACGCTATCGACCAAGATGTGGATTAGCTTTTGAAATAATGAGTCTCAGATAGTGGCACGCAGAAACAGCCGTCGTCTCGTTTTATTCCGAACATAAAAAAACCTCCGCAAGTGCGGAGGTTTTTGGATTCTTTCTTTTAATTCGAGCTTAATGCGTAATTAGAAGTTCGCAGAGCGAGGAGTACGTGGGAATGGGATCACGTCACGAACGTTGCCCATACCTGTTACGTAAGATACTAGACGCTCGAAACCAAGACCGAAACCAGCGTGTGGCACTGTGCCGTATTTACGTAGGTCGCGGTACCAGCTCATGTGCTCAGGGTCGATACCCATAGCAATCATACGCTCGTCTAGAATGTCTAGACGCTCTTCACGTTGTGCACCACCGATGATTTCACCGATGCCTGGTGCAAGTACGTCCATTGCTGCAACTGTTTTGCCGTCGTCGTTTAAGCGCATGTAGAAAGCTTTGATGTCTTTCGGGTAGTTCTTAACGATAACAGGTGCTTTGAAGTGCTCTTCAGCTAGGTAACGCTCATGCTCAGAAGACATGTCGATGCCCCACTCAACGTCAAACTCAAATTTCTTACCAGAGTCTAGTAGGATTTGGATTGCGTCAGTGTAGTCAACTTGTGCGAAGTCAGCGTCAACGAATTGCTCTAGACGAGTAATTGCTTGCTTATCGATGCGAGAAGCGAAGAACTCAAGGTCATCGCGGCGCTCTTCAAGAACAGCTGCGAAAACGTACTTAAGCATATCTTCAGCCAGTTTCGCTACATCGTTAAGATCTGCAAAAGCAACTTCAGGCTCAACCATCCAGAACTCAGCTAGGTGGCGGCTTGTGTTTGAGTTTTCAGCACGGAACGTAGGACCGAACGTGTAAACCTTGCTTAGTGCACAAGCGTAAGCTTCAGCATTTAGTTGGCCAGATACTGTTAGGAACGTCTCTTTACCGAAGAAATCTTCGTTGAAGTCTACGTCGCCTTTTTCAGTGCGTGGTAGGTTTTCCATGTCTAGCGTAGAAACACGGAACATTTCACCTGCGCCTTCTGCATCAGATGCAGTGATAAGCGGAGCTGAAGTCCAGAAGAAACCTTGCTCGTGGTAGAAACGGTGAATCGCTTGAGATAGACAGTTACGTACACGTGCTACTGCGCCGATCACGTTTGTACGTGGACGTAGGTGAGCAACTTCACGAAGGTATTCGATAGAGTGACGTGTCTTCGCCATTGGGTAAGTGTCAGCGTCTTCAACCCAACCAACAACTTTAACATCAGTTGCTGCTAGTTCGAAGTCTTGACCTTTCGCAGGAGACTCAACAATCTTACCCGTTACTTCAACAGAGCAGCCAGTCGTTAGCTTTAATACTTCGTTTTCGTAATTATTAAGATTATTAGGAACCACGGCCTGAATCGGGTCGAAACAAGAGCCGTCATAAATGGCAAGGAAAGAGATTCCAGCTTTGGAATCACGACGTGAACGGATCCAGCCGCGAACAGTTACTTCACTGTCTACCGCTAGCTTGCCGCCAAGTACGTCTGTTACAGGCGCGTAAGTCATGTTGATTTCATTCTCCATTGAGGGACAAATTCAACTCAAAGTCTCTGGCTTTACTGCAAATAAATATATATTTGCACAATAATTAACCGAAACATTAAGTTGTATAAACTTTTTAAATCGATTGAACATATTACCTGTCATACCGACAGCTTCAACCTTTATTCTTGCTTGGTGAAAGAAATATTGTGTCTACTGACCATAAATACGTTTGAGGGTGTGTTTTTTGTTCGATCTTAGCGTGCACCTTACCTTTCAGCCCAATGTCAGCCGTTAAATGAGCAAGGCGTAATCGAAACCTTTGTTTTCAATAATGGGAGTGTGATTGTGTTGAGACTCGCTCTATATTGGCGCGGATTCAGTCATATTGGACTTTATTGCCTTCTTAATTTCCCGCTAAAACAACAAGAGGAGTTTAATATCTACGTGTTAATTACGCCGCCTTAACCCCTGCATTCTCTCTACACCCGCACTTTTCGAGCGCTCGCTCATTCAAGAAAAACAGTCGATCAAATTATGTCTCAACAAGGCAGGACTGGCTGTACAAGTAAAAGAGAATTACATGCTTAATTATTTAAAAAAACACTGGTTATCAAACGTTAAAGGAGATTCATTATCTGGGATTGTGGTTGCACTCGCATTGATCCCTGAAGCCATCGCATTTTCAATTATTGCAGGCGTTGACCCTAAAGTAGGGCTCTATGCTTCGTTCTGTATTTGTGTCGTAACCGCTTTGGTTGGCAGTCGTCCGGGGATGATTTCCGGTGCAACAGGTGCTATGGCGCTATTAATGGTCACCTTAGTGAGAGAGCACGGACTAGAGTATCTACTCGCAGCTTCATTCTTAGCTGGTGTCATTCAAATTGCAGCTGGATATCTCAAGCTCGGCAACCTGATGAACTTCGTTTCCAAATCGGTGATTACGGGTTTTGTTAACGCGCTCGCCATCTTAATATTCATGGCCCAGCTCCCTGAATTGATCAACGTTCCTTCAAGCGTTTATGTGTTAGTTGCTTTGGGTTTGGCAATCATTTATCTGCTTCCTTATTTTCCCAAGTTTGGTCGTGCGATACCTTCTCCATTGGTCGCGATTGTTACCCTGACAATCATTAGTTTGTTGTTCGGGTTAGATGTCAGAACGATTGGCGATATGGGCAAGCTTCCCGATTCACTGCCTGTGTTTTTGATTCCCAATATTCCATTCACGTTCGATACGCTTGCAACCATCCTTCCATATTCGATTGCTCTGTCTCTGGTTGGCTTATTGGAATCCTTGATGACAGCGACCATAGTCGATGATCTGACAGATACTGAAAGTAATAGAAACAATGAGTGTAAAGGGCAGGGCGTTGCGAACATCGTGGCTTCACTATTTGGTGGTATGGCGGGCTGTGCGATGATTGGCCAGTCGATCATTAACATCAAATCAGGCGGTTTAAGCCGATTATCCAGCATGATTGCCGGAGTTGTTTTGTTATTAATGGTAGTGTTTGTTTCGGATTGGTTGAAGCTGATACCGATGGCGGCTTTAGTGTCTGTGATGATCATGGTTTCAATCGGTACATTCTCATGGCGTTCTATTGTCGAGCTTAAAGACCACACACTTCCAACTAATGTAACTATGTTAGCGACCGTGGCGGTGGTGGTGTTTACTCATAACTTAGCGATTGGTGTTGCGGTTGGCGTGGTGTTATCGGCTCTGTTTTATGCACATGCCAGTAAATCTATGGTCTTTATATCCGATGAAGTCGTGACTAACGAACTGCACACTATCCACCGAGTAAAAGGGCATGTCTTTTTTGCATCTTCAGATGCGTTTGTTGATCTATTTGATTATGACAACGCGACCTCTTTAGTGACCATCGATATATCGGATGCTTCGTTCCTAGATAACACTTCGGTTGAGGCGCTTGATAAGGTCGTGTTTAAGTTCCGTAAAAAGGGCGCTTATGTGGAGGTTTCTGGAATGGATACTGTGAGTGCGAATCTCATAGTCAAACACGCGATGTATCACAAGCATAAAGACTTAACCGCGGTTTCCATTACGCACTAGTCATCCTCTAAGGTTACGTGAACACCTTAATTAGACATAGCTAGGAAGATAAAGCGCTCATGGTTGAGCGCTTTTTATTGTAGACGATCTATGACTTCTTCTTTGTACTCGACAAAGTAAACTGATTAATCAGTGACTCAAGGTGATCGGACAGTTCTTCTAAGTCATTACAGATCCCACGAGTTTCACCAGCAGATTGCGACGTATTATCGGCATGAGAGGTAATGGTCTCAACTTTTTGCTGCACATCTTGGGTAGCGTGTGTGGTGGATTGCGTTTGCTGCTGAATATTCTGTGCGTGAGCTAGCACTTGTTTCATTTCTTCGACGACACCATTCATTTCAGTCGAAAGTGCATCGATATCTGTTGAGCTTTGATGTGCTTGTTCGCAAACGCGATCGGCAGAAGTCAGTGACTCTTCACTACCTTGTTGGAATTGATGAATGATTGACTCAATACTGCCTGTTGCTTCAGCGGTTCGCGATGCAAGATGGCGAACTTCATCAGCCACTACCGCAAACCCACGCCCTTGTTCTCCCGCTCGCGCCGCTTCAATCGCTGCATTCAAGGCCAGAAGGTTGGTTTGGTCAGCAATGCCACGAATCACACTCAATATTGAAGAGACCTCTCCGGTTTGCTCATTGAGTGTCAGGATTTTGTGTTTCACTTCTTCTATGCTGCTGACGAGGTTCTTTATCTCACTGCTTGCGTCGTGTGCTTGGTTGGCACTCTTACACGCCACATCGGCGGTGTGATTGATAAGCTCTGAAGCCGTTAAAGTCGCTTGTTCTACGTTGACTTGCTGTGCCTGTATTCCTTCGACATTGTGTTGCACTTCAGCGGTTTCGCTTTGCTGGTCGCTTGCAGCTTGCTCGGTAATTTGCGCGACGCTAGTCAGTTGGTTAGCCGAGGCATTCAACTTGTGCGAGGTGCTTTGTACCTTTTCTAAGCTGTCAGATACAGTGCCCATGAACGAGTTGATGGAGTTAGCTAGAGTGCCAATCTCATCTTTGCTTTGTTCGGGTAGGCGAGTGGATAGGTTTTTATCGTTGCTGACTTGGGTCATAAAGCGAGAAGTTTGTTGCAGCGGGCGTACGATAATCTTACGAATTAACCCCATCGTAAGCACGAATCCGGCAAACGAGATCACCGCCATAATGCCAATAGCAGCCATGGTTTGAGTGTTGATCAGCGAGTTAACATGGTTGAGGTTATATTCGAGGCGAATAGCACCCAAGACTTCACCCTCTGCTGCCATATGACAGGCGACACAATTGGTTCCTCGGTAATCTTCACTCGACTTCATTGGCAGAGCAATAACTAAGCCTTTGCCCCAATCAGCAGAAAAAGGTTCGATAACGGTTTCGCCCGCTAGCGCTCGTTTATCAATATCGTCAACCGGTGTTTGGTTGTCGTTACCTGGGCCGTATAACTTGCTGACAGCGTCGGCGCGTAAAACACGAACGTCTTCGATGCCTTCTTGAGCCAGTGCTTTCTGACGAAGGGTCTCTTTCTGTGCCATGGTGCCAGTCAGCATCATCATGTTGAGGCTATCGAAGTAGTTACTTGCTTTGTCGTGAAGCTGCTCGCTTAACACTGAGTTTACAAGTTGCTTTTGCTGCGAGTATTGGAAATAGGTCGATATTGCCAGCAAAAAAGTGAACACGATGGCGAGGGCCACTAGGATTTTGAAGGTGATTGTTGAGCGCATAAGGTGGTTGTTTTTATTAATTATAATGACGCAAATACTGTACTAGTAAGAATTCCTACCACCTATGAGGTATAACTAATTGTGTGACCACACTCCGGTTGTGGTTATGTTTCTGTGATGTAGCGAGTTTGTGTTGTGTCTGATGTTGAAATGGAACGCGCTTCAAGCTAGTTGCTGTTCTTAAACACGTGTTGTTATTGGAACATACAGCTGTTTTGGGAATATAGGACTGTTATTGAAGTGCAGCATCGGGTTGTGAGTTTGCTGATAATTAGAAAAGCCTAGGTTGTTAATTAGCTCGGTGTATTTTTCCGCTTGTCTTTTATCAATAAAGACTATTGTTTTAGACGACTTAGTGGTCAATTTATATCCAAATGGCTGTTTTGTTCAATTTAATAGCAAAAATTGTGGTTATAGCGTTGTGTTTCGAGGCTCATTCGATAAGATGAAAAGACCTCTATGATAGAGGTAGGGCAGCAACGGATACGCTGCTTCAAATACTATGGAATGTGACTTATTGGACACATACATGAAATTCAAGATTACATCACCGATTATTGAACCTACGGAAGGTTCACCACATCAGTTAATGCTTACACACGCTTCTCGTTTTACCTCTTTTAAGACAAGCTCCCCTTTGAACGCCCTGTTCGACCACGTCTCTGCACGCTTCTTTACTGCTTATCGCTCCTATTGTTATTCGTTTTATAACTTTATTTCTATCTGAACACCTTTGTCATCCGCTCGATGTACGAAGACTCACACCTATAAAAACTAAACAAATAAGTTAAAAACAATGAATATTAAAATGATGGGTAGCTCCCTAATTATCGCTGGTACCGCTCTCGGTGCTGGTATGCTTGCGATCCCAATGGTATTAGCTCAATTCGGATTGCTTTACGGCACACTGCTGATGGTACTGATCTGCTTCGGTACGACTTACGCAGCATTACTACTTCTAGAAGCGACCATCAAAGCGGGTGGCGGTCTAGGATTAAACTCTATTGCCCGAAAAACCTTGGGTAAACAAGGCCAGTTACTTACCAACGGCTTACTATACGCGTTATTGATTTGCCTATTAATGGCTTACATTCTAGGTGCAGGTGACTTACTGAGTAAGTTACTGTCTAACTTTGGCGTTGAATTGACCGCGACCACGAGTCAAATCGTATTTACCTTGCTTGCTGGTGCTGTAGTCGCAAGTGGTACTGGTGTGATTGATAAACTCAATCGTGCATTGTTCTTCGTGATGCTTGCTAGTTTGTTTGCAACCATGGCGTTCTTGGCGCCGAGCATGACTCAAGAAAACTTGATGCAGGTAACCAGTCATGATCATGTTGATCTCATCAAAACCAGTGCCATCCTGTTTACAAGCTTTGGCTTTATGGTTGTGATTCCAACCTTGGTTTCTTACAACCACGAAGCAACAGACAAGCAGCTGCGTAACATGGTGATTGTTGGTTCTCTGATCCCGTTAGTGTGCTACTTGTGCTGGTTGTTTGCCGTAGTAGGTAACTTGAGTGAAGAGCAATTCAGAAGCTTTAAGAATGTCTCTGATTTGATGTCGGCGTTTGAGGCTCAATCTCCTTGGGTAGGTAATGTTCTGTCTACCTTCACTGGTTTGGCGTTGTTGACCTCTTTCTTTGGCGTAGCAATGGCCTTGTTTAACCAGAACAAAGACATGTTCAACCAAAACACAGCAGTGACCTACTGCATTAGCTTCATCTTGCCGTTGGCGGGTTCATTGCTTGCTGCTGACAAGTTCCTACAAGTATTAAACTACGCAGGCATCATCTTGGTGTTCCTAGCTGTGTTCGTTCCTCTTGTTATGGTTCACAAACAGCGTTTCATGAAGGTAGCAGAAGATAGATACAGCGCAGAAGGTGGCAAACCAATGTTACTTTTCTCATTGTTGTTTGGCTGCTTCTTGCTTATCTCACAAGTGATCTAGTTTTTGGGTCAACTGTCTAAGGTGTGAAGCGAGCATCTTAGATTTAAGTTACCGAAATTTAGATACAAAAAAAGGAACGCATCGGCGTTCCTTTTTAGTATCTGCTCATTACAATCAGATTGAATGAGAGGTTGGCTTGTTAGCTAATACGAACTAGCAAACAACCTTAACAGCCAAACCACCTTGAGAAGTCTCACGGTATTTAGCGTTCATGTCTTTACCGGTTTCTAGCATAGTTTCGATAACTTTATCTAGAGAGACAGTAGGAGCAGAAGAACGACGAAGTGCCATGCGAGTTGAGTTGATTGCTTTTACTGCCGCAATACCGTTACGCTCGATACATGGTACTTGTACTTGGCCTGCTACTGGGTCACATGTTAGACCTAGGTTGTGTTCCATGCCGATTTCAGCAGCCATGCATACTTGCTCTGGGCTACCACCCATTAGCTCAGCAAGACCAGCTGCAGCCATAGAACATGCCACACCCACTTCACCCTGACAGCCAACTTCAGCACCAGAGATAGAAGCGTTACGCTTGTAAAGACCACCGATCGCACCAGAAGCTGCGAAGTAACGGATGTAGTCTTTCTCTGTCACTGTTTGGATGAACTTATCGTAGTAAGCCAATACCGCAGGGATGATGCCACATGCGCCGTTTGTTGGAGCCGTTACAACACGACCGCCAGCTGCGTTTTCTTCGTTTACTGCGAAAGCAAACATGTTCACCCAGTCAACAACAGACATTGGATCGTTAGTTGTTTTTTCTGAAGTCATTAGTTGCTGACGAAGTGCTGCTGCACGACGCGGTACACGCAATGGACCTGGCAGGATACCTTCAGTATTCATACCACGATCCATACACTCGCGCATCGTTTTCCAGATGTTAGCGAAGTAAGTACGTGATTCTTCGTCTGAGTGGAGAGCCGCTTGGTTTTTCATAACCAGTGTACTGATAGAAAGGCCGCTTTCTTTACATTGGTTCACTAGCTCTTCAGCTGTTGTAAATTCGTAAGGGGCTTTGATTGGGTTTTGTTCTTCTTTGCCGAAGTTCTCTTCGTCAACGATGAAACCGCCACCAATTGAGTAGTAAGTTTTTGAGTATGCAACTTCGTCGTCAATCCATGCGTGGATGCTCATGCCGTTCTCGTGAAGAGAAAGGTTGCTAGTATGGAAGTTCATACCGCCATCGCGTGGGAAAGAAACTGTGTGACAGTGCATGCCAACAGGTAGGCGTTCAGTTTCCTCTACGCGAGCAATAAAGCCAGCAATAGAATCGATATCAACACGCTCAGGGGTATTGCCAGCAAGACCCATGATGATTGCGATATCTGTGTGGTGACCTTTCCCTGTCAGTGATAGTGATCCATATACGTCCACGGTGATTTTAGTGATGTCGCGCAATTTTCCCATTGAACGTAGGTCATCAATAAACTCTTTACCCGCTTTCATTGGTCCAACTGTGTGTGAGCTCGATGGACCAACACCGATTTTATAGATATCAAATACACTAATCATAGCGATTACCTCAAAAAGAGAGCCTCCCAAGGGGAGTAGGGAGGCTCATTTATTATCATTATATTTTGTGTCTAATCTCTCGATATAAGATGGGGCGCATCTTATAAAAAGGCTTGAGATTAAAGAGCGCCGTAGATTACAGAACTAATAGCCGCTAGACCACATAAAGCTGTAAAGATTTGTACAGGCGCTGAAGTTTTGTACTTAGCCATTGCTGGTACTTTGTTCATTGCGAATACAGGCATTAGGAACAGGATAGCTGCAATCATTGGAGCACCCATTGTTTCAATCATACCTAGGATGCTTGGGTTAACTACCGCAACAATCCAAGTTGTAATAACGATGAACGCTAGAGACGCTTTTTCAATCTTGCTTACTGAAGAACCAGAGCGAGATTTGATTAGACCAACAAGACCTTCGTGAGCACCTAGGAAGTGACCGAAGTAGCTAGAAGTAATCGCTGCGAACGCTACAAGAGGACCCATGTAAGAGATAAGTGGAGACTCGTGAACGTTAGCTAGGTAAGAAAGAACTGAGATGTTCTGTGCTTGCGCTGTTGCTAGTTGCTCTGGAGATAGAGAAAGCACTACAGAGAATACGAAGAACATTACAAAGCCCATCAGCATCATTGCTGCGCCGCCAGTGATTTGGTCAGTTTTCTTAACTGCGTCTTCACCGTATACACGACGTTGCTCTTTAGAGAACTGTGAAATGATTGGGCTGTGGTTGAAAGAGAACACGATGATTGGAATAGCAAGCCAGATAATAGAAGGCATTGTTGACCATTCTGGGCTTACATCCATCATTGAAGTGTTCCAGTCAGGAACTAGGTAGAAAGACAGTGCTAGTAGGATGAATACTAGTGGGTAAACCATCGCTGAAGTTGCTTTAAGCATCAGCTCTTTACCGAATACAACACCTGCTGTCATAGCAAGGATAAGTGCACCAGAAAGAAGAGGACGTGGAATAGATTCCATACCCATTTGGTTTACTAGGAAAGAGTCAACCGTGTTTGTGATACCAACACCGTAGATAAGAACAATTGGGTAGATAGCGAAGAAGTAAGCAAAAGTAATAATGTTTGCGCCAGTCTTACCGAAGTGCTCTTCAACTGTGTCTGTAATATCAGCTTCAGGGTTTTTAGCAGACAGTACGAAACGAGCTAGAGATTTGTGTGCGAACCAAGTCATTGGTGCCGCGATTAAAGCTAGGATAACTAATGGCCAAAAACCACCCGCACCAGCTTTGATTGGAAGGAATAGTACGCCAGCACCAACTGCTGTACCGAATAGTGATAAACACCAGGTAAAATCTTTGTAGTTAAACTTGCTTGAATCTTTAACGGCATTTGCCGAAGAAGTTGTTGTGTTCATGTTAAATTACTCATTTTTTGGGAACAGGAAATAAGTCGGGGCTAATTCTGCAGAATTTTCTTCTACAAAAAATAGATCTAAATCATGTAATGAAACGGCGTGTCACATGATATGCGAAAAACGGATTTTTGATCACGAAAATAGCGTGCCACAGGTGATTTATGTTTATGCTTGTTATTAGTTTTTCTTATGCGAAAGGCGGGGTTGTATAGATTTATACCAGGGAAACGTTTGCGTAAAATTGCATTAATAAATCTGTTCCATAGAAAGTCTGGATTTTGTTAACAGAGATTAAACAAAACGTAGTTTCTATGTAATTTGTTGCACTACATGTTGCTGCAGTGATTGGATGATTTGTGCCGTAACGCCCCAAATTAGGTGCTCTTGGAAGGGCATTGCAAAAACACGATGCTTGATTTGTTTGAAGTTAATAGTGTGGCTGTGTAACTTGGCTTGGTCTAAAACATAGGTGGCAGGCACCTCAAAAATAGAGGCAACTTCGTTCTCATCAATGATGGCTTTATAGTCAGAATCGACCATGGCAACAATCGGTGTCACAGAAAATTTACTAATAGTACTCAAAGCGGGTAATTGCCCAACAATTTTAACTTGATCCGATCGAATTCCTACCTCTTCATGGAGCTCTCTGAGTGCAGTAAATTGCATAGAAGGGTCAGAAAGTTCGTGTTTACCTCCAGGAAAGCTGACTTGGCCGGGGTGATGCTTTAAATGAGCAGCTCTTTTAGTAAAAATGACATGTAAACCATCTTCTCTTTCAACTAAACCTACCACCACTGCTGCTTTACGTAATTGCTCGCCACTTATATGCGAAACACGCTCTACTGACTCTGGGTGATAGCCAACAGTGGGATTAAGTTGGAATCGTTGAAGGAAGTTTTCTTTATTCATATCAAGTCAATATATTGATTATTATGATTTTAAGTATAGACATAACAGTGTGTTAATTACCAATAATGAGTTTTCCTTCATTTACTTACCCTTAGTTCAGTCATTAACTAAGCATAATAAAGGGGAGGGGGCTGTCACCCATCGCCTCAAAACGAGGGGGTTTGCTATATTCAACATTTGTACATTTCCGAGTAAGCGTTACCCATGTCATAAAATTAGGTGATGAAACGTAGTTTTTTTGTTTAAGAATTTGATAACAATAACTTAGTAGACCATTCTAAAAAGAAATAGAAGAAAAGGTATGAGATGAAAGGAATCATATTCACCGAATTTTTAGAGCTTGTTGAAGACAAGTTTGGGCTAGAGCTTTTGGAAGAAGTTTTAGAGATGTCAGAAGATGAAGGGATCTATACATCGGTCGGAAGTTACGACCACAAAGATCTCGTGAAACTCATCATTAACCTGAGCAAAAAAACGGACATCGATGCAGAGAGTTTACAACGCGTATTCGGGCAATCTGTATTTAAGGATCTGTTAGCATCTTTACCCAATAAAGCCAGCCTTACACACTGCAATACCACTTTTCAATTTATTCAGCACGTAGAGCGCTACATTCACGTTGAAGTGAAAAAGCTTTACCCAGACGCTGAGCCACCAGAATTCAGCTTTATCACCACTACCGAAGCTGAGCTTGTATTCGACTACAAGAGCGCAAGGTGTATGTCGCACGTTTGTCTTGGATTGATTGAGGGGTGTGCCGCTTATCACGGTGAATCGATACATGCCGAGATGACGCCGCAGAATGAAGATCAAAGTGTCGTACGTTTTAACTTAAAAGTAGAATAGCCTTATGAGTTCAGAGTCGGCAATTGAGCGTAAGCTCAAGCGTCAAATCGCGGCAAGAAAAGAAGCGGAAAGATTACTGGAACAAAAAAGCTTGGAGTTGTTTGAGTCAAATCAGCAACTCGAGTTAGCTCTGCGACAATTAGAGAAACGCTCAAATGCGAATCTTCGAAGAATCGAGTTTCAGGAACAAATCGACAACTTGTTGATCGATTTCGGGCGCGCTTTCCTTAGAAATGACCTAAACGATGTCATGCTCTCGGAGCTGACGACCAATGTGACAAACAGTTATCTGATTGAAGCCAGTCGGTTAATACTGCCCCCTAAGCTGCTTCCTCAACTCCAAGCCAACGATTACGGTGATGATACGGTAGAAGCTCTCGACCAAGACATACAAGAACCGCTTTGGAATGGTGAGGTACTGACTGTGCCTTTAGAGGTTGAGAAGGTGATAGTCGGAACGCTGATCGTGAGAGTGCGTCTACTCGACCAAGATTACGAATTTATTCAGAGCCAATTACTATTGGTTACAGACCTAATTTGTAGTGCATTAACCCATCAGCTTGCGATTAACCGTAATATTGAATCGCGCCAAAGAGCAGAAGAGTCTGAAAGGGCGACTCGCGACTTTGTGGCAATGATAAACCATGAATTACGTACGCCACTCAACGGCTTGTTGGGCAGCGCCGAATTGATCAGCGACACCGAACTGAGCAGTTCTCAGCGTGAGATAGTGAATAACCTGAGCCAATCTGGCGAGTTTCTCAGAACCATCATTAACGACCTACTCGATTACAGCAAAATCAATGCTGGGATGTTGGAGTTGATTCCCAAGAAATTTGCGCTGCGTGATCTAAGAAATACGATTGAAAGTATCTTCGTCAATCGAGCAATAGAAAAGCAGCTTGAATTTAATATCAGTGTCGCATCAAATGTTCCCTCTCATTTCCAAGGCGATTTAGAACGCATCACCCAACTGTTTGTAAACCTAATCGGAAATGCGATTAAATTTACGGATAAAGGGCACGTGAACGTAGACATCGAGTGGGACAACAACCACTTCGTTTTTTCTGTGGAAGACACCGGAGTAGGGATTGCTGAATCGGCGCATAAGACGCTGTTTGAACCTTTTACTCAGGCTGATAATTCTAGTAGCCGTAACTATGAGGGCACTGGGCTTGGGTTAGCGATTTGCCGCAAGCTGGTGGCTTTGATGAACGGCGAGATTGGGGTGAGCAGCGTTGTTGGAACCGGTACAACGTTTACCATCTCGGTTCCGCTTCAAGTTGTCGATATGCCAACAGAGAGTGACCAAGTTTCGAAAGGCTTCCAATCTGAGGTCGAACTGTCTCTACTTAAAGTACTGGTAGTCGATGATATTAAGATGAACCAAATCATCATTCAGCAGATGCTACGCAAACATAAGATCGAGCCTGCGATTGCCAGTAACGGAGTAGAGGGGTTAGAACTCGCTTCTGACAACGAATACGACATCGTATTTATGGACTGCAGAATGCCCGTTATGGATGGTTTTGAAGCCACAGAGAAGTTAAGAGAGAAAGGTTACGCCCGGTCAATTGTGGCACTGACTGCCGGAACTACGCTAGAAGAACGAGAGCGTTGTATTCAGTGCGGGATGGATGACATTTTGAGTAAGCCTTATACGGCCAACGACCTTAACGAGATGCTTAAAAAGTGGGGTGTTTCTTCGGTGAAGGGAGCTTAAGTACGCGACTAAAACGCTGTAAAAGATAAACTCAACACTCAACACTCAACACTCAACACTCAAGGACCAAATACGAAAAACCGAAGTGATCTTACGATCCTTCGGTTTTTTTATTTTTAGCTTTCACCAGTCGTTACGCTTAGCAAGCTTCAAGTACGGGGAGAATTCGACTTAGCTTGTCTAGTGTCTCTTGGTACTCAGACGCACAATCACTATCAAATACCACACCACCGCCAGCCCAGGCATAAAGCATGTTGTTCTCTGCGACTAATGTGCGAATGGTAATGCTGGTATCCATTCTTCCATTTCGGCTGATGTAACCAATACTGCCGCAGTATGCTGAACGACGATGTGGTTCCAACTCTTCAATGATCTGCATAGCGCGAACTTTAGGAGCGCCCGTAATCGAACCCCCAGGGAAACAAGCTCTCAGAAGATCGGTCGCTGAATATTGATAATCAAGGTCGGCTCTGATTGTGCTCACTAAGTGATGAACTGCAGGGAAGCTCTCAATATCGAAGAGCTTTGGTACATGAACCGTCCCGGGTTTAGCCACGCGGCCAATATCATTACGAAGCAAGTCGACGATCATCAAGTTCTCCGCCTGATCTTTATCGGCGTTTGCTAAATCTTGAGCATTAGCGTTATCAATCACATGATCATCAGAACGAGGGCGTGTGCCTTTGATTGGCTTGGTTTCAATGACGTTATCTTTAAGTTCCAAGAAACGCTCTGGCGAAACACTGATGATTGCACTGTCGGCCAAACGGATAAAACCAGAAAAGGGCGCTGAGTTGTATTGTTCTAATTTGTCATAAGCCAACCATTCACTGCCTTGGTATTGGGCATTGAAGCGCTGAGCCAAGTTAATCTGATAGCAATCACCTGATAGCAGATATTCTTGAACGCTATCGAACTTGTCCGCATAGCTCTGTTCGCTCATGTTCGATTGCCACGGTGTCGTTAGGCCAAATTCTGCTGCGTGTGGCTTGTCTTGCTGCTCAGATAACCAACTCCAGTGCGCTTCGATGTTCTGTCCAACCACACATGCTGTCTTAAGCTTGTGATCAACCACAATTGCCCATTCATACAAACCAACCGCCATATCGGGTGCTTCAATATCGCGCTCTGCAAGTGACGGAAGTGTTTCCACTCTGCGTCCTAAATCGTAGCTGAAATAACCTAAAGCGCCGCCAATGAATGGCAATTCAGGATGGTCTTTAGTTGCTGGTAATAATTGCTGCTGATATTGGTCGAGAAGCTCGAAAGGATCAGAGTCAGAAACCTCGCACGTCTCATTAACATTAACGGTGGTTTTTGCACCGATTGTTTCGAAGGTGGCGATGGGTTGAGCAACTAAAATGTCGTATCGACTATCAACATGGCTTTCTGAAGCGGAGCGTAATAGCATTGCCCACGGCAGACTTTCAATATGAGAAAACAGCTGTTTAGCTAAAGTTGATTGATATTCAAGCGGCTTGATTTGGATAGAGCGAAATTCGTTGTTATTCATTTGTTTAATTTGTGACAAAGAGTTCGATCACTGCATGGCGTGTGAGAGGAAGCAAGAGTATCATAAATTGAAAATAAAATGGGTTCTTGATTAGAACGGAGTAATCCAAGTGGTTTAGTTTACAGCTATGCAAGCGATTGCTAAAGCAACTAAATACAGCTCAACACAATAAAAAGCTAAACCACCTAATTCGATTTGGCATGTATAGCCAAACGGTGAACCCACATGGAACCAGAACAATAAAGAGGCATGCAATGACGGTTATTCGTAAGCAAGATGTGATCAGCAGTGTCGCTGACGCACTTCAGTACATTTCTTATTATCACCCTTTAGACTTTGTCCAAGCCCTAGAAAAAGCGTACGAGAAAGAAGAGAGCCAAGCAGCTAAAGATGCGATCGCTCAGATTCTTATCAACTCGCGTATGTCGGCGGAAGGCCATCGTCCAATTTGTCAGGATACGGGTATTGTGACTTGTTTCGTGAACATCGGTATGGATGTTAGGTGGGAAACGGATCAAACAGTACAACAGATGGTTGATGAAGGCGTTCGTCAAGCTTACAACAACCCAGATAACCCATTGCGTGCGTCTGTCCTAATGGACCCTGCAGGTAAGCGTATTAATACTAAAGACAACACGCCAGCGGTTGTCCACATTAATATGGTTCCAGGCAACAAAGTTGAAATTCAAATCGCGGCGAAAGGCGGCGGTTCAGAGAACAAAACCAAGATGGTTATGCTAAACCCTTCTGACGATATTGCAGAGTGGGTAGAGAAGACGCTACCAACAATGGGGGCGGGTTGGTGTCCACCGGGTATGCTAGGTATAGGCATCGGCGGTACGGCTGAGAAAGCAGCGGTGCTAGCGAAAGAATCTTTGATGGAACACATCGATATTCAAGAGCTTATCGAAAAAGGCCCTGAGAACGCAGAAGAAGAGCTTCGTTTAGACATCTTCAACCGTGTAAACAAGTTGGGTATTGGTGCACAAGGTCTTGGCGGTCTAACGACTGTGGTTGACGTAAAAATTAAAACAGCACCAACACACGCAGCCTCTAAGCCAGTATGCTTAATCCCGAACTGTGCAGCAACGCGTCACGTTCACTTTACGCTAGACGGCAGCGGCCCAGCAGAGCTAACGCCACCTAAGCTAGAGGAGTGGCCAGATATCACTTGGGAAGCGGGCGCAAATACACGCCGTGTTAACCTTGATGAAGTAACTAAAGAAGACGTACAAGAGTGGAAGACCGGCGAAACGGTTCTTCTGTCAGGTAAGATCTTAACCGGTCGTGATGCTGCTCATAAACGTATTCAAGGCATGTTAGAAAGCGGCGAAGGTTTACCTGAAGGTGTCGATTTTAAAGGCAAGTTCATCTATTACGTAGGCCCTGTTGATGCAGTTGGCGATGAAGCGGTAGGTCCTGCGGGCCCAACAACTTCAACACGTATGGACAAGTTCACGGACATGATGCTGAACGAAACTGGCATTATGGGCATGATCGGTAAAGCTGAACGTGGGCCCGCAACGGTTGAGTCAATCAAAGAGCACAAAGCGGTTTACCTAATGGCGGTTGGCGGTGCAGCTTATTTAGTGGCGAAAGCAATTAAAAAAGCACGCGTAGTTGCGTTTGAAGATCTAGGTATGGAAGCGATCTACGAGTTTGAAGTTGAAGATATGCCAGTAACGGTAGCGGTTGACTCTAACGGCGTGAACGCACACCAGATCGGCCCTGACACGTGGAAAGTGAAGATTGCTGAAGCTGATAAAGCATAATTAACCGAAGCCAAAAATTCGCAGTTGTCGCTAACTTCAGCGTTTGAATTGCAATTTTTGACAGAAAGTTAAAGACAAAAGTGCAGCATTATCTGCACTTTTGTCATATTATCAATGATATAGTGATAAACACATAGTTTGATATAAGAACATAGGAGAGAGGAATGCCTCGTTTTATTCAGATCCTACAGATTATCTTGGCAGTGGTGATTGGTGCTTTTGTTGGCTACGACCTGATCTTGAAAGGGATTAGTATCTTTGATAATAAATACGTAACGATTACTTGTGCGCTTTGGCTAATTGCAGAGATTGCACTGTTTGTTATCTACAAGTTGATTGAAGACGATTAAACGTCGGATATCGTGCAAAAATTCTAAAGCCCCTGATTATGAATGTAGTCAGGGGCTTTTATTCATCTAGCATTAAGAATGTGTATTGCATACTCATCAGCAACAGAAAAAGCATACAAACTGTCCCATTTGGGAAAGAACATAGGTTAGCCTCTTTATTATTCTAACTCGCTAGCCTAATTATCACGGAGTCGTTCAAATGAAACACCTAACTCAAGAAATGAGTGACTTTATAAGTAGAGGAACGGACTCTCACATTCGAGTAGCGGTCACGGGGCTTTCTCGTGCGGGTAAGACAGCCTTCATTACTTCGCTGGTTAACCAGCTTCTTCATACGTCTACCCACAAAAACCTACCTCTGCTTGCATCGGCGAGAGATGGAAGAATTATTGGCGCAAAGCGCATTCCGCAATACAACATGATGATCCCGCGTTTCTCTTATGATGAAGCTATGGAGTCGCTCACTTCTCAGCCGCCAGAATGGCCAGTGCCAACGCGCGATGTCAGTGAGATTCGTCTAGCAATCAAATATAAGCCTGCTAAGGGTGCAAAAAAACTGCTGAGTAAAAACAGCACCCTTTATCTTGATATTGTTGACTACCCGGGCGAATGGCTGCTTGATTTACCATTGTTGGACATGGACTTCGATACTTGGAGCCAATCTCAATTTGCCGCGTTGAAGGGCGATAGAGAAACCTACTCGCAACAGTGGAACGCAATGCGTGGTGATATCGATTTGCTAGCAGAAGCGGACGAAAAGAAACTGGTCACGATTGCCGATAGTTATACCCAGTACCTGCATACTTGTAAAAGTAACGGATTGCATTGGGTACAACCGGGTCGATTCGTATTACCCGGTGAGCTTGAAGGCGCACCTGTACTGCAATTCTTCCCGTGTATTGCACCCGAGGGTAAGTTCTCAAAAACGAGTAACTATGCAGTGCTGAAGGCCCGTTACGAAGAGTATCAACAGAAGGTAGTGAAAGCGTTCTACAAGAATCACTTCGCGACGTTCGACAGACAAATCGTGTTGGTGGATTGCTTACAGCCACTTAATGCGGGCTATGACTCTTTCATGGACATGCGTGGTGCTTTAGAACAGTTGCTTAAGAGCTTTAAGTACGGTCGAAGCAATATCTTAAGACGCCTGTTTGCACCAAAGATCGACAAGATATTGTTTGCGGCTACTAAAGCTGACCACGTGACACCGGATCAACATCCGAACTTGGTGTCACTGTTACAGCAGATGGTGCATCCGGCTTGGCAACAAGCGGCGTTTGAACACATCGACATGAGTTGCATGAGCATCGCGTCGATTCAAGCGACTAGCGCGGGTTATATCTCATCGGGCTCAGACAATGTTCCGGCCTTGCAAGGTGTGACTTTGGAAAATGTTCCTCAAACCATGTATCCGGGCGAGGTGCCGCGTAAGTTGCCCAACAAACAGTATTGGGATACCAACCAGTTTGATTTCACGAGCTTTAGACCGATGGAGCAACATTCCGATGAGCCTTGTCAGCACCTAAGAGTCGACAAGGTTTTAGAGTATCTCATTGGCGACAAGTTGAAGTAATTGAGGCAATCAAAATGAGTGAGTTAAAAACAAAGCAGGTCTTTAATGAACCGTTGAAGACCTCTTTTGATGAGCAAGATAAGAACGATGTTGGCCCGGGTCTAGGCGCTCAACAACTGTTCACAGAACAAGAGAAATTTGTCCCAGTTGCACCTCAAGTGGAAACCGATCTTGATGGTGAAGCTGAGCAACAATTGGAACAAGTGATTCGACCGAGCAAAAAGAAGAAGTGGTTTGGAACGGGTTTATTGGTCGCTTTCTCTGGCTTAGTTGGCTGGCAGGCAATTGATTCGGTCATTACCGCGATTCAAACAGCCGATTGGCTGGCGTTAGGTTGGGCAGGCTTTATTGCTGCAATTGCTTCATTGGGTTTAGGCGCAATAGGCAAAGAGCTGTGGAAGTTGCGCTCACTTAAAGATCACTTCAGTGTGCAAGAGCAGAGTGAAGAGCTACTCCAAAGCCAAAGTGTCGGCAAGGGCAAAGCATTCTGTGAAAACATCGCGAAGCAGGGCGGAATTATTGCCGAGTCACCTTCGTATGATAAGTGGCGAAACAGCATCAACCCAGCACACAGCGATGCTGAAGTGTTGGACATGTACGATGCTTTGGTTGTCGCTCAACAAGATAAAGTGGCGACTCAAATTGTCACTAAGTTCTCGACTGAATCGGCGGTTTTGGTCGCGGTGAGTCCGTTGGCTGCTGCTGATATGTTGCTGGTGGCGTGGCGTAATTTCACCATGATAGACAAGCTAGCTGACGTGTACGGCATTGAGCTTGGTTACTGGTCGCGTATTAAGTTGTTTAAGTTGGTGTTAATTAACATGGCCGCTGCGGGTGCGAGTGAACTGGCAATTGATGCGAGCATGGATCTTGTCTCGATGGACTTAGCTGGCAAAGTTTCAGCTCGAGCAGGGCAGGGCTTAGGTGTCGGTATCCTTACTGCGAGACTGGGTCTAAAAGCCATGACATTGCTGCGTCCTATGCCGTGGCACAACGAACGAAAAGTAAAACTGGCTGACCTCCGTAAAGCCGTCCTTTCAGAAATAAAGCGCATTACTCTCAAATAAAGCGTTTGAAACTCAATAGTTTGAAAAGAAGAGTAAACATATGTTTACTCTTCTTCTTGACTGAACTCAGAGCTTAATCCACACTACTGTCAACTTATCCTGACACCTATAATAGGACTATTTGTGCGTCTTGAAGTATTGTGTGAAGACAGACTCGGCTTAACGCGTGAGTTGCTCGATATCTTGGCCTCAAAAAGCATTGATTTAAGAGGAATCGAAATTGATGTTAAAGGCATTATTTACCTAAACTGCCCTGATATCGATTTTGATGCTTTTAGTGAACTTATGGCTGAAATTCGCCGAATTTCAGGTGTGAAGGATGTACGTAAAATCCAATTTATGCCAAGCGAAAGGCATAATACAGAGCTGATTGCTCTGCTGGCAAACCTACCTGATCCCGTGATTGCGATTGACCTTAAAGGCTCAGTCGATATGGCAAACCACGCTGCATTAAACCTATTCAACAAGCAAGAAGACGAAGTGATCGGTGAACCGCTAGCGTCATTCGTTCCTAGTTTTAACTTTGCTCGTTGGATCGAAGGCGATGTAACACGTCATCGTGAAGTTGTCGTGTTGGATGGTTTAGATTTCTCTATCGAAATCTTGCCGATTTACCTTGGTGGTGATGTCAACGAAGCGGTACTGGCGAGCGCAGTAATGACGATTCGTTCTTGTAACCAAGAGATGAACACGCCAGATGCGATCCCTGAACAGAATAACTTAGGTTTTGAACACTTTGTTGGTGTCTCTAATCGCCATAAAGCCTTGATCAGCCAAGCTAAGAAATTGGCTATGCTGGATCAGCCTCTACTGATTGAGGGTGATACGGGGACAGGTAAAGAGATGCTGGCTAAAGCGTGTCATAACCGTTCTAACCGTTCTTCTTTCCCATTCTTGATTCTAAGCTGCGCATCAATGCCTGATGACGTGGCAGAAACGGAATTGTTTGGCCATGCTCCGGGTTCATTCAACCATGAACAAGGTCACAAAGGCATTTTCGAGCAAGCGAACGGCGGTACGGTATTTTTAGATGAAATTGGCGAAATGAGCCCGCATCTACAAATCAAATTGCTGCGTTTTCTACAAGATGGTTCATTCCGCCGTGTTGGTGAAGAAGAAGAGATGCACGCTGATGTTCGTATTATCGCATCAACGCGCCATCGCCTTTCTGAATTAGCAGACTCTGGTTCGTTCCGTGAAGACTTGTTCTACCGCTTGAATGTACTGACTCTGTCGATTCCAGCTCTGCGCGAACGCTCAAATGACGTTGCACCTTTACTGGAGCTTTTCGTGGCGAAGTACGCGCAGCAACTAGGCATGTTAAAACCAAAACTGACTCAAGAGTTAATCGATCAGCTTGGTAATTACCAATGGCCGGGCAACATTCGTCAGTTAGACAATATGGTTCTACGCGCACTAACAGAGTTAGACTCAGACACGTTAACGGTTGAGCAATTTCACTTGCCACAGCTTGAAACCATGACAGCTGGAATGGCGAACTTAAGCCTAGATGGCTCGTTGGATGAAATCATGAAAGACTATGAATCTCAGATTCTAGAGAAGCTTTATCAGTCTTTCCCATCAAGCCGTAAACTTGCAAAACGTTTGAATGTATCTCACACCTCAATTGCGAATAAGCTTCGTGATTACGGTATCAGAAAGAACTGATCGAATAAGAACAAGATTATGGAAGATTTGAGTACACCAGAGCGCATTTATAAGCATGACGGAAACCTGATTTTAAGAACGGCTGAAATCGACGACGCAGCGATGATTAGCGATTACTTTCAGGTTAACAGGGAGTACCTGAAACCGTGGGAACCGATTCGCGAAGATGCGTTTTTTGATAGAGCGGGTTGGGCGCAGCGACTGATCAAGTTAAACGAGCTTCATAAAATGGGGCTAGGCTATTACTGTTTACTGATTAATGCAGACTCTAATGAAATGTTAGGCACCATATCGTTCAGTAATTTGTCTCGTTTCCCGTTTTACGCTTGTAACGTCGGTTACTCATTGGCGCAAAGCGCACAGGGGCACGGTTACATGCGCAGAGGCTTGAGCATGGCCAAAGACTACATGTTTGATGTACAGAACATGCACCGCTTAATGGCGGGCTACATGCCTCACAACGAACGCAGTGCTGGTGTATTGGAACATCTTGGTTTTGTTCGAGAAGGTTTTGCTAAAGACTACATACAGATTAACGGCAAATGGGAAGACCATATACTGACGGCATTAGTTAACCCAAACTGGGAAGACAGGCGCGCTGTTTAGAGGCCAATAGTCATTAGGCGTAAGTATCACTTACGCGTAAATACAGATTTAGAGGCAGTGACGAACATAGATAAAATGAAACCGTCACCGTATCAAAAAGAGCATATAGGCATGGAAATCCATAAGCCTAAGAAGAAATTTGAGGAATTTTGATGTCATACACAACTTTGGATGAATACCAAAGAAAATGGATTTTCACCCACCAGTCAATGCCGCTGCCGGCAGAGGACTTGGAAAAGATTAAGCCAATGACACAGGCGAGAGCATCTCAGTTCTGGAAAGAGAACGTGAGCCCTCAAAGCCCAGACGCAGAACGACTAAGCTCGCAAGACTGGCCAAGCAAAGCATCGAACTGGAATGAAGAGATCAGCTGGATGGCACACTGGGAAGCAGATGAGCCAGAAATGCCAGAAGAGATTCTTAACTTTATTGATTGGCAAGATGACGTAACTGTTTATTTTTGCTATGAAAAATACAATGTTCTTGAAACCAAATGGGCGATCTTCAAGAAGCATTGGAAGAATTTTTTGTTCTATGATGATGGCCCGATTCTACTCGGTCGCCGTCGCTCAGAAGCACTGTGGTTTGCTACAAACGGTACCGTGAAAATCGGCAACCGCGCTTAATTACAGCATGATTTAATTAAGTCTACGTTGTACAAACGACAGATCAAAAGCGAGCATCGAGCTCGCTTTTTTTGTGCCTGTTGATCTTTGACGATCGTTATGAAAGTCCCGCTATTTGAGCCCAATTAAAGAGGCCATTTCCCGGTTGTTTAAAGCGGTAAATTATGAAATTGAGATCGCTATCTCATTGGGTTAGTTGAAGTTTTATGGATTTGGGCTATCTTTATAGTACTGCCTTAGTGGAGGTGAAGTATTATGATTTGGGATACTCTCGAACGTGTAAATAAACTTCGCAAGGAAGCAATGGAGGATCCAGAGTTCTTGGATTCAGCAAAAATGCATGAGGAATGGCTTTTAAGCGAAACTCATAATCAATCAAACAAAGGAGCGAAAGAGAAGAAACCGAAAAAACTATCTGACATTTATGAAAATACGGATTTTCCTATCAACCCAACTGGAACCAAACATTAACAATGATGAACTGCAACACGGCTAAGGCTCTTAACCAAAAAGCTATAAGTCGATCATACATACCAGCCTTAAGCCACCAGTAAAAAAGCCACTTTCAACGAATCGAAAGTGGCTTTTTCTTTACTCATTAGCAACTAAAGCTAATCGTTTTTAAACCTAGTTATTAATCAGGCTTAATCCGCTTGGTAACGCATCACCAAACACACGCTTAGATTCGCTCTCAGAAAGTTCAGTCACTTCATTCACTAGTGTTAACCATGAATCAGGTACCTTGCTTTGCTTAAGCTTCTCAATCACTTGATTGCGATAGTCGTCAGAGATATCAAACTGACGGTCACCGGTTTTACGACAAATCATCACTGCAGCAAAGGCAACCATCTGCTCTTTATGCCAGTTCTGTTCAAGCAGCTTCGGTAACCACTGTTCAGCTTGCTCTCTTGGAATCACGCTGTGTTGGCTACCATACAAAGGCGTTCTTGAAGCCAATCGACCTAGTGCCCACCAGTGCGCTTGTTCAAATTGGTTATGGTTAATCGCTTTGCTTAAGAACCAACTTGCTAACAACACTTTGTCTTCAACCTCAAGCTGCTCAAGTGATGCAGCTAAACGAACCATGGCTTCATAGCCATTGTCTTGTGCATCTTTGGCTGTCTTAGGGTTCTTCATTGCGCCTGGGTGAAGGTATTTAGCGATGTCAGCCAAGATAGTCTCTTGTTGTTCTTGGTTGAGCCCACCAGCAACACGACGCCAGAATACCCACCAATCCGTCCAACCTTGATGGTTCTTGAACTGAATATTCTGTTGGTAAAGACCCCAAATTTGCTCAATACGCCATGAGTCCGTTGGATCACCAAAGCCAGGACGTAGTGAGTAACCGGCCAAACGTAGCCAGTTTTTCTCGTGTGCTTCAGAGCGACGGCGACGTTTACGCCCTAGTGAGAAGGTATCAAACAGATGACGAAGAGTCGTGAAATCCCATTCATCGCGTTTACCTAGTCGCTTCTCAAGATCTTTAGACAGGGTCTTGATCTCTTTTGATTCCGCACTCTTTTTGTTGCCGCTGTAGAGGCGAGAAATCAATTCCTTGCACTCTTCCAATCTTGGATGAAGTTTAGAGTTATCGGATTCATCGCCTTGCTTGTTTCTGACTTCGAATTCAAGCAACCAACGCTTAGAGTCATCTTCTGTACTCACACACTCCATTTTTAGTGTGCCGACTTCGGTTAACTGACAAGCGAGCAGCACTTCAACACGCTCTTTTTGGTTGGCTTGAAGTTCCGCGGTACCTGAACCTTCCAACGTAGAAATATACGGTGGAAGAGGGGAGAACAAGTCGGCATCCACATTGACCATCACACCGTTTTGAATAGCGGTTTCGTGAGCTATTTGATCGTGTGTTGAAGTCAGTAGGTTAAATCGTACTGGCTCGCCTAGTGTCAGTGAGAAGCGGCGGCTGTTTAAGCGTATCTCTTGGCCTTCTTCTGTCCCTTTGGCAAGTAGACAAAGCGCTTTACCCATCTTGTTCTTCTCTTGTAGATGCAAGAAGTAAGAACGAGCAGCACCACCGCCGATTTTCAGCTGCGCGCCACGGCGGGCTTTACCAAAGGCAACTGCCCCAAGTGCAACAGACCAATCAGGGTGAGGGTTATCTAATACTGTGATTGGAGAACCGTTCCAATTGCCTAGTAACTGAGTAATGCGCTCAGTCACAAGTTCGCTGTTGAACACACCACCATTAAGCAACACACCCACAGGGATGGCCGGTTTGGTATCATCGAACTCAACCGCATCTGAATTTTCTAACGCAGCCTTAGACACTTGTTGATGCGTAGTTAGGAATTCTGCAACGTGCTTACTCACTGCTGGATCGGCAACGTAAGGCAGACCGAATTCAACCACGGCGCTACGACGTTTATCTGGTGTTTCAGTAAACTCAGACAGTGGGAAGAAGCCTTCCAATGCGATTTGATGAACTTCTTGTTTGGTTAAGCCAATACTTTTAGTACCGCCAAGCAATTTTGAACCGCTGCCCAGCATAGTGATCTTCACATCATCGGGTGCATTGGCAGAAAGCAGGCTCTCTTTTGCAGCGCGAGTTTGTTGAATCAGTTTGGTTAGGCTAGAGGCATTCAGCTTTTTGTTTTGATTGAAGCGCTGCTCAGCAAGGTGAGCGAGGGCCAAATCGAGGTTATCACCACCCAGCATCAAGTGTTCGCCAACGCCGATACGGTCAAGTGCTAGCTCGTTATTACCGCCGTTGTTCGCATCGTTATCCGCATTGAATTTGGCTTCAATTAAGCTCAAATCGGTGGTACCACCACCAACATCACACACTAGAATAAGCGGGATCTGTTGGAGTTCTTCCGCAGCCGTTTGCTGGTGACGTGCATACCAGTCGTAACAAACTGCTTGTGGCTCTTCGAGTAAGAGGATCTTGCCTAAACCGGCTAGCTCTGCGGCTTCGAGTGTCAGCTTACGTGCTGTCTCATCGAATGAAGCCGGAACCGTCACTACAACATCTTGGTCTTCAAGTTTGTTGCTTGGGTTGCGGTAGTTCCATGCTTGGCGAATGTGATTCAGGTAGCTTGCACTCGCGACAACTGGCGAGACTTTATCGACATCAGCTGCGCCTGCCCAAGGTAGAATGTCGGAGTTACGGTCAACCGCTTGGTGTGATAACCAGCTTTTAGCACTCGACACTTGGCGACCTTCAACCTTAGCGCCCAATTCACGCGCCCATTCACCGACGATAACGTTCTTAATATCGCCTTCAACTGGGCTTGGCTCCCACGGCATAGTCAGGTCTGAAGGGGATATTTGACCTTGTGCGGGGTGGTAACGAAATGATGGAAGTAGGGGCTTGCGAACCACTTCACCGGGGCCGATGAGTTGGTCAATATCGAAAAGAGAAACGGGAGCATGTTGTAGGTCGTCGTTGATTTCACAGTAAGCGACAACCGTATTTGTTGTGCCTAAGTCAATGCCGACTAAAAAACGAGGAGTTGCCATACAAAACCTTATTCTTCCAGAGTGATGACCAGTGTGTTGATAGCTTTGGTCTTATTGTTGTTATTTGTAAACGTCATCCCTGAGAAACAGGTAGGACTGAGTTGGGAATGGTATTGATAAAATAACGGCACCCGCTAAGGTGCCGTTGATACATTATGCTTCTTCGTTTGAGTCGTTGTTCAAGTCTTCGCGAACGTCGAACTCAACGTGCCATTTCTGACCGTTGTCAGTGGCAATTGCTTCTAGGTATAAGGTACCTAGCTCAGTAACGCGAGAAGCCAGAGTAACTGGAACCACTTCACCTTCGCGACGGCCTTCAGAAACCGGCAGCGTCACTTGGATTTCAGGAAGCTCGTCTAGCTCTTCCGGTGCCCAGTGATCAAGGTGTGTACCCGCTTCATCTTCACGACGTGTGGTCGAACCGAAGAATTGGAAGTGTACTGGCTGGCCAATCACGAGACCAAACTCTTGGCTAGGAACTTGAACGCTCGATCCTTCTTCCATACCAAATGGTGCAACACACAAAGCTTCCATTGGAGGAGCCATACCTGGGATAGCTGGCATCGCACTTTCAATTCCTACGTAGTAAGAAGATGCGATACCGCCACGGATACGAACGCCTTGGCCACGACGTACAGCGCCGTAGTAAGAAGCGCCGCTTGCAACTGCTAGGTCTAAGTCTAAACCTGATAGCTGTTTCGCGAACTCAGCGTCTGCGTTAATTAACCATTCATTGATCGTGTCTGAAAGACGATCAGCAAGCAGGTTCGATTTTAGAACACCACCGTTGAACAGGATTGCTGTTGGCTTAATGAAGTCTGCTGCAGGCGCTTCAGCACCTGGCATACCGGGCATGTTTGCAAACGGGTTGAAATCTTGTTGAGCGGCTTCGCTATTTCCAGAAAGCGCGTTCGCTTGCTTAGAAAGGAATGCAGCAATGTGACGAGTAATGCCCGCGTCTTGAGCGTAAGGCAGACCCATTTGAGTCAGTGCGCCGCGCGTCTTTTGTACAGGGTGCTCAGTTACAGCAACTTTAGGGAAGAAGCCATCCACTAATGTTTGTTGTACTTCTTGCTGAGTCAGTTCTGTTTTCAGTGTCGCGCCAAGCAGTTTAGAACCACGGCTAGGAACTACGATTGGCACAGCTTGAAGTTCAGCATCGTTAAGCAGCGCTTCTTTTGCGTCACGACATGCGTGAGTCATCGCTTGAACTTGCCAAGGTGCTAATTCTTTGCCTTCTTGCGCCAGTTTCATTTTCAGGCGGTAAGCTAATGCTAAGTCCATGTTGTCGCCGCCAAGTAGGATGTGTTCACCTACTGCGATACGGTTCAGGCTTAGGTTACCGTCATCTTGTGTTACTTCAACCAACGAAAGGTCGGTTGTACCACCACCGATGTCGACAACAAGCACTATATCACCAACGTTTACCTCATCACGCCATGTATCGTTGCTGTTATCAATCCAGCTGTAAAGAGCAGCTTGTGGCTCTTCAAGAAGCGTTAGGTGAGTGAAACCAACATTACGTGCAGCTTCAGCGGTTAGGTCACGAGCCGCAGGATCAAACGAAGCTGGAACCGTGATCGTTACATCTTGGTCTGCCAGTTTGTGTTCTGGGTTAGCGTGGTTCCAAGCGTCTTTAAGGTGCTCAAGGTACAATTCAGTTGTCTTAAGCGGAGATACTTTTTCAACCTCTTCAGGGCTGCCTGCAGGCAGGAAAGCATCGCGACGGTTAACACCACCGTGGCATAGCCAAGATTTTGCACTTGCTACCAAACGGATAGGGGTTTTAGAACCAAGATTACGCGCAATCGCACCAACCAGAGCTTTAGGTTCAGAAGACCAAGGAAGAACGCGAGAGCCTGCATCCATTTCGTGTTCGTGCGGCTGGTATAGGAACGAGCCAAGTTGGCTGCGAGTTTCTACTGTACCAGGAGCCGTCAGTTGAGGGATTGGCATCACCTCAACGCGTGCATCTTCATTGGTTGTATCGATGAAAGACAAAACACAGTGTGTTGTACCTAAATCGATACCAACACTGAACTTTGGTGCCTGATGTTGCTCTTGAGAAGATAGCTCTTGCGAAGGCTCTTGAGCTGAATGATTTTGGTGTTCCATTATAGCTCCACCTCTGCCGGTGCAATCACAGATGCATCGTAGTTTTCAGCAAGCTTAGGCAGGTTCATGTCAGTTGCTTTCCAACCTTTGTGAACTAGTGTGCCGTTGAATGGTGCATTGCCCGTTACGTTGCCAGTTAGGCGGATTTCTTGAGGGTTGAAGCCTTCAGCGATAGTGATACGAGTCTCTTCATCTTCAGTGCGAATGTGAGAAAGCGTCACGTAGTCAGCAAGTACTTTTTGACCGCCAGTGTGAATAACACGTGCTGCTGCGCCAACTTCTTCATCAGAGAATGACGTTAGGTCTTCTTTCAAGAAGTCGATTAGACGCGCTTCTTGCTGCATGATAGACAGTAGCTGCATTGCAGAATCTGTTGGTGCTGTAGCAAGCTTAGACTCAACTTCTACTACTTTTTCGATGACTCTTTCTACTTCAACAACTTTTTCTACTTCGACAATTTTTTCAACTGGCTTTTCAACTTCAACGATCTTCTCTACTGGTTTTTCTACAACTTTCTCAACCACTTTGGTTTTACGAGAAACGGCAATTAGCAGTAGTAAAACGCTTGATGCAGTTAGACCTGCGTGAAGCATATCAAACGTCTGTGGGATTAGGTTCAAATCAACGATCATAGTGATTTTTCTCTTTAAATTGATTTAACGGTATATTCGTCGGTTCAAAGGAATATACAGGTTGGAAAGAAACTCACTGGTACAAGACCAATACGGTCGCTTTCAAGCTATAAATATGGATGGATACTAGCATATTCAAGGCTTAAGAGTGGTAATTTATGTTTTCAAACCAATAGTTTTTGAGTGTGTTAGCTTGAAATTTAGTCGAGATTTGGTCGATTGTTAACCTGTGATGTAAGGGCGAAGTAAAGTGCGCGCGTTTTATGTCATTTTTGGGACGAAAACTTAAATGGAGCATCATTCCCTTCCGTTATATACTTTGTGCTCATCAAAGCCTATTTGGAACCTCTATGCCGCACACTACCGACCCGATAACTGGGTTGAAGAGACGAATGCTACCACTGGTCGTATTTTCGGTCAGTTTTATGATTACAGTGTTGTGTTTTATTCTAGTCATGCTCAACCAAAACCGTGCATTGAACATGAATTTGGACAGCTTTGCTAAACAACAAACACTGAGCTTAGAAGCGTTTATCAATAATGATGTGGCTTACATAGGTTCTGGCGCAAACTTCTTCTATTCTAATGATCCTGAAAATTGGGATAAATTCGATCGTTTTGCACAGCAGACCATCAACGGTTCGAAGAGCCTAATTGGCTTACAATGGATGCAGAAAGTCTCGGCAGATGAGATTGCCGAACACACCGCACAAATGGAAGCAAAGTATCCATTTTACCAACTGTTTACCATCCCTAAACACGAAGCAAAAACCTATGGCTATATATTGAATGGAGAGCCTGCTTTCATTGCGACCGATATCTATCCGAACTCTGAAGCAAACGCAAAGGTCATCGGCTTTTACTCTTCCCGTGAGCGATTCAAACGCGTCTTAGAGAACATTAAACAGACCCGAAAAGCAAATATTTCAGACAAGGTACGTCTGATTCAAGATGGCCTAACTCAAGATACACCAAAGACAGGCATGTTGGTTTATCACCCAGTCTTTGAAGGCGAAAGCGACAACTTACTGGGTGTTGTTATTGGCGTGGTGCGCACTACGTATTACTTTGAGAATCTACTTGCATCTGCCGTCGGTGATATGGATGTTTACATTCGCGTTACTGATACAGGATTTGAAGCTGAAGACTCGCCAATTCTGTTCGAAACTCAAGGTTATGAGGGTGTGAGTGGGCACCATATAACTAAGACCATCGAATTGACCAACCGAAATTGGAAGATCGATTACAAGATAGATTCCTGCATCTCTTTTTATGGCTACCTTGTACTGACAGGAATTGCATTGGTCGGAACAACCATCTCATTGTTGTTGGCGTACATCGTTAACATGCAAATTCGAGAGAAAGAGCGTTTGTACCGAATGCTCGAAAAAAGAACGAGAGAGCTCCGATTCCTAGCGAACCACGATAGCTTAACGGAAATCTATAACCGACGTGCTTTCAATAAGATGTTTGATAGGGCGGTTAAGCATAGTGAGCCATTTAGCTTAATTGGGTTTGATATCGATAAGTTTAAAGGCATCAATGATCAGTTTGGTCACCCTGCTGGTGATGCTTTGCTTGTTCATGTCATTAAGTTGATTTCGGTAAGTTTGAAAGAAGGGGATAACCTGTTCCGTTTGGGCGGCGACGAGTTTTGTATCATTTCCAGTATTTCCAACCATGAAGCACTAGACCGTTACTTGCAGTGCATTTTGAATACAGTGAGTCACTCACATTGCGAGCATAAAGGGCAGCAGCTAAGTTGCACGTTAAGTATTGGTGCGGCTATTCACACCAATGAAGGCACAGAAGAACTGCTGCAAAAAACAGACAGTATGCTCTACCAAAGTAAGTCAAATGGTCGAAATCGAGTCACAATTGCAGGCTAAATGAGCACTTGATGCAACTGGGGTCGAGTTCTGTATTGGGCTCATGTACAATTTCACAAAATTTTTGACGAGAGAATTAGGCGACGTATGAATCACAATCGAGTGGTGTGTTTCGATTTGGAAATGTGCTGTTGGAGCGAAAATGGTGTGGGAACAACAGGCGAGATCATTGAAGTGGGTCTTGCTGAGATTGATCTAGCATCAGGCACCATCGTGAAGCGAGCGCAATACTACGTTAAGCCAGAAAAAGACGAAGTCTCTCTGTTCTGTGCCGAACTAACCGGCATTACCCCGCGTAAAATCGAAAAGCAGGGGCGTCCTTTAGCGTCTGTTATCAAATCGATGATCAAGAACTTCGGGGGCCCAAACAAAATCTATGCAGCGTGGGGGCGTGACGACCTTATCTTACACAAAGAGTGTATCGAGAAAGGCATCGAACCTCCGTTCAGCGAGTTCTTGAATATCGCTACACTTTACCGAGTTCAGAATCGATTGAAAGACAAACGCATTGGTCACCGCGCCGCTCAAGAAGCAAAAAACATTGAGTGGGAAGGTCGTCAGCACTCGGGGTATGTTGATGCTTATAATTTGGCTAAGCTGACACTGACTATGCTCTAGCGGTTTGCATTAGACGAGCATTTGGCTAAAAGTTGAAACCAGCCTGATTCTTGTGAATTATTCAAATTAAGAACCACCTACTTGTTAGGTGGTTTTTTTATGCCTGTTATTCAGGAGGAATTGTCTTTAATTCACGGAGAATTTCTTTCCAAAGAAAGCTCATTTCAGCGAGTGGTTTGTCAATAGTGAATGGCTACATCGCTTATTTTACGAGTGAAGAATATCGGTTTGAAATTTAGCTTTTTAATTAATATTAAATCGCAGGTTGCAGCCTTGATTGGGTAGGGCGAGATGATAGCGTTAGCTCACCCAAAACAAGGAGAATAGGATGAAGAACATTATTAAATATGGGTTTGCACTGGCGGCACTCAGCGTAAGTGCATTGGTTTCGGCACAACCTGTTGTATTGATTAACACCTTTTCAGTCGAGCCAGCCCATGAGGCCGCCACTTTAGCGTATTGGGAAAGTGCAAGAGACATATTAGAACAACAACCTGGGTACTTATCGACCAAGTTACACCGTTCTTTAAGCTCGGACGCAACTTACCGCTTCATCAATGTCGCTGAATGGGAAAGTAAGAAGCAATTCCATGATGCGATACAGGCGATGAGAAAAGAGTTACCACCTTTAAAAATCGAAGGGGTTTCTGCTGACCCTAACTTGTATGAAATTGTTCGCGACTAATCAGGAAACCACATAATGAAAACAACCCTAGGAACCTTTTTAGCTATTTTTAGCTTTCTATTCTCAGCCCTTCTATTTTCTAGTTATAGTCATGCTGCGGCATACGGCGTGTCTGTGGCTTGGAAAACCGATGACGCACAAGCAGTATTTGAGGCAATGCCTCATCAGAAAAAAGCCTTCGCGAACTTAATTGATGCGGGCTTGGTCCACGACATGTTCGTATCAGAAAGCTTTATCGGAGATCAGAAATTTCCGATCATCAAGTTTGTGATTGAAGCGGACAGTGAGCAGCACGTCAGAGAGTTGATTGGCAATCTACCATTTCAATTTAAGGAGCTTGTCGAAGTTACCGAAATCAGAGACATCGGTAATAAGTGGCTAAACACCGAAGTCGCTTTCAAAAACTACGCAGTCGAACTCGCTTGGAAAGAGCCTGAGAATCAATTCATTGTCGACGAGATAATTAGCCAAGATTTACAAATGGTTGTCGATTGGAGCGCTCAAGGCGTGATTACTTCTGCTTATTTAAAACATCAAGAAATAGCCCAAGAGAAGCCAAACCAAAAAGCGATGATCAGACCAATTTACTCAATGGCAATATTGGCTAAAAATGAAGAGCAAGCGCGCGAAGTTGCCAACCAGTTGAATGCAGTAAAGCTAGGCTTTGCTGAAGTCATGGTCAATGAACTGGGCTTTAAGCTAGAAATATAGAAATGAGGGCTTAGAAAATGAAAGCTACAGAAAACAAGAGTTATCGATATCATTCAATGTAGCTTCAGTTCTTTAGACCTTGTTATTTGAACTCATGGCTAGGCTTTATATTAAGGTGAGTGAGTTTGTATAACTGGCTCACCTTATTGTTATTTTAACTTGTTACTTGCTGATCTTATATTTGGCTTAATTATTGGCTAAACTTATCACAATCCTTTTCTATGTATGGTTTGGCATTAGCTCGACTAAACAAATACCTTTTTGATGACATTTTTATTTATGAACACCTCGCCGAAATGAACGCCAGTAGCCCTGAAAAAATCATCTTAGACGCTTCAGGTATCGAGATGATGAACAACACACTCATTGATTCTAACTTGAACAAGCGCGTTACCTTGTCTCCCTCAGAAGCCCTGATTCTTGAGGTCTTGGTGAAGAACAGCCCAAAAGCCGTTGGTCGAGATTTTTTGCTCGAACACTGTTGGCCAGGCCGGGTGGTTACGGGCAGTTCGCTTAATGTCGCGGTGAAGAACATTCGCACAGCCTTAAATTCAATAGAGTGCGATTGCAAAATTTTAACGGTGCAAAAGGAAGGGTACAGCTTTAGCCGACCTCAACAGCCTACTGGCTACTTATCGACACCCACCTCGGGTGTTCAAGTTGAAGCGCCTCAATATGAAGCACCTTTAGTTACAGTTTTTGGCGAACCTTCGGCTTCAAAGAGATCGAGTTCTGAACGTGACGATAATGAACATGAGTCTGTATTAGCGAAGCAACCGAACTCGTCTAAACAACATCAGGTGCCACATTGGATCGCTCGTCATCGTTCTCGTATCGCCGGGCTATTAGTCAGCGCGTTTCTTGTGATGTTGTTTTATCAATTTGCGTTCTTTATGGAGAAAACTGACTATCGCGGCATGGATGTTTATCACGATAGTTTGAATTTTGATCAAGCGCTCTTAACTGAGCTTAATACCGTGTCAGAGCTCGGTGTAGAGTCGCTCTATCTGCATCGTATCGGTGTTGGGTGCCAGAACATTCAAGCCGTTGCTTTGATCAATGGGCACTGGAAAGAGATGAGCCACCAGTTTAAATCACTATCTTGTGATGACGACAATGAAGAAGAGCGAGGATAACGGATATGAATCGTAAATTTTGGATGCCTATCTTGTTAACGCTTTTTGTGATTCTAAATGTAGGCTTAATCTCTGGGCTCGCAACCAAAAGTACCTATAAGTTTTCTGCTGAATATCCGATGGTAGGTTGGGAAAAAGTCTCACTTCGATTAGAAAATGGTCGAGTCAAAATGCAGTACATTGGATACGATGTGGATGGGAATGTGGCTCAAACCAAGCAAATGTTTGGTGTCTTTTTACGTTGGGGAAACCATTATTACCTTTACCAGCTAGATCAAGACCAGCCTCAAGACAAACAGACATTCAGTATCAAGCATTACTTTATTCAGCAAACGCAAGGTAAGCGTAGTATTTTGGTATCAAATCAGCGCGGCCTTTACATTACGAAAAAGGGCACGCCGTTAGAGCTTAAAGGCATTATGCATGGCGACCGTTTACGCTAACGGAAGCCATCTAAAAAGAGAACTCGCTAGGTTAGCTTTTACCGAGAACGTTCAGTTTGGTCTTAATAAAATCACTGTGGTCGACGTAGAGCAGTTCTGCTGTTTTACGGATCACAGAGTCTTCGATAGGGTCAATTTCCCCGTCTGCGTGCGCCACTTCCCACATCGCTTTGATTAAATCGATTCGCACTGGTTGAGAAAGGTCTCTGAGTTGCGATGTAAAGTCATATAGCGATACTGATTGCTCTACTTTGGGTTCCGCTTGCTCTAACAGTGTTTTTGCTTGTTCTTCGTCTAAATCCAGTAAGCGTTGAAGAAGCTGAAGTTTAGCGACTCTTTCAGATTCATTGATTTGATGGTCGGCTCCCGCGACTTCACACAACAAACTCGCGATGGCGATATTTGGCGATGTGCCTTGGTTTTTGCTTAGGTCCTGGCCTTCAATCAATTGCTTAAACATTGATGTGAGAGAATTGAACATAACGAGCTCCAGTTAAAATTTGTATCGGGTTCCGTAACGCTGATAGCTATAACTACAAGTATAACTATAACTATTGGGTCTACAGAGTGTGATCGCAAGCATCTTTACTAAAAACTGACATTACGGATCCGAGAGCGATAAGAAGCAGTTTATCAATCTGGCTCCGGGAAACGGGTAATTTTGCCGTCGCCACTGAGTGTCGTGATCGATTGCGGTTTCCCATCGGTGTCTAGCCTTAATTCACCAATTGCACTGCGGTTTGAAAGGCGATAGAAAGTCTGATTATCAGGGCTTCGCTTTTCGATCTTCAAGCGTTTACGCTTCGTGAAGTAGTTCAATACGGAGCGAGGGCTGTATAGCAAACGGTCCCAAACATCACAGAATTTAAGTAGCGGAGCAGGGAACTGATTCTTAATGCCACTACAGGTAATTTGATAAATATTCGGGCTATTGCGACGGTACCTAAGTTTGATATCGTAGGCAAAGGAGTAGTGAACATCGCCAGAAAGTACCACAAAGTTGGTCGGTGTTTTAGTATGGGTAAAAATACTAATAAGCGTATTCGCACTGCCCGGATGCGCCATCCAGTTTTCAGCGTCAATCACCAATGGCTTACCTATCGTCGTTGCCATTTTTTGCAGTGTTTCAATAAACTTCACGCCAAACATAGGCGCAGCAGAAACAATTACCACTTTGTCTTGATGCAGCAATTGATGTTGAAACTCAATAAGGGCTTCCCAGTCCATCAAACCCGAAGGTTTATTCATACGAGACTCTGAGCGCCAACGACGCGTGCGAGTATCCAAAACAATGACTTTGGGTGAGGTATCTATTGTGTAATGCCACTCTTCAAAGCGGCTCAGCATCTCAATGAAGGCTTGGTGCTTGTCTGGCTCGATGTCTCCCAAAGAGTGAGAAGTCGAAGCATCGCTGGCTTCATTATGATCTTTATGAACAAAAAGCTGTTTTGCTTGTTCGATGAATTCTTCGTTGAAGCTTTCCGGCTTGTTTCCCCAGCCCTGACACATCCAATAGGCAGTGAGACCGTTACCAATGACTTGAGTGGCGAACTGGTTTTGGTCGACAGCATATTCCCAGCCTACGGTAAGATTCCAATCATCAGTAACATCGTGATCGTCAAAGATCATGTACGTTGGAATATGAGCAAACAGACGCTGCACTTGTGGAAGGCCCACGATGAAGTCATCAATGATGATGCTCTCATCACGCCATTGTTGCTGCTCTGCTGGCGTCAATGGTCGACCAGCTTGCATGAAATTGTTTTCGATCAGTCGTTCGCGGTTGATGCATTGCCATAGTGTCGGAGACCAAACCAACAAATACATGGCGATAAATTCAGACAGTGTGACCAAGTGGTTTTCACAATCGGTCGAGCTGAAGATAGGGATGCCACGTTTGGGGAACAATTTATCGAGCAGTGAATCCGACGTGTTGTGGTGTGGCAGAAAATGATCACGTTGGTAGAGGTGGTAGTCGCTGCTAAACAGGGCTTCACTGCTGCTGATTTTGCTGTCCAGTGAGTCGATTGGCAAGCTTTCACCAACTAACCCAAGCAACTGAATCACTTGTTGAATAGCATCGAGCGTTGGACCTGCCACATGGTCAGCATAGATTTGGTCGCCGCTCATCATCAGCATATCGGGTCTTTCAATAACGGTTTGATCAGCAATCTTGTTATCTGCTGCGACTAAGCTGTCTTTACTTGGATGATGCGGATTACGGCAAGAGCCATGCAGAATGTAATCAGCCGAGGTCGATATCTTAAACTCAACGCGAGATTTGCCGTTGTAAACGAGGTGAGGGGCGAGCTCTTTTAATGAACCTGATTCTGTGTGAATGTCATATTCAAGAGGCGTATTCGTCGGGAACTCACCTTGTAAACGAATTAACGTTACCCATGCATGTGTGCCGATTTGAATCGATTCGTGTTCACCAAGTGGCGATGCATAAAAAGGTGCTTCCTGGCTTTGATTGTATAGCTCAGCGTTACCATTCAATGGTGAACTGGTGACGACCCAAAGAACAACTTCAGTAGCGGTAGTCTTTCTTAAAATAGGGCCTGCGAGTAAGAAGGGAAGAGATGATGTCATCGGGCGTTTCAAGTCGGTTCCTAAATCTGTGGTAGTTAGTCGTTTAGAGCTTGGGTGTTGAGTTCTGGAACGGCCATTTCATGCTCATTGGGTTCAATTTCTGGCTCTGTAGATTCCAGGATTTCGATAACTTCCGAGCTAGAAAGTTCATGACCCATTAGAAATATTGCTAATAAGGCATCGGCTTTTGTCTTGGTATCGGATGTGTCGTCTAATACTTGCTCTAGTTTTTCACGAATCATCGCGATTTCGTGTTCAACAAAACCACGACCTTCTTCGTCCCCTTGATTGTCTTCAGGGGCATTATCGAATTCAAGAAATAGCATGTCACAGTCTAGGTTGGTATTCACCAAACGCTCAGGCAACCACGCCTCACCCATAACAATATCTGGATCGGAATATTTGGGTAAGTGATCTATAATGTTTTGTAATTCGGAGACTTTCACAATACTTTCATTTAACCGAGAATATTCTACATTGTAACGGTCAATGCCGAGCAAACCTAAAAATAGTTAGCCGTCATGGTTAATAAATGTCTATTCAGTAACACAATATTTATTACAAAGAGTAATTACATAAGAATGAAGCTCAAATATTTACCGGTTCTCTCTTCATCGGGAGCGGCTCTACTTGGTAGCGCCTTCCTAAGCACTAATGTGTGGGCCGCTGAAGAGCAAGAGTGGGGCATTGCAGCAATGTTCCGTACTGCGAGTATCCCTTATGACACGTCAGGTGGTGATAAGACCGTAAGTTCGTTTGTTCCAATGCTGTTTTTCAAGAACGACTATGTGTTCATTGATGGCACGGAAATGGGGGCTTTCCTTTACCAAACTGATGATGAAAAATGGTCTTTCAATGCTATTTCTCGCATGCGGTTTATCGATATTCCAGCATCTGAGCAGAATGCGATTGAGGGCGATACCGCTGACTTCGGTGGACAACTCGCGTACCAGTTGGACGAGCAGTGGGCTGTTGAAACAGAAATCATGAGTGACAGTGAGTTCAACCTCCACGGTAACTTACGTGCTGAAGCCAAGTATGAGACAGGTGATTGGGAGTTCTACCCTAGTGCGACACTGCGTTATAAGAGTGCTGACTTCAACAGTGAGTATTACTCTCCAGCGAGTGAAAGCATTGGTGCAGGTATTGACTTAAATGTCGGTGTTGAAGCGCGTTACCATGTAGTTTCAAACTTATACTTATTGGGTTCGACCAGTGTCACTCGATTGGATGATAACGCTTACGATTCGTCGATTGTCGAAGACCGTTATCAAGGTGAATTGTACCTAGGCTTTGGTTTCTTTAACGATAAAGAGAAAGCACCGAAACCTAAGTTAAGCAATGCACCGTATTTACGTGTCGCACACGGTTGGGCAACGCCATCGAATATTGGCGATATCATGAAGTTCAACACAGAGAAAGACGAATACAACAACCAGTTGACCTCGTTCTTCTATGGCCACCCGTTAACGGATGAGATCTTTGGCTTCCCATTGGACATCTACCTAACGCCGGGTATTGCTCACCACTGGAGTTCAGAGGTTCAGTCGAGTAGCACCGAATACATCATTGCGATCAAAGCCTACTACACATTTAATTGGCCAACTCAGTGGCGATTTGGTGTAGCGGAAGGTATGTCTTACATTGATTCGATTACGTATATCGAAGGCTCTGAAATGGACCGTAAAGGTTACACAGCAAGCCATCTGTTGAATTACTTAGATTTCTCATTCGACGTTAATGTAGGTGATTTGATTGGTAAGAATGACTTGAACAACTTGTGGTTCGGCTACTCGTTGCATCATCGCTCTGCGATCTTTGAAAACGCCTCTCAGTTTGGTCGTATCAAAGGCGGCAGCAACTACAACACGGTTTACTTCCAATATGAGTTTTAAGCGCAGTTTTTAACGTTAGCTTTAAACCAGAGTTTACTAAGTACGACTTACACTTGACCTCGCTTTCATAGCTCCTGTGAGTGTTAGTGAGATTAATCAGCCTGATAGCAAACGGTTTTCCCTTTGCTGTCAGGCTTTTTTGTTTGAGACTTGTGATATAATCGCGCGAGTTTAATAAGTACAAGAATAGGACACGCTTTGACTTCGTCTCCGGAAAAAGCAGACAACAACAAGAATGCAGCACAGCCGAGTTCTTCACAGAACCAAGTGAAACCAAACAAAGCTGTATCGAATAAGTCTGCTGAACAATCAAAAGCCACAAAAGCTGAACAATCAGCAACAAAAAACAAATCATCTCAGAATAGCCCAGCCTCTCTTCGTAAAGCGCTCAACGAATGTATGATGCGCGATCGCTTCCGTTTGAGTAAGCGAATTGCTGGTGCGAGCAAAATTAAGAACGAACAATCTAAGCACGCTGTCTTTGATGAGATTGCGTTAGACATTGCTAAGTCGATGATGACGGCAACTCAGCGTGCTGCGCAAAAACCAACGATTGAATACCCAGAAATTCTCCCTGTTAGCCAAAAACGTGACGACATTGCGAAAGCCATTGCTGAAAACCAAGTGGTTATCGTGGCGGGTGAGACGGGTTCGGGTAAAACTACTCAGCTACCAAAAATCTGTTCTGAGCTTGGCCGTGGCCGCTTTGGCCTAATTGGTCATACTCAGCCTCGTCGTCTTGCGGCACGTTCGGTTGCGAACCGTATTGCTGAAGAGATGGAAACGCAGCTAGGTGAGTTTGTTGGTTATAAGGTTCGATTCAACGATCAGATTTCTGACAACACCCAAATCAAATTGATGACCGACGGTATTCTACTGGCGGAGATTCAACACGACCGATTCTTAAATCAGTACGACACCATTATTATCGATGAAGCGCACGAACGTAGCCTGAACATCGATTTCATCATGGGTTATCTGAAAGAGTTGCTGCCAAAGCGTCCTGATCTAAAAGTGATCATCACGTCGGCAACCATCGACCCTGAGCGTTTCTCTAAGCACTTCAATAATGCGCCAATCATCGAAGTGTCTGGCCGTACCTACCCAGTAGATACGCGTTACCGCCCATTAGGCGGTGATGACAGTGATTCAGACCGTGACCAAATCGAAGGGATCTTTGAAGCGGTTGATGAACTGTGTGATGAAGGCCTTGGCGATATCTTGATCTTCATGAACGGTGAGCGAGAGATTCGTGATACCGCAGATGCATTAAGTAAACGTAACCTTCGTGACACTGAAATTGTTCCGCTTTACGCTCGTCTATCTGCGGGTGAGCAGAATCGTATCTTCCAATCTCATACTGGTCGACGTATCGTTCTGGCAACCAACGTGGCAGAAACTTCGTTAACGGTTCCGGGCATTAAGTATGTTATCGACCCGGGTACAGCGCGTATTAGCCGCTACAGCTATCGTACCAAGGTACAACGCCTACCGATTGAGCCTGTATCTCAAGCGAGTGCGAACCAGCGTAAAGGTCGTTGTGGTCGTGTGGCAGAAGGTATCTGTATTCGTCTGTACTCCGAGGAAGATTTCGAGTCACGTCCAGAGTTTACCGACCCAGAGATCCTTCGTACTAACCTAGCATCCGTTATCTTGCAGATGACAGCACTTGGTTTAGGCGATATTCAAGCGTTCCCATTTGTTGAAGCGCCCGATAAGCGCAACATTCAAGATGGTGTAAGGCTGCTTGAAGAGCTTGGTGCGATCGCGACAGTTGAACCATCTGCGAACAAAAACAAGAATCATGGCGACGATAAGAAGAAGCTAACCGCAATTGGTCGTAAGCTGGCGAAGCTGCCTATTGATCCACGTTTAGCACGTATGGTCATTGAAGCACCACGCAACCGCTGTCTACATGAAGTAATGGTGATTGCGTCTGCATTGTCGATTCAAGATCCGCGTGAGCGCCCGTCAGATAAGCAACAATCGTCTGATGACAAGCACAAGCGCTTCTTCGATAAAGAGTCTGACTTCATTACGTTTGTGAACCTGTGGGATTACATCAAGCAGCAGCAAAAAGCGCTGTCGAGTAACCAGTTCCGCAAACAGTGTAAGCAAGATTACCTGAACTATTTACGTATCCGTGAATGGCAAGATGTGTACTTCCAAATTCACCAAGCGATGCGTGAACTGGATACTAAGTTGAATACAGAACCGGGCAGTTATGATGGCATTCATATCTCGCTACTATCAGGTCTGCTTTCGCACATCGGTATGAAAGACCAAGAGAAGAATGAATATCAAGGTGCACGCAATGCGCGCTTCCATATCTTCCCTGCGTCTGGCCTGTTTAAGAAACAACCTAAGTGGATCATGTCTGCTGAGCTGGTGGAAACCTCGAAACTTTGGGGTCGTGTTATCGCCAAGATTCAACCAGAATGGATTGAACCACTAGCGAAACACCTAATTAAACGCAGCTACAGCGAACCACACTGGTCGAAAAAGCAAGCGGCGGTAATGGCACACGAAAAAGTGATGCTTTACGGAATCCCAATCGTACCTAAGCGTCTTGTGAACTACGGTGCGATTGATGCAACCGTCAGCCGTGAGTTGTTTGTGCGTAGCGCGCTTGTGGAAGGAGAGTGGGAAACCAAGCACGCTTTCTTCAAGCAGAACCGTAAGCTTTTACAAGAAGTCGAAGAGCTTGAGCATAAATCGCGTCGTCGTGACATCTTGATCGACGATGATGAGTTGTTCGATTTCTATGACCAACGTGTTGGTGAAGAGGCCGTTTCTGGCCGTCACTTCGATACATGGTGGAAGAAGACAAGTCAGAAAACACCAGAGCTACTCAACTTTGAAAAGTCGATGCTGTTCAGAGGCGATGCTAGCCACGTTACTGATTTGGATTACCCTAACTTCTGGCATCAAAACGGTATTAAGCTGAAGCTGAGCTACCAATTTGAGCCGGGCGACGACAACGATGGTGTAACGGTACACATTCCGCTGCCTATCTTGAACCAAATCGACCAGAACGGTTTCGATTGGCAAATCCCAGGCCTACGTCAGGAGTTGGTGATTAGCTTAATCAAGTCGTTACCTAAAACGCTACGCCGTAACTTTGTACCTGCGCCAAACTACGCAGATGCTTTCTTGGCACGCGTGACTCCGCTTGAAGCACCGTTATTGGATTCTCTTGAGAAAGAGCTACGCCGCATGACGGGTGTGGAAGTGGTGCGTGATGACTGGAAGTTAGACCAGATTCCAGAGCACTTAAAGGTAACATTCCGCGCTGTAGATCATCGCAAGCGTAAGCTGAAAGAACAGAAAGACCTGCATGAACTTAAAGAGAGCCTGAAAGACAAGGTTCAAGAAACGCTTTCTAAAGTGGCAGATGATGACATTGAGCAGCAGAACCTGCACACGTGGAGCTTTGGTGAGCTACCAAAAGTCTACCAACAGAAGCGCGGCGGCTACGATGTTAAAGCCTTCCCAGCGCTGGTGGATACCAAAGACAGCGTAGAGATCAAACTGTTCGAAACTGAGCAAGAGCAGATCTCGGCAATGAAGTCGGGTCAGCGTCGTTTAATCTTGTTGAACGTGCCATCGCCGATCAAATACTTGCACTCAAACCTGCCGAACAAATCGAAACTTGGCTTGTACTTCAACCCATACGGACAGGTACTCGATCTTATCGATGACTGTATCGCTTGTGGTATTGATAAGCTGATCGAAGAGAAGGGCGGTTTGGTTTGGGAGCCAGAGCAGTTCGAAGCACTGAAAGAACACGTACGTGCAGAGTTGGGCGATACGGTTGTTGAGATTGCTCAACAGGTTGAAACCATCTTAACCACGGCATTCAGCATCAGTAAGAAGCTGAAAGGGCGCGTGGATCTTTCTATGGCATTCGCACTTTCTGACATAAAAGCTCAGGTAGAAGGTTTGATTTTTAAGGGGTTTGCCACAGAATGTGGGTGGAAACGCCTGCCGGATATTCTACGCTATATGAGAGCGATTGAACGCCGCATGGAAAAACTGCCAATTGACCCGAACAAAGATCGTCTTCATATGATCAAAGTCGAGTCAGTAATGAATGATTACAAAGAACTGCTGAATAAAATTCCAAAAGGGATCGCGGTTCCAGAAAACGTAAAAGAGGTGCGTTGGATGATTGAAGAGCTTCGTGTAAGCTTCTTCGCACAGCAGCTCGGTACGCCTTACCCAGTATCAGATAAGCGTGTTAAAAACGCGATTGATGCTTGCTAAAGGAATAAAGCTAGACGCAATGGCAAGGTTTGGGTATAAATCTTGCTTATTGCATTACTAATTGAATAGTTATTACATACAGGGCGACTTGGTGGCAATTTATTACCACTCAAGGCCTGCCACTAGGACGAAAAAGGTCGAATATGAAAAAAACGTTATTGGCACTAGCACTACTAGGTGCATCTTCAACAGCAATGGCTGACTCTTGGTTGTACGGCGGTGTAATGGGTGGTCAAAACTCATTCGCTGGTGAAGATGAAAATGCGGTGGGCATCCACGTAGGTACAGGTATTCTGCCACTAATCGGTGTTGAAGCGGGTTACTGGGATCTCGGTTCTTTCGACAACGTTAGCTACGGTAACCGTGCTAAGCAAGGTGTTGATGTAAGCACTGCTTACCTAGCGATCAAACCAAGTATCGACTTCGGTCCTCTTCACGTATACGCGAAGGGTGGTCTTCACTCTTACGAAGTAAAAGGCGATAACTTCAAGCAAGACGACGTTGATATTATGTACGCTGTAGGCGCTGAATACTTCATCTTTGGTCCACTATCTGTAGGCGCTAGCTACCAAAACTTCAAAATGAAAGATGACGACGCAGGCGTTTTCTCTCTAAACGCGACTATCCACCTACTGTAATTAATCAGTAAAGCGATCGTAAATAGCGGTCGGATAGTCGTTAAAGAGTTCGTAGAATTCATAAAAAATGCCAGCTTGATAGCTGGCATTTTTGTATCTGTTAACCGTGTAATCGCTACTCTGCTTTCTTGTGACTGGTAGCGGGCAGGCAATTACTTTTTACTGTTTAGGATCTGTTGAATTCGCGGGTTCAGTGCTTTGCCGTGTTGGCTTTCGTACTCTTCGCGTTTCAAGTCATTCAGGTTCTTGACTGAGTTAGCAGCAAGCAGGAATTGCGGTAATTCCGTTTCTAGCATGCCTTTCTCGTCTAAACGTTTTGCTTCTAGGTAGTACTTCTTAAACAGGCCATCAAGCTTGTTTTCCGCAGTGCGCTTCAAGTCATACAGCTTGTTTTGAATCAGCCATTTCTCAATCTTATTCGCAGCGGAGCGAGACAATACTCGAATGCGGCTATCCAACAGCTCTTCTTCTGTTAGAGAGTCTTTCAGAATCCACAGCTCGCCCATTTGTGGCGGCCAGCTGTTGCCAAGTTGAATACGTTCGTGGCAGTGCATCAGCACGCGGTTTAGGCCGTCTGAATCAACAGAGTTTGCAAACTCAATGAACTTACCGCTTGGCTCACTACCGTATTGGTATTCCCACTGTGTTTCGTACACGCTCAAGAAAGAGCCGAACACGTGAATACACCAATCTGTTAGCTCAAGTTCTGCAGGGTCTTGATCAACAACAGGCACTTGTTGAGACGCACCCGAACCTCCAGTTTGTGCAGTCGCTACTTTCACTTCGGTGCTTTGCGTTTCAATGATTTCAGGCGTTACTAGCTCTTTAGGCAGAACAGTAGCGTCAGGTACAACAGGTTGAGCTGGCTCAGAAGGTTGGCTTTTTGCCTTTTTGAATGAGCTGCTGCCTGAAGCGTTCAGATGGGCTAAGCTTTTGTCGATACCCATTTCCTTGAGCTTGTCCTGCATTTCCTGAATATTGAGAGGTCTTCTGCTGTTGTTGTCTTTCATTTTGCTTCTCGTTAACTAACCAGTACTGCAACTTAGATTCGATGCGTGATATTGGCATTAGTTCATTGGCTTTGGCTTTATACCAGAGGACAAATTTTTTCCATACTAAACTATGGTCACCAGCAAGGCCGGAGAATTTAAACGCACGTTCCGCCCATGTTGGAATGATCTCTTCATCCAAATCATGCGTTGAAACGGTGTTGCTGTTCATTGAGCCTCTGCCTTGTGGGCGAGGGGCATGCTGCATGTGTTGCATTGGCGCCGGAGCAGGCTGAAACTTAGGTGCAGGTGCAGGTGCAGGTGCAGGTGCAGGTGCAGGTGCAGTAGAGTAGACCGGAATACTATTGGCCGGTTGAGCTTCAACGTGCGCTGCAGCTTGCTCTTGCTCAATGAGCATTTTGAAAACGTGAATCTCTTTTTGATCTCGATAATCTACTTTCACCTTATCGAGAAAACCTTGGTCGACTAAACACTTAAGACAGTCGGCTAAACCAAACGTAGAGAGAGCACAAAGTTGACCTGCTGTTTGTAGGCACACATTGGTGTAGCCGAATTCGTCAGCACCGTCTGCAAGCATCAATAAAACCAGCTTTTCTGCAGGGCTAGAAGTATTCACTTGCCAAGCTAAATAAGAATATTTGGCGCTCAATATCGTGTTCTCAAAAAAGGTAAGTCGTTGCCACTATTGTAAGTCACCCCATACTGAATTTATAGCAACTTAGCAGAAAACGGCATTAGTAAGCCAAATATTGACCATAAGGAGAGGTCTGCTCCAAAAAGTAAGCCTGTACTAAATCATTCTTGTGGTTTTCGTTTTGAGTTATTGGGCTTGGATAGGCATATCTGCCTTAGACTGCAAGGCTCATTTGCAATTTAAAAACAGCGCTGAAACCTTCGTTATTTATGTATCAAAGTTTAGGTCTTCCATTAAGGTCGACTATTGATGCTTTTCTTATCGACTCCCCATCCATTTACGTATCCATTCACAGGTTGAATTTAATTTATAAAACATCTTGATATGATCAATATTTGCGCTATTATGACGATAAGTCAAAAATGACGAAGCGTCACAAAATGGTTAACTACATGAATTTACTATTCGTGTTAATATATTGGATAGGAGTGTTTTAAATACTGGCGAAGCTTAGATGATAGCTAAGCTAAAATACGGACTGAGAAATTATGTTTGGCTTTGGTTGTAAAGGCGATAAACAAGGTATCTTTGGTTGCAAAGGCGTGTTGTCTAAAAAGCAGCAGTCTATCGCAGACCGAGAAGTAGAGTTGATGTTGTTGGCGAAAGATCTGGTTCGAGAACAAGGGTTCGGAAACCTCACGATGGATAGGCTAACGGCAGCAAGTTCTTATTCTAAAGGTACGATATACAATCACTTTTGCAGCAAAGAAGACGTGGTTTTAGCGTTATGTATTCATTCTCTCAAGACAGAAGCAATGATGTTTGCTCGCTCTGGAGAGTTTGAAGGCAACACACGTGAAAAGATCGTCGCACTGCACGTTGCTTACCGAATCTATGCTCGCATGGAACCGGTACTATCAACCTGTGCGATCATGGCGAAAAGCCCGTGGGTACTAGAGAAAGCGTCTAGTGCACGCGTCGCCGAGATGAATGAACTGGAAGAGTTGGTGATTGAACAAGCCGACACTATGGTTAACCAAGCGGTAGAGGCGGGCGACCTAAAGTTCTCTTCTGGTGTGGGTTCAGATGCCATTGTGTTTGCTAACTGGTCAATCGCATTTGGTTCCAATGCCTTGTCACAGAACGCATCAAACAGTCATTGTATTAAGCGGTTGCAAGACCCGTATTCAGTATTACACAACGCGAACATGATTCTAGACGGCCTCAATTGGCAGCCCCTTTCTAGCGATTGGGATTACCGTAAAACGTGGCGTCGTGTAGAACAAGAACTGTTCAGTGAAGAGATCGCTTACTTAGAATCTGTAGGTCGATAGCTTCCATTAAGCCCACACATGTGGGTTTATTAATAACCATTTTTGACGATTCGTCACAAACTTGAGATTGACCGACTGTGGTTGCTGTTTTCTTGAGTGTTTGACTAAGCATTGTGTCTTTTGTCAGCTTCGGCTGGCTTTTTATGACACAACTATGACGAATCGTCACAAATGGAGACTGTGATGGAACATGACAGCCAAAAGCCCGCTTTCGATCAGCAAGACCGAGATAACCGTAATATCGACAGCGCAAACGCAGATCTAAATAACAGTTGGCACTCAATACCTACCAAGCGTTCGTTTATCGTTCTGTTGGTGGTGTTTTCAATCATCATTCTCTCAGCATTAGGGGCTAAGAACCTCTATTTTAGAGGGGACTACAACATCTTCTTCGAAGGCACCAACAAACAGTTGATGGCGTTTGATGAAATCCAAACCACCTTTGCAAAAACCGACAACCTTGCAATTGTTGTCGCCCCTGAAGGTGGTAATGTCTTCACCCCAGAAACCCTCACCTTAATTCAAAACCTCACGGTCGACGCGTGGCAGATCCCGTATTCAAGCCGTGTCGATTCGCTTGCTAATTATCAGCATACAGAAGCCGTTGAAGATGACCTTTTGGTGGAAGACTTGTTGTATGAAGAGTATGAGCACACACCCGAACGCATCGCTAAAGTAAAACAGATCGCCCTCAACGAACCGTTACTAAAGAATGCCTTGGTGTCGGCCTCTGGTGATGTGACGATTGTTAACGTGACCGTGCAGCTGCCAGAAGTGGATAAGACCGCGGAAGTGCAAGAGGTGATTGCGGCCATAAACGCCATGATCGGCAAGTATCAAGAACAGTACCCGAATGTTGAGTTCCATAAAGCGGGCATCATTGCCATGAATAACGCCTTTATGACTTCGGCTCAGCAAGACAGCTCAACGCTCGTACCGTTAATGTTGCTAGTGGTGTTGGTGTTCCTGACGTTGATGTTGCGCTCGTTCTTTAGCGTGGTTGCGACGCTTATTGTGATCATCTCTTCAATTGTCGCCACCATGGGTTTATCCGGTTGGGCAGGGATGTTCCTCAGCACAGCAACCGTGAATGTTCCTACCTTGGTTTTAACCCTTGCTGTGGCAGATTGTGTTCACGTAATCGTGACCATGAGACAAGCGATGCAACGCGGGATGGAGAAAGCACAAGCCATTCAATACAGCATCAAGCTCAATGCCATGCCGATTTTGATCACTTCAGTGACCACTGCGATCGGTTTCTTGATGATGAACATGTCGGACTCTCCAGTGCTACGTGATTTCGGGAACTTGTCGGCACTGGGTGTACTCATTGCGTGTTTCTTGTCTGTGACTATGTTGCCAGCGTTGCTAAAACTGCTGCCAGTCAAACGCCTACCTGTTAACCCTAAAGCGGAAGAGCAAGTCACCTTCATGGATAAGTTGGGCGATTTTGTCGTGACCAATCGTAAAGCACTGCTGCCGATTTCTACTCTTGTGATAGTTGGCGCTGCTGCGTTAATTCCACTCAACAAAGTGAACGATGAATCGGTGAAGTATTTCGATACCTCAAGCGAATTCAGACAAGCGGCTGACTTCATGGAACAGACCGTTAGCGGCATGACCACTATCAGCATTGCTGTTAAGACCAACGAGTCTCAAGCGATTGCTGATCCAGTCTTTTTGCAAGCAATTGGTGACTTTACTGAGTGGCTACGCGTTCAACCAGAAACCGACCATGTGGCAACACTTTCCGATGTTTACATGCGTTTGAACAAGAACATGCATGGCGACGACGACAGCTACTACAAGCTGCCGCTTAACCGTGAACTTGCTGCGCAATACCTACTGCTTTATGAGATGTCTTTGCCTTATGGCTTGGACTTGAACAACCAGATCAATGTCGATAAGTCATCGATCAAAATGGTACTTACCGTCGACAACCTCGGCAGCGTCGAGCTAGTGGAACTCGAAGAGCGCATTTACTCATGGTTTGCAGCCAATGCACCGCAATATGAAGTGGTCGCGTCGAGCCCATCATTGATGTTTGCTCACATTGGGGAAACTAACATGGCGAGCATGCTCTCGACACTGCCTATCACGTTAGTGCTTATCTCTGGCTTGATGATCTTTGCGTTGCGCTCGGTTCGCTTGGGCATGATCAGCTTAGTACCAAACATTGCGCCTGCGATCATTGGCTTTGGTTTATGGGCGCTTATTTCGGGTGAAATCAACCTTGGTTTGTCAGTGGTGGTGACGCTCACTCTGGGCATCGTGGTTGATGATGCGGTGCACTTCTTAAGCAAATACCAGCGCGCAAGACTCGAACGGAAATCAGCAGAAGAAGCGGTTCGATACGCCTTCCATACCGTTGGACGCGCACTTTGGATCACCACAGTCGTACTCGTGGCAGGCTTCTCTGTATTGGCGATGTCGAGCTTCAGACTCAACTCCGACATGGGCTTACTCAGCGCGATTGTGATTTTCATTGCGCTGGTGGTCGACTTCATCTTGCTACCAAGCTTGCTGATGATCTTCGACAAACAGACCCACTACTCAGATAAACCGGAGCACAAATCAAAGCCTTCTAAAGCCGAGTTAACTACAGCAGAGCAATTTAGCCAAGCTGCCGAACTGAATACATCGACCAAATAAGGAAACGTCAGCCTGCTGCGGTGGGCTGACTCAAGGAGATATTTATGAAAATCGTTAAACAATCATTCGTTACTACATTACTTACTGTCAGCGCGTTGACTGTGAGCACATTCGCCGCTTTCCCAGCGTTAGCAGACCCAGCAAAAGGCTTAGAAATTGCCGAGCAACGTAAAGCAGTCGATGTCGGGTGGGGCGATTCTGTTGCGACAATGGAAATGCTACTTCGCAACAAACAGGGTGAAAGCAGCACACGGCTAATGCGACTGAAATCATTAGAAGTCGATAACGATGGCGACAAAGGCTTAACCATTTTTGATGAACCACGCGACGTAAAAGGCACGGCTTTCCTAAACCATTCGCACATCACCAAATCGGATGACCAATGGCTGTATCTGCCAGCATTGAAACGTGTGAAACGCATCTCTTCTCGCAACAAGTCTGGCCCGTTTATGGGCAGTGAATTTGCTTACGAAGACCTAAGTTCGTTTGAGTTAGAAAAGTACACCTTCAGCTACATCGAAGACGCCAATATTGAAGGTGTTGATACCTTTGTTTTAGAGCAAGTTCCGACCGACAAGAACTCAGGCTACACCATGCAAAAAGTGTGGCTAGACCAACAATACTACCGCCCAGTTCAGATTGAGTTTTACGACCGTAAAGGCGCATTGCTGAAAACTCTGTCGTTCCAAGATTACAAACAGTACCTAAACCAATACTGGCGCGCGCACACCATGTCGATGCAAAACCATCAAACTGGCAAAAGTACGGTATTAACCACGACAGATTTAGCCTTCCAGACCGGTCTTAAAGACAAGGATTTCCAGAAAAACACACTGAAACGTGCGAAATAAGGCAAGAATATGAAAAGGATTGTGGCAACAGGAACGCAATTATCTTTAACCTTGGCAGTGACCGTAGGGCTTATGCAAGTGTCGTTGCCATGTGTGGCAGCTGGCTTGACGCCAGAGCTAGCAGGACAGGTTAATATTGAACATAGGCAGTTCTTTAGTAACGGCTTAAAAGGGCAAGACAAAGGACAAAGCTCACTGGTGTTGCAGCCAGAGTTTTACTGGGAGCAAGAAGAGGGCAACGGCAGCTTTACCTTCACCCCGTTTTATCGCCTAGACAGTGAAGACGATGAACGAACTCATGGTGATATTCGTGAAGCTCTGTATCTGACTTATTGGGATGATTACGAACTGCGCGCGGGTGTTGGCAAAGTGTTTTGGGGCGTGACTGAATCGGCGCACTTAGTGGATGTGGTAAACCAAACCGATGCCATAGAGTCGGTCGATGGTGAATCCAAGTTGGGTCAGCCAATGGTGCACTTCACCTCGATCAAAGACTGGGGAACCATAGACGCTATGTTACTGCCGTATTTTCGTGAGCGTACCTTTGCAGGGGAAGACGGGCGATTAAGGCCAACCGTGCCTGTATCGGATGATGCGCTTTATGAATCATCTCGAGAAGAAAAACACGTTGATGTGGCACTGCGCTATAGCCAAATGTACGGCGATTGGGATGTCGGTTTAAGCTACTTAGGTGGTACAAACCGCGACCCTTACTACCGTGTGCAAGGCAATAAGCTAAAGCCATACTACGCGCAAATGCAGCATTTTGGGCTGGATGTGCAGGGCATTATTGGTGATTGGTTGTGGAAGCTGGAAAGCATTTATCGCGACAGTTACGATAACCACACCGGCGTAGCAACGGGCTTTGAATACACTTGGGTTGGGGCGCTTGAATCCTACTGGGACATCGGCTTCATCGCTGAATACCTGTACGACAGCCGAGGCAATAATGCGCAAACCATAGGGCAAAACGATGTGTTCCTTGGCGCGCGTTTCGCCTTGAACGATGAAGACGGCACCGAAGTACTTACAGGCATTACTCAAGACTTAGATAACAGCGATGTCTACAGTGCCAAGTTGGAAGCCTCTAGCCGTATCAACAACAACCTCAAGTGGCGATTAAACGCTTGGTTGTTTGAGAACGAAACCCCAGAGGATTTGTTGTTCTTCGCTCGTAAAGACGACTTTGTCGAAGCCGCGTTGGAGTATTATTTCTAAAGGCTCGATATTCAGGTTTTACGTATCAGCTTTAAACCAATTTTTTACGAATAAACCATAGAGCGGTGGCCTTAAACCTCGCTCCTTGGTTTCTTATCTCAGTTCCAGACTTCCTATCCAAATCCTATGAACACCACCGCCTCAACCTTGGTTTGGTGAATGTAATCAAACTGTCTCAGTTGGTGACGTTTTTGTATCGGTTTCTCTTTGATTTCACCGATTTCAATGAAATTCTGTTTTCTAACGTTAAATTTGCCGTGTTTTTAGGCAATAACTTGTTCTTTTAGCGATTCAATTTGGCATTGGATGCGTGTTTGATTACTATGTGTAGCTATCTAAAAAAACTAATCATCCGATACGGACACTACCAACTGGTAGATGAGGAAATGATGCAACATCTAGAAGAGATCATTGCTAATGCAACGACTGCTATTGATACAGCAGATTCGTTAGTCGCACTTGATGAAGTGCGAGTTCAGTATTTAGGTAAGAAGGGTGAACTCACTCTTCAACTACAAAGCCTAGGTAAACTTCCACCTGAAGAGCGTCGCACTGCTGGTCAAGAGATCAACAAAGCGAAAGGTGCTGTTCAACAAGCGATCGCAGCTCGCAAAGACGCACTACAACGTGCAGAGCTTGAAGCGAAACTAGCTGAAGAAACTATCGATGTGAGCCTACCAGGTCGTCGCATTGAGAACGGTGGTCTTCACCCAGTGACTCGCACAGTTGAGCGTATCGAACAGTTCTTTGGTGAGCTTGGCTTTAGCACTGAGTCTGGCCCTGAGATCGAAGATGCATTCCACAACTTTGATGCACTAAACATCGCAGACGATCACCCAGCTCGTACTGATCACGATACTTTCTTCTTCAACCCTGATCTAATGCTACGTACGCACACTTCTGGTGTTCAAATCCGTACGATGGAAAACGGCAAACCGCCTTTCCGCTTCATTGCTCCGGGTCGTGTTTACCGTAACGACTACGATCAAACTCACACGCCAATGTTCCACCAAGTGGAAGGTATGTTAGTTGATGAGAACGTAAACTTCGCACAACTTAAAGGCATTCTTAACGATTTCCTTTGTAACTTCTTTGAAGAAGAAGTTGAAGTGCGTTTCCGTCCTTCATTCTTCCCGTTCACAGAGCCTTCAGCTGAAGTTGACGTGAAACGTAAAGATGGCAAATGGCTAGAAGTTCTAGGCTGTGGCATGGTTCACCCTAACGTACTTCGCTCTGTTGGCATCGACCCTGAGAAATACTCTGGTTTTGCATTCGGTATGGGTGTAGAGCGTCTAACGATGCTTCGTTACGGCGTAAATGACCTTCGTGCGTTCTTCGAGAACGACCTTCGTTTCCTTAAACAATTCAAGTAATCCGGGGCAGTCAAAACTATGAAATTCAGTGAATCTTGGCTACGCGAGTGGGTTAAACCTGCAATTAACAGCGAAGAGCTAGCTCACCAAATCACTATGGCTGGTTTGGAAGTTGACGATGTAGAACCTGTTGCTGGTGAATTCACCGGCGTTAAAGTAGGTAAAGTGGTTGAGTGCGGTCAGCACCCAGACGCAGACAAACTACAAGTAACTAAAATTGATATCGGCGCGGTTGATGCAGAAGGCAATAAAGAGCTTTTAGACATCGTATGTGGTGCATCTAACTGTCGTCTTGGCCTAACTGTAGCAGTAGCAACAGTTGGCGCAGTACTTCCTGGTGACTTCAAAATCAAGAAAGCAAAACTACGTGGCGTTCCATCGCACGGCATGCTTTGTTCTTTCTCTGAGCTAGGTATCGACGTAGAGTCTGACGGCATCCTTGAGCTGCCTGAAGGCACAACGCTAGGTATGGACATACGTGAGCTTCTTGAGCTTAACGACGTAACTATCGACGTAGACCTAACAGCAAACCGCGCAGACTGCTTCAGCATCCGTGGCCTTGCTCGTGAAGTTGGCGTACTAAACCGCGCAGACGTTACAGAGCCAACAGTTGAAGCTGTTGCAACAAGCATTGAAGACACAGTATCTGTTGAAATCAAAGCAACGGATGCTTGTCCACGTTACCTTGGCCGTGTGGTTAAGAACGTAAACGTGAAAGCGGAATCTCCAATCTGGATGCAAGAAAAACTGCGCCGTTGTGGTATCCGTTCAATCGACCCAGTTGTAGACATCACAAACTACGTGATGCTAGAGCAAGGCCAACCAATGCACGCATTTGATCTTGCTAAGATCGAAGGCGGTATCGTGGTTCGTCTAGCAGAGCAGGGCGAAAAGCTAACACTTTTAGATGGCAACGAAGCTGAACTAAACAGCAACACACTTGTTATCGCTGACCAAAACAAAGCACTAGCAATCGCTGGTATCTTTGGCGGTCAAGATTCAGGTGTTACTACTGAAACAACAGACGTACTTCTTGAAGCAGCATTCTTCGCGCCGGATCACATCCGTGGTCGCGCACGTGCTTACGGCCTTCACACAGATTCTTCTCTACGTTTCGAACGTGGTGTTGATTCAACACTTCAAGCAGCAGCAATGGAGCGTGCAACACAGCTTCTAGTTGAAATCTGTGGTGGTGAAGTTGCGCCAGTAAACGGCAGCGAATCTGAAGCTGATCTTCCTAAAGCAAACGTAGTTGCTCTACGTCGCGCTAAGCTAGACAGCCTACTAGGTCACGAAATCCCATCTACAGACGTAGTGGAAATTCTTACTCGCCTAGGTTGTACTGTTTCTGTTGTAGAAGATACGGAAACGACAGAAGCTGGCTGGACGGCAACGTCTCCATCTTGGCGTTTTGATATCGCAATCGAGCAAGACCTAATTGAAGAAGTAGGTCGTATCTACGGTTACGATAACATTCCAAACCAAGCGCCTAAAGCGGCACTTAAAATGAATGACCACAGAGAAGCTGACCAACCGCTTAAGCGCGTTCGTGACCTTCTTGTAGACCGTGGCTACCACGAAGCAATCACATACAGCTTCGTAGAACCAGAACAGCAAAAACTTGTTGTACCTGGTGTTGAGCCGCTAATCCTGCCATTCCCAATCTCTGCGGACATGTCAGCAATGCGTCTTGGCCTAATCCAAGGTCTACTAAACACAGTTGTTCACAACCAGAAGCGTCAACAGTCTCGCGTTCGTCTATTCGAATCAGGCCTACGTTTCATCCCTGAAGCAACGGCTGAAAACGGCATGCGCCAAGAAATGATGCTTGCGGGCGTTATCTCTGGTACTCGTGGCGAAGAGCACTGGGACATGGCAACTAACACTGTAGATTTCTTCGATCTTAAAGGTGACCTAGAAGCCGTTCTTGAGCTTTCAGCAAACGAAATCGCATACAGCTTCAAAGCTGCGAAGCACCCAGCACTTCACCCAGGTCAAACTGCGGCTATCGTAGTAGACGCTGGTTTAGAAACAGAAAGGGAAGTGGGTATCATTGGTACTGTTCACCCAGAACTAGAGCGTAAGTTTGGTCTTAACGGCCGTACTATCGTATTCGAAATCGAATGGGCAGCTATCAACACTCGCGTGCTTCCAGAAGCAGTAGCCGTATCTAAGTTCCCTGCAAACCGTCGTGATATCGCCGTTGTTGTTGACGAAGCAGTCGCTTCTGGCGACATCGTAGAAGCGTGTATCGCTGCTGGTGGCGAATTCCTAACAGGCGCTAAACTGTTCGACGTATACGTTGGTCAAGGCGTTGAAGAAGGTAAGAAGAGCCTAGCAATCGCACTTAGCCTACAGTCTGTAGAGCGCACACTAGAAGATGCAGACATCGCTGGTTCAGTAGATGCTATCGTAGCTTCAATCTCAGAGAAATTCGGCGCAGCACTTCGCGACTAATCACTTCTGATAGATAGAAAAACCAAAGGCCTCGCATTGCGAGGCCTTTTTTTGGAACCGTAGGAGTGGGAGTCTAAGTCGTAATTGGAAAAATATTAATGAAATTCCGAAAATAAAGAGCAACTTCAAGTAGCATGTGAGCTCACCAAATGATAGTTTATTTAGTGAGCTGTTTTCTATTTTTACCTTATGCACCCATCAAGTTGTACTTTAGGGAGCTTCCAATATCGGGACGAGGTGATGGAACATGCTCTTCAAAACTGTTGGCAGGAGATTGTTTTAGCTCGTCGAGATTGGCATAGCAGCGCATATTGTCACGTTGTAAAGCTCCAGTTATGACACCGCTCTCCCAGTCCTCCATATTACCAATAATAAATAGGTGGTGCTTTGCTCTTGTGACGGCCACGTTTATTAAGTTCGGCTTACTGTTGACCCATTGAATACCACCAGTATTTTGCCTAACTGATGATGCAGCAGTACATAGAAGCACAGTTGAGGCTTCTTTTCCTTGGAAGGTATGGACAGTACCAATATTTTCTTTACTAAACTCTTTTAGGTCAGTGTCTTGTTTTGCAGAACCGAAGGCTTTTTTCATCCACTCGTGGTTATTCGAGTCTTTCAGAGCATCATCCCACTGCTTCGCAATTGTTGATCGCATTTTAGAAAATGGTGTAATTATATATACGCCACCTTCAACCATGCTCGGTTGCTTCTCACAAAGATGTCGAACAAGCTCTATTGCAGCTTTTGCTTCAGTGTAATTGAAATAGCCACTGCCATTTATATTATCTGCTTGTTCCGAGATGTGTACCCAACCGCTTTGAAGAGCGTTCCATTTGAATGGTGGAGAGGCCAAAACCATCTTGTCATCATATGCTATGTTGTTCGCAATACTGAACATAGGTTCTGTGCAGCGACGATGAACGAGAAGTGGTATACCTACGGGCCTGTCTCCAATTTGTGCGTAGTAGTTACAAGCTTTGTCAGCAATTGACTGAGCCGACGACTCTGCAATTAGATAATCGTCACCCCATTCACGCTTTCCATCATTATCGGATACATCCAAGAAGTCCCTTGCTATAGCGAGGTCTATTTTTTCAGGTGTTGTGACAACCGGCTCAAGTTGGATCGGGTCACCAACGAAAATAGCCTGTCTACACCTTTGTAGAAGGCCCGCTACATGGTAGTTCACAGCCTGTCCTGATTCATCGAACATTGCTATACCAAACCCTTCAGGCTGTTGCATTAGGCGGAATTGATTTTCTACCGAAGCCAGTGAAGTACTTACAGCAGGGAAAAACAGGAATAACACTGCCCACAATTTCTTGTGGTGAGGCTTTAGTTCCTTGGTTTCTAGTTTGCCGTCGATCAGAGAAGCAAGGTCTTTAAAAGTGTTGCTGTTGAATTCTTTTGCCGCTCGCTCAATGAGCGCCTCATTTAGGGTGAGTGCCGCGGTAAATAACTTTGATCTGCTGTCGTTAATTGGCTCACTTCCTAATGGAGAGCTTTGCTGTAATCGAGCCTCTGCTTGATTCCGGTCTTCTCCTTCTTTAGCTTGATAGCTATTTGTAAATAGGAGATGCTTGGTTGCATCTAAGCCCCACTTGTTGTGTTTTCCGCCTTTGATATCGTCATGTATTTCTTTGTATTCTTTCAAAGCGGCATTAAAGGTATCTTTTGCTCTTAGAAACTTGTCTTCTAAAGCTTGCTCAGCCAATTTTCTGGCAAACCACTGTCTTCGCAATGCATCGAGTGCGCTAAGTGCTTGGTCCCAGTGTTCATCACCAAGTTGAGTCCAACCGTAAGCAAATTTTTCTACTGATGCTTTTTCGTCATCTATTAGTTGAAGAGAGTCGCAAAAATTCCTGAAGAAATCTCTGTGCTCTTTACGGATTCGTGAGCCTTCAATTTCATCGATTATTTCCGTTAGTTGTGAGTTTTCCTTCCACTGGGATACAAACTTAACGACAACCTCTTCACAAGATTGAGCTGTTTGTTTTTTCAATGAATTGTAGAAGTAGAAAAATTGCAAGTGGTCATTGAGTCCCTTAAGGTGTTGTTCCAATTGTTTTAAGGTCTTTTTGAATACCTTACGGTTGTTCGATTTTCCTAAGACGGCACAGAACAGTCCCCAGTCACCAGGTTGAGCTACAGAACGAAAATGCCGAGTTTCATCTTGGTAGCGTTTATCAATTTTGCTTAGTGAAGGAAGCTCTTTAGATATATTTTCTACAGCTTTATTGTTACTTGATGCGACAATGATGCTTGCGGCCATAACAGCTTCAATTGCATCCTCTTCAAGTATCCAATCGGACTCTTGCTTTAGTTCTAAAAGCTTCTGGGTTCGCTCAACAATACGCTCAGCAATCACATCTTTGAGTAGTGTGGTTTTTCCTGTTCCTGGAGGTCCATTAACTGCAACAACTGGGTTTTCATCTTTCTTAGAGGCGACATTTACAGCAATACTTTGCAGCAAGCTTAACCCATATATAGGGTTCTCCGGCCAACGCCCCTTAGGGATACGCATGGTAAGAGGGAATATCGTCTTAGTGCTGTCCAGTGCAGAACCAATTAGTATTTGAGAATTTGCTCCAAGTAAGTACCGTTGAAGAGGCTTTGATAATTCACCGGATGAACACTCTTTAATAGCTCTCTCCAGGTCTTCAACAAAAAACGGACCTAATTGTTGGTTGTCATTTTCTTTTTTGTAAAAACAGAAACGCCAACGAAAAGTAAGCATGTTTTTGTTTTTGCTATAGGCAGGTCTGTCGGCTTCTTCTAAAGTAGATTCAATTGGTATCGCGCGGTCTAGCATAAACTGTTTAGATTTATGGTCCGGCCAAAATTCGATAGCGAGTTCTCTGTTGATAGCAACGATGGCATTGAACAACTCATCGGTATTAAGTGACGGTTCTCCGTCCTCGGGGTCGAAGTGATGTACAAAGCGATTTTCAATTGTTGTAAAGCGGGCTTCTACCCATTCCGAGAGACTCATATTGTCAGGAATGGAAGAAGGACATTTTCTATATAGAGTCCGGATTGTCGCTAAATTTACGGTTTGATCCGCATCTTCATCAGAACGGGCCCAAACAATCGTGTTTCGCTCCGCATCCCAACTAGGACTGAATGCTTGAGCGACAAGGTAGGTTCTTGGGGTTTTATAATTTGGGTGATCTTCTCCCTTTTCTAATAAATACCCCGCGCGATGGCATTGGAACATAATGACTAACTTACTCTCTTCATTGAGCTCTAATTGGCCATTGAGGTAATCATTGTTCGCTTTGTTCCCCCACATTGTTTTGAAGTGAGTCGCTTCTTTTGAGGGGGCGTTTTTATCACTTTCTAGTGGGCACTCAGGTAAGTCAAATAGTTCAGAGTCTAGCCAATAACTCAGGGTGTTAATACAACGCTGCTTTTCATAAGCTGTTCCGTTAACCGCAGTATCTTTGGATAAATTATTGGAGTGACCAGCGATTGGATTTCTACTGAAACCTTTCTGAGTTTGAGTTTGAGATTGTTGCTGGAAGAGAGCCGACAATATACGTTTTAGAGTGCCCTTCATTGTTTACCTTGCTAATTTTTCTACGTATTCAATGTTATACCTCAAATGCATCGTGTTTAATACTTTCTTGTGTTTATCAACATGATAGTTTAATGATTTAGTGTTCAGGGTTGCTTTCGGTATTTCCTCCAAAGTAAGTAGAGAGACATGATTCAACGGTTATATGCGGTATTTCGACATATCCCGGTAGTGAGATCCTAACAGGCGCTAAACTGTTCGACGTATACGTTGGTCAAGGCGTTGAAGAAGGTAAGAAGAGCCTGGCAATCGCACTTAGCCTGCAGTCTGTAGATCGCACACTTGAAGATGCAGACATCGCTGGTTCAGTAGATGCTATCGTAGCTTCAATCTCAGAGAAATTTGGCGCAGCACTTCGCGACTAATCTCTTCTGATAGAAAATCAAAGGCCTCGCAATTGCGAGGCCTTTTTTGTTGGCGATTGAGATGAGGTGTTAGCTTGCAATACGGAGCTTAAGTTTATTTAACCGTCGTAATCCACGCTTTCTAAATAGTTTTCTCCATCGGGCCCGAGATACCATCGAATAGTAGAAAAAAATGCTTGGTAGTTACCATCTTTATCTTTAGATAAATGTGATTCAGCCAATATTTTCATCGCCTCTTCGAACTCAATCTGACCTACCTCTGTTAATTCCATTAATTGAGCTCTTAGTTTTTCAATAGTACTTTGTCTAAACTTTACTGGACGTGATGAATCAAGTTTCAATAAAATAATTGAATGTTCAGCTTTAGTTTTTATCGTATTTGGGCAGTCTGCCTTTACAGATATGTTTCCATCTTCATTAAACTCAAAGATTGGAGGAAATGCTGGAATGTCTATTAGAGGATCCAGCAATTGACTAGTCCAGTCGTTGTTCGCTTTATCAACATCACAACTAAATTCTGGATTTGTGTATCGTATATCGCTATCCACTACAGACTTAGTATTGCCACCTGTGCAGCATCCAAACATATTCGGCCAATGTAGCGCATAATTTATACTATCGTTGCGTTTATCTTCTGGTTTAGGGTTCTCGGGATAGAAATGCTCAACGCGAAAGTCGTTAATAGCGTTGCCCCCACCATCCTTCAAATCAATTTCGCAGTATACACATAGCCCTTTTTGTTCGCTGAGGAGAGCTTGACGAACATCAATATTAGGCTGTTTCCCAGCATTTCGTTTGAATCCTTTTTTCCAGTCGTCTATTGGGTTAAGTTCTCTGTATTCATTTAAAGCATCAGGTTCGTTAGATTTTGTGATCTTTTTCATACTAGCTAACCCCTGCGGCGTTCTCGTAATCGAATGTCCATTTTGAGTTGTCTCATTATCGGATCATGCTCTCCGGCCCAACTAACGAGTTCACTCTCTAACTCTAAAGCCTCATCTGTATCCCAGCGGTCTTCTTTTATGAGCTCTTTATATCGGTTAAGCTTCTGAACCTCATCCACTTTGTCTGGTCTAGAATCCGTTAAAAATATATCTTCTAAGATCATCTTTGATTCGGAGCCCAAAGAAAACCTAGGTTCTTGAACACTTAAGATTCCATTTTCGTTATTATCAAGAGCCTTGATACAGTAATTAGGTATCGTTGAAAGCACTTGAGGGCTGTGAGTCGTCAGAATAAACTGAATGTTTGGAAAGACTTCTGATAGCTTTATTACAATATCCTGCTGCCATTTGGGATGTAGGTGAAGGTCAATTTCATCGATGGTTACAACTCCGGCCCCGTGTAGAGAGTGATTACCTTTACCTGGGTTTAAAAGAACTAATCGTCGGCTAATATCACTAACTATAGAAAATAGTGCTTTCTCTCCTTGAGATAACTCATCGGAGGAAATGGTTGTACCGGACTTATCCATCAATACAGAAATGGTTTCATCGTCAATCTCAACTCTAATGTTTGAGATGTCCATGAATTTATAAATAGCTTCTTTTACAACTTTTACTACAACTGAGTCAGTATCATTTCGCAAAACCTCTAAGTTCTGGATCTCGGTTCTCAACTCACTCATATCACGTTGCATATCTATACCAAATTGTTGATGTAGTTTGATTTCATCTGGCAAAGACTTGTAAATTCGGTCAATTGTTTCAAATTCAGAAATCTTTTTTAGGTAATCCTTTTCTATTTGACTGTCGTGACTAGATAAAGCATCTAGCTGAACTAACCATTCCACTAGTTGCTTATATTTCTTATGCTCATCAAAACAGTGTTTATATGCGTCTAGTTTTGGTGATAAAGATATTTCTTCTTTTGAATTACTTTCTAGCTTTATTTCGAGTGATCTACTAACTGAATAGTGTGCAAACAAGGGGAGGCTATACGATTCATTTTCGTCATGATAGAACCTATACATTTCTGAAAGGATTTTTAATTCAGCAAGCTCACTACTTAGGCGGCTTGATTTTTTACTTTTAAATAGCATGAGCTCGAATTCAGTTTTATCATTGACAGTGAATACTGTCTTTATAAAACAATCGTTTGATTTGGGATTATTATTTATCTCATGATTATCAATTTTCTTACCGATGCCTTTCGTTCTAATGCCGTTGGTCAACCATGATGCAGACTTAACAATAGCGTCCAGTAATGTAGTTTTACCACAACCATTAATTCCAACGAATACATTTATATTTGGATGTAGACGCAGACTCCCTTTTACCTCTTTAATACCCTTGAAATTAATAACTTCTAACTCGCTTATGTATGGCCTAGCTGTAGATAGTTTTTCTCTAACATTCGAATAGTATTCATTAGATAGTGCTTTGTTTTGGTCTAGAGAATATTTTCCTAAAGCATGCCACTCCGCGACTTCAAATAGACAACCAAGGTCACCAGATTCAGCACTTTTTATTTTTTCTTCTACCGTCCTAGTCTTTTTAGTATCATTATTTTTCATTATTTTTCCATGCCCCACGAGTGATAGAATCAATAGTGTTTTGTGAGTATTTTTTACATAGCCTTATCATAAAAGAAGGTTCTACATGCTTCGCGAATCCAAGTAATCCCTGGAGAGTTTCTATGTTCTCAACATCAAGAGAACCCAATTTATATTTATGTACGAGTGATGATATATATCTTTTCTTTTTTCTTCCTATTGATAAATTGTTATCGTTAGTAATCGTTACACCAGTGATATGTCTATTATGAGCTTTTGAAGAAAAGGAGGTTTTAGACTCGTTAACTGATAGCTTGTTATCGTATTGTTTTTCTAATAAATAGTTTACTAAAGACGGAATATTGAATAATAAATTCTTTGTGTTTGTAGAAAAAAATAGATCGTCTGCGTATCTAGTGTATTTAATATTTGATGAGTGACATATAGTAGATATTGCTTCATCAAAATTATACATAATGAAATTTGAAATTAGTGGAGATGAAGGTGCACCAACACTAAGCTTTAGCTTGTTATTGAGCTCTTTGGCCGGGCTCCAGAATATAGTATTGTGAAGTAGTTTTTTATTTCTAATGAAGATGCTATGACTCTTTAGCTGATCTTCGAATAATTCAGTATCAATACTATTGAAAAAGTCTGATAAGTCCATTTTAAGAAAATATGGGTTTTTCGAGTGTGCAAATGCATTGTCTTTGATGCTTACGCCATCTCGGTAGGCAAAAGCAGCTTCATGCACAGGTAACTGTTTTTGTAATAATTCGACAAGTGCACGCTGAGTTGCTTTTAGCGGTTTTGATGGGTGAGCTATAAGTCTTTTACCACCATTACGCTTGGGGATCGTATAGACTTTATACATTTTCGGACCACGGGCTTTAACGTCATTCAGTGTTTGAGTTGCGATAATTTCAATATCTTTTGCCGTGAATTTATCTGTGTACTCAGATAGTACAGAATTAGCGTAAGCAGTTACTGGGGTTGAATGTATTAGTTGTTCTATTAACTTCGCCATACTTTACTCTTAAGTTTACGCCCTTCATAAGAAGGGCGTAGATTACTCTTTACTAAAGGAAGCGAAAGCACATAAAGCATC
>NZ_MCZZ01000081.1 GCF_002875705.1 Vibrio sp. 10N.261.45.E2
GTCCACTCCGCCACTTATTCGATAACCTCGCCTAGTGCGAGGTTTTTTCGAATCTGACGTAAGATAAAGTTTTAGGGGTGTAGCTCCAATTGGCAGAGCAGCGGATTCCAAATCCGCGTGTTGGGAGTTCGAATCTCTCCACCCCTGCCATATTCAAGGCTCTAGCAGAAATGCTAGAGCCTTTTTGCTTTTTGGCGTTAAACATGCAATTGACAGAGCATCAGATTCCGGCAACATCAAAATAGCACGTGCTAGGAGCTCAACCCTCTCTACCCCAACCATATACAAAGCCTCAATAGAAATGCCGAGGCTTTTTTTGTATATGTCGCTTTTTCAAAGTGGTTAAGAGATAATACCAATTCCGTTAAT
>NZ_MCZZ01000082.1 GCF_002875705.1 Vibrio sp. 10N.261.45.E2
TTTTACTTGACCACTACACAGACCGTTCATGCTTGAAAGAATCGCGTGAACCGTCGGAGCTATCTTCAGAGCAAAGGGAGTAGGGATAAGCTTGGTGCCATCTCGATAGAAAAGCTCATCATTAAGGATGTCACGTAATTGAGATAAGGTTTTGCTCACACTCGAAGGGCTGACAAAGAGCTGCTCGGAGGTTTGAGTTACACTGTGGGTGTTCAGCATAATATGAAGCGCAGTGAGGTGCTTAAGGCTCACCCTAGATAAGTGTAAGTAATCCATTTATGACTCACGCATTCAGGTTGGCTTGTGGCTTTGCATGAACGACAAAACTGAACAAGCCAAATTGGATAAAGGTTATTTACGAGCTAACTTATGGTGAGCACGTGAAAAGTGACCAGCGCAAAACGCGCCCACAATCGATAGTTCACCCGCCAAACACAGTGCAGCACAGACTTCAGCAAGGGCTTGTGATTTGCCATTACCATGTAGTCCAAGTAAATCTAAACAGGCTTTTTGACTCGGTAAACCTGTACCGCCGCCAACAGTTCCCACCATTAAGTTAGGCAGCGTCACGCTAGCGTATAATCCGCCTTCTTTGTTGAGCTCCATACGCGTCATACCAATCGCTGATTCAGCAACACACGCTGCGTCCTGGCCGCAAGCAATGTAAAGAGCAGCAAGTGCATTCGCATAATGGGCGTTGATACCGATAGTACCACTCAAAGCACCGCCAACAGTGGTCATTTGACCAAACTGAACCATCTTCTCAGGCGTGGTGTGTAGATACTTAGCAACAAGTTCTGCTGGGATATTAACTTCAGCGGTTACCTTTTTACCACGCACACTGCGCAAGGTTTGGGTATTCGCCTTCTTATCGCCTGATAAGTTGCCATCAAGGAAAGCATGGTCTGGCTTAACCGGCGTGTTTTCAATGATGTACTCAAATACAGCATTGGTCGCGATGGTCACCATATTCTGACCAGAAGCATCTCCGGTTAGAAATTCAAACACCAAGTAAACATGGTTGCCTTCGATGTTGATATTGATGTCGGTAAGTTTGCCGTGCGATGTTGTTGATTCTGCCAATCGTTTAAATTGGTCATATTGAGTCACAGCCCAAGCCACAAACTGCCCAGCTTCTACCAAGCCTTGAAATGCGAAACCAGGAGTGCGAGTGACACCTTCATTGAGCAACATCGCACTTGCACCACCACAAGCTGTAATCAGTTTTGAGCCACGGTTATAAGAAGCGACAAGTGCAGCTTCTGTGGTTGCAAGTGGTACCAAGTAATCGCCTTCAGCAAACAGGCCATTGACTCTTAAAGGACCAGAGATACCGACAGGCACCTTAACCGTACCAATGAAGTGTTCGATGTTTTTCTCATAAGCTTGCATCTGACTTTCTGTATGAGGATCGAGGAGTTCTGTTTGCGAATCTGCATTATTGAGTGCGGTCCAACGACGTGTGAGATTCTTTTCTGTCAGGTAGGGGCTAGGTGTCAGCTTATTGAGTGGCTTTTCAAAATGAGGCTGAAGCTTTTTTTCTAATTCGTCTGCGGAGATGTCGCCTCCTAAAATAGAAACATAGTCACGGCGATGCAGATTTAGTTTTGGCATAAATAATATGAAGTAAAGTTTGTGCAGCAAATTGGTTTGCGCTGATTCTACCGAGTAATAAACCAGAAACAAGCGCCTGATATAATGAGTTACAGTTTGTATGGTTGTTGAAGAAAAAAGCAGCAGAGTTTCGCAAAATATACGCTGTATATCAGTGTAATTTAGATATGAATGTCGAGAAGGCTACCGATGGCTTTGTTTTGACGATCAACTACACTCGCGCCAACGCGGTTGTAACTTGCGCTTTGTGTCAGTTTTATCAAGGAGTCGGTTGAAGATGAAGTAGGTTCGGGCTGTTTGTCTTTCAAGGAAATGGATTGTTCAGGCTCAATTTGATTAAAGCTGAGATCGCTAGCTTGGAAAGTGTCGTCGGATTCTAAAGAGTGTTTGGAGGCTTGGTTGAGCTCGATTGCTGCTTCTTCAGCCATGTTAGTTGAATGCTGAATAATCGCGTAACCAGATTGAATACCAGATATCGACATAGCAGAACCTTTTATTGACGTATGAAATGAGTCTAGGCGGACGATATTTTGAGCGCAATGGTGAACAGATGAAATTTACGGTGAAAATGTGAACTTAAGCTAAAGTAGTAATATCTGTTTGTTAACTGAACAGGTCATTTAACGCGTTTAACTCTTCTTCAGTAAGCAAACAAGGCTTCTCTGTTTCAAGGTTGCCGTCGATTTCACCTTGAAGTGCTTTTAATTGCTGTGGACTAAGAAGCTGTATTTGCTGCTTAAATGCTTCAAATTGCTGTGTATTCATATTGTGACCTTAGTTCAAATCCATATGCTCTATAGAGCATAGCTTACTGATACAGGAAATCAAACTAGATTAAGTGAATATTAAATGTTGTTTTAAGTTTCCTGAAACTAAGACAACTATAAATTCCTATGGTCGTTTTTTGTCCGAGAAATGTTAGGCAAAGTTAAGGCTTGGTCAATCAAAGTCAGAGAATTCCTACAATGTAAAAATCCCTATAACCCTTGTGGCACAAGGGTAGGCAAGTAATTGCTCTACCCATTTTGGGGTATGGGTAAAGCAATGTATAAATACGACCACCGATCAAAAGGTGAGCGATTGACGTTATCTTTTTGTTTTTACGGTATTTTGCTTGTTGCTCAAGAAGCTTCTGTTTCAAACGGTTTATCGATCTTAACCTTGACTGCAAACTTGGTCGCTAAGGTATGCAGTTCTGGAAGCATTCGATAAATCAAATGGAGCTGCTGTAGAACCATTCTGACAGAACTCTCATCTTCTTCTCGCCACTCACTCAAACGTTTATCCAGTTCAGGGTCATAAGCGTTTTTCACTTCACACTGTTCTTGATGAGAATAGAGTTGATCATTTAGAGCGTCTAGATGCTCGTGGATTACTCTGTGCGCATCTAACACCAGTTTGTGTGTCGCCTCATCATCAATACGTGTTCTGTGTGCTCCCAAAGCTGAAATATAGCTAAGTAGAGCGTGGTTGAGTGTTAGGAATCGGAAGCTCTCATCTTCAGAGGTACGGTACTTACCGGGTTCAACCAGCATGCTACTAATAGCGGCAGTTAGGTTTGCATCATTATTATGGGCACTACGACGAGCGATACGATAGTTGAGGCTGTCTTTCTTACCAACTCGGTATTGGCCGATGATCTGAGCAAGATAGTTTTTATTGGAATCAAGCGCATCTGCCATCACTTTGTGCAGTCGCTTCGATTGCCAATCAGGCAACACGTAAATAACAGCAAGTACAGCGAGGGCACAACCAATAAAGGTATCTGCTTGTAGTGGCATAGTGAATTTGGCCACCTGATTAAGAGGTGATGTATGATCATCTCAAGACTAAAACAGGTGACATTATGACTAAGCGTGATAGACGCACTTTTAACCCAGAATTTAAACTTGAATGCGCTCAACTGGTGCTT
>NZ_MCZZ01000083.1 GCF_002875705.1 Vibrio sp. 10N.261.45.E2
ACAGCTTGCTGAGCGGGAAGTCGGCGGCGTCTTATGCTCGCTTTATTGGTTTCAAGAAGAGCTTGTTCTATCCACTCAATTTGAATAGCGTCGACGACAGATTCATAATTGTCGGCATCTTCAATGGTCTCGTGTGCCATTGCTAATTCTTGTTCAAGCATAAAAAATCCCCATCAACATTGTTGATGGGGATTATCTTCTAACTGCAGGATCGTTCAAGCCTTCTTAAACGATCGGCATTA
>NZ_MCZZ01000084.1 GCF_002875705.1 Vibrio sp. 10N.261.45.E2
AACCATTTTTAAAGACTCTCTTAAGAGAATACTTAAAGATGGTGGAGCTATGCGGGATCGAACCGCAGACCTCCTGCGTGCAAGGCAGGCGCTCTCCCAGCTGAGCTATAGCCCCATCTAGGTCGATATTGGTGGGTCTGAGTGGACTTGAACCACCGACCTCCCGCTTATCAGGCGAGCGCTCTAACCAGCTGAGCTACAGACCCAATATCGTCTCTTAACTTTTCTAAACCTAATCAATCTGTGTGGACACTT
>NZ_MCZZ01000085.1 GCF_002875705.1 Vibrio sp. 10N.261.45.E2
CCAAGGCAGTAAGAGCAGCGATTAACTAATGCGATACTAGCTCAGTTGGTAGAGCGCAACCTTGCCAAGGTTGAGGTCATCGGTTCGAACCCGATGTATCGCTCCAAATTAGCCTTTTAAAGGCAAGACTCATTGACTTAAACAATGCATCCGGACGCGGGATGGAGCAGTTTGGTAGCTCGTCGGGCTCATAACCCGAAGGTCGTCGGTTCAAATCCGGCTCCCGCAACCACATTACAGTT
>NZ_MCZZ01000086.1 GCF_002875705.1 Vibrio sp. 10N.261.45.E2
GGATTCGAACCATCGAAGGCAGTGCCGGCAGATTTACAGTCTGCTCCCTTTGGCCACTCGGGAACCCCTCCAGGGTGTGTCTTACTCTTCACAAAGTAAGCCTAAATTGATGTTTTCCCATAAGCCCATCAATCAGGTTGTTCTCTTAACTCTTAAAAGAGGTAAGAAGAATATGGTGGAGGGAGACGGATTCGAACCATCGAAGGC
>NZ_MCZZ01000087.1 GCF_002875705.1 Vibrio sp. 10N.261.45.E2
TTCACTATGCCACTACACCTCGGTACAAATAGGGCTAATCGCTAAGTCGCCCAAATCCTTGGTAAATCAGGAGTCGTACCACATAAATGAGAGCGAGTTGCTTGCCATATCTGACCAAAGGCTTGGAGGATGTCTTCACTCCAATTACCCAAGGCTCGCACCACAATCAATCCTTCTATCTGAGTCGCACCCAATATTAATGTGGGTTCACTCGATTTTTTTGATGTAACTGATTGCTGTGAAGCTTGCTGTGTAATAGATAAGAGCAAGCTCTGTACCAACTCTAAATCTTGCTTCTCATTTGAGGTGAGATAAAAGGTACCCATCATTGAATAATCAAGTAAACCCATATTTATCATTAACTTATCGCCACCATGAAAATTAAACCCTTCAGTTAGAAGCCTTTGATTATCAAGATAGATTTCCGTTTTCCCAACAAGGTGGCCACGCTCAAATCCCTCATTCTGTGCAGGCCGTCCAAAACAGTGCATCTCCCAACCCCAAAACTGTGCACCCTTTTCTAGGCGGATTTCAGTGTCTAGACGAACGTGTGCATTGGGGAAAAAGATGTTTTCTTGCGGCATCCATTCCAAGCGAGCACCTTTCTTCACGCGAAGAGTTTGCTTCTGCTTGGCGTACTTGTTGTTAGAACGATAAAACTTGGTAGCACCGGGTGTGGTGATCAATGTATGAGCACCACTTTCTACGGTTGCCTCAATATTGAGAGTGTCACCACCCACCACTCCGCCGGGGGGATGGAGTAAGTAGGTGTGACACGTTTCCCCATCAGGATACAGGGGGCGTTGCACCGCAAGCGGACCAGACTGCTGACGATTTTTTAATAGGGTTTTGTCACCACGGTCGACAAAGGTGAGATTTAGACTTGCTTGCCAACCATCACGAATATCTTGTTCGATGGTCTCATTCAAAGATAATGCTTCTACTAAAGAAGCGTTCTGTAGTGGCATAGTGAAT
>NZ_MCZZ01000088.1 GCF_002875705.1 Vibrio sp. 10N.261.45.E2
ATTAACGGAATTGGTATTACCCCTTCAGAGATATTCTGGAAATCGTCAAAGCGATAAACAACATCAACTAACGTAACGGGCCCTGCTAGAAATAGTAGAATTTCATAATAGATGTCGAAATATCAAAGTTTGAGATCAACGAACACCCCCTCGGCAAAACCCGTAGGCGAACAATAAAAATCAAATATCAAAAACGGCGAAAGCCTAGTCGTCAAACTAGGCTTTCTAATATACGTAGGAATAGTTTGAGCCACCGAAGGAATTGTGTCCCTTTTAGGAACGGATTCAACTGGGAGAAAACACTTTTCTTCAGATGTAAAAAAGCCCTGCTATTGTTAGCAGGGCTTCTCTAATAAGTGGCGGAGTGGACG
>NZ_MCZZ01000089.1 GCF_002875705.1 Vibrio sp. 10N.261.45.E2
ACTTCACTTACAGACCCTAGCAAATACTCGCTAGAAAGCCTGCTGCGTGTTTATTGGCAACGCTGGGAGATTGAAGAGGGTTATGGTGAAATTAAACAGACTCAACTGCAGAGTCACGTCACTTTACGAAGTCGTTTTTCTGCCGGTGTGAAGCAAGAGCTTTGGGGCGTATTACTTGCCTATAACTTAGTGCGATTAGAGATGGTTAAGATAGCTTCAGAAGCCGGGGTTCGAGCGACTAGGGTCAGTTTTACCGCCGCAATTAACCTTATTGATGCGCAATTACGTTGGTTAGCTTTAAGTCCAGACGGAACTCTACCTGTAAAACTGAAAAGGATGAGAGACAGTTTGAGTCACTTCATTCTTCCAGATAAAAGGAAGGACCGAACGTTTCCACGTTCAGTCCTCTTTGTCCCAGCCAAATATCCGTTCAGGTTCAAGCAATAATGCTTATCCGAACGGCATTACACTGTGATAGTGAGCCTTTTTCGTTGTAGCTAGGTTGAGTTTGAGGAGAACCTTAGCTGACTTGTTCTACTTCATTTGACTGCTTTGAGCGCTTGAATGAATAAATCACATAACCGATGACGCATGCAGCAACAATAACAGAGCAGACTCGGATAAAGTTAATCAACATAGGTGCGTTCTCTATGAACTCGTTAATCCCCCAAAGTAGAACGAGTGAGAACACAAACATGACGAGTAATCCCCAACAAGGCGCATCGATTTTACCCGGCACAACATACCAACCATCTTCTTTGATTGGCTTGTTCAAACGCGCATACTCTGCTTGCTGCCCTTTGACTGTATAAAGGTGCATTTCTGTCTGTTTGCCAGTTAATAGCAAGCTTGCTGCATAGGCGACAATCGCATTGACGAAAACACCGATTACACAGTACCAAGGCCAAGCGATATCAGTCGCTACTGCTACATACCAGATTGCTAAGAAGCTTGCTGCGACACCAATTAATAGTCCTTTTTCTGTAATATGTTTGGAGTAGAAACCAAGCACGAACATACAGAAGTTTGCACCGACAAAATAGGAACCCGCTTTACTCAATATTTCTAAAACTGAGCCTGTGCTGGTTGCAAACATGAAGGCTGGAATGATGATACATAGCGCCCACATAACCGTGAAGAAACGCGATGCTTTGAGGTAATGTTCCTCTGATTCGTTTTTCTTGTAAAAGCGCTTATAGAAGTCAGTAACAGAGACGGTAGCCATAGAGTTAAAAGCGGAGTCTAGGCTCGACATACTTGCTGCAAGAATCGCCGCCGCGATGATTCCCATCAGCCCGGGCATACCATATTCGCTGGCATAGTGCAGGATAATGGTATTGCCATTCTCAAACTCTTTACCATCGTAGTAAGCGTTAAATAATACGCCTAACAGAATGAATACGAAGTAGATGAAGAAAGCAACGTAACCCATCATTAGCATCGCTTTTTTCGCATCACCCATATTTTTAGCCGCCATACAGCGTTGAACCATCATTTGGTTGCCGCCATACACAGTAGTGTGGAACATTGTCATTGCGATAACGCCAGCCCATACAGTGGTAACTTGGCTTAAATCTAAATTGGTTTGCAGTGCATTGGTCATGCCTTCTGACTTAAGGTTTTGCATCACTTCAGTCATTGGTTGTGGCATGCCATTCCAAACGGCTTCGATGATGATGAATGCCCCAAGAAACAGAATGACAGCTTGAATGACATCAGTCCAAATAACGGCGGCAATTCCCCCCATCACGGTATAGATCAGCGCGATAACAGTAACAATGACGATGCAGTAAGTAACGTCGATACCGGTAATGAACTCGAGGATTAATGAGGTCGCGTATAAGACCGCAGCTGAGCTTATCGCCTGTTTAATTAAGAAAATCAAAGACAGAGTGATACGCGAGGCTTTACCAAAGCGTCGTTCTTGGTATTCATAAATTGAAGTGAGACCGTTGTTGTAGAAAAACGGCATAAACACAGCAACGATAAAGAAGATCACCAAAGGGTAGTTTAGGTGGATAGCGATCACCGACAAGCCTTCTTTGTAAGACCAAGCCGGCCCGCCCAAGAAAGACATCGCACTGACATAGGTACACACAACAGAAATACCGATGGCCCACCATGGAATATTTCTATCGCCTAATGCAAATTGGCTGGCGGAAGTGACACGTCTACCAACGAGTGCCCCCATAACTAAAGTAAGGACGATATAAGTACCAAGAATTGTCCAGTTTAATGCTCCAAACTCATACATGCTCACGTCCTTTTAATTGTTCTTCCATTTGCCCAAACAGATCGAAACCAAGCTGTTTTAAGATGTGTGCGATATCGATAGCGACCCAGTTCTCCTTGAGTAGTTCGCCTTTTCGTCGCCAGATATCCATAACGCGAAGTTCAATGTGCTTGCCTGTCGGTGCTAACCCTAACCAGCCGCTGCTGCCAGTGTGTGTACCGTGCATGTGTGGCCAACCACCCGTGGATACGTAGTCATTTTTGGACAAAATATTGAGCTCAATATCGACACTTCGATCAGGGAAGGCAAATACAAATGGCCCTTGATGGTGGTCGCGGAAACCTTGGATACCACGTGTCGTACCAATACCAGCAGGTCCGTACCACATAAAGTCGTCATGCCAGTAGTTTTCTAGATCCATTGAATCAAGACGTTTACCATCAAATCGACCTAAGCAAGCCAACATATCTAGCACTAGCTTTTGGCTTTTCTCACTCTCTTGTGCTGCGATGCTACCTGTCTGTATTCCGTCTTGAGTTGCCGGGGCAGGGACTAATCCAGCGTGGCCTAAGCTCTTGCGTAACGGATTAACGCCAGCTTGGTTCATTGCGTCAATAAAATCAGGGATTAAATAAGATTCCGTAATTTGACCCTCTTGGATGCAAACCATTTCTGTGTAGCGTAAATACAGCGTTTTACCTGTTGCTGGGATACCAAATAACGGCTTTGCAAATGTGCCGACAAAATAACCCGTAGAGTTTACCCAAGTGCGGCCTTCGTATTCACCTTGCATAGTGATTGAAGGGCGTCGTTCAACATCAGGTAGCGAGTTTACTAGCGGTAATAGAAACGCTTGCTCAGTCGCATCGACACCAGAGACGTCGTTAATCGGGTGAGCGACACACCATTTAACGTCAGCATTTAGCATCTCTTGGGCTACTTGAGTCCTTTCTGATGAGTGAGCGTTAAAATAGGTTTTGTAGAAATTGTCTATCAAGCTGTTCAACATAATACTTCCTTATATAGTTAACCGATTTGGATTAAAATCTGTTTCCAGACAGCACTTTCATCAAGTAGCGTAAACTCTCTGCGTAGACCCCAAGGTCCAAATTCAGCATGGCTAATTCCCATGATGTAAACGTCTTTTCCTGTAGGCTTTCCAAACATACCGTAGCCTTCATGCTTGCCTTGTAACGACCAACGAATCGCAGCACGCGGTGACATCATTTCGTCATTGCGACCAATACGGTGGTGAATTTTGAACTCAGCGTTTGGAAATGAAGAGCGCAACGACATCCAAAACTGGTCGATTTCATTATGAGAGAGCGCAGTTTGACCACCCGTGTATTCACCGATACAAGCTCGGTCATACTCTTTTGGTATTACAGAGAACTCAGCACTCATTACACGGCGCAGTATGTCTTCATAACGCTGACCGTACTCATCGTCGTTACCTACGCCAAGGTAAGGGCCTTGTATATCGACTTGGGGAGTGAAAGGGTATGAGCATTGTTCAACGCCACCCTCTATTTCGATTTGTTGACGCGCGTACTCTTCTGACGTCATACCGAGTTGGTTTGAAATCGCAGCGATGTCTCGGATCATCCACTCGTCATTGATTTGGTTATTGATGGCATGGCAGTCAGCGATAATTCGAAACTTAAGTGTTTTATTCGTGGCTTTGCCAAACACGCCATCGTTAGTGTGCGTTGCTGTTGAAATGATTCGATGTGATGACAGCATGCCTTGTTCAGGAGTCCCTGACCAAATAACATCTTCACCCAATAAGGTGCGGTTTGGGAACTCGGCTAGTGTGCCCATGGTCGCGCTGATGACCTGTTCGTTTCCCTTTGTGATAGATAGTGGTGTACGGACGATAATGTCAGGTGAGTAATAGTTATGTAGGGTAATTAGGCCTCGATTTTCCCAAATCTCTTTAGTGATGCCTAATATGTAGTCTGGAAACTCTTGCCATTTAGAATCAAAGCCAACCATAGCCATTAATCACCTCCTGATGCGTCATAAAATTAGTTATTGGATTATTTTTGGTTACGTATCCAATATTGCCTTTTGTTATCACTGTGTCAATGAGGTGTTTTGCATATGTTTCTTTATTGTGGGTTGGATCTGTTTTTTAACATCTCTCCAAAGAGGTTCCTCTTAAAACTAATTGAGTAAAAGTCCACTATTCATCGAGTGTATATGAATGACTTGATTGTGTTTTAAGTTAGTGTGTTTTTATTTAAGTTATTGTATTTATACAGTATTAAGTTTTCATGAAGAAGTGAGTATTAAATCAGAGAATGCTTTATGACGATCTATTAAATCGAAATTATGACGAGAGGAAATTTAGAGTAATGATTCTTATACGAGGGGGTCTTGCTTGAATTGTTAATTTTTTGTATGGATTTATTTAACTATTGATGAATGCGCATGCAACAATAAGTTTGGGAATGGTTGGATTGAAAAAGCCACTCAAAGGTGAATATCAAGTGGCTTTGTTCATGAGAGCGCTTAAGACAATAACTCTGGAAGATACAGTGATATCGCTGGGATAAAGGTAATGATCATCAAAGCGACGAGCATGGCACCAATCCAGCCTAAAATCGCACGAGATAGCGACTCAATTGGCACATTACCTACTTGGCTGGCCATAAATAGGTTGGCGCCGAGTGGGGGAGTAACAAACCCGATGGCTAGGTTGACGATCATCACGATACCAAAATGAATCGGGTCCATTCCTAATGCAGTCACGATGGGCAGCAAGATTGGAGTTAAGATAACAATCGCCGCTAATGTCTCCATGAATGTACCAACAATGAGTAGCAATGCGGTGATACATAACAAGATGAGCAGTTTGTTTTCCGTAATAGAGAGAATGAACTGTGCGATTTCAGTTGGCAGACGTTCAAGCGTTAAGATTCGACCAAAGGTGACTGAAGCGCCCACAATCACAAGCACTGCACCCACCAATAGCGAAGATTCTAAAATGATCTTCACGACCTTTTTGTAATCCAGCTCTTTGTAAACAAACATGCCGAAAAACAAGCCGTACAACACGCCAATCGCTGCTGATTCTGTTGGTGTGAATACACCAGAGTAGATGCCGCCAAGAATGATGACGGGTAATAGCATTGCCCAAATCGCTTCTTTAAGTGCCGCCAGTCTCTCAGGCCATGTTGCTTTCTTGTCGTTACCTTTGTAGCCACGGATTTTAGATACGATCAAACAGTAACCGATAAGGACCAAACCAACTACAAGCCCAGGTACGATACCCGCCATAAACATTTTGGTGACGGATACTTCGGCAGTAATGGCGTACACGATCATCACAACAGACGGTGGAATGATCACGCCGATACCGCCAGAAGAGGCGATCAAGGCGCCTGCAAAGCTGCGGTCGTAGCCTTTCTTAACCATAGACGGAATCATTGTTAAGCCAATAGCCGCAACGGTTGCTGAACCTGTACCAGAGATGGAGGCAAAGAACATACATGCAACGATAGCGACAATCCCTAAGCCACCAGTGAAGTGACCAAAGAAGACCTCAGCTACATGTAAAAGGCGTTTTGATATACCGCCTTGGCTCATTAGGTTGCCAGCCAATGTGAAGAGTACAACGGCCAATAGAGGGAAAGAGTCTAGGCCTGTGACTAAGCCCTGTACTAGAAATTCGATATTTAAAAAGGGCAGGCTCAAGATGGCCAGCATGCTGGCGCCTGCGAGTGCGATACCTACGGGAACGCCAATAAGAAGCAGTAATCCGAAACTGCCAAATAACAATGCAGAGGTCATAAGCTTAACTCCAACAAGCGATTAGATGTGCGGTGTTTTGCTTTCAAGTGACGGTAACGATGCTGCGTTAGTCGAACAGGCTTTGGCGAGTAAGCAATAATTGAAATGCGCTTATTGATGCTAACGACAAGGCGAATTGCACTGAGTACGGCACAAACAAGTACAGAGGCGTATAGGCATGCAATTGGGATTTCCATTGCTGGAGCGATTTGGCCCAGTTTCAAACTTCGACCAATCACTTTGAAACCAAACCACGCTACGGTGCAGCTGAAGGCAAGGTAGATAAGATCAGAAAGGATCAAAGTGTAGTGAGTTAGATTACCAGGTAGTTTGTCGATGAATAGGCGAATGCGAATATGTCGATCATCACGAATACAGTAGCTGATGCTTAAGTACATCGCCCAAACGAAAAGGTAGCGGGCAAGTTCTTCTGCCCAAGCAATTGAAGCGTCGAATAGGCGCAATGCTATCTGTAAACAGAGTAGCGCGGTCATCAACGAGATAGAAAGTACGATCAGTGTTGGTTCGAAGTATCGGTCGAACAGGCGAAACCATTTCATACGTAACTCCAAAGAGTGTTGAAAAGGGCAGTGAATGCCAATGAATGAACAGCATCTCAGCCTTAAAGCTTGACCCTAAGGTGAAGCCTCAAAGCCTGAGTCAATAACGGGCACCCATGAAGGGCTAACAGTCGTGATAGGTGAATTAGAGTTGCTCTATTTCTGTGATCACACTGTCGAAGAGTTCTTCACCGGTTTTGCTACGCAGTTCTTGGTAAACCGCGGCATTCATTTTTTCTTTCATCTGAGCACGTACGTCAGTAGGCACTACGTTTACTGTCATGCCTTTCGCCTCAAGTTCTTTGATGACTTCTTGGTTCTGTTTCGCCGCCAGATCACGCTGGACCGCGATGGTTTCTTGGCTTACTTCATTGATTAGAGCCTGTTGATCGCTTGGTAGAGCGTCCCAGAACTCCTTGTTCATGAATAGCACGTAGTTCGTGTAAATATGGTTGGTTAGCGATAAGTACTCTTGTGCTTCATAAAAACGCTCGGCGTAAATTGAGTAAACTGCACTTTCTTGTGAATTGATTAAGCCTTGTTGTAGTGAAGTGAAGATCTCACCCCAAGAGAGTGGTGTAGGCGCTGTACCTACCGATTTCCAAGCACTGATTTGTGTTGGGTTAGACGCTGAACGAATCTTTAAGCTATTCAAGTCTTCAATATTTTCAATTGGTTGCTTGTTGTTGGTGATGCTACGGAAGCCAACTTCCATAAAGCCTAAGCCATGAAAGCCCTTTGATTCCATTGACGTTAACAGTGGTTTGCCGATCTTATCGCTGTCTAACGCTTTATGAGCTTGTTCTTCATCTTCAAAAAGGTAAAAAACATCAAGCACGTTGAACTCAGGTACGTATGGTGATAGCAATACAGAGGCACCGAATGTCATCTGTAAGTTGCCTTGTTGAACGAGCTCTGTGGTTTCACGAACATCACCCAGTTGTCTTGCTGGGTAGATCTCCACTTCAAGCTCTCGATTTGAACGAGCTTCAAGCTCTTTTTCAAAATGAAGCATTGCTTTGTGAACCGGTGATGTTTCTTGGCTATCGTGAGCAAGACGAATCACATTGCTTGCAAAGGTATTCATGCTAGATAGCGTTAAGCCGAGGGCAGTAATCGAGGTAAAGATTGCGCGTTTCATTGTTCTTCCTTGTTCATCACATGGCTTTTATGTGCATTCATTTGAGCCATGTTGTTCAGTGGGTTATTTATCCGCACTTCATATCCTAATTTTGCATACGAACCCAAAATATAAACACAGAGCTAACAAGTCAATAACAATTAGGGCGATTTGATAATGAAGTTTATGTGAATCGGTGAATTTCTAGGCGAGATCACAGAAAAAAGCCCCAATGTGAAATTAGGGCTTTTAGTCTAAAATTGGCGGAGTTAGATGGCAGGTTTACAGCAAACTTGTGAAAGAGGAGAAAGCAGCTTAAGAGATTTTAGCTGTACTCCCTCGTTCTATAATGGTGCCGGATTCGAGTAGGTATTCACCTTTAGCATCTACGTTGTCGTTTATCCGTTGCATTAAGTCTTCGACGGCACTTTTTACGATTTTATCGATAGGTTGAGCGATGGTAGTGAGGTCATAGCTTGGCCAAGCAGCCATTGGGATATCATCCACTCCCATCACAGCAAAGTCTTGAGGGATACGGCATCCGAGCTTTCTTAAGCCATCCATAACGCCCATAGCTAAGATATCATTGGCACAGAACACGGCGTCAGGCTTTGAGGTGTGTTCCATTAACTCTTTGGCAGCTTCTAACCCAGCTTCGAAACTGTATTTAGCGTTTATGTAGATAGGTGAAGCCGCTTCACGCATTTTGGCTGTTTCAGAAAAGCCAGACCAACGTTTATCACTGGTCATTGAGCCTGCGTCACCACTCACGTAAGCCAGCTGTTTGTAACCCTTATCAAGCAAGTAGTCGGCCGCTTGTGTGCCTGCTTGTTGGTTATCTAAGCCTGCACTGTTCGCATTAATGCTTTCTGTATAGCGGTTGATGAGGCTTAAGTGAACACCAAACTTTTCACACTGTGCGAACGCACGAGAGGTGAGACGGCTGGTGGCTATGATCAAGCCATCAACTTGGTATTCAATGGCTCTTGAAATCGCAAGGTCTAAGTCGTCTTTGTCGATAGGGCAAAGCACGACTTGACCGCCACGCTTTTGAATTTCCATCGCCAGAGCACGAGATTGCAAGTCGTACATTGGGTTTGATTCGCTATCAAGTGCGATCGCGACCAGTCCTGAACGATTGGAAATAAGGCTGCGAGCGATCGCATTTGGCGTATAGCCAAGCTTAGTTGCTGCATCCATCACCATTTTTCGTTTCTTCTCACTGATACTTGCAGTAGGGCTAAATGCCCGAGAAACGGTTGATTGAGATACGCCGAGCATTTTGGCGACATCAATAGAAGTAACTTTCGCTTTTATGGTGAATCTCCTTATAACGCGATAAATCCAAGCGCAATGACACATTTAATGAGTCTGGTTTGATAATTACAATACGTGTAACCGTTGAAATCACAAACAAAAATTATGAATTCATGACGGCTTGCTCATTTCGAAAGCCATCAATGATCATTTTGTGTTCAGAACCGACGCAAAAGAAGCTAACGCCGAGCTCTTTCCAGTGACGCGCTGCTTGGGCATTGGCAACGAACATACCGACAGGTTTTTTGGCTTTCTGTGCTGCTTCAATGACTTTGATACTTGCTTCGCGCACACACTCTTCATTTACATTTGATGCACCGTAAGATACCGCCAAATCAACTTGACCGATAAAGAGTGCATCGATGCCTTCAACCTTCGCTATCGACTCTGCATTTACCACACCCTCTGGATCTTCAATCTGAGCAATCACAACCGTGTTGTTCTGGCTGTCTTTTAGGTGGTTGGCCATCGGTTTGGTTGCGTATTTTGCCGCGCGGCTTGAGCCTGCATAGCCTCGACCACCTTCACCATAATGAGACATCTTCACTAACTTTTCTGCTTGCTCAGCACTGCATACGTGTGGGATCTGGATTCCTGTCGCTCCGCAATCTAACGCATTCAAAATGGTCGATGGCTGGCTATCTTGAACTCGAACTATGCAAGGGAGCTGATTAGCGCGCGCCGCAAGAGTACAGCTATCCAGTGTCGATCGATCAAAAGGGGCGTGTTCCGCATCTAGCACAACGAAAGGGAGTTCTGCCAACGCAAGCACTTCAATGATGTGCGGATGAGGGGTTTTGACAAAGGTTCCAAGCAGTTCGGTGTTGCTTAGTGTGTTCTTAAAGTTATTCATTAGTTTTTATTCTCCATTACTTTTCGCTTGATTTTGCAAAGGTATGCAAAACTTAACATGTGTCGTTGTAAAAAAAGAGTAAAAACAATGTGATCAATGCAACATAAATTAACTGAATTTTAATCCAGCTGGCATCGTGACTAACCGCTTTTGAATGGTTTTATTATTTAAAACAATAGCTTGAGTTTAATTTTCTAAGCTGAGGAATGAATTTGCCAAGTGTTAAAAAAATGTTTATGTTTGTTTTGCATTCGTATCCAAAAGCATACAAAAACAAAAATAAACTCTGTTAAAACTACACATAAGCAAACACTAGGCATACGCCACAAGGAGAATTAAGCATGGCTCGCATTCTAAAACACGGCATCACTGAAGAAGCATCAGCATCAAACAACGCGCAAGTACGTCAAACGGTTGAGAACATTCTTTCTGACATCGAAAAGAAAGGTGACAGTGCAGTACGTGAGCTTTCAGAAAAATTTGATAACTGGTCTCCGGAGCAGTTTCGCTTAACAGATGATCAAATTCAGGCTTGTGTGGACGCATTGGACGAATCTACTAAGCACGACATTGAATTTGCACAAACACAGGTTCGCAACTTCGCTCAGATCCAACGTGACTCAATGCATGATGTAGAAGTAGAGACCATGCCAGGTGTTGTACTAGGCCACAAAAACGTGCCAGTAAACAGTGTTGGTTGTTACATCCCAGGTGGTAAGTACCCACTGGTTGCATCAGCGCACATGAGTGTTCTTACTGCGAAAGTGGCAGGCGTGAAGCGTGTGATTGCATGTGCACCTCCTTTTAACGGTCAACCAAATGTGGCGATTGTTGCGGCAATGGCGATGGCTGGTGCAGATGAGATTTACTGTTTTGGTGGCGTACAAGCGGTAGGTGCAATGGCTCTTGGTACTGAAACGATTGCTCCAGTCGATATGATCGTTGGCCCTGGTAACGCATTTGTTGCAGAGGCTAAACGTCAGCTGTTTGGTCGTGTTGGTATCGACTTGTTTGCTGGCCCAACAGAGACGCTTGTGATTGCGGACGAAGAGGGATGTGACCCTGAATTAGCGGCTGCAGACTTACTTGGTCAAGCTGAGCACGGATACAACTCTCCAGCAGTACTGTTAACCAATAGCGAAACTTTTGCAGAAAAGACAGTAAAAGAGATTGAGCGTCAGCTAACGATTCTTCCTACTGCTGAAGTGGCAGGTAAGGCTTGGGAAAACTACGGTCAAGTTATTGTGTGTGATAGCTACGAAGAGATGGTTGAAGTGGCAGATGATATTGCTTCTGAACACGTACAAGTAATGACAAAAGATCCTAAGTACTTCCTAGATAACATGACTAACTACGGTGCGTTGTTCTTAGGTCGTGAGACAAACGTTTCTTACGGTGATAAGTGTATCGGTACTAACCATACACTGCCAACAAACAAAGCTGCGCGTTACACCGGCGGTCTATGGGTTGGTAAATTCATTAAAACATGTACTTACCAGCGCGTAACTGAAGCGGCTTCACTAAAAGTCGGTGAGTACTGTTCACGTCTATGTGCACTAGAAGGTTTCGCTGGTCACAAAGAGCAAGCAGACATTCGTGTACGTCGCTACAAAGAAAAATCGGTAGAGGCATAACATGACAAAACTCGCCTTAGTTACAGGCGGCAGTGGCGGCATCGGTGCCGCCATATGTCACAAATTAGCGCAATCTGGCTATCGTGTTGTCTTTACCTACAACAGTAATGAGGTTGCGGCACAACAGATCTTGGACTGCTTGCAGGGTTCAGGTCATGCCATGTATCAACTGAATGTTGAAGACAGTTCTGCGATTGGCGCATTAGCGGACCAAGTTAAAGAGTCGTCGGACTCGTTAGATTTGCTAGTGAACTGTGCAGGTATGACAAAGTTTGTCGCGCACAACGATTTAGCATCATTGAATGATGAGTTGATAGACAAGATTTTCCGCGTAAACGTTCGCGCTCCATTTGCGATGGTTCGTGCGTTTGAACCTTTACTTCGCAGCGCTAAGGGTTGCGTAGTGAACATCACCTCGATTGCAGCGCAAACGGCAATGGGCAGTAACGTGGCGTATTGTGCGAGCAAGTCGGCGGTTGAAAACATGACACGTTCATTAGGGCGTGCTTTATCTCCAGATATTCGAGTGCTTGCTGTTGCCCCTGGCTTAGTGGATACCGAATTTGTAAAAGGGTTAGATGATGAATGGCGCAATGCACAAGAGCAATCGACACCGCTGAAACGATTAGCGAGTGACGAAGAGGTTGCCAACGCCGTTTATGCAGCCGCAGAGCTACTGACATTTTCAACCGGTAACACCATCGCTGTCGATGGTGGAAGACCGCTAGGTTAGGTAAGAAGGAATTTAGAATGACCCTACAAAATACAATCAATAACAATCTCGTTCGTTACATGGAGCTTATTCCAGGCACAAGTGCTTTCATTGATGCACGTACACCGGGAAGCGACCTAAAAGACAACTTCTGTATCATTGGTGCTGGTGTGGCTGAAAGCAGCCGTCAACATGTTCATATCCGTGAAACAGCAGGCTTTAACATTGGTGCAGCAGGTCAGCCTCCGGGCATCAAGAACTCTCTGCACTCTCATCATACTGCTGAGCTATTCGTGGTCTTTAAAGGTCAGTTTAGATTCTATTGGGGTAACGAAGGTGAACACGAAGCGGTATTGTCGCACGGTGATGTTATCTCTATTCCTACCAACCTGTTCCGTGGCTTTGAGGTAGTAGGGCGTGATTACGGCTTTATGTACTCTGTGTTAGGTGGCGATAACTCGGGTGGTGGTGTGGTTTGGCACCCAAGCGTGATTACAGACAGCCAAGGCTACGGTTTATATCTAAAAGCAGACGGTACATTGGTTGATACAATTGACGGTGATACAGTGCCAAATCAATCTGATCTGATGCCGCTGTTATCGGAAGAAGAGCTGAGCAAGTTCGATACCTACACGGCTGAGCAGATGATGCCTTTCGTAGCATTGAAAAAGGATTACCGAGAAATCTCTGGTGATTTTGATAAGGCTGGCGTTAAACAGTTTGCATTAACGGGTCACCCATCTGCGAGCTATGACTTCCAAGTTAAGAGTGTTGATGACGTGAGTATCATGGCGTACGAGTTAACGGAAGGTGCGAGCATTCCTGTTCACCAACGTGACGAAAAGCAGGTGTTGATTAACTTTGAAGGCGATACCTTGCTTAACCTAGTGAAAGATGGCGAACAAGCTCAACTCGTGTTGACGACTGGCGACGTATTTAGTGTACCAGCAGGTGCATCGTACAGCCTTGAGAACCTAAGAGGCACGAGCTTCACCTACGTGGTATTGGGTTCTGACCAACCACAAACACTGCAGGGCAACTAATGATGAAACCAGAAGTACCACTGCTATGGTTACCTGGTTTGTTATGTGATGAAGCGTTGTTTCAAGACGTCAATAAAGAGCTGCCCGATTGGGTGGTTCCTTTTACTTGTGACTTGGGAGCCGACACATCCATGCAAGCTTTAGCGAGTAAGGTGCTCGATAGCGCCCCGGAAAGTTTCGTGCTTGGCGGTTTATCTATGGGCGGCATTCTTGCGTTTGAAGTCTTTAGGCAAGCTCCTGAGCGAGTGAAAGGCTTGATCTTAATGGACACCAATTCTGCAGATGAAAAGCCAGAGGTGTCGGAGAAAAGAAACGCTTTAGTCGATAAAGCCAAAGCAGGGGAGTTTGAGTCAATAACGCCTGATATTTTAATGCCAGTGCTTATTCATCCGAATCAGTTAGCAAATCAAGAGCTGACTCAAAGAATCACGCAAATGGCGAACAATATTGGCCTTGAAAGGTTTGAGGCTCACGCTCAAGCATTGGCGAGTCGTCCTGATGCAAGACCACTACTGGCCGATATTCAGGTTCCAACATTGATCATTACCGGGAAAGATGACCTGCTATGTCCAATCGATAATCACCTGTTAATGGCAAAACACATCAAGCAGGTATCACTTCATGTCATCCCTGACTGTGGACACTTATCGACAATGGAGCAACCTAAGATCGTTGCGCAGCATATTCGTAGCTGGTTAGAGTCAGTAAGATTAGGTTGATATCGCGGGCGGTGAAGTAGGGGATATGAATGTTAGAAGATGCTTACTTGGAAGGGCTTATTCGACTGAAGTGACCTTAATGTAGTCTACCCACTTAAATCATATTTAAGTGGGTAGACTATTTACATATCGACGTTCAGTTCTCAGTGTCTAGTGCGAGAAGACGTCAGTTCTGATGCACGTAACTGAGCAACGGCTTTCGCCAATTCAAGCTGAGCCTGTGCAAAGTTAATGTCTATGTTGCCCTTGTTGATGTTCTCTAGGGCTGCATATTTCGCTTCTTCTGCGCGAGCGCGGTCAATGTCTTTACCATGCAAGGCCGTGTCGGCTAATAACGTAACAACATCCGGCTGAACTTCCAGCATCCCACCAGAGACATACAGTACTTGGCCTTCTGATTTAGGGTCTGTGACAAACACCGTTACGCCCGGCTTTATTTTACTGAGAAGTGGTGAGTGACCGGGGCGGATCCCCAGTTAACCGTCAGTGCCAGAAACGGCTAGGGCATATGCTGGACCTGAAAACAGCGTACCTTCTGCACTTACAATATTCAGTTGAAATGTATTGTCTGTCATTCCGATAGCCATAATCCACCTACCTCTTAAAGTGATTTTGCTTTTTCAAGCACTTCGTCGATAGAGCCACAGTACAAGAATGCTTGCTCTGGGATATCGTCATATTCACCGCTTAACAGACCTTTGAAGCCTCTTAGTGTTTCGCTTAGTGGCACAAAGACACCTTTTTGGCCGGTAAACACTTCAGCTACGTGGTAAGGCTGAGTTAAGAAACGTTCAATCTTACGAGCACGAGATACGGTCTGTTTGTCTTCAGTCGACAGCTCATCCATACCAAGAATCGCAATGATGTCTTTTAGCTCTTTGTAGCGTTGCAGCGTTGTTTGTACTGTTTGTGCAATGTCGTAGTGCTCTTGACCAACCACAAGCGGGTCTAATTGGCGAGAGGTTGAATCCAATGGATCAATCGCAGGGTAGAGGCCCAATGCCGCAATATTACGAGACAGTACAACGGTCGCATCTAAGTGAGCAAAAGTTGTCGCTGGTGATGGATCGGTCAAGTCATCCGCAGGTACGTATACTGCTTGGATAGATGTGATAGAACCTTGTCTAGTTGAAGTGATACGCTCTTGAAGCACACCCATCTCTTCAGCTAGTGTTGGTTGGTAACCTACCGCTGAAGGCATACGGCCTAACAGTGCTGATACCTCGGTCCCTGCAAGTGTGTAACGGTAAATGTTATCAATGAACAACAGTACGTCACGACCTTCATCACGGAAACGCTCAGCCATAGTAAGACCAGTTAGTGCAACACGTAGACGGTTTCCTGGTGGCTCGTTCATTTGGCCGTAAACCATGGCTACTTTGTCTAAAACGCCAGCTTCTTTCATCTCGTAGTAGAAATCGTTACCCTCACGAGTACGCTCACCTACACCGGTAAATACAGAAAGACCTGAGTGAGCTTTAGCGATGTTGTTGATAAGCTCCATCATGTTCACGGTCTTACCTACGCCAGCACCACCGAACAGACCAATTTTACCACCCTTAGCGAACGGGCAGATAAGGTCGATAACCTTAACACCTGTCTCTAAAAGCTCGGTGCTGTTTGCTTGTTCTTCATAAGAAGGTGCTTCACGGTGAATTTCGTAGTTTTCTTTCTGACCGATTTCACCACACTCATCGATAGGCTGACCAAGCACGTTCATGATACGGCCTAGTGTTTCTTCTCCCACAGGTACTGTGATTGGAGAGCCTGTGTTTTCAACCGTTAGACCGCGACGCAAGCCATCTGAAGTACCCATTGCGATACAACGAACGATATTGCTACCCAACTGTTGCTGTACTTCCAATACTAACGAGCTTGCTTCGTCGCTAGTCACTTTTAGTGCATCATAAACGCGTGGGCTGTTGCCGCCGCTGAACTCGACGTCAACCACCGCACCGATTACTTTAACTATTTTTCCAACACTCATTCTTAAATCCTCAAATTCTGTTCTTAACCCACTCTTGTCTGCCCTTAGACAGCTTGAGCACCTGAGACTATTTCACTCAGTTCTTGGGTAATGGCAGCCTGACGCGCCTTGTTGTACACCAACTGCAAATCATCAATGAGTTGGCCTGCGTTATCCGTCGCCGCTTTCATAGCGACCATTCGGGCTGCTTGCTCACAGGCAATGCTCTCTACGATGCCTTGATACACTTGTGATTCGATGTATCGATGTAACAGTTCTGAGAGTATGTCTTTGGGTGCTTGCTCATAGATGTAGTCCCAACGACGTGCTTTTTTAGGCTCACCACTTTCCTCAGTATCTGAAGGGTGGGGGAGCAACTGTAAGGTCGTTGGTGCTTGGACCATGGTGTTGACGAACTGGTTGTAAACGAGATACAAGCTATCGATTTTACCTTCGTCGTAATGCCCGAGCATCGCGTTCACCGTACCTAAGATGTCTTCTAACTTAGGGGTATCGCCAAGACCTGACGTTTGTGCAATAACGTTGCCGCCGCGTTGGAAGAACGAGATAGCCTTAGATCCCACTAAGGTTGTATCTACCTCGACTCCCTTGGTGCGCCATTGCTCCATTTCTTCTAACACTTTCTTGAACAAGTTTGAGTTCAAGCCACCACACAAGCCGCGATCGGACGAGATAATGATGTAAGCGACACGCTTAGGTTCTCGCTGTTGCAGGTAAGGGTGCTGGTATTCCAGTGAACCCGATGCAACATGAGAGATAACTTTACGCATGTTCTCGGCATAGGGCCGTGTGAGCGTCATGTTGTCTTGAACCTTGCGCATCTTACTTGCTGCAACCATTTCCATTGCACTGGTGATTTTCTGAGTGTTACTAACACTGGCTATCTTGGTGCGAATTTCTTTAGTACTTGCCATAATCTGCTCCTATTTGTTTTGATTTCCAGCTAACAAACCGGAGCGTTTACCAAGCCTTCAGCGCGACAAAGCCTTCTAAGATCTCTTTAAGAGCACCGTCGATTTTGTCGTTGTAATCGCCTGTCGCGTTAATTTTGTCAAACAATGCTGGGTTTTGACCTTTGGCGTAAGCGATCAGCTCTTCTTCAAAACGGGCAATGTTGCTCAGTTCAACACCGACCAAGTAGCCTTTCTCTGCTGCGTAAATAACCGTTGCTTGCTCTGCGACTGACATAGGAGAGTACTGTTTTTGCTTCATCAATTCGGTAACACGCTCACCATGGTCTAGCTGTTTACGCGTCATCTCATCTAGGTCAGAAGAGAACTGAGCAAATGCTGCTAGCTCGCGGTATTGAGCTAATGAGGTACGGATACCACCAGACAGCTTCTTGATGATTTTGCATTGCGCCGCACCACCCACACGAGATACCGAGATACCTGGGTCAACTGCAGGACGTAAGCCTGAGTTAAACAGTTGGGTTTGAAGGAAAACCTGACCATCGGTGATTGAGATTACGTTCGTTGGTACAAACGCCGACACGTCACCCGCTTGAGTTTCGATGATAGGAAGCGCTGTTAATGAGCCAGTTTGGCCTTTAACTTCACCGTTAGTGAACTTCTCTACATACTCTGCATTCACTCTTGCTGCACGTTCTAGAAGGCGTGAGTGAAGGTAAAATACGTCGCCAGGGAAGGCTTCACGACCCGGTGGACGTTTAAGTAGCAATGAAATTTGACGGTAAGCAACCGCTTGTTTTGATAGGTCATCATAGATGATCAGGGCATCTTCACCGCGGTCACGGAAGTATTCACCCATGGTGCAACCCGCATAAGGCGCTAGGTATTGAAGTGCTGCAGACTCTGATGCTGATGCCACAACTACGATGGTGTTTTTTAGTGCATCGTGGTCTTCGAGTTTACGAACAACGTTTGCGATAGTAGATGCTTTCTGGCCAATCGCGACATACACACATTTGATGCCAGAATCTTTCTGATTGATGATTGCATCGATAGCGAGCGCTGTTTTACCTGTTTGACGGTCACCGATGATAAGCTCACGTTGACCACGACCGATTGGCACCATGGTATCAACCGCTTTGTAGCCAGTTTGAATAGGTTGATCAACAGACTTACGTTCGATTACACCGGGTGCAATCACTTCTACAGGGTCGAGTCGGTCACAGCTTACTGGACCTTTGCCATCAATTGGCTCGCCTAGTGTGTTCACGACACGACCTAGAAGACCGTTGCCTACAGGCACTTCCAAGATACGGCCTGTGCCTTTCACTTTCATGCCTTCAGATAGGTCAGTGTAGGGGCCCATAACTACCGCGCCTACTGAGTGCGTGTCTAGGTTAAGCGCGAGAGCGTATTTACCACCTGGTAGCTCAATCATCTCGCCTTGCATCACATCAGCAAGGCCATTGATTGTGATGATGCCATCACGGACTGATACGATGGTGCCTTCGTTGCGAGCCTCGGTGCTCACATTAAATTTCGAGATGCGTTCTTTGATTAGATCGCTGATTTCATTTGAATTTAATTGCATAATTGTTACCTATCTCGCGTGAAGTTGATGAGCCAATCGGTCAATTGATGTGTTTAAAGAACCATCGATAACGGTTTCACCCGCCTTGATGACCATTCCACCCACTAACGTGTCATCAATAACCTGCTTCATTTCAACCTGACGCTCTAATTTCTTCTCAAGTGCAGCTGTTAATGACGTAACTTGATCTTGTGTCAGCATTTCTGAACTGGTGACAGTGACCGGCACTACACGTTCATGTTCGTCCTTTAGCTCGCAGAACAATTCAAACAGGTCTCTTAAAACAGAAAGGCGGCCGTTCTCGGCCAAGACGCGAATAAGATTAATGACGTGGTCATCAACGAGTCCTTGGCAAATGTGAATGATGAGATTAACCAGCTCTTCTGTTTGTTGTGCAGAAGCACCTTCTGCTGAAGATATCTGACTAGCGATCGTTTCTTCTTCCGCGACAGTCACAAGAATGGACAGCATTGATTGCCACTCTTGTAACTGGTTTTTACCTAAAGCAAATTCAAACGATGCTTTGGCGTAGGGATGAGCAATATTGGTGTAATCGGACATATTGCTGCTCCTTAGAGTTCGCTAATCATTTGGTCAACTAGCGCTCGGTTCGTTGCGGAATCTAGGTTTTTGCTAATCAATTTCTGTGCACTTTGAATCACTGCGTCTGCCATATCCGCCTGAAGTTCACGGCGGATCTTTTGACGTTCGCCTTCTAGCTCAGCTCTACCTTGTTCTAAGATGCGTGCCTTTTCTTGCTCGGCTTCTTGTTGCGCTAAGCTGATGATTTCATTGCGGCGTTTTCTGCCTTGTTCAATCAGTTCAGTCACATCTTTTCTTGCATCTTCGATGAGTTGCGCGCCATTTGATTTTGCTAGTTCTAGCTCTTTCGCAGCGTTCTCTGAGTGGCGTAAACCATCAGCGATTTCTTTTTGGCGCTCGTCTAACATCGCGGTGAGAGGGGGCCATACATATTTCATGCAGAGCCAAACAAAAATCACGAATGAGATTGCTTGTCCAAACATGCTTGCATTTAAGTTCATACCTTCCTCACTAAATCTTGATTATGTATAAATCGATCTTTTTAAAGCTGTTTGTTAAGCCACAGCGAAGATGATGTATAAACCGATACCAACACCGATCATCGGTACAGCATCCACAAGACCCATCATGATGAAGAATTGAGTACGAAGCATTGGAGTAAGATCTGGTTGACGCGCAACACCTTCAAGGTATTTACCTGCTAAGTTACCAATACCAGATGCTGCACCCGCCGCACCTAAACCGATCAGTAATGCACCCGCTACATATAAAACTGCGCTTACGATATCCATTTGTATCTCCGATAAATAATGTGTTAGTTAATTTTTTAATTATTAATTAGTGGTGTTCTTCTGTTGCCATTGCTAAATAAACAACGGTCAGTACCATAAATATAAATGCTTGTAAGAATACGATTAATATGTGGAATAAGGCCCATGGAACACTTAGTGCCCATTGCATCCACCAAGGCATTAGTGCGATAAGGATGAATATCATCTCGCCTGCATACATGTTTCCGAATAATCGTAAGCCTAGTGATATTGGCTTTGAAATTAATGTTATTAATTCAAGAACTAAGTTAACAGGATATAAAAGAGGGTTATCAAATGGCTGAGTAGTTAGCTCTTTGATAAAGCCTTTCAAACCTTTATTTTTAAACGTATAAGTTAACAGTAGAATAAACACACCAAGTGCCATCGACATAGGGATGTTTACGTCCGCTGTCGGTAGGTCCCTAAAGTGTCCTAAACCCATTACACGGGTTAACCCCGGTATTAAATCTATAGGTAATAGGTCAACTGCATTCATTAACAACACCCAAACAAAAGTGGTTAATGCCAGTGGCCCTATTAATTTATCCTCCGCTTGAAAAATCTCTTTGACTAGGTTGTTAACGAAATCAAAAATAAGCTCGATAAAGCATTGAAAACGACCTGGAACACCGCTAGTGCCGCGAGTTACCACATATCGAAACGCACCAATGAACAGTAAACCTGTAATCCAAGATATCAACATTGAGTCAATGTTGAACGCCCAGAAACCATCGCCTGTAGTTAAGAAGGTTAAATGATGCTCTATGTATTCGTGAGCGGTAGTGACTTGATCCATACTACACGTACTCCGATCTTGTAGAGGCAGTAATAAATGGTGTTAAGAAGTACCCAATCATTGTGAAAATGTACGCGTATAATATTACTGGGTTGTCCAATTTAAAAAATTGGAATGCCAGGATAAACATTAAGAACGTATAAGTTATTTTCACGACACGACTCATTTGCATTAATTCGCGTAAACTATAATTAGGATTCTTGCGCACCTTTAAGCTTGCATATATAAATCCAAACAGCGGTGGTAGCATCGCGATAACGACACCCAAAGCTGAAGACTCCATATCTACTTTATTACCTAAAAACACTTCATATAAAACTACACCGACGGCTAATACTATTTGGCAAAGAACAACTCTTTTAGCAGCAACAAGGATGTCGCTACTTATCCCGTTAAGCCTCATAATAAAACCTTATATTTAACAGTGTAAGTAAATATAAAACACAGTTTGAATATGTTTTGTTACTAGCACTTACTTGTTAATAGCAATTTGACTTGTTAATAAACCTTTACTTGTTAACAAAGAAATAATCTTTCTGGCTTTATATCTCCTGACGAAATTAAACGATAAAAACTAATTCGCTATCGTTCCGACAAAATATAAACTACGCCTAAAATTATGTGATCAAAACGACAAAAACCGACATCAATAATTCCATTTTTGAAATGAGTGTTTTTCATTTATGAAAGTAATAGTTGAATAACTTTATTCATGAAAATTTTAAATGCTTTATTTTCAGCGAAAAGGGGCGTTTTTGTGTGAAAATTTTAGACGCCAATTTGGCAAGTTACGATCTTATCAATTACGTATATTCAAACACTTAGCATCATTTATAAGTTGATTATTGAGTACAATTCTACAAGGGAATAAAGCCAGTTTTAGTCAGCGATGAAAGCCTTCGTGCATTGAGTGATTTATCTATACGGCGTTCTCTATCTGGAAGTGATTATTTTTCAAAATAGTTTGTCACGACTTCATTCTTAACGTCTTTCAAGCGATTCGAAACGGATAAATCGGCGTTTAAGATGAATATTATGGAAGAAATTCAGCTCCTCACATGGATGTAAGGAGCTGAAGATAGGGCAAAAAGGGCACTAAGCCCAAGATAGAAAGGTCATAAGTCTGGAGGGGAGAGCTGGAATTTCTTGATGTGTTGCTCTAGCAACCGCTTTTTAAGCAAATAAACTCAATCATGTCCCTCTATTAGTCTTCATAACTTAGATATTGAATACATAAGTCATGGAAAGCTTGTGCTTGTGGCGAAATCGTACGGTCAGCCAGTCTGAAAATACCGATTTGACGCTGTAAGGGCGGGTCAATCAATGGAATCCACACCAAGCGGGTTTCATTGGTTGGGAAAGCCAGTTTAGGTAGCGTGGTCACGCCTATCCCGAGCTCTAACACCGAAAACAACGAAGTAATGTTCTCGACTGAGTACAGAGCTTGTTCGCTGAGCATTCGCGCGGGTGTTGGGTCAAGTAGGGTGCAAGTCCCGTTACGAATGAAGGGCTGCTTTAACAAGGTTTGCCATTCGATTCCTTCCCGTTGAGAGGCAATAGGGTTGTCTTTGAGGCATACGACACCGATAGGATCAGAAAGCAAAGGCGTGAAGTCGATGCTCTGTTCTTCTAAATGGGAGCTGTTTCCGAGGGCAACGTCAACCTCGCCAGACAGTAATCTTGCTTCTACACCTGCCGCATTATCATCAATCAAACTCACTTCTACATTAGGGTACTGCTCACAAAAAGCCCCTAAAACACTAGGGATTAATTTTGCCGCGACCGAAGGTACGCTCGCTATTCGAACTCTTCCTTGTTGGCCCGCGGCTGCGGCACGCAGGTCGTTATCTAATGCTTTGTAAACATTTAGAAATTGAATGATCTTGGGTAAGCAAATTTCGCCAAATGGCGTCAGTGTTGATTTGTTGCCTGTTTCAAACAGTGGTTGGCCGAGTATTTTTTCTAGCTCTTTTATCGAAGTCGAAAGTGCCGCTTGCGATCGATTTGCACGGTGAGATGCCGCTCGAAATCCACCTTCTTCGACCACCAAAACAAAATGTTTTAACTGTTGTAGCTTAATGCTCATGGCACTGATCCTTCTCTAGCCCTTGCTATGCCTTACTTTCTGTAAGGTGATAGATTTTTCTTATCAAATGCACAAAATTTACCGTTAGATTTATCAGTCGTCAAGGTGCAGTATTTAACCATCTTGAAACATAGTTGTTACAAAGTTGGATGGAATCGTGAACGCAAAAACTAAAAAACACCCAGTAAAAACCGAGCTTTTCGCTTCAAAAGCACCACTAGAGTGGGCAATCGTTAATAACGGCACTCTATATACAGCGCAGATTCCAATCGATGAGACTGGTGCGGTAGTAGAGGGTGGTATCGAAGCACAAACGCGTCAGACTTTTAATAACCTTGTTCATACATTGGAGTGTGCAGGTGAATCTATGGATTCAGTGCTACAGGTTCTTATTTACGTGACAGACCGTGAATATCTAAAAACGGTGAACAGCGTATATGGAGAGTACTTCAATGCACCTTACCCAAACCGTGCTGCGGTCGTCGTTGCAGGGTTAGCAAGAGAAGAAATGCTGGTCGAGTTCGTGGTTTATGCATCGGCGTCTCAACCTGAATAATTCGATTGTGAACTAAGGCAATTTGCAGATTGAAGTTATTTGTCAGTAAAGATCTTTATTGATACAAGCGACTTGGTTCATTTTTACATACAAGATTCAAACATTATTTATTATAGAAATTAACGTTTTATTCATTAATCAGATGGTTGCCAGACTCAAACGCAGCCTAACCGTTACAAGGACAGAATGATGACTCAATTACAGAATGTTCAAGCTGAAAACGCACTCTACATTGGCGGCGAATGGCAAGCGGGTGTAAGCACCGTAGCGAACATTAACCCATCACATATTTCTGAAAACATCGGCAACTTTGCACAAGCAAGTGCTGAACAAGTTCAACAAGCAATTTCAGCAGCGAAACACGCTCAACCAGAGTGGGAAAAAACGCCAATTGAACGAAAGCAAGCGGTACTTCAAGCGATTGGTGACGAACTGATTGCACGTTGTGATGAGCTGGGTACTTTACTTTCTCGTGAAGAAGGAAAGCCTTTTGCTGAAGGTCGCGGTGAGATTTACCGTGCAGGTCAGTTCTTCCAATATTTTGCGGCTGAAGTGCTTCGCCAGATTGGCGATAACGCAGACTCAGTACGCCCAGGCGTTTCTGTTGAAGTGACTCGTGAAGCAGTAGGCGTTATCGGCATCATCTCTCCTTGGAACTTCCCGACTGCAACAGCAGCTTGGAAAATTGCTCCTGCGCTTGCTTTCGGTAACAGCGTTATCTGGAAACCTGCAAACCTAACACCAGCAAGTGCGGTGGCATTAACTGAAATTATCCACCGTCAAGGCATCCCTGCAGGTACGTTTAACCTTGTACTAGGTAGAGGTTCAACGGTAGGTGATGCACTGATCAACTCTAAAGAAGTGAACGGTGTGAGCTTTACCGGTTCTGTTGATACGGGTCGCAAAGTAGCAGCCGCTACCGCGCCAAACTTCGTTCGTTGTCAGTTGGAAATGGGCAGTAAGAACGCACTTGTGGTCGCAGACGATGCTGATATCCAAACTGCAGTCGAAGCAACCATTGCAGGTTCGTTCTCGGGTGCTGGTCAAAAATGTACCGCGTCTTCTCGCCTAGTGGTTATGGATGGCATTCACGACCAATACGTGGAAGCACTGATTAAACGTATGAGCGAGCTGAAAGTGGGTCATGCACTGGAAGAGGGCGTGTTCATGGGCCCTGTTGTTGACGGTAACCAGCTTGAAGCAAACCTAGGTTGGGTAGAGAAAGCACGTCAAAGCGGCGGTGAGCTGGCATTTGGTGGCGAACGCTTGAGCATGCAACACGAAGGCTTCTACATGTCTCCAACGCTGTTCTTGAACACGAAGAACGATTGGGAAGTGAACCAAGAAGAAGTGTTCGCACCAATGGCAAGCGTGATTCGTGTTGCTGACTTAGAAGAGGCTATCGCGACAACCAACGATACTCGCTTTGGTTTAACTGGCGGCATCATTACTCAGAGCCTACGAACCAGCGCGATGTTCAAGCAACAAGCGCAAACAGGTTGTGTGATGGTGAACCTACCAACAGCAGGCACGGATTACCACGTACCGTTTGGTGGCCGTAAAGAGTCTAGCTTCGGTCCTCGTGAGCAAGGTCAATACGCGAAAGAGTTCTACACCGTGGTGAAGACGGCTTACCAGCGTCCTTACTAATCCACTTTCTGTATAAGAATTGGATAGTTGGAGAATTAAATCCCTAGCTATCCAGCTATCGAATTGGCCTGATTCACAGAGTCAGGCCAACATTCAAACCAAAGCAGCAAACGAATTTAGACAAGTGATTTAACCCATTTTTGAAAACATGTTATTCGAGCGTGTTTTCAAAACCGAGCTAGAACACTGAGCTTTCAATAGGAGTGGTTATGTACCAGCAACGGATTGTTATAGATGGATTGCAATACTGCAATTGGAATAGAGAATATTTCCAAACACTAAAGGCGAGCGGCATTACAGCAGTTCACGCTACCGCGGTTTACCACGAGACAGCTCGTGAAACCTTATCTCGCTTTGCAGAGTGGAATTTAAGATTCGAGCAGAACGCAGACCTTATCATGCCGATTCACTCAATGGCGGATGTTGAGACTGCAAAAGCGACTGGCAAAGTCGGCATTTTCCTTGGTGCTCAAAACTGTTCTCCAATCGACGATGAGATTGGTCTTATCGAAGTGATGCGCAAGCAAGGTCTTTTGATCATGCAGCTTACTTACAACAACCAGAGCTTATTGGCGACGGGTTGTTACGAGAAGAACGACACCGGTATCACGCGCTTTGGTAAGCAAGCGATCGAAGAGATGAACCGAGTGGGGATGATCATCGATATGTCTCACAGTGCGGAGCGTTCAACGCTTGAAGCGATTGATCTGTCTTCTCGTCCTATTTGTATCAGCCACGCGAATCCAACATTTGCTCATGATGCACTACGAAACAAATCAAACGATGTGATTAAAGCGCTCACTGCACGCGGTGGCTTAATCGGATTCAGCTTATACCCATTCCACCTACCAAACGGCAGCCAATGTACCTTGGAAGACTTCTGTCAGATGGTTGCGACCACTGCTGACATGGTTGGCGTCGAACACCTCGGTATTGGTAGTGACCTATGCTTAAACCAGCCTCAAGCTGTCCTTGAATGGATGAGAAATGGTCGTTGGTCTAAAGCAATGGACTACGGCGAAGGCTCTGCAAACAACTCAGGTTGGCCAGATGCGTTGCCTTGGTTCTGTGGTAGTGCGGGTATGGAAAACATATATAACGGATTGATGCGTCATGGTTTCAGTGAGTCTGAAGCTGGGCAAGTCTTGGGAGAAAACTGGTTTAACTTCTTGAAAGATGGCCTAGAGCCGCAAAGCAAGGGTTAAGCGTTTCTCACTAGCAATAATCGAATGAGTAGCCTTCTAACAAACGTTCAATGAGCAAGTGCTGCTTTATCAATTTCACTATTCAAAAGGAACAACGGTCTATTTCGCAACGCGGTAACCCAAACATGGATTAGCCTGCCCAACACAAAAATAATAGGGCAGGTGTTAAATACACCCTTGTAGTCATCATTTTAATGACAGCTGCAAAGAAACCTCTGGAGTCAGAGTATGTCTGATTTAACCAATAGCGTGAAGTCTTCTAGCTTAAATGCGGGTCAAACACACACAGCAATTAATGCAAAAAACAACACAAACGAGTCTGAGTCTACGTCAGACAAATTGGGACTATCCAACCCAGCACTTTGGTACAGCGGCGGCTTTATCGCTCTGTTCGTGGCACTTGCTCTATTTGATGGCGAGCTGTTATCAAGCCTAGTAAATACGGGCTTTGCATGGTCTGTAAAAGTATTCGGTCCTTACTGGCAAATGCTTCTTCTTCTGACTTTTCTTATTGGTCTTGGCTTAGCGGCAGGGCGAACAGGCAAGGTTATCCTAGGTGGCATCGCTAAACCTGAAATGGATGGTTTCCGTTGGATGGCTATCATCTTCTGTACGCTACTGGCAGGTGGCGGTGTATTTTGGGCAGCAGCAGAGCCGATTGCTCACTATGTTAACCCACCACCATTGTACGGCGCACAAGAAAACGCACAGCAAGGCGCGGTGAATGCTTTATCGCAATCATTCATGCACTGGGGTTTCCTAGCATGGGCTATTGTGGGCAGCTTAACGTCTATCGTGGTTATGCACCTTCACTACGACAAAGGCTTACCTCTTAAACCTCGTATTCTGCTTTACCCTGTATTAGGCGAAAGAGCACTGAAAGGCCACACAGGTGCACTGATTGATGCATGTTGTATTGTTGCAGTAGCGGCGGGCACCATTGGCCCTATCGGGTTCTTGGGCCTACAAGTGAGCTATGCACTGAACGCACTGTTTGATATTCCAGACGGCTTTACGACGCAACTGATCATCATCTTATTCGCTATTGTTCTATACACGTTGTCGGCATTAAGTGGTCTTAACCGCGGAATGCAAATGCTAAGCCGTTACAACGTAATTTTGGCAATGGCTTTGATGGTCTACATCCTGATTTTTGGACCAACAAACTTCATCTTCAATGGCTACATCCAAGGTGTAGGCAGCATGATTGATAATTTCATCCCAATGGCGACTTACCGTGGTGACGAGGGTTGGTTGAGCTGGTGGACAGTGTTCTTCTGGGGTTGGTTCTTAGGTTACGGCCCAATGATGGCAATCTTCATCGCACGCATTTCACGCGGTCGTAGTATCCGCCAGTTGGTATCAACGATTAGCTTGATTGCTCCGTTTGTTACTTGCTTCTGGTTCACGATTGTTGGCGGCTCTGGTCTTGCGTTCGAAATTGCAGACCCAGGTAGCGTAAGTAAAGCGTTCGAAGGTTTTAACTTACCCGGCGCACTGCTAGCGGTAACTCAGCAGCTACCAATGCCAATGCTTATCTCAATTCTGTTCTTGATTTTAACGACAATTTTCATCGTCACGACCGGTGACTCAATGACTTACACCATCAGTGTGGTGATCAGTGGTGAGACAGAACCGAATGCAATTATTCGTACCTTCTGGGGTGTGATGATGGGGGTAACCGCGTTAATTCTGATTTCCCTAGGGTCTGGCGGTATTTCAGCGCTGCAATCCTTCATTGTTATCACAGCGGTACCTGTGTCCTTAATCTTGCTGCCATCACTTTGGAATGCACCTCAAATCGCAATCAAGATGGCGAAAGAGCAGGGCTTATAACAAATTAAAGAGAAACAAGGTATCAGCCTTTGAAAGAAGGCTGATACAAGGTTCCGAGAGGAACAGAAAAACCGTACTGGTGAAGATACACCGGGCGGCACGTATTTAGGTCAATCGATCTAGTCAGGACAAATAATAAGGGGTGAGCTTGCTTGCCCCAAATAACGTGAAAGCTAACCAGCACACTGTAACAACGAATGCTTCATATGATGGCAACGATCGGTTCTGAATGGCTAGCAAAATCCTATAACTATAAGGTGGTGAGCAAAATGGATGCACATCGTTCTACTTACACTGAATCAGCACTGCGTGACGCAACCGTCGTCATGGCACCGGAAAGGCTAGGTGCAATGCACCAAACACGTATCAGCTTCGTAAGAACTCTGATTCGTAAAATGGCACAACAGCAATGGAAAGTGACTAAGCATGAGTGGCAACTGAGCCCTCAAGGTTTTGGTCATGTTATCTATAAGCTAGAAACGCCAAATCATGTTTATCATTTGGTTGTTTTCTGCGATGAGATTGCAGACGACGAACGAAATGACCGTGTAATTGCTGAAAAGTGGGATGTAACGTTTGCGCTTGTTCTTGGAGATGTTGATGTCACCTTACTTGAAAGGCTTCGTGCGAATGTACCGCTACAAGAAGCCGGCCGTAATCCAAATAATGTGCTTGTGTTGGCGCGTGCAAACAAAAGCGTACGAGTGTTTGAACACATCGTGAGTCACCTAGCTAAAGGTGTTCAACCAACACCAAAAGAACTGGCTGAAGTAGGTTACATCCTGCGAACGACAGCGGTATATGGTAATGGCAAATTTGGCATTGCTGACTTCAAAATCTTAGAGAAAAATGAAGATTTTAATCAGTCGTTTAGTGCGCAAATGTGTGCGGTTTATATGCTGCGTGAGTTCAGCCTAGATTGGGTTCATTACCTAGCCGAGCAACAAGGCGGTGAACAAGCGATTACCTTGCATAGAGGGTTACAACGTTACCTTGGTGTGGGGAATGCGACAGGTCTAGGGATGGCACCATACCTTATCAACCACCCAAGTATTGTCGACCAGTGGATGACGACTCGTGAACATGCATTGGCGGAAGTGTTAGCTAATCCTACTGATGCGGCGTTGATTGAGCCACTACGTACATTAGTTAAAAAAGCGATTTGTCATTTAGAACAAGTCGTTACCATCAATGAAAACCAACAAGAGCTGAACAAAGCCGCTGTTGATGAGTTGAAACAGGCAACACAATCATTAGAAGCCTCTGTAAACCACTGCGATACATGGGCACAGTTAGTTGAACAATCTAAGCACATGAGTATGGAAGCCCAAGAAATCCTTATCTCATGCTTGATGGAATTGTACCCAGAATTAGTGGACGCCCATCAAGAGCAAATGAATTGTAGCGAAACACTGTCGCTTCCGAGTGGTAAAAAGATTCAAGACCTTTTGGTGGTATTGGAAGAAAAATACCGCTGGGCGATTACGACTGACTTTACTAAAGCAGAGAATAATTACTGGTTCTGGTATCGCTCTCAAGACAAAGAAGAGCCAAGACTCGGTGTTCGAGGTGAGGAACTAGGTGAAGAACGTGAACTGCCGTTAGATATCGGCCGTCAAGCTTACCGTTTGTACCATGCGTTACTGCAATTCGCGCCTGAGCTGTCGCTAGCTGAATTCCTTGTTAAGCAGCCACAGCATCGTGCGATTGCACGCCGTGTGTGGACGCTAGGCAACAAAGCGATGGGTGACATCCAAATGAATGTACTTCACCAAGAGTCGCTTCCGATGCATTTGTTACGTTGCAAACTCGCTATGTTTGGCGCAACTAAGTTTGATCCTCGCTCAGACCGTTGGGTTCGAGTGACTTTCTTCCAAGGGGCACCGCTGCTTGATGAAATCCATCAGGACGAGTGGGTGTTCCCACTGTTACCAAATGAAGCGGAGCTATCTGAATCTCATAAAATTTCTACGCCTATTAACGCTCAACATGGAGGTAAATCGTTATGATCGTTTCTCACAATGAACTGGTCGCGGCCGTCAACAAAGCCTTTCTAGGGATGCGTCGTACATGTGGTGAAGCCGATGTGATAGCGAACATGGTGGCAGATTTACAGATGGTTGGCTTGGATGGTGTTCGCCATTTTAACAATGCGAGTAACTTTATGGGTTTAGAAGACGATTGCCCTGTAGATATCCAAATGATTAGCGACAACACCGTTGAAGTGGACTTGCATAAGGCTAGCTTGGCGTGTCATCTCCCAGTGGTGATGGATTATGCGATTGAAAAAATGGTCGGCAAAAAAGCGCTGAAAATTGAGCTTAATAACTGCCACAACCGTTGGTTAGCCTACAGTGAACTTGTGAAACTAGCTGCGAAAGGCATCGCTTGTACCGCACGTTGGGATAATGGCTCCAATCCGAAGAGCACCTTGTATGTGCTTAATCGTGGGTGCGTAGCACCAGAGCTGTTTTTATCAGATTCGCCACTGACATCGGACGAACATATCCATAATATGACCATCGAACTTTCCGTCCAGGATTTCGATATCGAACGTTTGTCAGATGGCTACCAAACACACATTGAGTCAGAAGCGCTTTTTAAAACTCAAGAGAAAGCGTGGAACGATGGCATTGAAGTGGATGAAGCAGAGTGGGGGGCGCTGAAAGAAACCGCTACAGCCATCCTCGTAGAAAGCAGCCAACGTTCGATTCAAGGTGCAGGTGAGCTGACGACTTCATAGTGTAGCGTATCGATAGCACTTTCTATAACAGATAGAACCTACAACAGATAAAACCAAAGAGCTTAACGTATCCTCACCTCGTTAAGCTCTTTTTACTTGTTTTCCATTTTCATTTCTCCCCACCAATAGATCCCCCTTAAACCTTCGCTTTTGAAACAAGTTGTTACGCGTTGAAGACCAATTGAGCAATTAGATGAAGCACCTTCACATTCAGGTTAAACAAACGGTTTCTTTTACAAGCCAGTATGCGTATCTTGCTTACTATGAGTGCCATAGGGCGCCACTTTTATTCGTACCGATGACATTAGAATCAGATAAAAAGGAATGAAGCGTGCAAGCTAACTTTATTGATGGAACCACCCTGTATCGTCAGCACTCTTTTGAGTTGCCACTGGATTACCAAGCAAAAGATGGACAACAGATCCAAGTCTTCGCACGTGAGCTAGTTGATCTCGCTAAAGATACGCAAGAACTGCCGTGGCTTATCTACTTTCAGGGCGGCCCAGGTTTTCCTTCGCCACGAGTGAGCGGCCAATCGGGTTGGCTAAAGCGAGCATTACAAAACTACCGTGTTTTGTTGCTAGACCAACGTGGTACAGGTAACAGCACGGTTATCAGCCATGAAACCTTGGCGCACCTTTCTGCAGAGCAACAAGCTGAATACTTAACGCACTTTAGAGCGGACAACATTGTTCGTGATGCGGAAGCGATTCGTGAACAGTTTGGTATTAAGCAGTGGTCGACAATTGGCCAGAGCTTTGGTGGTTTCTGTACTCTGAGCTACTTGTCGTTGTTCCCACAGAGCCTACAGCGCTGTTATGTAACGGGTGGTATTCCGTCTATTGAACGCGAAGCTGACGACGTTTATCGTGCGACTTACAAGCGTGTAGAAGACAAGAACAGAGCGTTCTTTGCTCAGTTCCCACAAGCACAAGCGATGTGTCGTGATATCTCTGATTACCTGCTGAACAACGATGTGAGGTTGCCAAACGGTCAAGTGTTCACGGTTGAACAGTTCCAGTTGATTGGCATTAATCTTGGTGGTGGCGAAGCGAACCTGCCTATGTACTTCACACTGGAAAGTGCATTTGTTGAAGTGAACGGAAACAAGCAGCTGAGCTACAGTTTCTTAAATCAAATGCAGCAAGAGCAGGGTTACTTAACTAACCCAATTTACGCAATCTTGCATGAATCGATTTACTGTCAAGGCACAGCATCTAACTGGTCTGCACATCGAGTTCGCGAGCAGTATCCACACTTCAACTACCAATCAGGTAGTGAGTTCTGGTTTACCGGAGAAATGGTTTACCCATGGATGTTCGACCAACTAGAAACGTTGAAGCCATTGCGTGAAGCAGCCAATCTATTGGCTGAAAAGTCAGATTGGGGCTCTTTGTACAATGCAGAACAGCTGAGCAAGAATACCGTGCCAATGGCGTGTGCAGTTTACGCAGATGACATGTATGTGGAGTTGGATTACAGCCGCGAGACGCTTGCCAATATTCCAAATTCGAAAGCGTGGATCACCAACGAATATGAACACAATGGTTTGAGAGTGGATGGTGAACGTATTGTCGACAAATTAATGACGATGGTTGAAGCAATAGAAAACCTACCAAAATAAACGGTTGTTACTCGTTAGAAACAAGAAAACGCTGCATCCGTGCAGCGTTTTTTTTATGTCATCGAACTATTCGATTTAAGGAACTAGGAGGGGTAGCCCTTTAAGCCATTAAGGTTGGATGACGATGTCTTGATTTTCCGTAGTCGATAAGCTGGCGCGGTTCTGTTCGATAAGCTGAGCTGCATAAGAGGGCGTCACAGCTTGAATTTCGCCTTTTGAACGAATCGTTAATGCTTCCCACGCATGGTCACGATATTTGCCTGTTTGTGTATATTCAATTAGTACTCTCATGATTCTTCCATCCGATGTGTGGTTAACGTGCTACTAACATTAGCGCCATTACTGAGGTTGCACACCTGTTAAAAATGGAACATAAGATTAACTAAATGAGAATGCGTGTAACTTGAAAAACAGGCCCAATTGCACTTGTCGTAAATAACTGTACTTACCGTAAATGACAGCGCCTATCGGAATTAACCGTATTTATTGTAAATGGCGTCCATAAAAAAACGCTGCACAATGGCAGCGTTAAAGTAGAGATAGGTTGAAGATTGATTAGCTGTTTTCTAGGCCAACAATCTTGCGTGCAGACATTACTGCACTATCTAAATCGGTCAATCTACCAGCACTTGCTGGACCAAGAACTGATGAATACAAAGCCAACTGCTTCTCAAATGATAAATCTAATTGGTTATATAGATTTTGGCGGATTTGAGCGTGTTGCTGTGGCTTTGCGCTCGACAGGCCTTCCAACGTATCGTAGATGAGTGTAGTTGTATCCATAACTGTCCTTAGTACATCTTTAGAAAATTTTGCATATTATGCACTTGGTGTCATCTTTGTTCTGCGAGATTGATCGCATTATGTGCAGCTCTGCTTAATTGTGTAATCAGTTAGTTACAATTGTGTTGTTTGGCAAAGCGTCGAAAGGGGGTATTTGGACAAAAGAAAAGGAGACACAGTGGTCTCCCTTTGGTTTATTACAATTCACTTTTCAAGCAATTTGCCTGTTACCGGATATTGATGGTGTTGTCTCTGCGGTCATACATGTCTGGCGTGGTATGTAGGCCGCCCGCATAACCTGCTGCTTCAAGTGTTTCTCTTACCTCTCTAACATGCTCAGCCGTGACGGGTTCGTTGCGGTCGCCAAGGTTTGAACGCACAAACGTGATTAACTCAGCCAAGCGTTGATCTGACAATACATCCTCAAAACTCGCCATTGGCATGAAGTTTCTATCTTTGTCGAGGTAAGTAGGTTGCAAGCCGCGAACGGTTACCGCAATGGTGTTGAATGGGTCGCTGTGCATGATGATACCGTTATTCAACAGAGTAGGGGCGATAGGGTCGCGACCTTTACCATCGTCACCATGACACGCCCCACAGGTTTGACGATATGTGGCGTAGATTTCACTGTTATACGCTGCCTCATCAAACCCTTTAGGTTGTAACGGAACTGCGTCACTAGCAATAGTGTTGTTGACGTCTCCGCTGAGTAGGTAATAAGACATCGATTCAACATCTTCACGCGTCATCAAGCTCAAACTATTTTTCACTACATCAGCCATACCTGCAAAAGCGGTGCCTTTGTCTGAGTGACCAGTGTGTAAAAAGTCGGTGAGCGTTGCTTCATCCCAACCATCGATATAGAGCTCATTGGCTGTGATATCAGGCGCGTTCCAACCGTCGATCAAGTTACCTTGGAAAATACGTTCAGGGATCAGAGCTTGAGCAATGTTTCTTGGAGTATGACACTCCGAACAGTGACCTAATCCTGCGACCCAATACTTACCTTGTTGCCATTTCTCTACATCCGCGACTTCATTTTTAAGTTCCTTTGGCACCTGATAGTCAATAGGGTCGGTGTCCATAAAGACGATGTTCCAGCCAAGTAAACCTAATCGGATATTGGATGGGAACATCATGCTGTTGTCATCATTGCGTCGAGGAACTGCTGTGATGGATTGCATGTATTCCCACAAATCGACCATGTCTTGGTCGGTGAGGTATTGATACGAAGTGTAAGGCATAGCAGGGTACAGATAGCCGTTCTTACCTTTACCTGCAACTAACGCAGCTCGGAAGTCATCAAAATCGTAGGTTCCTATCCCTTCAGTGGTGTGTGGAGTTATGTTGGTTGAATATACGGTGCCGAAAGGAGTCACAAATGGCAGGCCGCCAGCAAAAGGTTCGCCACCCTCCGCACTATGACAAGCGACACAGTCTCCGGCATATGCTAAGTATTCTCCTCGCTCTACAGATGATGCTTTCAAACTCGCGAGCCTTTGCTGTTCTTCTTCACCTGCGTGTCGGATGTAAGCTCCAAGCGCGAGGATTTCGTTCTCGGTGAGCTGCTCGTCAAACGCTGGCATCAGGTTGTTCAAGCCGTAATTGATGGTGTGTTGAATCTCTTCAATACTGCCCCCGTGAAGCCAGATATCGTCCGAAAGATCAGGAACACCAATCGCAGGATTCGCGACAGCACCATCGGCATGACAAGACGAACAATATTTGGTGAACAAGGTTTTGCCGAGTTCGACTTTAACCTCAGGCACATCGGTATGGCGCTGGTTGAGGGACGCTAAATAGTAGGAAACCTTTGCCACCTCATCAGGGCGCATGATTTCACTCCAACCTGGCATTGCACCGTTTCGCCCTTTGGCGATCGAATGAATAACAGCTTCGTCACTGCCGCCATAAAGCCACTCTTGGTCTATTAGGTTGGGGAAGTGCTTTTGCCCTTGAGCATTATTACGGTGGCAGGCTGCGCAATGGGTTTGAAACAGGATCTTACCGCTATTAACGATCTCAGGGACAGTGGCCAAACCTTCTAACGTCGTTTCACTGGTTTGTGAGAACTGCTCATTAAGGGTGGTGGTTGGCGAACTGAGCTTATCGTCGCTTTGTTTCCAATCGACTAATCCTTCCCATTCTCCGAGCCCAGGGTAGAGCACCAAGTAACCAGCAGACAAAAGAAATGCCACCGCATAACTGACAAACAGTAATTTAGGTGGTGGGGCATCTTTCTCTTCAATACCATCGAAAGTGCCAATGGTGTGGTCGTGATCGGCTTTGTGATTGCTACGCCAGTATTTAACGACAACAGACACCATCAGAACAAAGAATATTAAGGTTAAGAGTACCGCCCATAAGTTCCAAAATGTGCTCATTGTAATACCTCCTGTGACGTATCTTTACCAAGGCTTTGTAAATAACGAATCAGAGCTTCACCTTTGGTTTTTCCTCTTATTTGTAATCGGGCGTCGCCAATTTCTTGATCGGTATAAGGCACACCTAAGGTACATAGGACTTCCATTTTGGCGCTAATATCATCGCCGGTAAGCGTTTGCTCAAACAGCCATGGGTAAGAGGGCATGATTGATGTAGGCACAACGTTGCGAGGGTTCACTAGGTGAATGACATGCCATTGGTCTGAATATTTTCGACCTAGGTTAGTGAGGTCTGGTCCTGTACGTTTGGAGCCCCACAAGTTAGGGAATTCATAGATATCGTCTGCTTCTTTATTCGGACGTCCATTACGTTTCACTTCCGGCTCTAGCGGGCGAACCATTTGGGTGTGACACACATGACAGCCCTCACTGATGTAGATGTCTCGTCCTGCTAACTCAATCGGTGTAAGCGGCATTGCTAAGCTGTTTTTCGCAATGTCGTCTCCACGGACAATGCTAGGAACTACCCAAACCAACAAAGAAAAGGAGGCAACGACAACCGTGGTCAAAATTAAAATGACGATTGAATGTGTAAAGTCTTTACTCATCATTTAAGCCCCCTCGTTAACGGTGTTTTTAGCGTCATGTACGGCGGGCATACGAACCGTTTTGTACAAGTTGAATGCCATTAAGAACAGCCCAAGTACAAACAGTGAGCCACCAAAGAAGCGCATGAATAACCATGGTGCTTTGAAGTCCATAGCCTCGACAAAACTGTAAATCAGTTCGCCATTTTCGTTTTGAGCGAGCCACATATAGCCTTCGCCAATGCCTGCGACCCAAAGTGCTATCGCGTAAATGGCGACGCCAGCATGAGCAAGCCAGAAGTGCCATTTGATCAAGCGTCGTGACCAAAGTTCGGTTTGACCCCACAAGCGTGGAATGAAGTAATAAAAAACCGCTATTCCCGACATTCCAACCCAACCGAGTGCTGCGGAATGTACGTGGCCGATGATCCATTCGGTGTTGTGTGCAACCATATTGAACCAGCGGATAGCAAGTAGAGGACCTTCGAATGTTGCCAAACAGTAGTAAAGAATCGCTGAGAAAAAGAATAAAAGAATGTAGTCGGACTTCAGCTTTTCTTTATTTTGTAGAAGGGTCATTGCGCTATTGAAGGCGCCTGCCCATGAAGGGAGCCAAAGAATCAATGACATCACGATTCCGATGTTTTGAATCCAGATAGGAACGGAAGAGTAAACTAAATGGTGCGTTCCGGCCCATGTGTAAAAGCCGACCAAACCCCAGAAGTGAATCACGGACAAACGATAGGAGTAGATAGGTCGATCCGCTGCCTTGGGTATGAAATAGTAATTCATACCAATCACACCGGCTGTCAATAAGAACCCAACGGCATTATGTCCCCACCACCATTGCACAATCGCGTCTTGAGCCCCAGCAAACACAGAGTAGGACTTCATTGCTAACACTGGCATCGCAAGGTTGTTGACGATAAAAATCATGGCAACGACGATAATGAAAGCAGCAAAGAACCAATTAGCCACGAATATATGGCTGACTTTCCGCTTGGCGAGGGTGCCAAAGAAGAGCACTGCGTAGAGCACCCAAACCAACACAATCAATAAGTCGATAGGCCATTCAAGTTCTGCATACTCTTTTGAGCTAGTGTGGCCTGCGGGTAAGGAAATGACTGCGAGTAATAGAATGAACTGCCAGCCCCAAAATACCATCCATGAAAGGCTTTTATTGAACAGATCACAATGGCCTGTTCGTTGGGCAATGTACAACGAGGTCCCCATCAAAATATTGACGACGAAGCCGTAAATCACCCCAGATGTATGCAGCGGACGTAGTCGACCAAACTGGAAGTATTGAGAATCAAAGTTTAATACCGGCCAATATAATTGCGCGGCGAGAATCACGCCGATGATCATACCTACAATCGCCCACACCAAGGACGCGACGATGAAGTACTTCACAACCTTTATGCTGTATTGCGTTGCCACTTGTTCCATAACAAGGCTCCTTGCCTAGAGATTTTGAACTGCTAACTTAATTTGAATCACTGACTTTGTTTGAATCGCCGAGCGAGTTTGAATCATTGCCAAGCATTGAGTAGAAATAGGATATGTCACGTATGTCTTGGTCTGAGAGCGTGTCGGCTTGTTGCTGCATGAGAATCGCTAAGCCACTGGTTCGTTCCCGTGTCTGATAATCTTTCAACGAAGAGATCAGGTATCCCACTTTTTGACCGCGCAGATTTGGGTAGGGATCTTGTGTCGAGATACCATCAGCGCCATGACAGGTCATGCACACCTTGGCTTTTTGTTTGCCTAACTCGAATTGTTCTTGATTAACTTCTGCTGAAACAGGAAACATGACCAGCGTCATTACTAGGGTAGAAAGTGTCGCCATGGGGTTAAATTTTTTTATATTCAAACTCATTCTCGATTCCCTTGATTATGAATTGAGTAAGCGTTCTAACAGTAATAAGCGTTATCTGCTGGTAAAATAGAAACGACCGGTACCAAACAAAAGAGCTAATAAAGTTGCTTACGTTCGGTTAAAGGTTATGCAGCAACAGGCATTCTCGCTACTTACTTACTCATATTTATTGTTAATTTTGCTATTTGATACGTATTCATAAGGGTTATTGGATTACTTCTAGCGCTCAAAAAGCGCGTTTTCACCACGAGACGGCCTAGAGATATAGTTCTGGTTAGCCGAAGGATTGAAGGATAGTGACGCAAGAAGAAATAAAAGAAGGATTAATAAAAGGGTTTGATGACATGGATTCAGTGCAGAAGCTACGGAACAAAGCGATACAGTTGAATACCAGAGGCCTTTGTACGAGTTAAATGGTCATTTTAGACTAGACTCAATTTAGTGACCTTTTTAAATGGAGTTTAGGATGAGAACTGTATTCCTGTTTGTGCTCTGGCTTTGCTCGTTTTCGATTTTCGCAGCCGCTGAGTTAACCGTATTCGATCACTCTGGACAGAAGTATGGATTAAGTCGAGATCACCTCCTGTCACTACCTCAAAAAGAAATCACCACCACCTTGCCTTGGGTCGAGGGGCTGACCGTTTATAGTGGCGTAACCTTACAAACGGTGCTTGAAAATATGGACTTACCGATATCATCTCAAGTCACTTTCGTGGCATTAAACGACTATAAAATAGCCGTGCCTAAAGAAGATTTTGATAACTATGAGCCCATCATTGCGATCAAAAAGAATGGTGAGTTTATGTCTGTCAGAGAAAAAGGCCCTTATTGGTTAATTTACCCACTCTCTGCTAACCCTGAGACCAACATCCCTGATTTCCATGCCAAGATGATTTGGCAGATTCGTGATATTCACCTCTAGAGGCCAATTATGAAGAAGCTGATGTCTATGGCTGCAATTAAAGTCGTTGTATTGTCTTTAGCTGTGGTTGTTCTATCCGTCAATATCTACAGTGTTACTCGAATTAATGACATCAACAAGAGCTTTTCCAGCCGCCAAAATGAGGCCACTTGGTTTGTTTTTCAGCTCGTTAAAGAGTATGCAAACTTCTTGATGGTCAGCCACGCAAAAACAATTGATTATGATGAACTGTGGCTCGCTTATGACATTACTTGGAGCCGCTTTGATATTTTGATTAACAGTACCGAGTCGTCCAATTTCATCCGCTCCGCAAACTTTAAACCTTACTTCACCGCAGAGTTTGAAAAGTTTAAGTCGTTAGAATCGTCAATCAAATTAGTCAGTCAGGGTCAATTACCGAAAGAATCGCTTCAGAAGAAAGTCGACATTTGTTACACCACCTTGGTCGAGTTTATTAACGAAAAGTTTCGATTACAAAGCCCTGTAATTGAGGAAAATACATCCATTGTGGGTAAGTTTGTCGTTGTTCACCAAGTCAGCAGTGCCTTTCTTGTCTTGATTTTGTTGATGACAGGCATCATTTTTTATCTCGATTTTTCCATCAAACGAAAACTTCATTCTACCGATTTCATTACAGGGTTTCGAAATCGAGTATCGTTAATGAAATTTGTTAAGAACAGCTACCCAACAAACAGTAACTTCGACCTCTACTTTGTGCGTATTAGAAATCTCAGTGAGATAAACCAAAAGTACGGTCTAGAGTATGGTGATTTGGTCGTGAGTTCTGCCGCTAAGTCGCTGACTGCAAAGGTTCCAGAAAGTACTATCTCGTTTCGTAGTAGCGGAAGTCAGTTCCTGTTCTTTATTCCTGAACACTTGTACACGAGTGACGAGATTCAGGAAAAGTTCAATGACGTACTCAAGGATTATATTTCAGCGGGGAACCTAGAATTGATGATTGACGCGGTCGTTAGACATAAAAAGAACATCAGCTCTAAAGATATGATGGAGCTGTTAACGACCATGCAGAGCTAATTCCTCTATAAGCAACAAGTTAGCGCAATAGGCTCTATTTACTTCGCTCTTAAGCTCTCGATCGGGTGATTGATTTTGGACTTAAAATCGCCTGAGGGTCGTGGCTTCGAACAAACTCGACGAATTCCAGATAAGTGAGTGGTTGGCTAAAGAAGTAGCCTTGTATGAGGTCACAGTTAGCTTGTCTCAGGTAATGATACTGTTCTATAGACTCAACACCTTCTCCTACGACTAACGTGTCACAAGAGTGGCCTAAGTTAACCATAGATTCGACCATCTTTCGGTCAGCTTTGTCGTCGACTATGTGATCGATAAAACTCTTATCAATTTTTAGTTCGTCCACAGGGTAGTGGAGAAGTTGGTTAAACGCCGTGTAGCCCGTACCAAAGTCATCGAGAGATACCTTTAAACCTAAGCTTCTTAGGCTTTCGATAGTCTGCACCGTAAGCTTGGTGCTTTTTACGTAACTGGTTTCGGTTATTTCTATAATAATGTTGCCGGGTGGTACTTGATAACGTTCGAGTACTTTACGGATGTTGTCCGCAAAATTACGGTTGTAGAGCTCCATTGCCGAGATATTAATCGACAGGGTGCCCGTGTATTGGTGAAGTTCTGAAAGCTCTTTATAGCTTTTGATGGCGTTGCCTATGACCCACATGTCGAGCCTTGCGATGAGATTACTTTTCTCCGCCACTGGGATAAATTCTTCCGGTCCCGCATCGATATCGAATAAGGCAGGGCAACGAATTAAGCACTCTGCGCCACCTATCTGAAGTGTCTTCGCATTGAAAATAGGCATAAAGCGGAGTTCAAAGTTGTCACTTTCGCAGCACTCTAACAACCTTTTCTCCACAATGTCATGACGTTCCAAGGTATGTAATAACTCCTCACCGTAAACAATGCGACTTTTGCCATTGCTATGGGATTTTGCGTTAGCCAACATTTCATCGATACATCGGTGCCAAATATCTTCGAACTTTGGAGTGTCGAGTGGCAAAACACCTGTAGCGAGCGATAAACGGAACCCGTAGTAGTCAAGGAATGTGGTTCCCGTTAGCGTATTGTTGATGTTCTCAATTTCTTCATTGATCAGTTGATGCTTATCCGTTTCTAAAATCGTAATAAACTGGTTTCCTCCCAGTCTTGCTAAAGAATAATCACTGCAACTAAAGCCCAAAGATGATTGCTGGTTTTGTAGTGTTTCCTTCAAGGCTTTAGCTAAGCTTATCAGTACATTATCGCCAACTTTTGCACCGTAAAGATCGTTGATTTTGCGGAAGTCGATGATGTCCCAACAAACCACATAACAGTGTGGATTCATTGAGCTCTTTATGCGTACATCAAGATGTCGGATGAATGAACGTCGGTTGGCTAACTTGGTGAGTTGATCGAATTCAGCTTCAAATTTCAATTCCGTTAGTGAGTCGATGTAAGCGTTTTTCAATCCATCAATTTCACTTTGTCCCGATGAACGTTTGAAGTATCTAAGCTTGAGTCCACCTATGGATATTTCATGCAATAAATCTTTTAGTGGGCGAACAAGTTGGTAGCGCACCACTAAATGGACGATGAACATGACAGTGAACAGAGTTCCAAAGCTGACGAGAAAGGTTTGTTTGGCGATGATGGCTTTCTCGTAATTGAACTTTTGTTCCCGAATATTGACTTGAGCAATCAGGTGCCGACTGGTCAACTGGACATTGATACTCTCTTGAGTTTGTTCAATTGACTTAATAACGAATTGGGTATTTTCAATGTTGGCAACGTCTGACGAGGGTTCAATTAAAAACTGAATATTGTCATCATCATTGTATTTGATCAGTAAGCTAGAGAGCTGTATCAGAGGCCCGTCAGCAATCAAGATATAGCGGTTTAAACTGTTACTGGCACGCTTGTCTTGGGGCAGGAGGTAAGGATCAATCGCTGAGACATATGCATTGTAGTGGTCAAGTAAA
>NZ_MCZZ01000090.1 GCF_002875705.1 Vibrio sp. 10N.261.45.E2
TGTAGTGGTCAAGTAAAACTGGCCACAGTTTTATAAGGGAACCAGAACTGTCGTTCCGACTCATTTGGTGTTAATCCACCGTTGTATTGATGTGGACGATGCTGGTTGTAATAACCAACCAGATAATCTGTTATTGCTTGGTGCGCCTCTGTAAAGCTTCTATAGCCATTCTTTGGTACCCATTCCGTCTTCAAGCTTCTGAACACACGTTCCATAGGACTGTTATCCCAACAGTTTCCTCGACGACTCATACTTTGAGTAATTCGATATCTCCATAGCAACTGACGATATTTCTTACTCGTATAGTGGCAACCTTGGTCCGAGTGGAACATTACGCCAGACGGTCTTCCACGGCTCTCATAGGCCATGGTTAACGCCTTACCTGTCAATGCGCTATCTGGGGAGTTAGACATTGCCCAGCCAATAACTTTTCGAGCGAATAGGTCGATAACAACCGCTAGGTAAGACCATCGCTGTCCTGTCCAGATGTAGGTCACATCCCCACACCAGACTTGATTCGGCTCAGTTACCGCGAACTGACGATTAAGATGGTTCGGTATATGAACGTGCTCCTGCTGTGTTTTCTTGTACGTATGTTTTGGTAATTGACCACTGATTAAATCGAGTTCTTTCATGAACTTGCTCGCACGATAACGACTAAGTGGGATACCTCTTGCTGTCACTATACCGGCAATGGTTCTCGCTCCTGCGGAACCGTTGCTAATCTCATGAGCTCGTCGAACTTCGGCACGAAGAAGTACATGCTCTGACGCTAGAGCTTTATCTCTATTTACCCAATAACGATAACTACTGCGATGAACCCCGAACACTTCGCAAAGCTGTTTCACTGCATAGCTCTTCTTGAGTTTCTCGATCATCGAGAACCGTTCAGGGAGTCTGACATCAAGAGAGCGGTAGCCTTTTTTAGAATGTCCTTTTCTTCTTCAATACGCTTGATTTTCTTTTTAAGGTCGCGGATTTCTCTTTGCTCTGGAGTGAGCGGCGATGCATTGGGTGCCTTGCCAGCCCTTTCAACTTTGAGTTGCCTTACCC
>NZ_MCZZ01000091.1 GCF_002875705.1 Vibrio sp. 10N.261.45.E2
GCCTGAGCACCCGAGTTGACCCCCGTACCGTTTGAATCCTCACTATCCGCCCCGACAGCCAGAGTATTGCCATCTGATGATAAAGCAACTGAAGCACCAAAGTAATCATCGAAATCAGTGTTAGAGGCCTTTATGTAGGCTTCCTGAGTCCATGTAGAGGCTCTGTAACGGAAGAGATAAACCGCACCCGAGTTGGCCCCCGTACCGTTTGAATCCTCACGAGGCGCCCCGACAGCCAGCGTATTGCCATCTGATGATAAAGCAACTGAATAACCAAAGTCATCACCTGAACCAGGGTTAGAGGCCTTTATGTATTGAATTAGTGGCGTTAACTCTTGAGGGGTCAGCGACCTATCATTTGATAACTTTTCGCCAAGAGAGTTCTTTGCAATAACAAAATATTCGGATGTTAAATTTTTGATAACACCAATACCGTTAACGACAGCACTAGTGGTAGTTGTAGTTGCGAGTACATCACAAGACTTTGGCTTTGATGTATCTTTTCTACACAGTGAATACTCAGTAGCATTACCCGAAGTCCCCCATGTAAATGTTGTTGTGCTATCAGGGTATTTAGGGGTGATTGTAGTTAGGTTAAATGCTGTTGGAGTCGGCGTAGTCGGCGTAGTCGGTGTAGTCGGTGTAGTCGGTGTAGTCGGTGTAGTCGGCGTAGTCGGTGTAGTCGGTGTAGTCGGTG
>NZ_MCZZ01000092.1 GCF_002875705.1 Vibrio sp. 10N.261.45.E2
TTACTTGACCACTACAGGCATGGCGGAAGGTCACGACTTTATTGATTATGAGCTGAGCTTAGCACGTAACTTTGTTTCTGCTCTTGGTCCAAAGAACCAACACGTCATCTATCTGAGCTCTTTACAGCCCCAGACCGGTGATTCAGATCACCTTCAAGCGAGAAAGAAAACCGGAGAACTGCTTCGTAAAGGGCCGGTACCGGTTACCGAACTTCAGGCAGGCGTCATCATAGGCCCCGGTTCTGCGGCATTCGAGATCATGCGAGACTTCGTGTACAACTTGCCGATTATGATTGCGCCAAAGTGGGTCGATTCTAAAGCAAACCCTATCGCCTTACAGAACCTAAACCACTACCTACTGAAACTTGCACAAGACACGCCTAACGAAAGCCAAACCTTTGAGGTTGGCGGGCCGGATATTGTCTCTTATCGAAACCAGTTTGCTCATATTGCCAAAACTGCCGATCGTCCACTCAGGTTATGGGCGACATCGCTACTGACACCAAAGATTGCTTCATATTGGTTAGGCGTAGTGACTTCTGTACCGTCCAACATAGGCAGAGCGCTTCTCGCAGGCTTAAAGCACGACTTCATAGCCAGCTCGACCACCATCAGAGAAAAGTATCCTCAGAAGCTTGTCTCGTTCGAAAGCATGGTTGAACAAGCGATTCACGCTGAAGGAAACTTTGTCAAAAGCAACGTGTGGGGTTTCGATAAAACCGCCTTCAAACGCTGGCAAGCGGGATACGGTTATTACCCGAAGAAGACAGGCGCAAGCATCAACTCTAGCGCGTCATTAGAATCACTCTGGTATGTGGCTCAGCAAATCGGAAGCCCAAAGCAGGGGTATTTCTTCGCTAACGCTTTATGGCGCACACGCGAATGGTTGGATGTTCTTTTCGGTGGTGGTGTACCTGTTCGTCAAATGCCAGAAGGCCCCAACCTAAAAGTCGGTGACAAAATCGATTCGTGGAAAGTGATTCGTTGTGAAGAGAATCAGTTTCTATCTCTGCTTTTCGGTATGAAAGGCCCCGGTTTAGGGCGACTCGAAATTACCGTATCTGACCACGGTGATTCTCGTGAACTGAACATTTCAGCTTGGTGGCATCCAAAGGGCTTTCTAGGATTACTGTATTGGTTCGCAATGATGCCAGCTCACCTATTTATTTTTAAAGGCATGGTGAAGGCGATAGAGAAGCAAGCTAAAGAGCAGATGCGGGATTCGAGTGTCGAAATGCGAAGAGATTAAAAGCGGATACGTATTCAAGTGGTGAGATGAGAAAAGATAAGATAAGAAAGATGCGAGTAAGTGGCTCTTCGTATCACTTATCTCGCATCTCGTATCTATCCGTTAGCCAATAACGCTAATTGGGATCTCAGCCAACTGGTTGCCTTGGTTAGCTGGGTATACGATGTATTCACCGTGGTACTTCACTGCAGACTTATAGTCCGTCACTTTGTGGAGCATAAAACCCGCTTCCATCGCAGCTTGGATAAACTCAGCGTGGTTACCACGAACAAACCAGTTCATTGGTTTAACCATCAACTCACCGTCAAAAGAGTCGTCGCACTGTTTACCACACAAGGCAAAAGAGTGCTCACCATAGGTGAAGAATTGAATCTTACCGCCAGTGGTTAGCTCATCTTCACTCGATACGCTCCAACCCATCTCGTACATTTTGTCCATGAACGCTTCAACATCACTGTCTTTTAGCGCTTTAGGCTCTTCGCCTTCAGGGAAAAAACGTCCGTAAAATGCAGAAATACGTTTGAAGGTAAAGGTTAAATCAGAGTTGTTGCCTTTTGAGCGACCCTGTTTCTGCCAGCGAACCAAGTCCGGCACAATCACACGATCATAAGCTTGAGATTTAATCGCTTTTGTTACCCAACGAACAAGGTAAAGGTTGTTCGCGATAGGCGCGTCAATGGCTTTGCCCGACTTATGTAGAGCATTTAGCTCACCTAACGCATCGTTCACTAACTTCTGAATTTCAATATAGTATTTTGACATTATGCCTTCTTTCCTAATGTCCAATATAGTAATGCTGACAGTATTGCACATGCTGCCATCACCATAGCCATAGGCCCTGCAGTGTCACTTGGTAGCATGGCAACAATTGCCCCCACCACAGAACCAGTACCAAATCTTAATGTGCCCGCCAGCGAAGACGCTGTGCCAGCCATATTCGGGTATCCGCTTAAAAGCAGTGCCATTGAGTTACTACCAATGGTAGACAGTGTGCCAATAAACAGCATCACGAATGGCACGATACCCCACAAACCAATATCTAACATCCAACCGACTAACAAACCTAAGCCCGCAAACAATTGAATCGTTAAGCCGACTCTAAGCATAGCGTGAGAGCCCACTTTCTTAACGATTCGACCGTTGATGCTCGTCATCAAGATCATAGCAACAATGTTCATACCAAACAGGTAGCCAAACAGATCAGGGCGAACACCATAGATATCAATGTAAACGAATGATCCAGCCGTTAAGAACGCAAACATCCCTGAAAAAGAGAATGCACCAGAGAAAATCAAGCCCATCGCCGTTGGGTTCTTACACAAACGCGCGTAATTACGAATCGTTGTTTTAAAGCGCAGTGGCTGTCGCTTTTCTACAGGGAGCGTTTCAGGGATCTTCATCGATACCGCTAGAATTACGATCACAGCGAAGATAGCCAGTACCCAAAAAATAGAGCGCCAACCAAACCATAATGCCAAGTAGCCACCAATCATCGGAGCCACCAGTGGCGCTACCGTCATCACCAAGGTAACGAAAGACATAGTTCTCGCGAAATCTTCACGATCGAACATATCTCTTACCACCGCTTGGATGATAACGGCCGCAGCAGCACCAGCAAAGCCTTGAGCTGTACGGATGTAAGTCAGCGCTTCAATGCCGTGTGTTGTCGCACTCACCATAGAAGCGATAGCAAACAAGAGCACACCAATAAGCAGTACAGGTTTACGACCGTAGCTATCCGCCAACGGACCATGCAGTAACTGTCCCAGAGCAAAACCTGCGGTATACGCTGTGAGTGTGATCTGCACTTCACCCGCTGTCACACCAAGATCTTTGGCAATCGTAGGCATAGCGGGCAGGTACATATCGATGGCGAGTGGTGTCAGTGCACCAATCGCACCCAGAACCAAAAATAGCATCCAACCTAACTGCGGAGTTTGTGATTGTGAGTTTGGTGTCTGTTGGGTAGATGTTTGCATAACTCTCCGACTAAGTACTAGGTTTTATGTGAGCACGAGCATGCACGCAGTAATATACGAACACGCACAGTGATACACGAATATGCGCACACATACATGAACATATAGTAATAATGGCTGAAACTGTCCTAGTACCAGTCAAAATAATCAGCCGACGCTATCCTTGGTCGGCTACATCCACGATAGAAAGGGTTACTTCCAGATAGAGTCGACTTCTTCTTGTGTTAGGTAACGGTATTCACCTAACTCTAAAGATTCGTCCATCTCAATTTCGCCAATACGTTCACGGTGCAGTGCTTCTACCTTGTTACCAAGTGCTGCAAACATGCGTTTAACTTGGTGGTATTTTCCTTCATGAATCGTTAGCAGCACTTCACGTTCTGCACGAACTTCTAGGTGTGCTGGAAGTGTTAGGCCATCTTCGCTCTTAAGCTGGATACCCTCTTTGAATTTCTCAACGTAATCGTCTTCAACAGGTTCAACCAACCACACACGATACGTCTTCTCGCACTTATGCTTTGGCGATGTGATACGGTGAGACCACTTACCATCGTCGGTAATCAACACAAGGCCTGTTGTATCAATATCTAAACGGCCAGCAAAGTGCAGCTTGTCCATTTTGATTTCATCGAGTAATTCAAATGCGATACGATTTGCGCCATCTTCATGCGAACAAACAAAGCCTTCTGGCTTATAAAGCATGATGTAACGTGGGCCATGAACATTCAGTTCATTGCCTTGCCATTCCACAACGCACTCTTCAGTTACCTTGAGTGAACCGCTTTTTTGAATGACATCATTAACTGTCACTGCCTTGGATTTTAATAAGTGTGTTGCTTCTCTTCGGGTGACGCCTAATGCATCGCACAGAAATTTATCTAAACGCATGAATACCTCAACTAATCTAAGTCGGGTATTATAGTCACCTTTGCTCAATTAGTTGAGCTATTTCACACTATTTGTTTTCCTTCTTACAAGACGCGATATGTATACACTCCGCCCGTACCAAGCTGATTCCGTAAAATCAGTGATTCATTACTTCAGAAAACACCAAACTCCGGCTGTTCTCGTGCTACCGACAGGGGCAGGAAAAAGCCTTGTGATAGCAGAACTGGCAAGGCTTGCGAAAGGTCGTGTATTGGTACTTGCTCACGTAAAAGAGTTGGTTGAACAGAACCATGAAAAATATGAAGGTTACGGACTAAAAGGATCGATTTTCTCAGCGGGTTTAGGACGTAAAGAGACCGACCAACAAGTGGTGTTTGCTTCGGTGCAATCCGTCGTTCGAAACCTCGACTCATTCTCTAACCAATTTTCACTATTGGTTATCGACGAATGCCACCGTGTTCCCGATGAAAAGACCAGTAGCTATCAGAAAGTAATCACTCACTTGCGAGAGAATAATTCTGGTATCAAGGTGCTTGGATTAACGGCTACCCCATATCGTCTTGGGATGGGTTGGATTTATCAATATCACACTCGCGGGCAAGTGCGTTCAGATGAGCCACGCTTCTTCCGTGACTGTATTTTTGAGCTGCCGATTCGTTACCTACTCGACGAAGGCTTCTTAACACCTGCACGCATGATCGACGCACCCGTTTTGAGCTACGACTTTTCGCAGCTAAAGCCTGCTAGTACAGGTCGCTACAAAGAAGCTGAACTCGACATGGTGATAGAGCAATCGAAACGAGCGACCCCACAAATTGTCGACCAAATCATTCACCTCGCCCAAGACAAACTTGGCATCATGGTATTCGCTGCGACCGTTAGGCACGCTCAAGAGATCCTCGGCTTATTGCCAGAAGGTGAAGCTTCAATTGTAATTGGCGACACACCAACACTCGAACGTGACCAAATCATCAGTGATTTCAAAGAACGTAAAATCAAGTTCTTGGTCAACGTATCGGTATTAACCACAGGTTTTGATGCGCCGCACGTCGATTTAATCGCGATTCTTCGTCCAACAGAATCCATCAGTTTGTATCAACAAATCGTTGGTCGTGGCTTGCGTTTGTCGCCGGGTAAAAAAGAGTGTTTGGTGCTTGACTATGCAGGCAACAGTTATGACCTTTACCAGCCAGAAGTGGGCGATCCTAAACCGGATTCAGACAGTGAAATTATCACCATCCCTTGCCCTGCCTGCGGCTTCAATAACAACTTTTGGGGCAAGCTAGACAGCAACGGTTTCTTGCTTGAACACTTTGGTCGTAAATGCCAAGGCTACTTTACCGATGAAGACACGGGCGAACGTGAGCATTGTAACTATCGCTTCCGTGCCAAATATTGTGGTGAGTGCGGCGCCGACAACGACATTGCAGCCCGTATTTGTCATGAGTGTGATGCAACCTTGGTTGACCCAGACAAAAAGCTCAAAGAGGCACTCAACCTAAAAGATGCTTTGGTGTTTGAGTGCTTAGAAATGGACCTCAACGTGCTTAAGGACGACAAAGGTAAATCACAACTTAAAGTCACTTACCGTGGTGAAAACCAAGCGCAAGTGCATGAATTTTGGTCATTAACCACCAAGAAACAGAAGCAAAACTTCAAAGATCAATTTGTTCGCCCTCACCTTGCGGATAGACACAGGCCTTTTGAGGAAGCTTCACCGTCGAAAGTGGTTGCTCACCAACATAGGTTCCGGCCACCTCAATTCGTGATTGCACGTAAAGTAGGACGCTTTTGGAAAATGAGAGATAAGATATTCGAAGACGAACTCCAACAACGCTAGATCTTATGCTCTTAACACCCAAAGTTTAGCCTTCTGTTCTAAGGCGTTACTATTAAGCGTTAAGTTTTTCGGTATCAAATTCTCATTATTAATCAGGTTCACTTTCTGTTCAGAATTACTTTTTTATACTGAACGCTATCAACCTTCTCTAGGATTCGCTATGTTTAGTAAAGCTATGATCTCTTTGTTTTCTATAAGCTTAGGCTTATTTGTTTCTGCTGGCGCATGGGCTGACTCACATCATAATGGTCACGACCTAGTACAAGACGTTCATAAAGCAGGAACTCGTATCGAATTTGAAGAAGATCAGGATGAAGTTTATGAAGCGGTTCGAGAAGGTTATATTCGACCTTTCTCTGAAATGTATGCCGCAGTAGAAAACGATCTTCATGGCCGAATCATTAAAGTCGAACTAGAAGAAGATGATGACATTTGGGTGTATGAGCTAAAAATCAACTTCCAAAACAACATCATCAAAGTTGAATACAACGCCGAAACGTTGGACATGTTAAAGATTGAAGGCCGCAACTTTAAAAACGCAATTAAGCACGGCAACTAATTAAGCGCGACGAATAGTTAAGCACGACGAACAGTCATTACAAGAATTAAGAAGAACAATTATGAAAATTTTAGTCGTTGAAGACGAACCTCGTTTAGGCCAACAGATTATTGAAACACTTGAGGGAGCTGACTGGGTTCCAGAACTTTCTCAAGATGGTATCGACGCACTCTACCGTGCAACGTCAGAAGAGTGGGATGCAATTGTTCTCGATTTAGGTCTACCGAAGCTTGATGGCCTAACCGTTTTAAAAGGTATTCGAGACGAAAACATCAACACACCCGTCATTATCTTAAGTGCTCGTGACACGCTGACCCAACGTGTTGAAGGCTTGAATGCCGGTGCTGATGATTATCTCACTAAACCATTTGAAATGGTCGAGCTGATTGCCCGTATTCGCGCTCAACTGCGCCGTGCTTCCGGCAGTGCGGCACCTATACTTCAAATCGGCGACTTAAGCTTAGACACACGCAGTTCAAAAGTGTTGTGGCAAGGCCAGGCGGTTAGCCTAACGGCACTGGAATACAAGGTTGTTGCGTATTTTATGCATAACCAAAACAAGGTTATTTCGCGTACCGAGCTGGTTGAGCACATCTACAAACAAGATTTCGACCGCGACTCAAACACGGTTGAGGTATTTATTGGTCGTATTCGTAAGAAAATCGCACCTAAGATCATCAAAACCGTGCGTGGCCTTGGCTACCAACTGAATGCTGAATAGCTCTGTAGTCAATCACGCCTGAGCAACCATTAATTAAGTGGACAGCCTGTTCTGATCATCGCAATACGACAAGTCACGATGAGCAAAGGCAGGCTGGAAATGCATGAATCTAAAGAAACGAACACTTAAAAACATCAGTCTGAAAAGCCGCTTGCTCCTCGCTGCGGCTTTTTGGCTAGGTGCGATGATATTAGCGGCAGGTGTAGGGATTCCGAAACTAGTTAACGACTACCTCGTCGATGATATGAAGCAGCAGCTTGGCTTAACCATGGATGAGTTAACCGCCAATATCGAAACCAATGACAATGGCAACTTGATCATGGCAGAGCGTCTGTCTGATCCTAGGTTCAACCAGCCCTATAGTGGTATTTATTGGCGCGCCGCCACCCAAGATCAGATCATTCGCTCACGCTCTCTTTGGGATAAAGACCTCACTATCAAGCGTTCACCTATTCACACCTCTGTCAAAGGGCCTGAGAAAGAAAAACTGATTTACATCGAGCAAGATATCTATCTGCCTGAACTGAGCGACCCTGTCACGATCACAATTGGTATTGATGAAGATCCATTAGAATCCACACTGACTGAACTGACTGGTCAAGTATGGTTGATTCTGATGCTGCTGTTTGTTGGCGTGCTTATGTTGATCGGTATTCAAGTCAGCTGGTCGCTGTTACCACTCAGTAAAATGCAGCGCGAATTGGTAATGCTAAGAAACGGCGAACAACAAGGGTTAAGCGATAACTACCCGAAAGAGGTTTCTCCATTAGTCTCGGATCTCAATGCCCTACTCTTCCACTATCAAGAGTTATTGGAGCGAGCTCGTAACCACGCGGGTAACTTATCTCATGCTTTGAAAACACCGCTTTCAGTTCTAAAAAATGAGATAGAGCGACTTCCAGAGGATGACAAAGCACTACTGCAACAGCCCATTCATCAGATTCAAAGCCAAATAGATTATCACCTTGGCCGAGCGCGCATGGCTGGTGCAATGAACATTCTTTCAGTGAAGGCCTCACCCTGTGAGCGTGTTGAAGCTATCTCTATGGCATTTGATAAAGTCTACGCTGCCAACGAAGTCACCATGATTAACGAGCTAGACTCTGAGATTGAAGTGGCTGTAGAAAAAACCGACCTTGATGAAATGGTCGGTAACCTACTCGAGAATAGTTACAAATGGGCGAACAGCATTATTCGTGTCCATGCAAATGAACTCGACGATGGCAACATTGAATTGGTGATTGAAGATGATGGCCAAGGCATTCCTGAAGAGAAACTTCAGCAAGTGACCAAACGTGGTGTTCGACTTGATGAAACCACACCAGGAACAGGCTTGGGGCTTAACATCGTGAATGAAATGGCACACAGCTACAGAGGCAGCCTAACACTCAGCAAAAGCTCAATGGGCGGATTAAAAGCCTCTCTGGTGCTTAAAACAAGTCAAGGCTGAACAAGCTCTAAGTAAAAGTGAAACCAATAAGCCCTAGCGTAATACTAGGGCTTGGTTCTATCGACCTTATATACAGCTCTATATATCGTTCACAGCAACATCTAAAGCTTGGGAATCATCACTCAGGCTCGTTGCTCCAATCATTAAAATTCTACCATCAGTATAATAATCATGATCTTCATTGAGCACTTCCACAGTTGCCAGTGGATACTTGTCTAGTTCAATATCTGGTAGTGAAGTTCGTATCTGATTTGCAAGCCTATCGCGCTCTTCATCCACATTAGGGTCAATATTATGAAGTATGGTCACAATGCCTGAGTAAGGGGTGACTTTAAGGCCATCATCATAGCTGATTGCGCCTAACCACTGAGGTTGGTTAGTTTGAATATCAACACCAGCGCGCCACCAGCGAATATGGCTGCGCTTCATCAAATTACCCGGCAATTGAAAAGCCATATCTTGCGGCTTGTCTCGCCAATATAAATCAGACACGGGGGGCGTTTTGTCTTTAAGCAATGCCAAATAGCCAGCCCATTCGATCTCATTTCGAGAGAAAGTTTGATTCTCTATCCAGTCTAATTGCTTCATTAAATCTTTTGGGGTTGCTCCAACATAAATGACATTGATCGCTTGTGCCGAATAGAACGAAGATTTGCCAGGGAACGCTTTATAGGTAACCGAGTTCCAATCTACTTTGTTTATTAGAGCCGTCTCTTGTTGATTCTGAAAGTCGTCCGCTTTCCAAAAAAAGTGAGCGTAGTTCGCAAACAATACCCACGCCAACAACAGCGCAGTCGACTTAAGGATCAAGCGTCGCCACTTCATTCGATAACCAATGACGGTGAAGACCAATACCGCAAACACGCCTACGATCAAACTATTATGCTCGGAGATAAATATCTTAAGGCTATTAAGCCACGGAAAGTTTTCAACGCCGTGCGCCAGTAACATACCCCAAGCAACAAATTGCCCGCCACCAAGGGCCAAGCCGATAAAGGCCAATACACTGAAGTTGCGCCACGGTACACGATGCGAGCCAGCTATAAATGGTACAACCCAAGCGATAGGCCCTAATAAACGAGCAAAAAGAATGATGTATGTGCCTTTGCGAGCAACCAGATAGCGGCAGCGCGCAATTAATCTTTTGGTTTTAGGACGAAACTTAATGAGCCTTCGTTGCGCCTTTGCACCGTATTTATAACCAATGAAATAACTGAGTTGGTCACCAAGCAAACCACCTAGCATCACCAAAACCAACGCCATCCATGCACCTGAATACAGTTGAAAGCCCGCTGCGATAAAAAAGGGCTCTCCCGGTACAAATAGGTTTGGGCCTATGAGAGCATCACCCAATGCCCCCAAAAACAGCCCTAGTCCATCAAACATAACAACCTCAATGCTTACTGTTCTTTATAGTGACCAAACTTGTAGTTCATCTCGTTGTTACGCATTTCGCCTTTAAAGAAGCGTCTTACGTTGGCTTTAAGGTAAGTTGAACCTGTCTTCACAACGCCATCTTGATCTAATCGACGTGGGTCAAAGCCAAAAGTCATATTCAAGAACCTAAATCGCCATGTTTTGCTCGCTCGTTTTACGTAGTCACAGTCTTCACACAGTACGATCTCTTCATCGAAACCACCGATCTCATCATGCGCTCGTTTCGTCGAGAAAATACACGCGCCAATCGCCGTTGGGAAAAAGAACTGGGTAGTAAACAAGCCTGCGTTAAATAGCCCGTAACCAAACTTGTGCACAAGCGGCAGACCTTTCGAACTCATGTACACCCCGGCCACCTCAAGCTTGTTCTCTTCTAGTTCATAAAGCGCTTTCGCGAGGAAGTTTCGAGGCAAGCTCACATCGGCATCTAAGAAAAGAATTCTGTTATATTTCGCCAATGAAGCACCTGTGTTTCGACCAAGGCTCACACCACGATTTTCCATATGATGGACAGTTAACTTTGGCAAGGCGTTTTCATAAGCTTGTGCCACTTCTCTTGTGTTATCTTCACTGTTCGAGTCGACAACAATCACTTCAAACTCTTGGTGGGTTTGCGCGCTCAACTCTTCCATTAAGCGGCTAATACGTTTCTCTTCGTTTAGCGTAATTACGACAATGCTTACCGGTTCCATATTTTCACCTATTCATTCTGCTGTTTAATTAACACTAAGATTAACGAACCAAGCCTTAACCAAGTCTTAGGCGAACATTCATTTTCCGTTCATTAACTTGATGATTTAGCAGTGATATAAATAGAGAAGAGTGACGATGAAAAAGGGGTTAAAATTGGCTAAACAAGCATTAGCGGACGTTTTATCTCCAAACGAACCAATTATCGAAGGAAATTCACTTTGAGGTGGGCTTCTGACTTGCTCATTTGGGAATGTGATGTTAGTATCCGCGCTCGCTTAAGCATGAACTCGTTTATGCCTAAGCATTACCACATACTCAAGGTCGCATTGAGGTGTGAAGTTAATTTTTACTAATTTGAGAGTAAAACTATGAAATTTGAAGCAGTAGTACGTACTGAACTAGGTAAAGGTGCGAGCCGCCGCCTACGTCACGCTGGTAAATTCCCAGCTGTAATCTACGGTGGCGAAGCTGAAGCTGTAGCTATCGAACTTGTTCACGCTGAAGTGATCAACCAAATGGATAAGCCTGAATTCTACGAAGCAATCACTCTACTGATTGACGGCGCAGAAGTTAAGGTTAAGCCACAAGACGTTCAACGTCACGCGTTCAAGCCAAAAGTTGAGCACATGGACTTCATCCGTATCTAATTCCCTACCAAGGAATAAGATTGGATTAATCCAGCCTTCTGCATAGAAAAGATAATCGATCTTACCAGTCGAGAAATCTAGAAATTCGAAACCCCGATGCTACCAACATCGGGGTTTCACCGTTTTTGAGCCCTCAAAAACGTCGTGAATATGTGTTCGAATACAAACTAAAGATAACTACCCACTCGCTCCACTTCTCTCAAAGCAATACCATCGGCAGCTATACCGACAAGCGCTGTATTAAGTGAATACCACTTAACATCATCAGCCTCTTGAGCTTTGATGTCTCCTTTCCAGTCACTCACGACAAAGTAATGGATCAACTGAAGCTCTTTCGTAGGATGGTAAAGCGAGCACAAGTATTTGTAATGAATGGGAACAACATTAAGCTCTTCATCGAGCTCACGAAACAACGCCTGTACCTGATTCTCTCCTTTCTCAATATGACCGCCAGGTATGGTTATTAGGCCGGGATCCGTTTCTTTAGACTCGCTGCGTTTTTCTAACAATACTTGTGATTCGTTGAGTAAGATAAAAGAGACACACTCATGTACATCCATCTGTTTTTCCTTAGGCCATCATTTGAAGAATTAAACTTTCTTTACGACAACAGAGCCTGCGATGAAATCGTGAATCGCTCTACGTTTGTGATTAAACAACATGGATATGAACTCTAAAAGAACCCAACCGATCATTGCGTAGCCAATAAATATAAAGGCTCGACCTTGCTCTAAACTCTCCCAAGTCTGGCCATAGAAAGACAGTTGCGCGTAAGCATAGAGACTAAAAGGTATAAGCATGATTGGGACAATATCTCTCATACAAGACTGTTTGAGGGTTAGGTTTCGGCTTTCAGATACATCCACCACTTTCACTCGGGTGACCATTTTCCCGATTGTTTGCCCAAATTTAGCATGCATGCCAACGTAGTAAGTGACACCAATTAGTGAATTGATAACTCCCCAAGCAAAAATACCACCTGAACTTATCACACCAGAAAGTACATAATCATCTATCCACTCCAAAGGTAAAAATACGATTGAATCTATCCAGATAGCAAAGAATCGCCTCCAAAAATTAGAATACTTATTGGCGTACATTTTTGTTCCTCGGTCTCTATTGGTAATAAAGCACAGACCCTACAACACATCAGTTTTCAATACATTCAACTGGCAAAGATTTATAAAACAAATGCGAAGCGGTATGCATATACCAATGATTCCCCCATCAATTTGCAGGCTCACTGGTGCTTACGATAAGTTCTTGCTTAACCTTTCATACAATTCCAACGCTTCACTTGGAGAGGTTAATTGCCCGAGAGCGTATTGATGTGCTAGTTCAATATCGTCGCTTTGACTAGGGTAATAGCGCTTGGCGACTGCAGCGCACTGGCTCAGGTTTGTGTACCAACTTCCATCAGCCTCCGCTACAAAGTAATAGGCAGCGCGCACTAACTTCTTACCAATCACCTTAGCGACATCAACATCGGTCATCGTTTTAAAGGACGTGCTCATTTGCTCAAGAAAGGTAGACAAGTCACCATTGATAGCTTGGGCTATTTCACTACTAGGTTTGTAACGTGGAAAATCAATAGATAAATCATTACCCCAAATACAACAGCAACAATGCTTGAGCCAAAACTGCCAATGGAATTTTTCTTGTGGCTGTAGAACATCTGAAAGGCAGCCGGGATCGATATCAAGCTTGCTGATTTGCGGGTAAGCTTTGGGAATGATTTCAGAAAGGTGCTTAAATACTCGCTTCTCTTTGTGACCAATAGGCATATTGAGTACGATAGAAACATCCAAATCAGAACGACCAACAACGGCCGTTCCTCTTGGTACACTACCGTACAAGTAGATACCATCTATTTGGCCTGGGAGCTCTCTTAACAACGAATCAATAACTGCTGTCACCACCTCTTGAAATTCAGGCGCAATATTCTTTGGCGAATTAAGATTTTGAATAAATCCGTCTTTGTCGAGCCCTCTATCTAGTTTCTGCATGCCACTTGCCATCACTAAGCCTTTTTCCAGTCAGATCGAACAACCGCCAACGTCACAGTATCCCACCACTTACCTTTGAAGAATCGATGATTCTCAAAGTGCGCTTCTTCTTTCATTCCCAATGACTGGCACAATTTGATGGCCGCTAAGTTCTTACTGATGGTTTCGGCGTAGATGCGTTGCACGCCCAGCTCTGAAAATCCAAAATTAGCGAGCGCTTCAGCCGCTTCTATAGAAAGCCCTTTTCCCTGAGTTTCCCTTGAGAAAGCGCAGCCCATTGAAGCTTGTTGATCGCCTTCAAGACGTAAACAAACGGTTCCGATAAACTTTCCTGAGTCTTTGCTTTCAACCGCAAGCTGATAAGCCTGTCGCGGCACTTCCAAAGCCTGCTCAACAAACAACTGAGTTAGCTCTCGATATTTGTTAGGTTCGCAATCACTTTCATCATAGAAACGCTGATACTTAGCGTCTTGAGACATCGCAACAAAGGCACACTCGTCTTCGAGACTCATATCTCGAAGTATCAACCTGTCAGTTTCCAGCTTAAACATCAAAATTCCTTTTTATCTTATAGCCTTGAAGGGAAAAGTCTCGGGGGTGTTTACTCGTATACGTTCCCATTGTGTTTTAACCAACCGTGAGCATGACGGTTGTTAGGGTCTCTGTGAGTCCAGTGAATTACACCACCTTTCTTGTTCCATTCATATTCGCCATAGAATTCAACTCGGTCACCTTTTCCCAATCCTTGAATACGAGGAACCAAGTCAATATTATGCGCTACTAACACGGTTTGTTTACTGTCCAATCGTAAGATGAATTTCTGATGTCTAGAGCCTTTGTTATCATCTGGAAGTATTCGAGAAACTGTACCAGAGCCACGAACTTGTACATCGCTTTGGTGACTCTCGTAAGCTTGTTTAAGACGAACATCATTAGCTTGAACATAACCAACGCCAAAGCAAAGCACTGCCAAAATTAGAGCAAAAAATTGTTTCATTCCTTTTATTCCTTTCGTTTCCATACTGATATATTCATTGGAATTGCTGGTTAAGTAAGTTCCTATTTAACGGTGCTTGTACTGAGTAGGACAATACCCTCTCGACACATCTGAACGGCGAACTTTTGCGTGCTTGGTGGAACGACCAGAAACACGGGTGCGCCACAATTTAAAACTTCCAAGCTTCAGATGGCTTCGCATGAAGCGAATCACTTCTGATTCATTCAAACCAAATTGCAGCTCTATCGCCTCAAACGGGGTTCTATCTTCCCACGCCATTTCGATAATTCTTGATTCATTCTCTTTAGATAACTTCATTGCATACTCGTCCTCTTAAACATGGGAAAAGTACGCTCGCTTTAAATTTAAAGATCACAGGACAAACACTTTGAACTGAACGCGTTATAACGTTCAATAAAACAACAAACTAACTCGAATTATGGCTATTTACTTTCCAGCCACTCAGAACGCAATAGGCCATATTTAATCGAGTCATAGTACTCGCCTTGGTAATAACGCACTTTTCTTAGCCTAGCTTCTTGCTGGAAGCCTAATTTGAGAGCTAGTGACATCATCCGCGGATTACCCGACCAAGTGGTTAAACCGACACGCTCTATCTGCTTGTTTTTGAATAGACAAGATACCCAAAGAGGAAGAGCTAACGCAGCAATACCCTGACCCCAATAGTCGGAGTTATAAATGACCACTCCGGCTTCAAGCCAACGTGTCTCTTCACACTCCCAATAACAACTGACGGTTCCTACAGGCACATCGTCTACAACCACCAGCTGTAAGTCGGATCCATTGAGTAACCGTTGAAACGAACGGCTTTCAAACTCTTCTAGTGATGGCGGTGAGTATGGAAAATAAGGGCCGTTAAATTTCGTCCACTCATCGTTTGAGATAACCAAGGCATAAATGGCTGCCAATTCGCTTGGCATGGCGGGCCTAATACTTACTTGCATTTTCTCTCCTTAGTTTGGTGCTTAGGTTTGGTTCTTGGTCTAACTTCTAGAGGGATTAATCTCGACCACAACAGCTAGTAATCTCATAATAACCATTAATAATAAAGTAACTAAATCGGATGACTACCAATCTAGCAGCGAGGCAATCATGGGGTCGAATAAGCTTGTGCGAACTCTCTAAGCACTCTCGCATTGTTGTGGTATTTGTTATCCCCGCACTTTATGCCATCCACTTTGATGTTCGGACTGGAATAAGCAGGGATAACATCTCGCTCATAAGACATCACGGTTCCTCTATCAGCACAAATTGCGCCGAAGGAATATTGAGGAGCTCTTGGGTACGTTCCAGAAAGGTAACTTTCGATACTATCAAAATCTTTCAATAACGTTTTGTAGTCATGATTCGCACCACTTAAATGACCAATTTCATGCTCCATTAGGTAATCAGGGCAGTTTATTGCTAAAGAGAAAAAATTGGATACTGAAGATGAGACACCACAATAATCAGACTCAAAACTAGAATTATAACTAGAAAATACTATCCCTATAAAAATGGGAACGCCGTCTTCTGTTGTTTCTGGTATCGGTTCTTCCATCGATAGTTTCAATAACCTTTCTGCTGCGCTCAAATCTTGAAACCAGAGAGTGTCGATTTCCGAGGTATAAGTCACCTTGGTGACTTTTCTCTTCATAGGGATACAGGAGTTCTTCAACACCAGATTCGAATAACTTTCCCATGTCGCTATTTTAGAAGCGATAAATGCTTTGGAATATTCGACTAATACAGATTCATCAACATAAAGGTGGATCTCTGTATTCAAAACCTCACTCTGCGCACAACTAGGAAACTCGACGCTTTGAGCATTAGAGAATCGGCTATTGCTCAACACTATAATCAAAACATAGCTAATCAACTGGATAAGCCTTTTAAGGGATCCCTCACTGACTCGTGTATTCATATCCATCCTCTCCCAATATTTCAAGCCCCCAAAGATCATCATAAATGCCGTGACTTAAGAATCATACTGTTCACCATTACACATATAGTCATTGACACCTCCAAGTAACCTGCTCTATCTATGTTTTCAGAAAAAAAAAGCTCGCCATACAATGACGAGCCTTATTGATTATGAATACTTAACTGTTATAAGCCCCAGGCATTGACAAAACCTAAGCGCGAAAAAATCTAACCATTAAGACACCTGGTCGCGTAAAGCCAATTCAACATTTTTCAACACCTTGAACTCTTCGCGAGTACACCCGCGAGCCACGGAAACCCAATGGTCGCCAGTTTCATCGGCTCCTTTAAACTCTGCACGCAACTCATATCTGCGCCATGTAACAAACGCCAAAACAAAGGTCAGAGCAAGCATCGGTAAACCGAATTGAGGAACAAATGCCCAAGTCGCCGCTGAGAGCACTAAAGCCAACGAAACGATATTGACTGCGTTTTCTTTAAGACCCAATTGACGAATTTCTAACTGTTTTATTTTACGTAAGCTATACACATCTTTCTTAACTCGAAGTTCATTAGAAAATCTGATGCTTTGTATGACCTACGAAGTCGCACTAAATTCGCTAACCTGTTGCGTGTTTGATTCTTTTTCATCGCCTTTCTCCATGTTATTAAAGGTTAGTAAAAACTAATATAATCATGAAGTTAATGAACGAGTGCTTATTTTATAAATCAAACTAATATTAAAATCAAGATTATGCAATTAATAACAATTATAACAACACCGCCTTACATGTTAAATTTCAATAGAAAGAAGGTTTATTAAGGAATCTACTCATCATAAATCGGTGTACTTTAGTGAAGTTAGATATAGGCCGATAGTGATTCCGATAATCGACCGAACATACTAAACGGCGGGCATGGTGCACCCTGCTTTTTAACTACTTATTTCAAAGAGATTTTTGCAATGAATCTCACGCTCTAGGAATGCTGAACCACGGTCACATAACGCTCCATCTTCCATAACCAGAACAACTACCCTCACTCTGATGATTGAATTCTTGAATACCAAAATCATTCAATTGAACATATCAACATAGCTTATCGATTAAGCAATTGATCTCATAACAAAGAGACTGTACGCTTACGATATGCATACGGTTACCTCGTGGAGATCACGATGAACGAACTACTGACATGCGCTATGGAACAGAAACAACGAACAACAGTGACGAGTTTATTCGCAAGAAATGGATTCAAGATCGCGGCTACTGACTTTGATGATGTGACTTTCGAACGAGAGAGTGTGTTGGTCAATGTTCGTTTTGATGCGTCTTCAAACGTTGAATCGATTTCAATTCTAAACAACTAACGAGCTCACAAGCAGGTCGCTCAAATAATTGAATGGCCAACATTCGAGTCATTTTAGCGTATCTTGCAACCTGCCCTTTTCTACTTCATCCCCATCCTCTTCTCTTCCAAAAGCTACCGAGTGACAATTAAATCAATAACTCGCAATTCCATCAGCTTGGCTTATATTTATTAATACCTTTTGAACAATATTCGAAGTGATGCCTATGCGCCTAACTCGGTTAATTTATGTCAGTACGCTCTGTGAAAGTTGCGACTCTCAGGCTTTGAACGACATTCTTCAGATTTCACACGACCGCAATAAGCAAAGCCATTTAACAGGCCTTCTAAGCCACAATGATGAGTATTTCCTGCAATGTATTGAAGGTTCGAGAACCGCAGTGAACCATACTTACAATCATATTTTGAATGACAAGCGACACAAAAACGTCATGATTTTATATTTCAAAGAGATCGATTGTAGGCAGTTTGGGGATTGGTCTATGGGTGATATTCCTCAGTCGAGCCTAACCGAATTGGTGAACTTACAGTTTTCGACGTCGAACCAATTCAACCCATATGAGATGTCTGGAGAAAGCGCTTATCAAATGCTTCTAGAGTTGAAGCAGAATTTGCCTTCTAAGTAATCTCCCTTAACATCGAGTAGACGGTTATTAAGATGAAAACCTCACACAATTTAAGTGAAGTCATTTTTGAGTCTATCTTCCAACGCTTGAATACATAGCTTAATGGCGATAGGCGTATTTGAAGCGAATGGGTTTAGCGCATAAACCGTGTTAGTCGGTAGTTGAAAGCTTGGCATCATGTCGACGACTTCATTAGATAACTGAGGAATGCAGAAATCTGGAATCACACCGATACCAACGCCAGATTTGATCAAGGCAAGGCAGCTGTGGAAAGAGTTAGTGGTGCAGCTTGCTTGTTGTTGGTAAACAAAATCTTGTTCGTCTTGAGAACTAAAGTGATGAGTCACCTGTTTTCCCTGCCAAGAATTTGCAATGTAGGGAATAGCGTCTAGTTCACGAGATCGCATGCTTTCAACTCCACATAACACGTCTTTAAATTCACCCAAGCGTTTCTGTTTGAGGTTACTGTCACGAGAACTACCCACTCGTACCGCGAGATCAATATCGTGTTCCATGAAGTCTAAATGCTGATCGTCGCTTATCAGTTCTGGCTTTAGCTTCGGATATTTCTTCATCAGTTCCGCAATAACAGGCGCAACTAACAAGTCCATCAACGCATTCGGAGCTGTAATTCGAATTCGACCTTGTGGCTCTTCTAATTCGGCTTTTGCCATATCCCACGCCGAGTCAGCAATCACGTTGATGTCTTTGCAACTCAAATAAAAGCGCTCACCCACGCTTGTCAGAGTTTGTCTTCGTGTTGTGCGTTTAAGGAGTGAGGCGCCTAACTCTTGTTCTAGAATCTTGAGATGTTGACTAACGACAGATTTAGACAACTCTAGCTTTTCAGCCGCAGCCGAGACTGAACCCTGCTCTACGATATGAGCGAAAACCGACATCTGCTTTAGCTTACTCATCTTATTGTTCTCTTTTTACAAACAGTATTTTCTATTATCTCTGTTTTTCAAATCAATTTCTAAGACTAAACTCAATTCAAATTATCAAGATAGCAAATCAAAAAGACAGTGCTCGAAACAATACTGTTATGGAGAAAGACAATGTTAGACAACCAAATTTTAGAAGCATGTAAGCAAGGCATTAACGCGTGGCAAAAAGCTTTCAACAGCCAAGATGCGAAAGGTTGTGCCGAACAATATACTGAAAGCTGTGTAATGGAAGCGCGTCCGTTTGGTACTTTTGAAGGTCGTGAAGCGATTCAAGCGTTTTGGCAAAATATCATCGACCAAGGCTTCAAAGACGTTGATTACACCGATGTTAAGTGGGAAGAGCACCCAGAAGGCGGATACATTCTTACCGCTAGTTGGACAATGAACAAAGCGTTTGGTGTTGTTCATCGTGAACACTGGGCACTTGAAGCCGATGGTTGCGCTCGCTTAGTCAGTGATGACTTCGAAGTTCAAGGTGAGCGCTAGAGCTATTATTTAATAGCTAGAATCGCAAAGATCATTAATACAGCTGTAAGCAAAAAGCCAGTAATCCAATGTACTACTGGCTTTTCTAATGTTTACTCTTGTCGCCTTATCCCTTGATTTGAAGGTGATTCAGTGACTCTACACAATCACTAAACACGCTCATCATTTCAAATCGAAGTGTCTGGTGAGACAGAGTATACAAGTCAAAATTACAGCGCGGCTTTCTTCGCTTCTGCAATCCAACCATCGAACGTGCTTTGATTCGCTTTAATCCAACCGTTTACATGCGCTTCGATATCCGCAGAGCTGTTCTTACCTTTACTCATCATCATGTTCTGAGCACTTACATCATTGATGTTAAGTTTGATGATTTCGAAAAGCTTCGCTGCTGATGGGTTGTTCTTAGCAAACTCTTTGTTCGCAATTATGCGCATTGAGTTCATTTCGAAACCGTAGTTTTTGCCGTTAGATAACGTCGTATCCACGTTCGAACGCCCGCCAGGAAGTGCTGAGAAAGGAACTTCTAACCAAACGACATCTTCGTTAGGCACCAATACGCCACTTACCCAGTAAGGTGTCCACGTGTAGTAAAGGATTGATTCACCCTTTTGGTAACGAGAAATCGTATCTGCAATGATTGCTGCGTAGTTACCTTGATTGTGAGTCACCGTATCGTCCAATTTGAACGCTGAAAGTTGATGTTCAATCACCATCTCACAACCCCAACCTGGGTTACAGCCTGTTAGGTCTGCTTTACCATCACCATCAGCATCAAACAGCTTCGCGATTTTTGGATCCGTTAGTTGACCAATGTTAGTGATGTTGTACTTTTCAGCCGTTTTCTTATCGATTAGGTAACCCTGAGCAGCGCCGCTTACATATTGGCCTTCGCGGTAGAATTTCTCATCACCACCTGCCATTGTGTATTTGTCAGCATGAAGTGGGAACCAACCTACCGTTAGGAACGTTGCGTCACCCTTTGCAATCGAGGTGTAACCTACGTTGTAGTCCACTTCTTGAGTTGACTTCACGTCATAACCCAGTTCTTCTAAAGCACGGTTAACGATCAATGTTTGGAATGTCTCTTCCGCTACAGACGATTGAACAGGCTGAACTGATACGCCCTCACCTGGTAGGCTTGCTGCCCACACGTTAGTCGATACCGCTAATGTAGAAACGATGCTTACTGCGAGTTTACTCTTCCATGAATTATTCATTGGTGTTTTTCCTTAATTGAAGTTCTGATTTGTTACCGCGATTAAGTACATTCAGTACAAGGGAAACAGGTCCCATGCGATACCAGCGTAATTTTGTATTACCAGCGTTTACACCCAGTACTTGGGTAATGCGATCTAATAAGATGGCTAAGATAACGATGCCTAAACCACCGACTGCTGCCAGCCCCATATCTAAGCGGCCGATACCTCTCAGTACCATTTGACCTAAACCGCCTACCGCAATCATTGACGCGATAACCACCATTGATAACGACAGCATCAGTGTTTGGTTCACGCCCGCCATGATGGTTGGCAGTGCAAGTGGCAGTTGAATTCGATAAAGCATCTGCTTTTTGCTTGCACCGAATGAGTGACCCGCTTCGATCAATTCTTCTGGTACTTGCTGAATACCCAAGATGGTCAAGCGTACAACAGGAGGAAGTGCGAATATGATGGTCACCACGACACCCGGAACGTTACCGATACCAAACAGCATTACAATAGGTACTAAATAAACGAAGGCCGGTGTGGTTTGCATAGCATCCAAAATTGGACGCACGAATTTAGCCGCCGTGTTACTTCGGGCGAGCCATATCCCCATGGGTAAACCAATCAACAGACAGAAGAATACGGACGTCATCACCAATGAAAGCGTGGTCATTGCTTCAGACCAAGCACCAATCAAGCCAATAAAAGTCAAAGACACGGCCGTAGCCACACCTAACTTCAAGTTTGAAAACTGCCATGCCACTAGAAACAAGATGATCAACATGAATGGCGCCGGCGTAGACACCAAAGCGGTTTCAAATGAACTTAGAATAAAATCGATAGGCACACGGATCGCTTGAAACAGTGGGCGTCCGTGTTCAACCAACCAGTTCAGCCCAGACTCAACCCAAGTGTCGACGGGCAAAACGGCCTCGGCAAAAGGGTTCATTGGGTCAAAAGGTGTCGTTTCAACAGTTTCGCTGCTTAACCAATCCGCAGATGGTGAAGTATCAGCCGTTTGACCCCAAGGATCACTTGCAGGTTGCGCTGCAGGAGCCGATTGAGACCAAGGGTCATTATTTGTTTGTTCTGACGACATGATCTACCCCTTGTCCAATGTTTGTAACAGTCGTGACTTAGTTACCACGCCAAAGTAATTACCTTGCTCATCTACAACAGGAACTGAGTAAGGCACACCACCAACAAGACCAAGCACGTCATTGATTGGTAAATCAGGGTTAAGAGTCAGTCCATCATCAAGCTGTGCGCTGACGAGTGATTGGTTCTCTTTGTGGGCTTTGCGAAGCGAATCAATAGAAACAATGCCGGAGTAACGACTGCTCTTCTCTACAACGATGCCGTATTCGCGGTCGTTATCCATCAAAATTTGTAGAGCAGATGCTGGACCGTCGTGTTCAGATTTCTTAAATACTGCAGCCGGTTTCTTACGTGCAATGTCTTTCACAGTAAGTACGCTTGCTACGTTCACACCGCGGAAGAAGGCTTCGACATAATCGTTAGCTGGGTTATTAAGAATATCATCAGGGGTACCTACCTGAACCACCTCGCCATTTTGCATAATCGCAATTCGATCACCGATACGCATCGCTTCATCCAAATCATGCGAGATAAAAACAATCGTTCGTTTATCGTCATTTTGAAGGCGAATAAGCTCGTCTTGCATTTCAGTACGAATCAAAGGATCGAGCGCAGAGAATGCTTCATCCATCAACAAGATGTCAGGGTCACATGCTAGTGCACGAGCCAAACCAACACGTTGCTTCATACCACCAGACAATTCATCAGGGTAAGACTCTGAATATGCGCCAAGGCCAACACGCTCTAGCGCTTCAAGTGCTGATTGCTTTCGTTGTTCAACTTCAACGCCCGCAAGCTCAAGACCAAACGCGGCATTCTCGATAACCGTCATATGCGGCATCAAAGCGAAATTTTGGAAAACCATAGAAATGTTGTTGCGGCGGACTTCGCGGAGTTCATCTTCTGAGATGTGGGCAATGTCTTTGCCTCGAAGAAGCACATTACCTTTGGTAGGTTCAATCAAGCGGTTAAGAAGGCGTACTAGGGTTGATTTGCCAGATCCTGACAGTCCCATTATGACGAAAATCTCACCTTCTTGGATACTAAGAGAAACATCGTTAACGCCAATCGTTAACCCCGTTTCTTCGAAAACTTTATCTTTATTTGCGCCTTCGTTAATCATTGTAAAAGCACGATCGGTGTCTTCACCAAACACCTTGTACAGTCCCTTAACTTCCAGTATGGGATCCATGTAATCTAATCCTTTCTCAGTTATTTCAACTTAAAATGGTTATTTAAACCCCGAAAAACGATTAGCACTCTAAGTAATTAACGTGTGTAAATCAAGGAGCTTCGTTCGGTAAAACAAGGGAGCAAGGCAAAAATAAGCCAGCAATAGTAAGCTCAAAAAACCAGTTGAATTACAACAAGACACTGATAATTATAAGGATAAATTGAACAAACACGCGACCAACATTATGTATTACTTACCCATAGATTATTGAATATTAATTTTACATTAGATTAATTAATAGGCTGAATGAACCAAGAAAAGCTACAATTAGTTCGTGTACAAACAATTCGAATACAAACCATTTATTTAGATTTCATGACGTTTCAAAGACTAAAATTTGTTCGGCAACAAAGATAAGATCGACATTCAATCTTTGCCTAAAAACCAAAGGTGAGTCGACTTGTAGTGGCATAGTGAATTTGGCCACCTGATTAAGAGGTGATGTATGATCATCTCAAGACTAAAACAGGTGACATTATGACTAAGCGTGATAGACGCACTTTTAACCCAGAATTTAAACTTGAATGCGCTCAACTGGTGCTT
>NZ_MCZZ01000093.1 GCF_002875705.1 Vibrio sp. 10N.261.45.E2
AATCTTTATAGTCATACTGAATATTGGTGATTCAATAAGACGTTGTATAAGTGGTGGCTACTGCGGGATTTGAACCTGCGACCCCATCATTATGAGTGATGTGCTCTAACCAACTGAGCTAAGTAGCCATCTGAGAGCGAGACAATATAATATAATCTTGCTTTCAATGCCATTATCTTTTTAAAGATAATTACACTTTAAATTGTGGCTGGGCTACCTGGATTCGAACCAGGGAATGCCGGCATCAAAAGCCGGTGCCTTACCGCTTGGCGATAGCCCAACAATGATATCAATTAAGACATCTTAATAATGGTGCGGTCGGAGAGACTTGAACTCTCACACCTCTCGGCGCCAGAACCTAAATCTGGTGCGTCTACCAATTCCGCCACGACCGCGTTATTTCCTAAAAACTCTTTGTTACTAAAGGCAAACTTTAATATCAAATAGAGTGCTTAGGAAATGGTGGCTACTGCGGGATTTGAACCTGCGACCCCATCATTATGAGTGATGTGCTCTAACCAACTGAGCTAAGTAGCCATTTCCATATTGTTGCTCATTTTGAAACGTTGTCGCTTCGCTGTGAACGGGGCGCATTATGCGGAGTTGAGTGAAACCCGTCAACTTTTTTTTTGAATAAATCGCGAATAAACATCTGTTCGGTTTCTTTTTAGGCAAAGAGGCGTATTTGTCGGCAAAAAACAGGTCAAAAAGGCGATATATATAGGAAGTTAACTTTCTGGTGCAGGACTATTTCGAAAGGGTAAAAACAAAAAGGCCAGTGAATTCACTGGCCTTTTATTTGATGCTAGATTAACAATTATACGTTGAAACGGAAGTGAATAACGTCGCCATCTTTTACGATGTATTCTTTGCCTTCAAGACGCCATTTACCTGCATCTTTTGCACCGCTCTCACCGTTAAATTCGATGAAGTGATCAAAACCAACAACTTCAGCTCGGATGAAGCCTTTTTCGAAGTCAGTGTGGATCTTACCTGCCGCTTGTGGTGCTGTTGCACCTACAGGAATTGTCCAAGCGCGAACTTCTTTAACACCAGCTGTGAAGTAAGTTTGAAGAGTCAGTAGCTCGTAACCAGAGCGGATCACTCGGTTAAGACCTGGTTCTTCGATACCCATATCTGCTAAGAATTCTTCGCGATCTTCGTCATCAAGTTCAGAAAGTTCAGACTCAATAGCAGCACAAACAGCAACAACAACGTTGTTCTCTTTTTCTGCGTATTCACGAACTGCGTCTAGGTAAGGGTTGTTTTCAAAACCATCTTCTGCAACGTTTGCAATGTACATTGTTGGTTTCAGCGTTAGGAAGTTTAGGTAGCCGATTGCTGTCGCTTCTTCTTTAGCTAGCTCAACAGTACGTGCCATGCCGCCTTCAGTAAGAACTGGTAGCAGTTTTTCTAGTACAGTGATTTCGAATTTAGCGTCTTTGTCGCCGCCTTTTGCTTTCTTAGCGTTACGTTGAATTGCACGCTCACAGCTGTCTAAGTCAGCCAGTGCAAGTTCAAGGTTGATCACTTCGATATCTTCGATTGGAGATACTTTGCCAGAAACGTGAACGATGTTTTCGTTTTCAAAGCAGCGTACAACGTGACCGATAGCGTCAGTTTCACGGATGTTAGCTAGGAATTTGTTACCAAGACCTTCACCTTTAGATGCGCCAGCAACTAGGCCCGCGATATCTACGAATTCCATTGTCGTTGGAAGGATCTTCTGTGGATTAACAATTTTTGCTAATGCATCTAAGCGTAGATCTGGAACCGGAACGATACCTGTGTTTGGTTCGATTGTACAAAATGGAAAGTTTGCTGCTTCGATGCCTGCTTTAGTCAGTGCGTTAAACAGAGTTGACTTACCAACGTTTGGTAGACCAACGATGCCACATTTAAAACCCATGATATAAACCTTATTCTGCTTTGAACGTATGTAAGCGATTTTGTGCTTTTGGTAGGCCATCTTTTAATAAGATGTCTAGGCTGCGAACCGATTCGTCAACGACGGCCTCGATACACTCTTGCTCTTTTTGTGGAGCTTTGCCTAATACATAACCTGCAACTTTATCTTTGTGTCCTGGATGGCCAATGCCTAATCTAAGACGATAGAATTCTTTATTGTTACCCTGTTTGCTGATGATGTCTTTCAGACCATTATGCCCGCCGTGACCACCACCTTTTTTAAACTTTCCAATACCAGGAGGAAGGTCTAATTCATCATGAGCGACCATGATCTCTTCTGGTTTAATTTGGTAAAACTTTGCCAAAGCTGCAACTGCTTTGCCTGACAAGTTCATAAAAGTCGTTGGGATCAGCAAACGAAGATCTTCACCATGAACCATGATACGACCCGTTAGGCCAAAGAACTTTGGTTCGTTCTTTAGTGTCACGTTGTGTACACGTGCTAATTCTTCAACTACCCAAGCACCCGCGTTGTGGCGAGTTTTGGCGTATTCTGGACCTGGATTAGCCAGTCCAACGAGAAGTTTTATTTGTTGGCTCAAGGTATGGATCTCTCTTGGGATTTCAAAAAGCGCCGTATGATATCACAGTTTATGAAAAAGGTGCGAGCTAGCTGATAGCAACACGATTATTCCTGATTGTGATAAACAGCTTAGCAATATGACTCAGGCATAAAAAAAGCACTTCATTGAATGAAGTGCTTAATGTTTTTCTCTAGCGTGTTTCTAAAGCAAAACTCTTGTATAGAGCCTTGATTAGTTGAACATCGCTGAGATTGATTCTTCGTTGCTGATACGACGAATCGCTTCAGCAAGCATGCGAGAAAGGCTAAGTGTTGTAACTTTACCTGTCGCAGCCATCTCTGGAGATAGAGAGATAGAATCCGTTACGATAACTTGGTCTAGAACAGAGTTCTTGATGTTGTTCGCAGCAGTACCAGAGAAAACAGCGTGAGTTGCGTAAGCGAATACGCGCTTAGCACCGCGCTCTTTTAGCGCTTCAGCTGCTTTACATAGTGTGCCACCTGTATCGATCATGTCATCAACGATAACACAGTCACGGCCTTCAACATCACCGATTAGGTTCATAACTTCAGAAACGTTAGCACGTGGACGACGCTTATCAACGATAGCGATGTCAACATCACCTAGCGCTTTAGCCGTTGCACGAGCACGTACAACACCACCAAGGTCTGGAGAAACCACAACTGGGTTTTCTAGGCCACGGTTAGCCATGTCTTCTAGAAGAACTGGAGTGCCGAAGATGTTATCAACAGGTACATCGAAGAAGCCTTGGATTTGCTCTGCGTGTAGGTCGATAGTAAGAACGCGGTCAACGCCAACGTTAGAAAGGAAATCTGCAACAACTTTTGCAGTAATTGGCACACGAGCAGAACGTACACGACGATCTTGACGGGCATAACCGAAGTAAGGGATTACAGCAGTAATACGGCCAGCAGAAGCACGGCGCATTGCGTCAATCATTACCACCAATTCCATAAGGTTGTCATTGGTTGGTGCACAAGTTGATTGAATCAGGAATACATCGCTACCACGAACGTTTTCATTGATTTGAACAGCGACTTCGCCATCAGAAAAACGGTCTACAGTAGCATCGCCAAGAGAGATGTATAGACGATCAGCAATACGTTGGGCTAGTTCAGGTGTTGCGTTACCAGCAAATAGCTTCATATCAGGCACGGTGGAAACCTCGGGTTGCGTCCAGTTTTAAATAGATTGTGGGTGGGCTGATTGGTATTCAGCCAGAGTTTCTTTTAAAGGAGAAATATTTCTTCCTTTCGCTACGAAAGCGGAAACTGTGTCAGGCAGTTGTTCTCGCACTAATTCGGCGTCTTTTTTGCTGTTAAATTCAGCAAAAACACACGAACCTGTGCCAGTCAATCTCGACGGCGCGTATTCTAGCAGCCATGAAAGTTGCTTATCAACCTCTGGGTACAGCATTCGTACAATTTTTTCGCAATCGTTTACGTATTCTTGCTCTAGAAGCGTTGATAGCGCTCGCTTTGGCGTGTTTCGAGTTAATTTTGAATGTGTGAATATGTCTACAGTTGCTATGCTCACCTGAGGTTTAACAACGAGATACCATTTCTCATCCGGACTCGCGGGTTGCAGCTGTTCTCCAACTCCTTCCGCAAAGGCGGCATAGCCTCGAACGAATACAGGAACGTCAGCCCCGAGTGTCAGTCCGATCTCTGCGAGCTGATCATCAGACATGTTGAGTTGCCATAGATGGTTAAGTGCGACCAACACGGTAGCGGCATTTGAAGAGCCTCCGCCAATACCACCTCCCATAGGAAGTACTTTCTTGAGTTCAATATTGGCACCGAAAGAGGTTGAGGTATATTGCTGCAGCGCAGTAGCGGCTTTCCAAATCAGGTTGTCTTCTGTAGCAACGCCTGGAATTGCAGGCGTTATTGTGATCGCATTAGTTTTTTTGTTTGCAGTCACCGTCAGTTCATCACCAAAATCGACAAACTGAAACAAGGTTTGAAGTTCGTGATAGCCATTGTCACGTCGGCCAGTGATATAGAGAAACAAATTCAGTTTAGCCGGAGAAGGCCAGTGGGTTGGCGTTGTTATCATTTTTTCAGTGTCCACTTCGAAACTACAATGTTGATTTTGTTTTGGTCTTGTTTGAATGACAGTCGAGTTGGTAGAGGAATCGACTGTGCAGCGGCATCTGTGCCTTCAGACAGTTGTTGATTTGGCAACTCTGTATTGCGATAGTTAGCAAAACTCAGTGTCCATAATTGGTTGCTGACTTGTTTGGACAGAGATTCAAGCGTGTTAGTACTGTTGAGTTGATAGGAATCGGCTTGGTCAGGAATACCAAGGAACCATTGTGGTAGATGATCAATAGGGATCTGCAAGCCTGTCAATTGCTCAACTAAAACTGAAGCACTCGCATGAGTAAATACTTGGTCATCATAGGTCACGACTTTTGCGCCGGATGGATCAATAGTTAAGTTCAATGCGGTTTGACCGAGAAAGGTTGTCAGCCTTAATTGACTTTGATTTGGTGAATGTTTCCAAATGAAATTTAGGCTTTGGCGTTGCTTGGGAGAAATGTAAGCGAGCTTACCTGTGGCTTGATAATTTTCTATCTGTAAAAGCCGATCTTGGTGACTTTGCCATTCGACGCTGGTTGGTTGTTCTGGGATAGACGAGCAACCCACCATAATTATGGTCATAAAAATAAGAGACGCGATTTTGAGAAGCTTGCTCATATTTGCTCACAACTTGTTCAAATTTATCTAAAAAACGCTTCAACTATAGCATTGAATTCACGAAGTCAGGAAAACAAATCCCGCTTGCTCTTTAAATAGAGCCATGCATCAAGTAAAATTCGCCCCTTGTTTCCATTCCCTGATCGAGAACTTCTGATACATGTCTTTGCTTGCCGTAGGTATCAATCACAATACAGCGTCGGTTGAATTGCGAGAAAAAGTCGCTTTTGGTCCAGATAAATTATCTGAGGCACTCAAGCAACTTAACGCAAATGCACACGTAAATGGAAGTGTCATACTTTCTACCTGTAATCGAACTGAAGTGTATTGTGACGTCAAAGGCGTGGCAAAAAATAAGTTGATTGATTGGTTGTCAGTTTTCCATCAAGTGAGCCCTGAAGAGTTAAAACCAAGCCTTTATATCCATGAAGAGCAGGCGGCGATTAAGCATTTAATGCGTGTAGCTTGTGGCTTGGACTCTTTAGTATTGGGCGAGCCACAGATCTTAGGTCAGGTGAAACAAGCTTATACAGACTCGCGAGAGAACAAATCTGTTGATGCTTCAATGGAAAAACTGTTCCAGAAATCATTCTCTGTCGCTAAACGTGTTCGAACTGAAACGGAGATTGGTGGAAGCGCGGTTTCGGTTGCTTACGCAGCCTGTACGTTAGCCAAACATATTTTTGAATCGATCGCCGATTCAACCGTGTTGTTGGTGGGTGCGGGTGAAACCATTGAGTTGGTGGCTAAGCATCTTTCAGCGAATGGCTGCACCAAGATGATTGTGGCTAACCGAACTCGTGAGCGTGCTTTAGGGCTGGCTGAAGAGTTTGGTGCTGAAGTGATCAGCCTTAATGAGATCCCTGATCATCTGCATAGAGCGGATATCGTGATCAGCTCAACTGCAAGTCCGTTACCTATTATTGGTAAGGGCATGGTAGAGACCGCACTGAAGAAAAGGAAACATCAACCTATGCTGTTGGTTGATATTGCGGTTCCGCGTGATGTGGAATCTCAGGTTGGCGAGTTAAACGATGCCTACCTTTATTCAGTGGATGATCTGCAGTCGATAGTTGATGGCAACATTGAACAGCGCAAAGTGGAAGCGATTCAAGCGGAAGCAATAGTTAGCGAAGAAAGTGCAGCATTCATGAGTTGGATGCGTTCACTGCAAGCAGTAGACAGTATTCGTGACTACCGTAAATCGGCCAACGAAATCCGAGAAGAATTATTAAGTAAGAGTTTACAATCACTTGCCGCTGGCGGTGACCCTGAGAAAGTCTTACTTGAGCTAAGTAATAAGCTCACAAACAAATTGATCCATGCTCCAACGCGCGCACTTCAAAGTGCAGCTGAGCAAGGAGAACCTGCAAAATTAATGGTCATTAGACAGAGTTTGGGCCTAGAAAACCCTCAATAATATTAGACCTCCAACAGAATAAGACATTATGAAAGCCTCGATTCTAGTAAAGCTTGAAACACTTGTTGAACGCTATGAAGAAGTTCAACATCTACTTGGTGATCCAGATGTAATCGGGAATCAAGACAAATTCCGTGCACTTTCTAAAGAGTACTCTCAACTAGAAGAAGTGACGGCTTGCTTCCAGTCATACCAGCAAGCTCAAGAAGATCTAGAAGCTGCTGAAGAGATGGCAAACGAAGATGACGCTGAAATGCGTGAAATGGCTCAAGACGAAATCAAAGACGCAAAAGCGGCAATTGAACGTTTGACTGATGAGCTACAGATTCTTCTGATTCCAAAAGATCCAAACGATGAGCGTAACTGTTTCCTTGAAATCCGTGCTGGTGCGGGTGGTGATGAAGCGGGTATCTTCGCGGGCAACCTGTTCCGTATGTACTCTAAGTTTGCTGAGAAGAAAGGTTGGCGGGTTGAAATCATGAGCAGCAATGCTTCTGAACAAGGCGGCTACAAAGAGATGATCGCTAAGGTTAGTGGTGATGCTGTTTACGGCACAATGAAGTTTGAGTCAGGCGGTCACCGTGTACAACGTGTACCTGAAACTGAATCTCAAGGCCGTGTTCACACGTCAGCATGTACGGTTGCTGTTATGCCTGAAATCCCAGAAGCGGATCTTCCTGAAATCAAAGCGGGCGACCTTAAAATTGATACTTTCCGAGCATCAGGCGCGGGTGGTCAGCACGTTAACACCACGGATTCAGCAATCCGTATTACTCACTTACCAACAGGTACAGTAGTAGAGTGTCAGGACGAGCGTTCTCAGCATAAAAACAAAGCGAAAGCGATGGCTGTTCTTGCTGCTCGTATTGTTCAAGCAGAAGAAGAGCGCCGTGCAGCAGCGGTATCTGATACTCGCCGTAACCTACTCGGTTCTGGTGACCGTAGTGACCGTATTCGTACGTACAACTACCCACAAGGTCGTGTGTCGGATCACCGTATCAACCTGACTATCTACCGTCTTAACGAAGTGCTTGAAGGTGATATGCAGAGCTTGCTTGATCCTGTACTTCAAGAGCACCAAGCCGATCAGCTTGCTGCACTTGCAGAGAATAACTAACCTGTATGCAGTCAGCATATACGGTTGAAAGTGCTTTAAAAGCGGCAATCGTAGAGCTTCAAGAGGGTGATAACACATCACCCTCGATTGATGCCGCGGTACTGCTTTGTCACGCCTTAGATAAACCAAGATCTTACCTACTTACTTGGCCTGAGAAACATCTCACCTCAGAGCAAGAGTCTGAATTCAACACCCTTCTAAAACGTCGCTTAACCGGTGAGCCTGTGGCTTACATTGTCGGTGAACGTGAGTTTTGGTCACTGCCGTTAAAAGTTTCCCCTTCTACCTTAATCCCACGCCCCGATACCGAGCGTTTGGTTGAGGTTGCGTTGGATAAAACGTACGGCAAACAAGGTGCGATTCTCGATTTAGGGACAGGTACAGGTGCTATCGCTTTAGCATTGGCATCTGAGATGCCGAATCGACAAGTAACGGGTATCGATCTTCGCCCTGAAGCACAACAGCTTGCGACAGAGAATGCACAACGATTAAACATCACCAACGCTACGTTTTTACATGGCAGTTGGTTTGAGCCTTTGAGCTCTGAAGAAGCTATGAAGTTCTCTCTGATTGTCTCTAACCCACCATACATTGAGAAGAATGATCCTCATTTGTCTCAGGGCGATGTGCGTTTTGAGCCGATCACAGCACTCGTTGCTGAAGAGAAAGGTTTAGCAGATATCCGATACATCTCTGAAAACGCACGCGGCTTTTTAGAAAATGAAGGCTGGCTAGCATTTGAACACGGCTACGACCAAGGTTTGGCAGTACGTGAGATTATGCAGTCGCTGGGTTACCTAGATGTTGTCACAGAGAAGGATTACGGTGGTAATGACCGAGTAACACTGGGTCGTTATTGCTCATAGTTAGTTGTTGCTAATAATTCGTTGCTGTATCTAGTTACTGACATTCGCTTATCAGTAATAGATGACTAACTAGCCAAATTGATAGCCTTAACTCGAAAATACATTCAACTCGGTAATGCATTTAACAGAAATACAGGGCATTAACGGGTATTGTGTAGCTCGTGTTAACTAAAGCACATATAAAATATAAAGGAATACCATGTACGAAGGTTTAAAACATTTTCACCTATTAACGATTGCGATAAGCGCACTACTTCTTTCGATTCGTTTTGCTCTTATGATGGCTAACTCACCTAAGCTTAAGCATCCTTTCTTGCAGCGTTTTCCTCATATCAATGACTCGTTGCTGCTGCTATCGGGTATTGGTTTGATTTTTATTACTGGCTTTATTCCATTCACACCAGCGGCACCATGGTTAACCGAAAAGCTAACCTGTGTTATGGCTTACATCGCATTAGGCTTCTTTGCCCTTAAGTTAGGTAAGAACAACCTATTGAGAGTGTTCTCTTTCTTTGGTGCGCTAGGCTGGTTAGCGATGGCTGGCAAAATCGCCATGACGAAGACACCAACATTTTTCGGTTAATTATCTCCTTATTTCGGTTAACTACCTATGTACGAATTTTTTGATGAAGACTTTGACCAGCTAGAGTTAGCTGAAGGTGCATTGATCTTAAATAAAGCGATTAATCCAGAAACCCAAGACAGTTGGGCAGAGCAAGAGCTGGCGAGATTGTTAAAAGAAGCTGAGTTTGCTCTGGTTAATGAAACCGATGAACAGCAGAAGTTTGAATCTTTTATTCGACTATTCTTTTATGAATGGGGTTTTGCTGGCGATAAAGATGCGTATTTCTCTTCGGAAAATGCGTTCATCGATAAAGTTCTTGAGAGAAAGAAAGGCATTCCAGTGAGCCTTGGGGCGATCTTTCTTTTTCTAGGTCGCAAGCTAGGCTTTCCTGTAGAGGGCGTATCTTTCCCTACTCAATTCTTACTTAAAGTAAGCTGGTACGGACAAACTGCCGCCTATATTAACCCGTATAACGGTGAGTACGTGGGTGAGCAAACTTTGCGAGCATGGTTGATCGGACATGATGGCCCATTAGCTAAAGTAAAACCTGAACATTTAGAAGTGGCTGACCACCCAACGATTATTGGCAAGTGGCTAGCACTACTTAAGAGTGCACTACTGCGTGAAGAGCGCTATACGCTTGCGTTGAAGTGCACAGATCTAGCGTTAACATTTGTGCCAGATGATCCGTATGAAATCCGTGACCGAGGCTTTATCTATCAGCAGCTAGACTGCCATCAAGTTGCTGCAACGGATTATCAATACTTTATCGACCAATGCCCAGATGATCCTGCATCTGAGTTGCTAAAATCTCAAGTGAACGTCATGAATGAAAAGACCGTGGTTGTTCACTAATTAATAATTATTTAGAGAGAATATGATGGAACAGAAAACAGTTCACATTGGCGATATGCCAATTGCTAACGACAAGCCATTTACGCTATTTGCAGGCATGAACGTTCTTGAATCTCGCGATCTAGCAATGCAGATCTGTGAGCACTACGTGAAAGTAACTGAAAAGTTGGGTATTCCTTATGTATTTAAGGCATCTTTCGATAAAGCGAACCGCAGCTCAGTGCACTCATACCGTGGTCCAGGCATGGAAGAAGGTCTTAAAATCTTCCAAGAGCTGAAAGATACATTCGGCGTGAAGATCATCACTGATGTTCACACTGAAGCACAAGCTCAGCCAGTTGCTGATGTGGTTGATGTAATTCAACTGCCAGCATTCCTAGCTCGTCAAACTGATCTTGTTGAAGCAATGGCTAAGACGGGCGCAGTAATCAACGTGAAGAAGCCTCAGTTCATGAGCCCGAACCAAGTTGGTAACATCGTTGATAAATTCGCTGAATGTGGCAACGACAAAATTATCCTTTGTGAGCGTGGCGCTTGCATGGGTTACGACAACCTAGTGGTTGATATGCTTGGCTTTGGTGTAATGAAGAAATCTTCAAACGGCAGCCCAATCATCTTCGACGTGACGCACTCTCTACAAATGCGTGACCCATCAGGTGCTGCATCTGGCGGTCGTCGTGAGCAAACGGTTGAACTTGCAAAAGCAGGTCTTGCGACTGGTATTGCCGGTCTGTTTATTGAAGCGCACCCGAACCCAGATCAAGCTCGTTGTGATGGCCCATCTGCACTACCTCTAGATAAACTAGAGCCGTTCTTGAAGCAGATGAAAGCACTTGATGACCTTATCAAAGGCTTTGAGCACATCGATATCAAATAATCGGACTGTACAGAATTTGGAGCCGGCGTAAACGCCGGCTTTTTTATACCTATCGATAAACAAGTTACTGTTATTTCGAGATCCTCAAACCAAGTTAATTAAATTATTGCTATGTTATAACGTATCCATTAAGGCTTTGATAAATAAAATTAATTTAACGAAGGTCACTTAGTGGGGGATTGAATTGGGTCAGTCGCAAACAATCTAAAAAATTATGAAAACGTTTGCCTGTGATCACTTATTTGCTCAAATGCAACTTTGCCGCTTTGTTACACACTCGATAGGAGATTAAGGTGATCAATCCGACATAAATATGAAATCACTCTGTTAGGTTTACCGTCTTAATTTAAACTACTTCATGTTTTACTCATTTCTAACGATGTATCCCTAACGGACGTCTGTTGAATTTGAGTGATAAAAAAGCAGTGGATTCCCCTAAAAAGTTCAAAGGTATGACAATGAAGCAACGCCTTATTCTAAAGACAGCACTAAGTGCTGCAATTCTAGCGACTCTAGCTGGGTGTGCGTCTCAATCAGCTCATGATTGGAACCAAGACGAAACTTACAAGCTAACGATTCTTCACACAAACGATAACCATGGTCGTTTCTGGCAGAACAAATACGGCGAATACGGCATGTCTGCGCGTAAAACGCTTGTTGACCAACTTCGTGCAGAAGTTGAAGCAGAAGGCGGTAGCGTGTTGCTTCTATCTGGTGGTGACATTAACACTGGTGTACCAGAGTCAGATCTTCAGGATGCAGAACCTGATTTCAAAGGCATGAACAAAATTGGTTACGATGCAATGGCATTGGGTAACCACGAATTTGATAACTCGTTAGACGTACTACAAAAGCAAATTGATTGGGCTAACTTCCCGATGCTTTCAGCAAACATCTACGACAAAGCGACGGGTGAACGCAAATTTCAAGCGTACGAAATGTTTGAAAAACAAGGAATCAAGATTGCGGTTATTGGTTTAACAACTGAAGATACCCAAAAGATTGGTAACCCTGAATTCATCGCAGGCATCGATTTCCGTGATCCTAAAGAAGAAGCGAAGAAGCTAATCGCTGAACTTAAAGAAACAGAAAAACCTGATCTAATTTTTGCTGTGACTCACATGGGCCACTACGAAAATGGCCAACGTGGCGTTAATGCTCCGGGTGATGTAGCACTTGCTCGTTACCTAAACGAAGGCGATCTAGACATGATCGTTGGTGGTCACTCTCAAGAGCCTGTATGTATGGAAGGCCCTAACGTTGCGAAGAAAAACTTCAAGCCGGGTGACGAGTGTAAGCCTGACGTACAAAATGGTACTTACATCGTTCAAGCCCACGAATGGGGCAAGTATGTAGGTCGTGCTGATTACGAATTCCGTAACGGCGAGCTAGAGATGGTGAGCTACGATCTGATCCCAGTAAACCTGAAGAAAAAGGTTAAGATCGACGGTAAGAAGCAACGTGTTCTTATCCAAGATGAAATCGCACAAGACCCAGAACTACTTGAATTCCTGCGTCCTTTCCAAGAGCAAGGCCAAGCACAGTTAGAAGTTAAGATCGCTGATACAAACGGTAAGCTTGAAGGCGACCGTAATGTGGTCCGCTTCCAACAAACAAACCTAGGCCGTTTGATTGCAACGTCTCACATGGAACGCGCAAAAGCAGATTTTGCAGTAATGAACTCTGGTGGCGTTCGTGATTCTATCGAAGCGGGTGAGGTAACTTACAAAGACGTACTGACAGTACAACCTTTTGCAAACATCCTGACTTACACTGACATGACGGGTAAAGAAGTTCTAGATTACCTAAATGTAGTGGCGACTAAGCCAATCGATTCTGGTGCTTACGCACAGTTTGCTGGTATCTCAATGACAGTAGCGAACGGTGAAGTATCGAATGTATTCATCGGTGGCAAACAACTTCGTCTAGACGAAACATACCGTTTCACAGTACCAAGCTTTAACGCTGCTGGTGGTGACGGCTACCCTAAACTGTCTGACCACCCTGGCTACGTAAATACTGGCTTTGTTGATGCTGAAGTATTGAAAGAGTACCTAGAAGCAAACAGCCCAGTAGACGTGAACAAGTACGCACCTTCAGGCCAAATGGTTTACAAGTAATTGAATCCAAGCAATTGTATCAATAGGTGCTAAATTAGATTGACTCTAGCATCATGATAAATTTAACTAAAGCGACGCTCCGGCGTCGCTTTTTGTTTATCTATCGTTTGGATTCGTTATGACCCCTGCAATCAATCTCGCCAAGAAAAAGAAAATCGCCCATAGTGTGCATCAGTATCACCATGATGCGAATAATACCAACTATGGATTGGAGGCCGTTGAAGCGCTTGGTCAAGATCCCAAACGTGTATTCAAAACGCTGTTATTCTGCTTGAATGGTGTCGCTAAAGATTTGGCGGTCGCCGTTATTCCTGTTGATAAGAAGCTAAACTTAAAACTTGCAGCAAAAGCGGCGAAAGGGAAAAAAGCAGAGATGGCAGACCCTGATATTGCGCAGAAAACCACGGGTTATGTGGTGGGTGGAATTAGCCCACTTGGTCAGAAAAAAGCATTGCCAACCTTTGTTCATTCCAGTGCCACTAATTTTGAAACGATATGTGTGAGTGCAGGGAAACGAGGGCTAGAAATTGAACTCGATCCAAAAGACTTAACATTGCTGACTCGCGGCCAGTTTGCTGATCTATGCTTGTAGATTGTCGCCATCATGGTGATAAAATTATCGAACAAAAAAACAAAAACGCCCACTAAGCTAACTTAGCGGGCGTTTTTATATCAAGTGTCCCGTCCTGAAATGTGTTTGTACATTGAGGATGAACTATGACTACTTCTTCAGGCCTAAAGTACCACTCACACGTTTCGGTGCAGGCTTGTTCGGTCTGTTTGAATCTTGGCTGCGGTTTGCAGGTTTGCCGCTTCGACGATCGTTATTGTCGCGATCTTTACGATTGCGGTCCGAACTGTTTCTATCTGAATTAGAACGTTCAGAACGAGAGTTCGATTTCCAGTTCTCAGTATTGCCGCCGCTTTCACTATTCGATGAGTTACGGCCACGCTTCGAATTCGGTGCATGACGGAATTCATCTGCATTGTTACCGCGGTAAGTGCGAGTACGGTTCTCTTTTTGATTACGGCGCGCTGTAGAAGTTTGGTTCTCTTCACGGCTATCAAAAAGTTTCGCGTCAGTCGCTTTACGAATACGTTGACCTTTTGCGTTAATTTTTGACGCATCTTCAGTGCTTACTGAACCTTCACACATCGCTAAGATTTCAGTGATCTCTTCGTCGCTCAGGTAGCGCCATTTTCCGTTAGGAATACCGTCTAGTGAGATATTCATAATACGAACGCGGCGAAGCTTAAATACTTCGTAACCTAGAGCCTCACACATACGACGAATCTGACGGTTAAGGCCTTGTGTTAGTGTGATTCGGAATGAGAATTTGGTCTCTTTTTCTACTTTACATGGCAAAGTGACCGTATCGAGAATATGAACACCAGCGCCCATTTGCTTCAAAAACTCAGTCGTAATCGGCTTATCAACACGCACCACGTATTCTTTTTCGTGGTTGTTACCTGCTCGTAGGATCTTGTTTACGATATCGCCGTCGTTGGTTAAGAAGATAAGGCCATCAGAAGGTTTGTCTAGGCGACCAATCGGGAAAATACGCTTGTGGTGGCCGATAAAGTCGACGATGTTGCCAGGAATATCACGCTCAGTCGTACAGGTGATACCTGTTGGTTTATTAAGAGCAATGTAAATTGGCTTCTCTTTTGAGCGAACAGGCTTATTGTCGATCTCAACATCATCACCTGGCATGACTTTAGTCCCCATTTCAGGGATCTTGCCATTGATAGTAACTCGCCCTGCATCAATGAGTTTATCGGCTTCACGACGTGAGCAGAAACCAGTTTCACTGATGTATTTATTAAGGCGTTTAGCTTGGGATTCTTGTGACATGATATTCTCTTAGCGTTTCACAACGGAAATATAGATAAACAAAAAGCAACCTTTGGACAGTTGCTTTGAGTTGGGATTTGTTAACTGAGGACAATTTTAGCACTTGGTGTGAGTCTAGGCACGAAATATCGATCTCGATACAAATCGTTATTAACCTACTATTACCTCAACCTATCAACTGGAGCGCTTTTGATGGCGTTCTCTGTTCTCTAGCTTTTTCTCATTACTCTTTCTGAGCATGACGTAAACAGCGCCTGTGCCACCGTGAAATTGCTGTGCTGAGTGTACACATTGCACATCGTTGATCTGAGTAAGCCAATTTGCCACATAGCTTTTCATCATTGCTGGTGGATTTGAACGCTCACCCTTACCGTGAACAATGATGACGGTACGAACATCCATTCTTAAACACTGACGCAAAAATGAAAGCACTTCGTTACGTGCGCCTTTCAGTGTTTTCCTATGAAGGTCAAGCTTGGCTTGAATCGGGTATTTGCCTAGACGTAGCTTTTTGTACACGCCTTCTTGTACACCGTCTTTTTTATAAGCAACGATATCGTCTGGTTTGATCATTGGCGAGTAGTCTAATGATAAATAGTCTTTCTCGTCGTCAGACAGCCACATAGCGGCTTCACGCTTTGCAAGGTGAGATTCGGTGACTCGGTGTACTTTCTGGTGTTCAGCGGTGTCATGGTCGATACGTTTCACATCGCCCATCATTTCTTGGAATAAATCTAGGTCATCATCATGAGACATAGTGTGTATCTCAAGTTGGAGAAGGATAAGTTCAGTATACCTAAGTTGAGGCTGGGTTTAAAAATGAAAAAACCGGAGAAGACAAGAAGTCTGCTCCGGTGCAAAGCGTTTTTACATTTACTTATAGAGTAAAAGAATACTTAAAGTAAAAGTTTTAGGCTGAGCGATTCTAGTGAGGAGATTTTTCAGTCATAACTTTGTAGATGAAGAAGCCTCCATAAAACATCATGAGACCCAGAGCCCCGAAGATTACTATCATTGAAGATAGTCCCACCGCATTACCAAATAGGAGATCTAGCCAAAAGTCCATGTGTATACCTCAAAGTTATATGACACGGGTTAGTGTATTAACTGGTATTATCAATTCACTGATCTGGATCAATCCTGTTTCATAAGTTAAATACTTGTTGGTAACTGTGTGTTTTTCGTCACATCAACTGTGTTGTTGTATGTCTTTTGTTCGAACGATTCGAATTCACAATAAATATGAGAAAAAGCGCTTGCGGATAAATTCAGAATCCGTATTATACGCTCCATCGACAGGCAATCAGCCAGTTAGATATCTCGGTGAATAGCGCAGCTTGGTAGCGCATCTGGTTTGGGACCAGAGGGTCGGGGGTTCGAATCCCTCTTCACCGACCATATTAAAGAAAGCCGTAGCAGAAATGCTACGGCTTTTTTGTATTTTAAACATTCGGCTTCATTCTGGTTTGGAGTCAGAGAGTGGGGTTGGAATACCTGTCCCCTGGAAGCCCAGCAGCGTCGAATTCCTCTTCACTGACCACACTTAGAAAGCCTGCTCAATGAGCAGGCTTTCGTTGTTTTGAGATATTGTAAATAGGGTTCGAACTAGACTGGAGTTCGCCTGATGTTCGAAATAAGCTCTTCACTGGCCGCATTAAAGAAAGCCGTAGCCCTCTTTACAATAGAAGGGGCTACGGCTTTTTTGCGTTTTAAACCTTCGGTTTCATTCTGGTTTGGAATCAGAGAGTGGGGTTGGAATACCAGTCCCCAGGAAGCCCATCCGTATCGAATCTCTTTTCACTGACCACACAACTCTAATTTGTCTAGTTCACATCACACGTGATGTCTTTTATCGGTGTTTCCGAGGTAACAAAACAAACATAAGCTTCTGCGGGGTTATTTGGGCCAATTCGAATGTAGCCTGCCTTTACTTCATCTTCATCAAACGTCGCCGAGTGAGAGTTGCCCGTTTGGTTGTCGTAAAAGCTAGCTTCAAAATTGTTGTTCATTTGGCTTGCGATACGGTTTCGTGTTGTCGATGTTGTGAACGTGATATTGGCACAGCGCATCGGTGGTTTCTCTGTGACCAAAAACTGTCCGCTTTCTTTATCTAGCACACCGCCTTTGGTATTTGGTTGAATGTCTATCGCCTGAAACTGTTCGATGGTGCATGTTTCTTTGGCTGAGGCTATTGAGGGCATCAGCATAGTGAGAGCAAGAGGGAAAGCAAAAAGTACTGGTTTCATTACATCAACGCCGTAGGTAAAAAGAGCGAAAGATAATAGCACCGCTATGGTGCCATTAAATGTAAAGATTCTGTTATTAAGGACATGCTTTTATAATGAAAAGGTCATGTCCTAACTAACTAGCTGTCTTTGTTAGCTTCGAGCTGACACTGAGCTTGTTGGCTTTGTGATTGTTGAGTCACACTGAACCCATTATCTTCTAACAACTGTAAAAGGTTGCCTTCGCCAATCAGGTGTAAAGTGCCGACGACCAGCACGTAGTGTCCTTTCGAATCGAGTTTCCAGTCATTGGCAGATAGTTTGTTTGCCCAATCAATGTTGCGATCCGTTAGAAATGCTTTCTCAAGCTCGGTGGGCATTTCAGACAGCTCTGCAAATTCCTCAAGTTTGGTTACATCACCCGCTTTCCAGCTCTCAATTAGGCAATGAACCACACGGTCTGTTTGATCAAATTCTTCAATGCTTGTCACTAGCCACTCTTTACCAGAATCTTTTTGCCCTGCAATCAGGTCTATTTGAAATTGTAGTGGCTCTAGGCTTAGTACTGGAACGTCTTGTATCGTCGCTTTATAGGCGAGTGTTGCGTCTACACCGCCCGCTGAGCCGTAACCAAGGTTCTTTAACTGCTGCATCTGTATAGAAAGAGACGTCGCCCAAGGTGGTGAGCTCAATAGTTGCTGAGTTGGCATATCCAAAGATTTTGAAATGCTCGTTAATAACTGTTTTTGCTCTTCGCTTAATACATCGGCTGTGGTTACCGTGGTGGTAGGGTACACCACGCCTTCTGTCTTTCTTATATCCGTCTCGACAATTAATCCGTCGCTCTCTTTTAACGTGTCAGTGATTTGCGTGGGAAGCGGGTACATGCTCTCGTCCCCAACGTGTACAGAGCCTAAGATTGTGAGTGTCAGATCATCTTTCTTTGCTTGCCAATAAAGGGGCTCGGCGAGCGCTTGCCTAGCTGAAAAAGCGAGAACGAATAAAACCATGTACCAGAGTGGACGCAAAGGGAGCTCCTTTATGAAATATTAAACTCGTTAAAATCGATTTTGACGGTGCTTTTTAACGGTTTTTTTTGAGAACGATGTCACGTTGTTTGTACGAAAAGTATAACAACCCAAGCAAACTCTTAAACCTTTCTCTCTATCAACGACATGATTTTATGAAATCCTTTAAAAAGATTGTGATTCAATTCTCAATTTTTACGTCAAAATAAAAATGACGGAAGTGCCGTTAGTTCTAACTTTATGATTTTTATCTAATTAATCCCAGCGTGGTTTTTGAGATTTGAAGTTGATCACTTTATTAACTTGATTTAATTCACGGCAAAAAATAAGCCCATATAGTTTATCTAACTTTCGAAGCGCTCCAATTTGCTTCTTACTCAATTTTTTAATTTATGGGTGAATACGATGTTGAAGAGAAACTTACTATCTGTAGCGGTACTGGCTGGTTTGGCGGGTTGTGCTGTAACACAAGCACCAGAACAAACGGTGGTTAATGCACTGGCTGAAAACCTTGATGTGCAATACGAAATCTTGACGAACCATGGCGCAAACGAAGGCATGGCTTGTCAGGACTTAGGCGCAGAGTGGGCATCATGTAATAAAGTAAACATGACGCTAACTAACGATGGTGAAGCGATTGATTCAAAAGATTGGACCATCTATTTCCACAGTATTCGCCTTATCTTAGATGTTGATAATGAGCAGTTTAAAATCACTCGCGTAACCGGCGACTTACACAAGCTAGAACCAACAGAAAAGTTCGATGGTTTCGCGGCGGGTGAAGAAGTGGTTCTTCCGCTAACAAGTGAATACTGGCAACTGTTTGAAACTGACTTTATGCCAGGTGCATTTGTAACGGCACCAAACGCGGCACCTAAGATGATTGCTTCATTGAATACGGAAGATGTAGCGTCGTTCGTAACTGGTTTAGAAGGAAATAACCTAAAGCGTACTCCTGATGACAACAACGTAATGGCAACCGCTGTTACGCGTTTCGAAAAGAATGCAGATCTAGCAACGCAAGACGTATCAACCACTTTGCTACCAACACCAATGTCGGTAGAAGTGGGTGAGGGTTCAGTGAGCATTGCTGGTGGTATTGCCCTACCTAAAGATGCATTCGATGCTGAGCAATTCGCAGCAATTGAAGAACGTGCAGATGTGGTAAACGTAGATGTGAGTGGCGACCTACCAGTTAGTGTCGCTGTTGTTCCTACTCAGTTTACGGGTGATTTGGCGAAATCTGGCGCTTATGAACTAAGCATCTCGGAAGAGGGGATTGCAATTAAAGCGTTTGATAAAACAGGTGCTTTCTACGCAGTTCAGTCTATTTTTGGCCTAATAGATAGTCAGAACGCTGAATCATTACCACAACTGTCGATCAAAGATGCACCGCGCTTTGATTACCGTGGTGTGATGGTGGACGTTGCTCGCAACTTCCACTCAAAAGATGCCATCCTAGCAACGCTAGATCAAATGGCGGCATACAAGATGAATAAACTGCACCTTCACTTAACAGATGATGAAGGTTGGCGTTTAGAAATCCCAGGTTTACCAGAGCTAACGGATGTAGGGTCTAATCGTTGTTTCGATTTGGAAGAGCAAAGCTGTTTACTGCCTCAGCTAGGTTCAGGTCCAACAACAGACAACTTCGGCTCTGGTTTCTTTAGTAAAGCGGATTACGTCGAGATCTTAAGCTACGCAAAAGCGCGCAGCATCGAAGTTATTCCTGAAATTGATATGCCAGCACACGCTCGTTCAGCTGTGGTATCAATGGAAGCTCGTTACACTCGTCTAATGGCGGAAGGTAAAGAAGCAGAAGCGAATGAGTACCGCTTGATGGATCCACAAGATACATCGAACGTAACTACAGTTCAGTTCTATGACAAGCAAAGCTTCATTAATCCATGTATGGAATCTTCAACTCACTTTGTTGACAAGGTGATCTCTGAAGTGGCTGCAATGCACCAAGAAGCTGGCGTTCCGCTAACGACTTGGCACTTTGGTGGCGATGAAGCGAAAAACATTAAGTTAGGCGCTGGCTTACAAGATATTAATGCTGAAGACAAAGTGGCATGGAAAGGTAACATCGACTTATCCAAGCAAGACAAACCGTTCCAACAGTCTCCACAATGTCAGAAATTAATTGCAGACGGTACTGTAAGCGATTTCGGTCACCTGCCAAGCCACTTTGCAGAAGAGGTGTCTAAGATTGTTGCTGAGAAAGGGATTCCACACTTCCAAGCGTGGCAAGACGGTCTGAAATACAGCGGGGGTGAAGACGCATTTGCAACTGAAAGCACTCGTGTGAACTTCTGGGATGTACTTTACTGGGGCGGAACTTCGTCAGTATACGATTGGTCAGCGAAAGGTTATGACGTGATTGTGTCTAACCCAGATTACGTTTACATGGATATGCCATACGAAGTAGATGCGGCAGAACGCGGTTACTACTGGGCAACACGTGCAACTGATACTCGTAAGATGTTTGGTTTTGCACCTGAAAACATGCCACAAAACGCAGAAACATCTCTAGACCGTGACGGTAATGGCTTCAGTGGTAAAGGTGAGATTGAAGCGAAACCTTTCTACGGTTTGTCTGCTCAACTTTGGTCTGAAACAGTACGTACTGACGAGCAGTATGAATACATGGTGTTCCCTCGCGTATTAGCAGCTGCAGAGCGTGCGTGGCACCGAGCTGATTGGGAAAATGACTACAAGGTGGGCGTTGAATACTCTCAAGAAACTAACCTAGTGAATAAGCAGGCTCTACACAGCGACTTCAATCGCTTCGCGAATATCCTTGGTCAACGTGAGCTGGCTAAGCTTGAGAAAGCGGGTATTGATTACCGATTGCCAGTACCGGGTGCTAAGGTTGTTGATGGTAAGCTAGCGATGAACGTTCAATTCCCAGGCGTAGAGTTGCAATACTCTGCTGATGGTGAAAACTGGTTAACGTATGACGAACAACAGCGCCCGTCGGTTTCTGGTGAAACGTACATCCGTTCTATCTCTGAAAGTGGCGAGAAAGTAAGTCGAGTAACGTCAGTTAAATAATCGACAAGTCATATTAATAGAAGAGCTTCCGAACTTTTATCTTACTTAAGGTAAAACGGAAGCTCTTTTTATTTGTCGCTAATTAGTCATTGCTATAAAGATGAAACATATAGAAACCGTCTTTGTATATAACGTCAACAATGCGCATAAAGTGAGTTCTATCCCAAAAGTGATGAGGCTCTCATTATTCTCTTCAAAAAATAAGTTCCCTATAAAAAACTCTCAATCAAGCGTGATTGGAATAACTGAATCTAATTTTTCTTCGTGAAATAACGTGATCGCGATCTGTATATTTTTCCACCTCGAGGTTTTTACTAATTTTTATGTTTTTAAGTGGTTGAATTTAATGATTTAAATAACTTGTCTTTTTTTGATAGTGAGAGGGATCACTCTGCTTAGTCTTTTATTTTGAAACGCAAATTAATTCGAGCAACATAGATTCCATGCCAGGGAGGCGACTAACTACTCAAGCGGTGAAGGTGAATGATATACCGAAGATATGCCGCTGAAAAAATCAAACTAAGGCAGTTTACTATGAAAAAAATTATCGCTCTAAGTGCTCTTTCTCTTGCTTTCGCTTCTAGTGCTTTTGCTGGTTCTTCTTACGTAACAGGTAACATCCAAATTCACGATGATGGCCGTATCCACGGCTCTGACATGACTTCTACGCTAGAAGCTGGTCACACGTTTGATAACTCTCTAGGTGGCTTCACTGTTTACTCTGAGTTCGACGGTATCCAACTGGGTAAGCTTGAAGGTCTTACTTCCGCTGAAACTGGTGATAAACCAACAACAGGTAACAATACTCCTGGCATTACTGTCGGTGGTGAGCAATCTTTCAACATCACTGACAAATTATGGGTTGCTGCGGGTTACCAACACCTATTCTCTGCGGGTGAGAGCATTCAGTTCCGTCCATTAGTTAAGATTGGTTACAACTTCGATAACGGCATCTCGATTAGTAACCGTACTCGTGCACACATCGACGACACACCTAACGATGATAAAACTGACTACCGTATGGATAACCGTATTGCATACACAGTGAATGCTGACCTAGCACTTAGCTACAACAACGTTTACATGATTGAAGCAGAAGCGATGGACCACGAGTTACGTGCAACATGGACTCGTCAAGGTGTTCAACCTTACTTTGAGTTCCGTAGCCAAGCTAACGGTGTAGACTTCGCAAACGGTGCTTCTAAGCAGAACAATGCATTCGTATTCGGTGCTTCTTACGGCTTCTAAGCTGATTGAGCTTCTTTGCTAAATAGCTTGTTGGTTAGTTAGTGAGGGGAACATAGCGGTACTAACAGCCCGGTTGGTGCCGCGACAAGATTTGCTTTACTGTCCAAAAGCAAAGAGCCTAGCAAGTAAACCACTGTCTTGGGTTTGCTTAATACTAGGCTCTATTTTTATGCTTTCAATTCTATTTTAGAGTATTCGAAATCTAGTTGCCTTTGTAGTGACGGTATTCGAACACCTGACCTTTATCATTAAACGCGTACACAGAGTATTCGTCTTTTTTATCGCCATACTCCATACCCGGTGAGCCCATAGGCATACCCGGAACCGCCAAACCAATCGCATTACGTGGTGGGTTGTCTAAAAAGGCTTTCACGTCTTCTGCTGGAATGTGTCCTTCAAACACATAACCGTTGATCTCTGCGGTATGGCAAGAGGCTAGGTTTTGCGTTACTCCTAACTTCTGCTTGATCGGATTCATATCATCGTGGAGCTTCTCTGTTACATCGAAGCCGGCATCACGCATATGTTCCGTCCATTCTGTGCAGCAGCCGCAGTACGGGGATTTGTGGTTTAGAACATCAGTAGCCAAAGCTTGTCCTGAGATTGCAGCGAGTACAGTAAGAGTCATAACTTTACGAATCATGGTTAACCTCATGAATATGGTTTTTATTAATATTAGAATGAGTGGGTTTGAACAATCTCAGCCTGTTGGCATTGCTTACGACAGTAATTGACGACATCGCCATCGCTGCTCCTGCTACTACTGGGCTAAGTAGAAATCCAAAAAACGGGTAGAGCACACCGGCCGCAATAGGAATGCCAAGCGAGTTATAAATAAAGGCGCCAAACAGGTTTTGCTTCATGTTTCTCACGGTCGCTTGAGACAGCTCAATTGCGTTACTTACAGATAGTGGCGACGAGTTAAGTAGCGTCATCTGCGCACTTTCAATCGCGACATCACTGCCACTGCCCATTGCGATTCCTATATCCGCTTGAGCAAGAGCAGGCGCATCGTTAATACCGTCTCCGACCATGGCCACACTGTGATATTGTTGTTGAAGCTGAACAATATGTTGCGCTTTTTGCTCTGGAAGCACTTCTGAGATAACTTCGTCGATACCGACGCTTTTGCCTATTGCTTGAGCCACAGAGTCGTTGTCGCCCGTTAATAGCACGGTGTGAATTCCGGCGGATTTTAGTTGAGCGATCGCCTGTTTGCTATCTATTTTTAACGCGTCTGAAATGCCCAATATGCCTTCCAGTTTTTGGTCAATCACGATAAAAATCGGCGTCCAGGCTTGTGAGTGACAAAGATCAATAAAGTCAGAGCCAATGTCGGTATTGATACCTAGTTGGATCAGGTACTTAAGCGAACCAACTTGTACGTTCTTGCCGTTAATGGTTGCTTGAACTCCTAGCCCGCGTTGGTTTTCAAACTCACTGTGTGGGAGTGCTGACACTTCCAAGCTCTCTGCATATTGGCAAACGGCTTTGGCTAGCGGGTGCTCAGATCCCACTTCCACTGAATAAGCATAGGTTAGCAATTCTTGCTCAGCTAGATTCGAGTAAAACACTTGTTGAACGGTCGGTTTTCCTTGAGTTAACGTGCCTGTTTTATCAAATACGACTGCATCAATCTTGCTGGCTGACTGCAGAACATCGGCATCTTTAATAAGAACGCCAAACTCTGCTGCTTTGCCTACTCCGACCGTAATAGAGAGTGGTGTGGCGAGGCCCAAGGCACATGGGCAAGCGATGATTAATACTGTGGTTGATACCACTAACATGTAACTTGCACTTGGTTGCGGACCCACAAAAAACCAAACTAAGGCGGCAACTGCTGCGATTGCGACTACAACCGGAACGAAAACTGCTGATATAGAGTCTGCAAGTTTGGCGATTGCAGGTTTACTACTTTGTGCTTGGCGTACCATTTGAATGATGCGAGCCAGCATTGTGCTTGAGCCAATCCCAGTTGCTTCAATAACTAAGCTACCATCACCATTAATCGTACCTGCTGAAACGCCATCAGTAACTGATTTTACGTTGGGAAGTGGCTCACCAGTCAGCATGGATTCATCGATGTAAGACTCACCTGATACCACGACACCATCGATAGGGACTTTTTCTCCTGGCTTCACTCGAACTTGCATACCGACTTGAATGGCTTCCACAGCGATTGTTTGCTCTTTGCCATCGACGATAACCACCGCTTTTTGAGGCTGTAAATTAATCAGTGCCTGTAGAGATTTTGTGGTGCGAGCTTTGGCTTTGGCTTCGATGTAGTGACCCAAAGAAATAAGGCCTACTATCATCGCGCTTGCCTCAAAGTAGACATGGCGTGATGCTTCTGGGAACCATGATGGAATCAGCACAACCAACATTGAGTAGAACCATGCAGCTCCGGTACCCAAAGCAACTAACGTATCCATGGTTGCACGTTTATGCATCAGAGATTGCCAAGCATTGGTGAAGAAGCTGCGTCCCGAGGTCGCAAGCAGTATCAAACAAACGATACCAACCAAGCCCCAAGCCAGTTGGTCGTTAAACGTGGTAATGGTCATGCTGCCACCGAACATACCCCATGCCATCAGCGGAGCACCGATAAGCAGCGCGCTTACTGAATTCTTTAGGAAAGCTTTTTGGGTACGAAGTTGTTGTTCTTGTTGTTTTTGTTGTTGGGTCGCCGCGTCATCAACGAATTCGGCACCATAACCTGCGGTTTTTACGGATTCTATTAGCGTGCTTTCGATGAGGTCTCGTGTTTTAGAGGTAAGAACCAAGGCCGTCTGCTCAGCAAGGTTTATCTGAGCTTGGTCGACGAACTCATTCTTTTTCAACGCTTTTTCTACTGAATAAACACAACTCGCACACGTCATCCCTTCAAGCACAAGATGATAAGTAAATTGACTGGCAACGGGCTTAGTTTGTGTCGTTTCTGTAGGCGCTGGTTTTTTATCTTCTCCTAAACCTGAACCCTGAAGGTCATGAGATTTAGAGTAAGGAGTAGCTTGATAACCGACACTTTCGATCAATTCAATAAGCTCGGGTTCTGAAAGCAGAGTAACCAAGGACAATTCATGTTTGCTGACTTCTAGGTCTGAAATTTGCTCGGTTTGTTCAAGTGCTTGAGTCAGTTTGTTTACGCACTTACCGCAGCTGAGGCCGGATAGCGAAAGGTGCAGCTTATTACCCATAGAATAGCCAAGCATTGCCAGCTTCTCGTTGAGTTGAGCGTAATTCAATGGAGTCGAAATATCGATGTTCGTCGGCGATATGTCATTGATCGTTGTATTGTCGAGATCATCAAACAGTGTGCGGACTTTCTTCGCACACCCCATGCAATTAAGGCCGTTAAGCGCAGTTGTGTAATGGTTCATACCGATACTCCAATTCTCATCTACGCCTAACATAAACCTTCCCGTAAGGGTAAGGTCAAACATAAATTCAAGAATTTGACCTCAGTGGTGTGTTAGCTGGTGGGTTCAATTTTTGAATGGGAGAGGGGAATAAAGGATCCGCGGCTATAATCTACTGGTTAAAACTATAGATTCGCTGCTTTGAAGGCGGAATTCGGCTTTCTATAATCGCTTTCGTACAACAACAGCACATTAATCATTCACTACTGATTGTAGATTTAAGCGGTGGTGATAAAATAGCGCCCAAAATTTAGTGATATTTGTCTATTACAAGCTTTGTAACGACGAGCACTAAAAGAATCACCTACATAATCAAGGTATTTAAATGACGGTTAAAACTCGTTTTGCTCCTAGCCCAACTGGCTATCTTCACGTTGGTGGTGCACGTACTGCACTTTACTCTTGGCTATTCGCTAAAAACCAAGGCGGTGAATTCGTTCTACGTATCGAAGACACGGACCTTGAGCGTAACTCTCAAGAAGCGGTTGATGCAATTCTAGAAGGCATGCAATGGATGGGTATGGAATGGGATGAAGGTCCTTACTACCAATCTAAGCGTTTTGACCGTTACAATGAAATGGTTGATAAGCTACTTGCTGAAGACAAAGCATTCAAATGCTATGCGTCTAAAGAGCTGCTTGATGAAATTCGTGCAGAGCAAGAAGAAAACAAAGAAATGGCTCGCTACGATGCTAACCACCCTAAAATTGTTGCGGCAAACGAAGCCGCAAAAGAAGGTGATGCATGCGTTATCCGTTTCCGTAACCCTAAAGAAGGCAGCGTAGTATTTGATGATCAAATCCGTGGTCGCATCGAAATTGCTAACAGCCAACTTGATGACCTAATCATTCGTCGTACAGACGGTGCACCAACTTACAACTTCGTAGTGGTAGTGGATGACTGGGATATGGGTATTACACACGTTGTTCGTGGTGAAGACCACATCAACAACACACCTCGTCAAATCAACATTTACGAAGCACTAGGCGCGCCAGTTCCGACTTTCGCTCACTGTGCAATGATTCTTGGTGATGATGGTGCAAAACTTTCTAAGCGTCACGGTGCTGTTTCTGTAATGCAATACCGCGATGAAGGTTACCTACCAAACGCACTAAATAACTACCTAGTTCGTTTAGGCTGGTCTCACGGTGACCAAGAGATCTTCTCTCAAGAAGAGATGATTGAGTTCTTTAGCCTTAAAGCAATCAGCAAGTCTGCTTCTGCATTCAACACTGACAAGCTACTTTGGTTGAACAACCACTACATCAAAACTTCTGAGCCTGAGTACGTTGCAAAATACCTGCAATGGCACCTAGACGCACAGAAGATCGATACAACAAACGGTCCAGCGATCACTGAAGTGATCAAGCTAGTTGGCGAGCGTTGTAACACACTTATCGAACTTGCTGAGCAGTCTCGTTACTTCTACGAAGACTTCTCTGAGTTTGAAGCTGGCGCGGCTAAGAAGCACCTACGTGGTGTTGCTAAAGGCCCACTAGAGCTTGCTCTTGCTAAGGTTGAAGCACTTGAAGATTTCACTACTGTAAACATCAAAGATGGTGTGATTGCAGCGGTATGTGAAGAGCTAGAGATCGGCATGGGTAAAATCGGCATGCCACTTCGCGTAGCAGTAACAGGTGGCGGCCAGTCTCCTTCTGTTGATGCTGTGATGGAGCTTGTTGGTAAAGAGCGCGTAATCGCTCGCATCAAGATGGCTCTTGAGTTCATCGCTGAGCGTGAAGCTAACGCTTAATTGAGCGATTGCTAGAATCAAAAAAGGGTCAGTAACTTGGTTACTGGCCCTTTTTATTTGTCTCGAGTTTTACTCTCTGAATAACTTCGTTAAAGCTTGTCGTCGGCAATCATTTGAGTCGCTTGCGCGGGTGTTTTCTTATCAAACAAGATATCCATCATCGCTTTGATGCGCTCCATATCGTCACCAAACTTAGAAAAGTTGCCGCTATTCGGCGCCTTAAACTCTACGTTACCAACGCGCTGTTGATCTTGATAAGCGGAGATCTTTGCGTCTGCCACAAAGGTTCTCAAATCCCAGCTCCAACGAGATACGTAATCTAGCGTGACTTCTTCAGGCTTGTGTTCAGAGCCGTCAGCGACAACCTTACATTTAACTTGATTGTTCAAACACCAATCGAGCATCGAATCAAGAAACACAGTGCGCGTCTTGGTGTCTTCTACGATAGTGATGTTTTTAATATTGTTTGCTTCTGGCAGTGCATTCCCTGAATACTTAGGAGCACTACAACCTGCGAGTAAAACGACAACAGCGGCAACTAACCAGTTTTTCATTATCTATCCTAGATTTTTTTGAAGATGATTGAGGTGTTAATCCCACCAAAAGCAAAGTTATTGCTCATTAGGTATTCAACATCCAATTCGCGACCTGAGCCAGTGATGTAATCGAGCTTGCCGCACTGTTCATCGACATTCTCAAGGTTTAGGGTTGGGCTGAACCAACCGCTGTGCATCATCTCTAGGCTTAACCAAGCTTCAATCGCACCACACGCGCCAAGCGTATGTCCAAAGTAGCTTTTCAATGAACTGATTGGCACTTCACCAAAGATATTCGCAGTCGCGTTACTCTCTGCAATATCGCCTTTTTCTGTCGCGGTTCCGTGAGCAGAAACATAGCCAATTTTTTCAGCAGGAAGTTGCGCATCTTTCAGCGCTTTTTCCATACAGGTTTGCATGGTTTCCATCTGAGGTTGAGTCACATGAGCGGCATCGCAGTTGCTGGCAAAGCCGATGATCTCAGCGTAGATCTTTGCGCCGCGAGCAACTGCGTGTTCGTACTCTTCAAGAATCAGGGTTCCAGCGCCTTCACCGATCACTAAACCATCGCGTTTGCTGTCGTATGGGCTAGGGGATTTTTTGGGTGTGTCGTTTTTTAAACTGGTAGCAAAAAGGGTATCGAAAACGGCAGACTCAGTAGGGCATAGCTCTTCACCACCACCGGCAACCATCACGGTTTGGTAGCCGTGCTTGATCGCTTCATAGGCGTAACCAATGGCTTGGCTTCCTGAAGTACACGCACTGCTGGTGGGAATCACACGACCGCGTAGCCCAAAGAACAGACCTACGTTTACTGCGGCTGTGTGTGGCATCATTTGAACGTAAGTAGTCGCAGTGATCGCTCGTGTCGATTTCTCGTTAAGCATCACGCCGAACGCACCAACCGCGTCAGTACTGCCTGTTGAAGATCCGTAAGCGATACCGGTTTCACCATTGGTTAAAATATCGTGACCGATTAGCCCTGCTTGTTCTAATGCATTTTCAGTGGAAACGGTGGCTAGGCGAGATACACGGCCCATACCGCGTACTTGTTTACGCTTGTAGTGTTTAGGCAGTTGGAAATCATCAATAGGTGCAGCAAGCTTAGTGTTGAGGCCATCATATTGCTCAAAGCTTGGCATATATTGGGTCGCATTTTCACAAGCCTTTAGCTTTGGCTCTATCTGTTGCCAATCGTTACCAAAGGCTGTAACACCTGACATGCCAGTTACAACAACGCGGCGGGTCATACTAAGCCTCCATTTACTGAAATCACTTGGCGAGTGACGTAGCCTGCAATATCAGACATTAGGTAACTCACTAGGCCTGCAACTTCTTCAGGTTCGCCCATGCGGCGCAGTGGTACTTGAGGAAGCGCATGGTCTTTCACATGCTCGTCAACCATGCCAGTGTCAATTAAGCCAGGAGCCACACAATTTACGGTGATCTTGCGCTTTGCGAGTTCTAGAGCAAGAGACTTAGTCGCGCCAATCACGCCGGCTTTTGCCGCTGCATAGTTAGTTTGACCGCGGTTGCCCATGATGCCTGATACCGACGCTAGAGTGACGATACGGCCACCTTTACGCTTTTGAACCATAGGCATCACACAAAGGTGAAGTACGTTGTAGAAGCTGTCTAGGTTGGTATGGATAACGCCATCCCACTCTTCTTCTGTCATTGCAGGGAATGCAGTGTCACGAGTGATGCCCGCATTGTTCACTACGCCATAGTAAGCGCCGTACTTGGCAATATCTGACTCAAGCGTTTCGCGACATTCGCTGCGATTGCTGATATCAAATTGGATGAGACGCCCCGCGCCACCGAGTTCGGTTATCGACTTTAGCGTCTCTTCAGCGCCTTGCTTGTCACCCATGTAGTGAACGGCGATTTCAAATCCGTCTTTAGCGAGTTGAATAGCGATCGCTTTACCAATGCCTTTGCTGGCACCTGTGACTAAAACCTGACGGGTCATGATGGGCTCCTAGTTTTCATTTCTTGTAATTTTTGTTCGGTCGGCACGTAGACGTTGAGTTGGCATTGAGCCACTAACTCACCTTGGTCTTCGACTCGGGCGGTAAACACGGCCATGCCACTGTCTTCCATAAGTTGCTCGGCGTAGATATCAAGGGTTTGACCTTGAGTAAATTCATCACACAGTGACTTGTAGCGACGAGAGCCTAGTAAGAAACCTATTGGGGGAGTGGTGCCGTTTTTCAGTGCATGGTATCCAGACCAAGCAGCAACAGACTGCGCCATAAACTCGATACCAACATAAGCTGGGACCGTTTGAGATTGGGCGTCAAAGAACAGGTTATGTTCACCAATATCAACCTGACAGTGGATCGACAACGCCTCTACGCTGATAGCACGATCGATTAATATCATCGGATCATCATGGGGGAGGAGTTGGTCTACAGAAGGGGTATCAGTCATTTACTACACCAAAAATCAGGCTAATGTTATTGCCACCAAAAGCGAATGAGTTGCTTAAGATGTTCTTTACTTTAAGTTTCTGCGCACAGTTTACCAAATCAATCTCAATATCTTCAGCTTTATCCTGACATTTTTGTAAGGGAAGCGGTAAGTCATATTTCAAAATATGCCATGCAATTGCAGCCTCTATCGCACTTGTGGCTCCAAGAGTATGCCCGGTGAGTGGCTTGGTTGAGCTAACGGGAACCTTGTTTGCAAAAATACGGTGAATGGCTTTGCTTTCCATTGAATCATTGAGTGGCGTTGCGGTGCCATGGGCATTGATATAACCAATGTCTTTGGCTTGTAATTGAGCAGAGTCTAATGCTTTTCTCATTGCTTGTTCGGCGCCATTTCCTTCTGGATGGGGCGCTGAAATATGGTGCGCGTCAGAGCTGTCACCACAGCCTAGCAGGGCAATGTTTGACGTCTCTTGTGCTGTATTAACACCGGCTAACTTTGTTTTGCTGAGCAACATAAACGCCGCTGCTTCTCCGATGTTGATGCCATCACGAGAGGCGCTAAACGGCTTACAATGTGTGGTCGAAAGAGCTTCAAGACCATGAAAACCATTGAGCGTCAACTTACATAAGGTATCTACGCCACCGACTAAAACAGCGTCAGCCATGCCTGAATCTAGCAAACGTTGCGCAGTAAGGAACACACGACCACTGGATGAGCAAGCCGTTGAGATCGCGTAGCTTGGCCCGGTTAATGAGCTGTATTGGCTAACGAATTCGGAGGTGTCACCAAGCTCTTGCTTTGAGTAATGATAATCTTCTGGAAATTCACCGTTTGCCAGCTTGTGTTTGAAAGCTGCTTCACCGTCTGAGATACCTGAGGTGCTTGTGCCGATAACTACGGCAACGCGCTCGGCGCCAAACTGAGATTTTGCTTGCTCGATAGAATCTTCAATTTGATTAAGAGCCGACAGCGCAAGTTGATTGTTGCGAGTGGCGTATTGCGTAAGATCTGAAGGAATAGGTGGCAGTTCACCCGCGATTTGACCAACGACAGTATGTTTACCATCGTTCAGCATATCGCTCACTTCGACCATATTTGATTCGCACTCATTTGTGAGGCAGCCATGAATGTCAGCAATACTTGCGCCTAACGCTGAGTGGAAACCACAGTCTTGGATGTAAATAGGCATAGTGTTCAACTCTTAATTGGGTTGTCGACAATCGTTGAGTTCAACGTTTGTATGGTGATGGTGTAGCCTTGGGTAAAATGTTTAAAAACAATGTTGCCTGTCGTTTTGGGTGTATTTGGTTCGGCTTGGTAATCAATTCGAATGATTGCCTGCTTCTTGTCATCAAACACAGTGCGGCTGTTATCTGTATCGACCAAATGCCAGCCAATACCTTGTAGCGGTTGGGCCCATGCTTCTGCTGGCCACAAGGTGAGCATTAAATTAAATAGCACCTGTTCCGGTTGCGGCAGTGTCGCACCAAGGCCAGACAGCACTTGCGTTTCAATGGCTTGGTTTTGATATTGCAGCGATAAGATGCGTGTACCCCAAGAAGAGAAGCCAGCTAAAACGACTTTATCGGGCGTGACCTCAACTTGAACGGGTAACTGTTGCGTATCGTCTTGCCAAATCGCGCTAATCAACTGGCTTGCAGTCAATGAGTATCCAAGATCCGCAGGTAGAGGCAAGGCGAGTTCTGTGTCATTGTCGATAGACACACTGGCACCAGTCGGTTGCTGAGAAACCATCGAGCAGGCAGTGAGTAGAATACCCACTAGTGTGGCGAAGGTTACCTTTAATGTCTTGATCATCTAAAAGCCTCTCGAGAGGTTGGGCGTTCTACGCTTTTACTACTGTTGATCGCGAGCGGAGAAAGTAGCCACGCGACAAAGATCCCTGTCAGAACGGTTACCCCAAAGCTATGAATGGCATGAGTCTGGCTCAGTGACAGTAAGCCGAATGACAGTAGTGTCGTGAGGCCAGACAAGGTGATCGCTAATAAGGTACTCAGCGACTTTTTCTGCTCAGCAAAGAACAGGGTGTAGTCGATACCAATCCCTAAAATTAGAATCAGGCCAAGCAGGTTAAATAGATTCAGTGTCGAGCCTAAAATACCCGTGACCGCTAAACCTGCCACTCCGGCAATCAATGACGGCAACAGCATCAACAGGCTTTGTTTCACGCCGTAGCGCCAGCCTAACACCATGCCAATAGCAGCGAGTGCAATCAATAATAACTCGGTAATTTTAACTCTATATTCCGCAAAAAGAGCTGATATTTCATCGGCTTTATTGAGGTATTTAACACCTTGCTGCTGAACAAAGCCTGAATTTAGCCATTGAGAGAACAGCTCTGAATTGGTGACGTCTTTGATCAAAATGACCGACGCTGCTTGTCCGGCGATCGGTTTTAACCAAAGTGGTCGAACAGGTTCTGACACCGGTGACTCCAAAAATCCAGCTACCGTGATGGGTTCGAATTTTGGTAGTTCTGGAAAAGTAGGCCAACCTAAAGTGCTTTGTAATATTTGGCTTTGTTGACTGTAGAGTTGCTCAACTAACTGATAGTTATCCTGTTGTTCTTGTATGCTTAACAACTGTTGATTGATGCTGCGATACCCAGAGATACCTTGGCTATCGACTAGAGAATCTAAGTTTTTGGTGATTTCTGCCAGTTTTTTGAGTAACTTTTGGTCGCTTTTGGCAGTCACCAAAAGCATATTTTGACCACTGCCCAATCCAGAGATTTCAGTAACGGCTTGTTCTTGTTGTTTGAGTTGTTCTGGCATCGCTTGTAACTGGCGAATATCGTCGTCGTAACGAATTTGACTGAGTGATATCAGGCTCAAGACAGTCACAATTAACGGTAAGCCAATTCTAAATTTTTGGTTGCTCCAGAGACTTAACCAAGCAAGCCAAAGCTTCGACAAAGGAAGCGGGCGTTCTTGGCTTGGTTTTTCCGCTAAAACGGGATACCAACACACCACACTGGCGTAAGCTGCGATCAGTCCAATCGAAGAAAATAGAGCAAGTTGCTGTAAGCCAGGGAAAGGTGCGACCAACAGGCCTAGATAGCCAATCAAGCTGGTGATCAGACCCAAGGTGATCGCAACGAGAATATGTTTTAAGCCCTTGTCGCTTTGCCACTTATTGCCTGCTGCTAAGCGGTCAGTTAGGTAGTGAAAGGAGTAATCGATGGACACGCCAATCAAGCTAGCACCGAACACCAAACTAAATAGATGAACCTTGCCGAAGATAGCGACGGTACTTGCCAGCGCAACCAATAACCCAGTACTGATTGATAGCAAGGATAAGGCAAGTGGTAGGGCACTACGAAACGTCAGCCACACCAATAAAATAACACCGGCCAAAGAGCCCAAACCAATGGTACTGATTTCTGATTTCGCACTTTCGGTACCGTAATTGGCGTAGAACACCACACCGGTATGCTGCACTTTGACGCCAAACTGCTTTTCGACTTCGCGCTCAATTGAATCAAGATCGGGAAGTTGTTCTTGAATCGCTAAGCTATAAGGCGAGCCAGCCAGTGTAGCGGTCACCAAAATATGAGTTTGGTCATTAGATTGAGCGGTGAGGTATCCCTCTTTCAGAACAAAGTTACTTGATTGAACGCCAACAGCACTGATGTAGTCGCGAAATAGTAGAAATGGATCCATCGACAGTTCGGCTGCAGTGACACCTGAGAACGGATTGTACAGAGACTGAATTACATATTGAGCTCGTGAATCAGGCGAGTGGGTCAGCGTCTCTTTTTGTTGTTGAGTCAGCAGTTGAGCTCGGTGACGAAAGTAGAAATCGCTCCATTGGCTTTGGGTGCTGGCGCTGATTTTGCCTTGAACTTGCTGAAACAGAGTTGGCTGACTTGAAAAGGCTCTTTGGTTGAGAGCTTTTTCAAAAGCGTCGGTCGCAACCATGGCTTGTTCGATGTCGGTGGCGCTGATGATAAACACCACTTGCTCGCTCATCGAGCTGGATATCTGCTGAAAGGCTTGCTCTACCATTGGGTCTTGCTGGTTTTCTGGCAGTAACTTTAGGATGTTGCTTTCAATCGGTACCGACGAAGAAAAAGCGAACTGTTTTATCAACAATCCGCTAAATAGCATGACGAAAACAAGCCAAACAAGGGCAAGAGTAGAGTTGGAATTGTTGCGCTTCAGCATCTGATAATACTTCCGGTAGATGGCTTAACTGACTAAATTCGATCACCGTGCTGTCTCCACGAATCTCTCTCAGTTCAATGCGTTTAATATCATTTTGACCTTGCAGTGTAATGGCTTCAAATACCGCGTTCATCGGCGCACTTTTAGGCTTAAGAGTCAGTATCCATGACTTATTTTCTGCATTTTCATCTGAACTTGTTGCAGTTGCAGGCGCAAAGTCGAGTGAGAACTGTTCCTGAAGTTTTTGCGTGTCCCCATGGAACACCGATAGGAAAATATGGCTGAAATAAAACGCCATTGGATTTTCTTTATCGGTGATGATTTTGGCAGGCTGATCGGCAAACCTTTGGCTTAGTTTGTTATCGGTCAACACCAAACTCACAGGGAAGGGGGTCGCTTGTGTCCAAAGCAAACCGTTCGACTTGTCTAACAGGAATGTACCTTGTGACGTCAAAGGCTGGGCGAACATTTCCATGTTGCGCGTTTGAGTGAACTCGCCACGCACTATGTTGTTTGCGCTTAATACGGTTTGCAGGTCTGAAATAGAGCCAACCATAGCTGTACTTTCATTAGCAATAGCAAAGCTACTCGCCATCATTGAAGCAAGCCCTAGTAGCACAATACTGACGTGTTTTCGGCTGCGTTTAAACAGATTCATGGTTCACCTGTTGTGGGCTAGTAGATTGGTGTTCAGCTGTTAGAGGTAAGCAACCAAATTGGTGCCAGTGCTCGACTTTATCGGTAAACACTTTCGGCGAAGCGAAGCACATTTCTTGCTCTTCAATGGTCACGGCAACCTGCATGGTGTGAGCACGTGTCATACGAGCACCAGTGTTGGCATCATGAATTTCATAGTCAACACGTAGGCGATTTTCCCACTCGATGAGCTTCGCCGTGACTTTAATTTTGTGATTAAACGGTATCGCTTTGATGTATTTTACGCGGGTATCGATGATAGGCCACATGTAGCCTGAATCCTTCATCTCATGGTAGTTGTACTCAATCTTATCCATCATGATGCGTCTTACTTCTTCAAAAAATCGGAAGTAGTTGCCGTGATAGATCACGCCCATTGGGTCGGCATCTTGGAATGAGGTGACAAGCGTGACCTCAGATTGTAGTGGATGAAGGATTTCAGACATAAATCGCTCTCAACAATATTGCGTAAAGGGTTGGCTACTTTATGAGTAAAGCGACCAGTGCTGACTTTGAATACGAGCAATGAAGTGGCGTAGATCGCCTTCAAGTGGTCGATCTTCTACGATAAATTCAAACTCTTTCAGTACTTCGTCGCGAATATGCTTGAGGTTCTCACTCATGTGGTGTTCATCAAGCTCATTGTGGCGCTTACGAAGCTCAAGCGCCTGTGTGCCAGCCAAAAGTGATGCAGCCGCTACTTGCTCTGTTAGTTCAAGAACGCGTAAGCAATCACGAGCAGCGATGGTGCCCATGCTGACTTTGTCTTGGTTGTGACATTCAGTTGAACGAGAGAACACGCTTGCTGGCATTGTGTGTTTCAATGCCTCTGCTGTCCAAGCTGACACGCCGATCTGTACTGCTTTGAAGCCGTGGTTGATTGGCTTACGTTCGCCTTCAGCACCCGTTAGGTTAAATGGTAAGCCGTTATTGAACTTGTAATCCATCAACTGTGCCATTTGGCGATCAAGTAGGTCAGCAAGGTTCGCTACCGCTGTTTTTAACGTATCCATCGCCATTGCAATGTGTCCACCGTAGAAGTGTCCACCGTGCAGTACGCGCTCATTATCGCCATCGATAATTGGGTTGTCGTTGGCACTATTTAGTTCGTTCTCAATCATCTGGCGAAGCCAAGGCAGAGAATCTTGAACGACACCGATAACATGTGGAGCACAACGCAGAGAGTATCGATCTTGTAGGCGGTCACTGTTACGTGGCGGGCGATCGGCTTGTAGATCATCACGCAGCCATGCCGCAACTTGTTGCTGGCCTGGATGTGGTTTAACAGCAAATAGCGCTTCATCGAAGTGGAAGTCGTTGCCGTGCATACCGACAGATACCATAGCGGTGATCTTAGTTGATAGCTGAGCTAGGTACTCCGCACGTTTGTAAGCAATACATGCCAGAGCTGTCATTACAGACGTACCATTCATCAATGCTAAGCCTTCTTTTGGCTTAAGCTTGATAGGGCTAATTCTTAGCTCTCTGTAGACATCACTAGTCGGGCGAACTTCGCCTTTGTAGATAACATCGCGCTCACCGATCAGGGCTGCAGCCAAGTAAGAGAGAGGTGTTAAATCGCCACTGGCACCGACAGAACCTTCTTGCGGAATGCGTGGTGAGATGTCTTGGTTGATTAGGGTAACGATCTGGTTGAGTAGATCGTGAGTCACACCAGAGACACCTTGTGATAACGAACAAAGACGAGTTGCAAGGACTGCACGAGCTTGCTCGTGAGACAATATTTCACCTAAACCACAGCCGTGAAAACGTGTTAAATGCAGTGGTAGCTCGTCAACTAGGTTTGGCGGAATCGCAACCGTACATGAGTCACCGTAACCCGTCGTTACACCGTAAATCACACCTTCTTCTTTAAGTAGGCGTTCTAAGAAAGCGACACCACGGTCGATCTTAGATGTGAATGCTTCACTTGTGTTCATCGAGGCTTTAGCGCCTTGTGAGATAGCGACAACATCCTCAATCGTGAGGCGTTCGACACCAAAGGTGATGCTATTTGGATTCTTTTTCGTCATGGTGCTTGCTCAATGTCCAAAAATTAAAAAAGTTGTACCACTGAAGCGGTGCTTTCAGTGTGTAGTGCTGAAGTCGATCTGCGTATTGTTGAACGACTTGCTTTAAAGATTGTTCGCGTGTCTTTCTAGGTAGTTCGATTCTGTCGCTAAAATGCTCGAAATAGACATTAAAGTGCGGCTTTGCTTGTGAGTCGTCACGTAAGCCAAACAGCAAAAATACGGGTGCTTTGAGAACTGAGGCTAACATAAATGGTCCTTGAGGGAACGGCGCTTCCTTACCTAAGAACTCTGCCCATACTGAGCGGCTCTCTTTGCTGGTGGATGTTCTGTCGCCAACAATCACGATCCATTCGCCTTGCTCAAGCTTTTGCTGTAACAAGATAGCGGTATCAGGCCCCATTGAAGTCACCTGAATCAGATTTAAATCAGATTGCGGGTTGACCGCTTTCATGACCGAATTAAAACGCTCAGCGTGCTCAGTGAAGACCAGAGCGTTGATTTTGATGTTTGAGTGTCTGCGACCCAAAGCTCGGCATAGCTCAATATTACCAAGGTGAGATCCAAGAATCAGCACACCTTGCTTATTTGCCACCATGCTCTCAAATTGCTCTTGACCATGAACAGTCAGGTTATCGACCGAAAAATCACCTTTCCATGCAGCGAGCTTGTCTAACATCGTATGACCAAACGAAAGCAGGTGGTTATAGCTGGTTAGCTGCGCGGGTAGCTCAATATTCTGCTGTTCTGCGTAGGCTTTTAATTGGAATAGATATTGTTCGGAAGCGTTTCGCGCACGCTTGCCCGTCAAGTGGTAGTAACGCATCACACCACGCAAAATCAGGTTGAATACACCGCGACCTAACAGGGTATAAACGGCCAAAAGCAATTTGATGCCAAGTACAGTACCGCGCTCTTGGGTGCGAGACCAATGGGGTTGTTCTGACTCGTTCTTGTTTGATTCAGCCAGGGAGTTTAGGTTTTGACCACTTCTAGCAGAATCGGATTTGAAATGGCGGGCAATCAGTTTTGGTGCTCTTGGCAGCATGCCGAAGAACAAGCGCGTATGCATCCAACTGATTTTGACGTTGTCCCACAACGCATCGAAATGAGATATACCGTTCTCAGGATAGATAACCCGAGTTTCAACGAAGTCGATGTCACAACCTTCCCAGTACAGGCGAACCAAAATCTCGATATCGAAGTCCATTCTCGAACCAACATCGTACTTATTCAACACTGTTTGAGTTTGGTTGATGGGATACGCTCTAAAGCCACACATGCTGTCTTTAATTGATAAAGAAAGGGTTTCTATCCATACCCAAATGTGTGTCGCGTAGCGCCCGTAGAGCCTCGCCTTAGGCACACTCTCGTCATAGACAGGCTGGCCTGATATCAGACGTTGTGGCTTAGCTTGTGAGGCCTCAATCAATGTTGGCAAGGCTTCAAGGTCGTGTTGCCCATCAGCATCTATCTGAATAGCGTGGCTAAAGCCTAGTTGTTGCGCTTTTTTGATTCCGGCTTTTACTGCGCCGCCTTTACCTTGGTTCTGTTCAAGCGTCACCAAGGTTACGTTTGAATTCTCTGCTAGGGGAGCCAGAAACTGTTTTGTGGTGAGTTCACTGCCATCGTCGACGATGATGATCGGCAACTCAAAATGATGGAGTGACGACACCACAGCAGGCATGGTTGCGCCATGGTTAAAGCACGGGATAAGGAAGCAAGCCTTGTAGCTGCTTTCCTTTGTTTTGTCTTGAGAAGTAGCCTCGACGGGAGCGCTATTCACCTTTCTCTCCCAGCTTCATTTTGCCTGAAGAATGGGTTTGCTTACCGTTGTTTGAGGTGTAACTGAAGCTCAGCTTATCTTTGTCAGCATCCCACTTGAGCGACAGCTGAATAGTCGCATCTGGCAGGATAGGCTCTTGGAATTTGATGACCTCCATACCTTTAAAGCAGCCAGGGACATGCAGTTCTCGGACTGCATAGTAAAGTGCCCAATCAATCTGTGTAACACCCGGAAGAATAGGGAAGCTCTTGAAATGCCCCTTAAAATCGGTGATGTCTCCAGTAATATGGAGTGTCAGGGTCGATTCTTTCTCTGCAGTGTCAACAGCAATGACGTTTGGTTTTCTTTTATCCATAGGGCGACTTAGAATCCTTGGGCAAATAATGGGTCTTCTGACAAAAATATAAAAAGATAGTCTTAGTGTAAACGCAATAAGCGGTTTCTATGATTTTACGATCTGCTCTATATGAGAAGTTAGTCGCTTACCTTGGCTATTGAGAGGAATTTCATCAACAACACGATACTTTCTCGGGATCGCGATTGGTTCTAACCAGTTTCTGAGTTCTGAACGCAGCATCAACCAAAATTTACCTTTACTTATGGTTGAGAGTTTCGTTTTGCCTTCATCTGATAATACCAAAACCGACGCTAAGATTAAGCGTTCAGGTTCTTCAAGCGGAATCACCACACACTCACTGATCCAACGTAGTTGCTCTAGTCGTTTCTCAACCTCAACCAGTGATACTCGTTTTTCTTCTATCTTGATCACTCGGTCGGTTCGGCCTTTCAATATGAATTGACTATTCGAGACCATTTCGCACTCATCGGCGGTTTGATACCAGTTGTTTTCGTCGATGTACGGCGACAATAACTTAATGCAATTCTCACTGTTGAGACTGGCCTCAATACAGTCAAAAAGTTGCCAAGGCGTTTGAGCGCTTTGTTGCTGGCGAAATGCGATGCCTCCGGTCTCGGTGCTGCCAAATACCTCGATGGGCAAATGACCAAGCAAGCTTAGTGATTGGTGAGCAGACTCGGTAGGCAGCGGGCCGCCAGAAGAGAATACACCAGCTAGCTGTGCGGGCGTTGTCTCGTGCTTTAATCGTTTGAGTAGAGCTGGGCTGCTGATGAGTACACAGTTTTGATTTGCGTGAGACAAGATCTGTTCTGGGTACTCAAGGTTGTTTCGAGCAAATGGCACACCAGAACATAGCGGCCATAAGATTCTAAACAGCAAACCGTAGATATGTTGATGAGAAACCGTGCTTTGGATTCGGTTGCCCTTAAGTAACTCACCCCAGTTTCTGTTTAACTGAGCGGTCTCAATATCTAGGTGCTCTAACGTTTTATCTATCGCTTTTGGCGTGCCGCTTGAACCTGAAGTGAATAAGGTCAATTGGACTGCTGCCAAATCGATGGTCGTAAGATTATTGGTTAGAGGCTTTTGTGCTTCGGTGTTCGAGTCCAATAAGGTTTGGATATTGCTAACGTCACTCACCTCAACTTCGTCAATCGAGTTATCAACTAGCAGGCAATCAAAGTGTTCACTTAACTCAGCAAGCGCACATGGCTGGTAGTTGCCCGGTAAGATGATGTGTTTGTTGGCTGCTGCACTCGCCAAAAAGGCCACCGCAAATAGGTAGCTGTCTTGGGTACAAATCGCGACTCGTTGAAAAGGGGATAAAGACAAAAGTTGTACGAGTTGAGATAAGTCGTCGTTAAATGTTTGCCATGTAATCTCGCTATTGTCGTCAAAGCAGACAATAGATTCAGGGGCTCTGTCCTGGCTGAGAAGCTCAGACAACGAGGTGTAAGATACGTTTTGGGTCATAACAATTTAACTCTGACGAATGCGCTGTCTTACTACCCACTCTCCTGCAAAGAGTAACCCTGCGAATAAATAGCTGAGTAAGCCATTGTATAGGGTCCATATTTCAAGAGGTTGGAAGCAGGTATAAAGGGCGATAGAGCCATTGATAACAAAGAACAAACACCAAACCTTGGTGACTTTTCTTGTGTAATCAACGCCACTTTGCGGAAGTTCAGGCTCTTGGAGTCGAGCAAGACGTTCGATAATCGTTTGCGGTTGCCATAGGCTTGAAGAGAACACAACTAGCATACAAACGTTAACGATCACGGGGTAATAAGTTAACCAGCCATGCTGCTTAAAGGTTAACCCTAATACCAGCAGAACAATTCCGGCACTTCCACTGATCCAAGCTAGGTGTTTTAGCTCTTTGATTTTAGCCTGACCGCCGGTGAAAATACGGACAGCAAAGATAGCGGCCAAGGCAATTCCAACGGTTTGTAAGCCAAACTTGTTGAGCCCAAAGTAAACCGCTATTGGATAAGTAAAAAGTATGATTGCCGACAGTAAAGTCAGCAGAGGACGCATTAGGCGTCCTTCAATAGTTCAACCACAGATTCGACAACGTCATTAACGGTGCGTACTGTTTTGAACTCTTCAGGTTTGATCTTCTTACCTGTTACGTTCTGTAGGTGAACGACCAAATCAACCGCATCAATGCTGTCTAGGTCTAGATCGAGATAAAGGTGTGCTTCAGGAGTAATATCCTCAGCATCAAGCTCGAACAGCTCAATCAGCGCATCTTTAACCTGGTTGTATACTTCTTGTTGATTAGCTTGTGTCATAAAGATTTGTCTAGTTGTTCGTTTGAGAAGAGATGTAGTTCGCTAGATTTTCAACTGACGCAAAGTGCTGTCGAGTGTTTGAATCGTCGGCATCAATAATAATGTTGTACTTTTTCTTGATAGCAAGGCCAAGCTCAAGGGCATCGATAGAATCTAGTCCAAGTCCATCACCAAATAGTGGAGATTCCGTTTCAATCTCATCAATACTCATGTCTTCAAGGTTCAATGCGTCGATGATTAGTTGTTTCAGTTCGTTGTGTAATGTTTCCACTTTGGCCTACTTAATGCTTTATTTGAATGCTGCTTTAAGGGGGCGATTCTACATTATATGAGGTATTTTCGAAATGCCGATATCGCCTGTTATGTTATTGATACGCTAAATGTTTTCTTCGGAAGGGAAAATTGTTTGTGCAAGATGATGATTAAGGTGCCTTGCTGCCGAAGTTAAATTATTTGAGCCTTCAATAAATGGTTCGATTTCTATTTTACCTTTCACCGTGACATGAAAAAAGGGCTTCGTCGCAGGAACTTGATACCATTTTTTCTCTTTCGTTAAGAATGTCGGAGAAACAGTAATATGGATCACGCGTAAATCGGTTTGTGTTCGAGTTGCGATTTGTGCCGCACCACGCTGTAAGGATGGTTCAATTCCTGGCGTTGTGCGAGTTCCTTCGGGAAAAACAAGCAAGACATTACCGCGTGAAAAGCGCTCTTCACAGCGTTCTAAAAGATCGTCAGGGGCTTGGTTGGGTATATAACCTGCTGCTTTGACAATCCTTTTCATAAACGGGTTTTCCCAAATAGCGGCCTTAACGAGGCAATCACATTGAGGAAGTTGAGAGGCGATCAATACATAGTCAATCAAGCTAGGGTGATTGGCGACGATGATGCAGTTACGATCTTCACGTAATAGATCCGCACCATCAATTCGGTAATCAATCGCGCCGGTGAACTTCATGATCTGACAAAAGGCGTTGAATGAGAAACGTATTAATCGCTGTGCTTTAAGCTCTCTGTTAATGGTATTGGGAGTGGTTAGCGCGATAGTCGGTAAGATTAAGAAGCTCAATACTAAGCCACCCAAACCAAAGATGGTAAAGCAGAGGCCTGTCGCGAATACTCGCCAATATTGGTCTACTCTGCTCATTACGCTGTACCTGTCTCGGTGTTATTTACCCAAGACCAAGTTTGGTGCTTGCCAGCAATAGCCCACTTATTTGTACCTAATAAGATATGTTGGAGCGTTTGTAACCCTTGTGGTAACACGGAAGGTGCTTGATTGGTCTCTACTGTCCTAGTAATAGAGTATTCACTGCCAGCGGTGAGCACTAAGCCCAGCGCATAATCAGCAAAGTTCTGTGTTTCGTACTCTTGGTAGAGATCGGGCAGAGGTTGGTCGAAATCGATAACTAACACTCGATGCGACGGATATTGATGAAGGTAAAGATAAGCTTCGATCAGAGCGTTATGGAAAGTATCTTGCCCCGCGGCGATTGAGGTCAGTGGAATCGGTGCTTTGGCGGCAATGGTGGTTAGGCCCGCTGCGGTATTATGTACCGACTGCGAGAACGCCATTGGTGAGGCATCGTCACCTTCTAATATCGACTGAATCAAAGTGGCGGTTCGATGCAACTCACCATGTCGGCTAGCAAAAACCAGATAATCAATCGAGGTGTCTTTTAATAGGGTTAACGCGGTTTGGACAGCAAGTTTGCTTTGCACACTCATTCGGCGGCGCATCATTGGAGGAATAGCTTTAAATTCAGTTGAGCCATCTTGTGGCCAATCTAAATTAGTGCTCCACGCTTGCCATTCAACAATAGAATTGAGCCCCGCTGAATTTGCAGACCATTTCTCAATATTAAACGACATTAATTGGGATTGATTTGACATAGAGTATTGATTTGCTTTGAGTCTAACTAAATACTATGCGCGCTTATAAATAAACACAGATAAGGAATTTAAATGAAATTACTAAAAATAGCAGTTTCAATGTTATTCATGTTCGTTCTTGCAGGATGTGGACGCGTCCAACCTGTAATGAATGTTGAGGATACTCCAGTTGCACTGAATCTTCAAAGTAAACAGGTTAAATCAGCTATTTATGAATCTGCTGAAAATCGAGGCTGGTTGGTTTCAGAAATAAAGCCTGGTTTGATCCGCGCTGAATTGTATGTTCGTTCGCACCACGCTGTGGTTGAAATTCCTTATAGTGATAAGTTTTACTCTATTCTTTACGTTGAGTCAGAGAATTTGAAGTACGACGATGGTGAAATACACCGTAATTACAACCGTTGGGTTAATAACTTAAACGTTGATATTAAACGTAAGCTTGCGCAAATGGCAGCTGAGTAACTCTCTATTATTTAAAGTTAGGTTTTTCGTGTCGGAATATAAATTAGATCCATTCAATGCATTAGAAGCAAAAACAGAAGCTCAAAAATTGTCTTTCGCTCCGATTGTTTTTCATACTGCTCGTACACTTCGTGATTTAGGCATTTTGAAAGCGTTAGACGACGCGGGCAACGAGGGTTTACCAGCAGAGTCTATCTCTGAATCAACCGGTGTATCTGAGTACGGCGTGAAAGTCCTGCTCGATATGGCATTAAGTGCTCATATTGTGATTTGGGAAAAGCCTAACTACAAAATGGCTAACCTTGGCTTCTACCTTCTGCATGATGGTATGACTAACGCAAACATGGATTTTACCGCCGATGTTTGTTACGCCGCGATGATGCATCTAACCGAAGCGATTGAAGAAGGCACACCCGCAGGCTTGAAAGAGTTGGGCGACTGGGAAACCATTTACCAAGGCTTGTCTCAATTGCCAGATAAAGCCAAAGAGAGTTGGTTTAAGTTCGATCACTTCTATTCGGATCGCTCGTTCCCAGTATTGCTTGAAAAAGTCTTCAGCAAGAAGCCTAAGTCGCTGGTGGATATCGGCGGTAACACGGGTAAGTGGGCGATGCAATGCTGCAACCATGATGCGGACGTTGAGGTGACGATTGTTGATTTGCCACAGCAGCTAGAAATGGCAATGGCAAACGCGGCAAAGCATGGTCATCAAGAGCGAGTCACGCCATTCCCAGCGAATATGCTCGATAAACAGCAAAATCTGCCAACGGGCGCCGATGTGTGGTGGATGAGCCAGTTCCTTGATTGCTTCTCGCCAATGGAGATTCTGAGCATATTAAAGCGTGTTCGCTCTCATATGTCAGAAGACGCGACTGTCTATATCCTTGAACTGTTTTGGGATGCACAGAAATACGATGCGGCTTCTTATAGCTTAAACGCGACGTCTCTCTATTTTACCTGCTTGGCAAATGGCAACAGTCGTTTTTACCGCAGTGAAGATTTCTTAGAGATAGTTGAAGAAGCGGGCTTTGAAGTGGTAACTCGTACCGACGATATCGGTCTTGGTCACACGCTTCTAGAATTGAAAGCTGGCGCGCAATAAAAATAACAAACATGGCTTAAATAATGAAAAAACTGTCAACTCAAGTAGTGATCATCGGAGCTGGACCATCAGGGTCTATTGCTGCGGCTTTGCTTCATAAAAAAGGCATCGATGTTCGAGTGATTGAAAAGAGCGTATTCCCTCGCTTTTCTATTGGTGAAAGCCTATTACCAGCTTGTATGGAAGTGATTGAACAGGCTGGGATGACTGACGCAGTAATCAACGCCAACTTCCAATACAAAGATGGCGCTGCCTTTCGCAAAAATGGCGTTTATACGGCGTTCAATTTTGAAGACAAGTTCTCTTCTGGCCCTGGAACCACGTTTCAGGTTCAGCGAGGTGCCTTTGATAAGATTTTGGCAGATACGGCTGAGGCGCAGGGTGTCTGCATTGATTACCAACATGAGTTAATGGGCATTAATTTCACCGACGACAGCACCATTTTAGATGTACAAGTGCTGGGTGGAGAGCGCTATCAGCTAGAAGCTAAATATGTTCTGGATGGCAGCGGCTTTGGTCGAGTGCTACCAAAAATGCTTAACTTAGAAGAGCCGTCATCACTCCCTCCACGCAAAGCTATCTTCACGCATATTAACGATCATATTTCAGAGGTTGAGACCGAACTTGAATATGACCGCAATAAAATCTTGATCTCAGTACACCCAACCAACCCTGATGTTTGGTATTGGTTGATTCCATTTAGCAATGGTGTTTCTTCGTTCGGTGTCGTAGGAGAGCCAAAGTTCTTCGAATCATACCCAGAAGATAAGATTACTGCTCTTAAACAACTGGCAATGGAAGAGCCGGGTTTAGCTGAGATTTTGGCAAATGCAGAGTACCCTAACCCTGCGGGTGAAATTGGAGGTTATTCTGCTAACGTAAAACATCTTGCGACGGATAAGTACGCACTGCTGGGTAATGCCGGTGAGTTTCTTGATCCTGTATTTTCATCAGGAGTGACAATAGCGATGAAGTCGGCTCAGTTTGCGGTTGAATGTGTGGAAAAGCAACTTAACGGCGAAGACGTTGATTGGGAACGCGATTATGCCGATCCTCTGATGGTTGGTGTAAACACCTTTAGAGCATACGTTGAGGGGTGGTACTCAGGTACTTTGCAGGATGTGATTTTCTATCAAGATCCAAATCCAAAGATTAAGCAGATGGTGTGCTCAATTTTGGCGGGCTACGCGTGGGATCAATCCAACCCTTATGTGAAAGAGTCAAAGCGTCGATTGGCGACATTGGCAGAGATATGCCGAAGCTAGATGGTCGATTTAGTATGTAACGACATGCTAAAATGACTAGATGCCTAACCTAAATCTAAAAACAGCCGCAAAGCGCGGCTGTTTTTGTATTTGAACAAGTTGAGTAATCAGCATAATTGCATTCTAGGTTACTTCAGGTCAATGCTGTTTAATCGTCCCATAAAAATAAGCAGATCAATCACATCTTTGTGGGCATCAAGAAGGGCACGTTTGGTTTGGCTATAAGCGGCAAGTCGACCATGCTTTCTGATTGAGCACACTTTGGTTTTGTATTTGTAGTCGCCGTTTTCTGAGAATACACGCCATTTAGCAATGTAGCACTCATCTCGGTGTTCAGGATCACTTTGGGTAGGATTAGGCTTGAATACGATCTTAGGTTCTAGGCTATGAGGCAGGCGCGTCATCAGGTAGGGCTCTTTGAGTACTTTGGGCCAAAACTTACCCCAAAGCTGTCTGCCCAGTTCATCTCTTAATTTGATGGTTTTTTTCAGTGCTTTGTCTTCACCCATACGAACAAAACCAACAGAACGGTGCAGCACCGTGTCTTCAGGCGTATGAATGTGGATTTTGTAAGCGGTCTTACCTTTTGAAATAAAGCGATAGCCGGTAGCACCAATTAGATTATTCTGACTCATAGTTTGCTAAGTGATGATTATGTTATTAGTAAGATTACGCCAAATACGGCAAAACCGAAACTAATCCCCATGAAAAAAATAAAGCCTTAGCATTTTTGCTAAGGCTTTATTAGAAACTGTAGAGCGAGCGTGACGCTAACTACATGATTTTCTGCATCACATCACCAATTTGTATGCTTCCCGCAAGGCTTGGCTGATCAATCGTAAGTTCCGCTTCGTTTTCATAAACGCGAGAGACCGTCAGTGTGATATCGCTTTGAGACACCTTGTTACGTGGCAAGCCGCGTTGGTCGATAAACGAACCGGTGTGCCATAGCTGTAGCTTGTCACCTTGTTGAACACCGTGCATTCGACCTAAATCAATGGTTACGGTATTACCAAATACTGCTGCAACCTCTGGAAGCGTTATCTTACATGACACTTCAGATTCTAAGTCCAACATGATATTGCGGCTTACGCGAAACATCATGCTGCCGTAGGTTGATGCCCAGAAACGAGCACTGCGGGTGTCGACTTCACTGGTCTTAGCAAATGGCCATTGTGCCACTTCACGATAGCTACGGTTGTAAACTTGATGACCTGTTTTGCCATCGAATACTTGCATCTCCAACGCAAACTGGCGATTGATGATGTCGTCTTTCAAAAGTTTGGATTCGATGGTTGCGGTTAAATCGGTAATGTCGCCACCAATGATGTACTGCGCGCCAGTATCTTGGGCGATCATTTTTATCACTTCAGGTCGACGTTTGTCGATGTCGTAATTAGTCGTGCCAACGGAAACAAAGCTGCGCGACTCTTGCGCTAGTTGTCGGTCTACTACATGGCCAAAATCGTCGCCGATGTTATAAATCCTGCCCATTACAGCTTGCTGTGGGGAAGTCACATCAATGTTGCCGACCAAAAATGTCTTCTTATATTGGCTCTCATGGCAAGCATTTGCCGAAGGATAGATATCGATCCTTGCGGTGATCATGATATTGCCACTGCGCTTTTTCTCATTTTTTACCAAGATGTAGCGCACTTCATGATTGGTAAATTGAAACTCTTTCTTCTTCGAATCGAGGTAGGGAGTGAGGTTAGAGATGCTGCCAATGTCGGCTCCTGAGAATTGAACCGCCTTATATAACGCGTCTTCCAGAGCGTGGACCTTTGCCGTTTCCTCTGACGATACGATGGCTGCTGTACCGGTAACTTCATACCAAGCGGCATGAGCACTGAAGCTTATGGTTATCAGTGAACTTATTGAAAATAAGTAAGAAATTATTTTTTTCATCTATTCGTTACCAGTTGGGTATAAATATTGCTTAACAAATAACTATAAGCTTGAAGCTGACTTAAGTGCGTTTTTCTTAATCTGAACCATTAATGAAAAGCAAAGACTGTTCCAACATTGTAATCCATTGAAAAGAATAATGGTGAGAACATATTGGAACAGGTGGCACTAAAACTATCTGGAGATTAGAGAATGAAAAAATGGCTCGTAGTAATGAGTGTCATGTTACTGACATCATGCGCTTATTCGCCGATCTATAACGGCAAGTCTGAATATTCAGGCAGTCAGTTTATGTTGATGGACAGCCCTCGCCATACCATGGATTTTTTTGTGGAAAGTATGACTGAAGATTTGATCATTTCGAATACAAGTATTTCAGCGAGAACGCCAATAGCAATTACTTCGTTTGTGGACCTGCAGCACATGGACACAACGAACTGGCTAGGCAACTCGGTATCAGAAGGCTTCATTCATCAGTTTCAGCGTCGTGGCTTCAAGGTGGTTGATTTTAAAACTACTGGCTCTATCCAAGTGACTCACCAAGGTGACTTTGCGTTGAGCCGCGATTGGAAAGACTTAGCTCAAGAGCAAGACGTACAGTATGTACTGACAGGCACCATGCTTCGCCAAGAAGGCGGTGTACTAGTAAATGCTCGCGTTGTTGGCATGCAAACTCGAATTGTAGTAGCGACGGCACAAGGCTTCTTACCTGCAGACCGTATTGGCCGTGACCTAGATACTCTCAACAGTATTCGAACTCAAGATGGCGTGATCATTCGTTCCGATCCAACGATCAGTCAGCCTTATACTGTTATTCTTCGCCCTTAGGAGTTCGAGATGAAGAAGTTAATGTTTGTTGTTGCCGCTTTATTGCTTGTTGGCTGTCAGCCATTGCAGAGCATGAGACCTGATGATTTCTTAGTGGCTGTTGGCTATGCGAGTATCAGTGAGCAGAAAGGTCGTAACGACGAAGAGAGACGTATCCGCGCGATGAGAGCCTCTAAGATCGATGCTTATCGTGAGCTTGCTGAACAGGTTTACGGCATGCGAGTAAGCGGTCGAGCAGAACTTGAAGATCAACGGCTTGGTACAGAGCGTACGTCAGGTGCGGTTGATGGTGTTATCCGTGGCGCAGAAGTGGTGCGCAGTTACCCTGTGGGTGATAGCTACGTAACAGAGCTTCAGTTGGATATTCGCAAGATGGATCAGCTACGTAATTACGGTGAAGTACAAGCTGTACCGGAGAAGAGACAACAAACACTGTTCTAATTTCGGTGTTCGAATTGAATATTCAGTGATATTGGTTGCTACTCGCTTTCCAGATGGCATATCGGCAACCAATAACTAATATGGATGTAAAAGCGGCAAGTATGAAAATACTTGCCGCTTTTTTGTTTATCGATTTTGTCAGGGTGTTCAAAGGCTGATTAGAAATTTTGATAAAGGACAACGACAGAAATAGCCTGAGATACAGATACAGACTTAAGTAGGAGTGTTGTTGAAGAGGTAGCTTAACTAGGCTTTTACGTTGGTTCCCAGCGTGGAAATAGTATGCGTTTGACCACCGGCATTGTAGGTCATGCCAATTTTACCGTGGCTTTGCTGCATCATATTGCTGAGTTTTTTGAAGCTAAGGTGTGCTCGATTCAAGGCTTCGCCATTAACAAGGTTCGCTTGCTGGCAATCGTGCACTATCGACTGGATCTTTGTAACTAACTGAGCAAGTTCAGGATTCTCGGTCAGTTCTGAAATGTTGGTATGGGCTGCGATTCGTTGATCGGTTGATCTGAGTTGTTCAACAAGAACCACTTTTTCTTTGGCGATTCGCTCAATATCGTTTGATTGTCGGCTAGTAATAGCGGTTTTCTCTGAGCTTAATAACTCAGATAAGGCTTTGGCATTTTGAAGTTGAAAATTAACTAAATCTGCTAGTGCCGCCATAACGTAAACCTACTCGTAACCTCATATGCTTTAAGACAATCACTTTAATCAAAAGTGAGTGCTGGCTTAAAGACCTTTTAATTCATTTTCGAACTTGATCATGTTGTCTGCCAGTTTTTCTGGATCGACAGTGTATGAACCGTTCGCAATCGCTTCTTTGATTGCTGCAACTTTTACCGAGTCAAAGCTTGGGTTTGCTGCCATATCTTGGTGGAGTTGACCAATCGCTTTGCCTTGTTGGCTTAGCGAAACCGCGTCTTTGCTTGCCGGTGATTTAGTCGTTACATCAGAGCGTGATGCCTCAGAACTAGAATCAGAGCGTACTGCTGAGCGGTTAGTGGTCGTTAGGGTTTGCCCTGAACGTATATTATCAATGCCTGCCATAGTTAAGCCTTTTTCTTCAAAAATGGGAACCTGTACAGTCAATATCGACCAAGGGTTCGAATACTTTAGCAATTTTTAGTTCAATAGTCGAAAAGGGACAAAACACCGCAGCCGCTAAATTTTGCATTGGAGTTGAGAGCGAAATCGCTAACGATACCGTCAATTTAGAAGTAAAGAGTTAAAAGTAAACTGTGACTTCAGACATGCTGGTAACAATACCTTCAATTATACGCTGTGATTTATCATTTTTCACTCTTACTTGATCGCCCATAGAGCCATCGGTAAGCGCAGTCCCCTTGGTGGTAATGGTCATGCCACCTTTTACTGCCTGTATGATAACCTTCTCATTTCGACATACGACGCAGATATCACCTCTTTCTACAACATCACCCGGCCTTAGGTTCTTTTTTAACTTAGCGCCGATGACTTGTTGTGGGGTCGTGAAACCTTGGCGACGAAACTTGTTAAGAGAAATCATCGCGGTGGTAACATCGTATTGACCGACGATTTCGCCTCTCGCGAGTGAGCGGGTTGTCGTGACAAAGGGCACCGACATCGACAGGCGCACGGGTACGTAAACTCGCCACTCATCAGGAACACATTGCACTAAAACTGTAATACTGCTGCGGGTATTGGTGGTGGTTGAGGCGCTAGTCTCTAAAGGTACTGGGCAGTCTGTCGCTTTGATTCTTGAATCAACATTTGCTGAATTAACAAAGAGTTCGCCGCCTTGTGGCTGCTCTACCGTATCAAGGATATGTTGTTCTGCTGCAGACTGAATCATCTCAATTTGTTCTGGGGTCGCAGCTTGTACAAAAAAACTAAACAATATTGATAAAATGCCGATAAACTTAGCGACAGTTTTAAAAGTAGCTCTACACATTGCTATGGAAAGAGGTGGCAGATTTGTTTTATAATACGTCATTCCGTTTCTCTGGTGGTTCGTAGCCTGCAGTAGACTAACACTTTTTATACAAAAAAGTTTGATATGGAGATGAGCTCATGACGGGTATTCTTGATTCGGTGAATCAGCGTACGCAACTCGTCGGTCAAAACCGATTAGAATTACTAACCTTTCGCCTAATGGGGCGTCAGCGTTACGGCATTAATGTCTTTAAAGTAAAAGAAGTGCTTCAATGCCCTAAGCTGACAAAGATGCCAAACTTGAACCCACTGGTTAAAGGTGTAGCACACATTCGTGGGCAAACGATCTCTGTGATCGACTTGAGCTTAGCGATTGGTGGCCGTCCTACAACGGATGTTGAAAAGTGTTTTGTGGTTATCTCTGAGTTTAACCGAACCATTCAAGGCTTCTTGGTAAGTTCAGTTGAGCGCATTATTAACATGCACTGGGAATCGATTCTTCCGCCGCCGGATGGCGCAGGCAGAGCTAACTACCTGACAGCGGTAACCAACATTGACAATGAATTGGTCGAAATTCTTGATGTTGAGAAGATCCTTGCAGAAATTTCTCCTGTTGATGAAACAATGGACAGCAAGATTGCTGAAGATATTGCGAAAGTAGAACAAGAGAAAGAACTGGTTCGCCGCATCTTGATTGCTGATGACTCGACCGTTGCCCGTAAGCAAGTTCAACGTGCGATTGAGTCGATAGGCTTTGAAGTTATCTCGGTGAAAGATGGTAAAGAAGCCTATGAGAAGCTGGTGCAGATGTCATCAGAAGGCAGTATTTACGACCAGATTTCATTGGTGATTTCAGATATTGAAATGCCAGAAATGGATGGATACACGCTGACTGCTGAGATTCGTCGTCACGCCGAACTTAAAGATTTATACGTAATTTTACACTCATCGTTGAGTGGTGTATTTAACCAAGCCATGGTTGAGCGTGTGGGAGCTAACTCCTTCATTGCGAAATTCAACCCGGATGAGCTTGGTGCAGCGGTTAAAGCTGCGTTAACTAACTAAAAGAGACATTAATGACTGCTATAACAATAAGTGATCAAGAGTATCGCGATTTCAGCCGTTTCTTAGAATCTCAATGTGGCATTGTATTAGGTGACAGCAAGCAATATTTAGTGCGCAGTCGTCTAAGCCCATTAGTAACGAAGTTTAAGTTAGCTTCGTTATCTGATTTGTTGAGAGATGTAGTAACAGGCCGAAACCGTGAGCTGCGTGTGGCTGCTGTCGATGCCATGACGACGAACGAGACACTTTGGTTCCGTGATACTTACCCGTTTGCTGTACTTGCGGATAAGCTTCTACCGGAAATAGCGGCAAATAAACGTCCTATTAAAATTTGGTCTGCGGCAAGCTCTTCAGGCCAAGAAGCATACTCAATGGCAATGACGATTCTTGAAACTCAAGCTCGTAAGCCAGGTATGCTGCCAAATGTATCGATTACCGCAACTGACATCTCTGCAAGTATGTTGGATATGTGCCGTACTGGTGCTTACGACAACCTAGCATTGGGACGTGGACTTTCTCCTGAGCGCCGTCGTACTTTCTTTGAAGATGCGGGCGATGGCCGTATGAAAGTGAAAGATAACGTCAAGCGCATGGTGAACTTCCGCCCTCAGAACTTGATGGACAGTTATGCATTGTTAGGCAAGTTCGACATTATTTTTTGTCGTAACGTGCTGATTTACTTCTCGCCTGATATGAAGTCAAAGGTACTTAACCAGATGGCAAACAGCCTGAACCCTGGTGGTTACTTACTATTGGGTGCGTCTGAATCGTTAACAGGTTTAACGGATCGTTTTGAAATGGTTCGCTGTAATCCAGGCATCATCTACAAATTAAAGTAATGAGTGGCACCTATATTAGGTGTAACGTTGCTGTCTAAATTCAAAACCCAGCCAAGTGCTGGGTTTTCTTTTTCCTGCTTAAGCTATATCTTTAAGTCAGAGTGACATTCCAATTTACTCTATTTTTTGGCTTGTATATTGCAGGTTTACCCACGAGTAACCTGTAAAAGTATTGATAGACCGCTTTGTTTTAAAAGTTGGTATATATATTGCTTTGGTTATTTCATAACAGTCAGTTCTTGAGTTGAGGTTTACATGGCTATTTCTTTTGACAATGCTTTGGGCATTCACCAGCACACAGTTGGTGTACGTGAGCGTAACGCTGAGGTGCTTTCCACCAATATCGCGCAAGCGAACACGCCTGGGTATAAAGCAAAGGGATTAGACTTTAAGAAATCACTGCAAGCGGCAAGTTCTGGGGCAAGCATTGGTCTTAGCCGTACAGATGGTCGGCACATTTCTGCCTCAACAACGGTGAACGGGGAAACGAAGTATCGAATTCCTACACAACCTGATACAGGAGATGGCAACACGGTTGATTTGGATTTGGAAAGAAACCTTTTCATGCAAAACCAAATTAGGCATCAAGCCTCTCTCGACTTCTTAGGAAGTAAGTTCAAGAATTTAACTAAAGCGATTAAAGGGGAATAATTAGATGAGCTTATTTAATGTATTCAATGTGACTGGTTCTGCGATGAGTGCTGAATCTGTTCGTCTAAATACGACCTCGAGTAACCTTGCGAACGCAGACAGTGTAAGTAGTTCTGCTGAAGAAACTTACAAGGCTCGCCACGCAGTGTTTGGCGCTGAGTTAAATCGAGCACGCAACAGTGACCACACTGTGCCTGTGAAAGTATTGGGCATCGTAGAAAGCGATAAGCCGCTAAGCGCGGAGTACAACCCGGACCACCCATTAGCGAACAACGAAGGCTATATCTACAAGCCTAACGTGAACGTTATGGAAGAGATGGCAAACATGATTTCGGCATCACGTGCGTACCAAACGAACGTACAGGTTGCTGACTCGAGTAAACAAATGCTGCTGCGTACGCTGCAGATGGGTCAATAAGGATAAGGAGGTAGCACATGGCTGGAATCAACAACAATGTTGGTCAAAGCGGCTTGTCCTATGTTGACCAGCTGAAGAGTCTTCAAGATGGCGCTAAGAAGCCCGACGAAACAACAGGTAAGCAGGATCTTAAACAAGAAGACTTCTTATCTTTGTTGACTAAGCAACTAGCACAACAAGACCCTTTCAAGCCGGTTAGCAATGACCAGATGATTGCGCAAATGGCTTCATTTGCGACCGTAGATGGCATTGGCAAAATGAATACACAGTTTGAAAGCTTGAATTCATCAATGACCTCTAACCAAGCACTTCAGGCATCCTCTTTGGTTGGTCGTGATGTATTGGTTCCTGGTGCGGCAGGTGTAAAACCCGGTGATGGCGGTATGGCGGCAATGGTTAAGCTTCCTCAGGCAATGGACAATGTAATGGTCCGTGTTGAGAACGAAGTGGGCCAATTGGTTCGCACATTTGATATCGGCTCAAAACCATCAGGTGATACGCGTGTTGAGTGGGACGGAAAAGACGAAGACGGTAACCCATTGCCGGCCGGTAAATACAACGTGAAAGCGTCGGGTTTACTGGATGGCGAGAACACAGAGTTCCAAGTTTCCAGTTATGCGAACGTGAACAGTGTGCTTCTTGGTAAGGGTGATGGCAACGTACTACTCAATCTGGCTGGTTTCACATCGCCAGTACGACTTGCTGAAGTACTAGAAGTTGGTAAAGCGTAGCTCTTTATTGAGTGACTATGCTAGCTAGATAGATTAGGAGAATATTGGAATGTCATATGTAGCTTTAAGCGGCCTATCCGCTGCACAATTAGACCTGAATACAACCAGTAACAACATTGCGAACGCAAACACATTTGGCTTTAAAGAGTCTCGTGCTGAGTTTGGTGATGTTTATTCAAGCTCGTTGTTCACTAACGCAAAAACGACTGCTGGTGGTGGTGCACAAGCTGCCCAAGTAGCGCAACAGTTTCACGAAGGTTCAAGTATTTATACGAACAACCCGATGGACTTACGTGTGAGTGGTACAGGTTTCTTTGCAGTATCGAAAGACCGCATGGTGCCAGAGATTAACGAATTAACGCGTAATGGTGCATTTCACCTAAACAAAGACAACTACATGGTTACGGCTAACGATGAGTTTCTTTTAGGTTACGATGTTGATCCAAATTCGGGTGAAGTTCTTTCTTATGCGCCAAAGCCTCTCGACATTCCAGCTGAATTTGGTAAGCCAAAGCAGACAGAAAACATTGAAGTAGGGGTTAACCTTCCTGCAAATGGTGATCTTAAAGACCCGGCTGCATTTAACTACCAAGATGCTGATACTTATAACCGTGCAACGTCTTCGACGGTATACGATTCTATGGGTCAATCTTACAAGTTAACGACTTACTACCTCAAAGATCAGACTCAACCAAATACTTGGCAAACGTACTACACCATGTCAGATGAGAATGGCGAAAAGCCAATCAACATCACTGGTGGTGATGCGACGAATGCACAAGGTCATGTTGGTCACACAATGAAGTTCAACAATGACGGTACGTTAGCGAGCCTGAATAATGGCCAGCCGATTAACTCGGAACCATTAGGTGCTGGCGCTAACCCAATTGATTTGAATGGTGCTGATCCAACACAAGTGCTTAAGTTTGGTCTAGATTCTTCAACTCAGTTTGCTGCTCCGTTTGAATTAACTAAGTTTGATGAAGATGGTGCGACTACGGGTTTCTTAACCAAAATCGATTTCGATGAGTACGGCAGTGTTCTAGGTACTTACTCAAATGGTGAAAACGTGATGCTTGGCCGCGTAGGCTTAGTTCGTGTACCAAACGAGCAAGGTCTAGATAAGAAAGGTGGCACTCAATGGGATTCTACTAACGACTCAGGTGACAAGATCTGGGGTGAATCGAACAAAGGTTCATTTGGTAGCATCAATAACGGCTCTCTAGAGCAGTCGAACATCGATATGACTCAAGAACTGGTTGATTTGATTTCTGCTCAACGTAACTTCCAAGCGAACTCTCGTTCTCTAGAAGTACACAACCAACTGCAACAGAATATTCTTCAGATTCGTTAATCGTTTCGAGCGTTTGAATCATCTGCGAATACCCAATTCAATGTTATTGAATTGGGTATTGTTGCTTGTTCTTATATTTGCCGCCCCTATTGCCGCACGGTAATGCCACTGGCAATAATTCTTCCTCAATGATCCTTTGACGATCACCTTTCTTGTTTGATTTCTATTTAAGTTGTTGATAAATAACAGTTAAAAATATTGGCACAGTGTTTGCTTAGTTAGCCTCAGAAGATGATTTTTGGAGCAAAATTATGGATCGCGCACTGTTTCTTGCCATGAGTGGCGCTAAGCAAAATATGCAGGCTTTGCAGCTACGTGCAAACAACCTTGCCAACGTAAGTACAACGGGTTTCCGTGCTGATTTAGCACAAGCACGTTCAATGCAAGCGTATGGTGAAGGCATGCCTACTCGTGTTTTCAGCATGACAGAACGCCCTGGCCATAATTTCGCGCAAGGTAGTGTAGTTACCACTGGCCGAGATCTCGATGTTACCGTTCAAGGTGATGGTTGGATTTCAGTTATGGATAACACTGGCCGCGAAGGTTTAACACGTAACGGTAACCTTAAGGTTGACCAAAACGGTTTGCTAACCAATGCAAGTGGCCATCTAGTGTTGGGTGAGAACGATGCGCCAATCACACTGCCTATCCCAATCAGTAAAGTAGAAATTGGCACTGACGGTACGATTTCGGTGATTCCTCAAGGCGCTCCAGCTGAAGAATTGGCCGTAGTTGATCGTATTAAGCTTGTACGTCCAGACAACCAAAGTTTGTTTAAAGATACGAATGGTCTATTCCGTTCGAAAAACCCAGATCAGGCATATGAAGCAGATGCAGCGGTAACGTTGTTAAAAGGTGCTATCGAAGGCAGTAACGTAAATGCCGTAGGTGAGATGACCAGCCTAATTGACTTACAACGTCAGTTTGAAATGCAGGTCAAGATGATGAGCACAGCAGAGGAAATGGACAAGTCGTCTGATTCACTGCTTCGTATGAGCTAATAGAATTTAAAGGAAATTGCTATGCATCCAGCATTATGGGTAAGTAAAACTGGTTTAGACGCCCAACAAACCAACATCTCAACGATTTCAAACAACCTTGCCAACGCCTCAACCATCGGTTTTAAAAAGAGTCGCGCGGTATTTGAAGATTTGTTCTACCAGAATATTAATCAACCGGGTGGTCAATCATCTCAGAATACAGAGCTACCAAGTGGTTTGATGTTGGGTGCTGGTTCTAAAGTTGTGGCAACTCAAAAGGTTCACACTCACGGCAACGCACAAACGACATCAAACAGCCTAGATATGATGATCGAAGGTGATGGTTTCTTCCAAGTTGAAATGCCAGACGGCGAAACAGGTTACAGCCGAAATGGTCAATTTACACTGAACGGTGACGGCGCGATCGTAACATCAGGTCAAGGTTATCCTCTACAACCAGAAATCGTGATTCCTGAAGATGCAATCTCGGTGACGGTAGGTAACGACGGTGAAGTATCGGTTCGTCTACGTGGTGAACAAAACAACGTCGTGGTTGGCCAAATCACCATTACTGATTTCGTAAACCCAGGTGGTTTAGAGCCAGTAGGTCAAAACCTTTACTTACCAACGGGTGCAAGTGGTGACCCACAAGAGGGTGTTCCGGGTTTTGATGGCCTAGGTAACATCCGCCAGTCGATGCTAGAAACATCGAACGTAAACGTAACCGAGGAGCTAGTAAACATGATTGAAGCTCAGCGTGTGTACGAAATGAACTCGAAAGTTATCTCGTCGGTCGACAAGATGATGAGCTTTGTTAACCAACAGCTGTAATTGGTTTATTCGCCGTTTACTTTTTAATTATTAGATCTGTTTCTGCTAATTGATTTATTTACCACTGTCTGCCGAGAGTATATCGCCATGAAACGTATTTTTTGTTTAGCTTTGTTTATGTCTATGACGGGTTGTTCTGTGCTGGATCCGATCGAGACTCCAGCAGAAGAGAATGCAACCACAGTGGTTGATGCAGTGGAAGGTGATAAGTCGGCGGGTGAGAGCTCTGGTATTATCGACACGCTTCGTGGTAGAACTGACCCAATTGCTGGTGATCCAGCATGGGCGCCAATTAATCCAAAACAAAAGCCAGAGCATTACGCAGCGGCAACAGGGTCACTGTTCAATGTGAACCACATTGGCAGCATGTACGACGATTCCAAACCTCGTGGCATTGGCGACATCATTACCGTAGCGCTGGATGAAAATACCCGTGCGACCAAAAAAGCCAACGCAGATATGTCTAAGTCGAATGATGCATCAATGGAGCCTTTGGCTGTTGGTGGCCAAGAGTTGACTATCGACAAGTACAACTTATCTTATGACCTGAGCAACACTAATACCTTTGCGGGCGACGCGTCAGCCAACCAAAGTAACAGCATCAGCGGCTACATTACCGTAGAGGTCATCGAAGTATTAGCCAATGGTAATCTAGTGGTTCGTGGTGAAAAGTGGATGACATTGAACACGGGCGATGAGTACATCCGCCTAAGTGGCACCATTCGTCCGGACGATATTGATTTCGAAAACACCATCGCTTCAAACCGTGTTTCTAACGCGCGAATTCAGTACTCCGGTACGGGCGTGCAGAAAGATATGCAAGAGCCTGGATTCTTGGCACGATTCTTTAATGTAACTCTGTAGAGCTTAAGAGGGTGTCGACATACTGACAGCCTCTATTACTCCGCCATATTTAGCTAAGCTATTCTAAATTCAAGCAATACGGACAGGTTACTCAATGAAAAAACTCACACTCGTACTATTCGGCATGCTCTTTCTTGCCACCAGTGCCCATGCTGCGCGTATCAAAGACGTGGCAAAAGTGGCGGGTGTTCGCAGTAACCAACTTGTCGGCTACGGTTTGGTGACAGGTTTGCCGGGTACCGGTGAGACAACTCCCTTTACCGATCAAACATTTAACGCGATGCTGCAAAATTTTGGCATCCAATTGCCGCCCGGCACGAAGCCAAAAACCAAAAACGTAGCGGCAGTAATTGTTACCGCTGAACTACCAGCCTTCTCTAAGCAAGGTCAGGAAGTTGACGTGACCGTTTCTTCTATTGGTTCAGCAAAGAGCCTTCGTGGTGGTACCTTGCTACAAACCTTCCTAAAAGGTTTGGACGGTCAGGTGTATGCTGTGGCGCAAGGTAACTTGGTGGTAAGTGGCTTTAGTGCGCAAGGCAACGACGGTTCTAAGATTGTTGGCAACAACCCTAACGTCGGTATCATCTCTAGCGGCGCAACAGTGGAACAAGAGATCCCAACACCATTCGGCCGTGGTGACTACATCACGTTCAACCTAATTCAATCTGACTTCACAACGGCGCAGCGCATGGCTGACGCGGTTAATAATTTCCTCGGCCCACAAATGGCATCAGCGGTAGACGCAACTTCAGTAAAAGTGCGTGCACCTCGAGAAATCAGCCAGCGTGTAGCTTTCTTATCGGCAATCGAAAACATAGAATTCGACCCAGCAGAGGGCTCTGCAAAGATTATTGTTAACTCTCGTACCGGTACCATTGTGGTTGGTAAGCACGTTCGTTTAAAAGCGGCTGCGGTAACGCACGGTGGTATGACGGTCGCCATCAAAGAGAATCTAAATGTAAGTCAGCCGAATGCATTCTCTGGCGGCCAAACGGTAGTGGTTCCTGATACTGATATCGAAATCACGGAAGGCGATGGCAAGATGTTCAAATTTGAACCTGGTCTAACGCTGGACGATTTGGTTCGCGCAGTCAATGAAGTGGGCGCTGCACCTTCTGATTTAATGGCAATCCTTCAAGCACTGAAACAAGCTGGTGCGATTGAAGGGCAGTTGATCATTATCTAAGGAACAGAGCATGATTAAGAATAACAATGACATCGGCTTTATTCACGATATCGGCAGCCTAGACCGTCTTCGTCAACAAGCGGTAAATGGTGAAGAGGGTAGCGAGAAAGAAGCTTTGACTGCGGCGGCAAAGCAGTTTGAATCGATCTTTACCTCAATGTTGTTTAAATCGATGCGCGATGCGAACTCAAGCTTCAAGTCGGACATGTTGAACAGCCAGAACGAACAGTTCTATCGTCAGATGCAAGATGACCAAATGGCGAGTGAGTTGAGTGCTTCAGGTTCGTTAGGTCTTGCGGATATGATTGTGGCGCAGTTAAGCGCGGGTCAAGCAAGCGATGCGACGGAAGATAAGGTTCGTAGTGAAGGCTTTGATACTTCATTACAAAGACCTCAATTCTCAGGTCGCTCAGAAGAGAGAGCATCTGAAGTTAAATCAGCGTCACAGGTTAAACAACCCGTCTCTTTCGATTCTCCAGAGTCGTTTGTAACCTCTATGAAGCCTTACGCAGAAAAAGCAGCGAGAGCGCTTGGTGTAGATTCATCTCTACTATTGGCACAAGCGGCACTTGAGACAGGTTGGGGTTCTAAAATGGTCAAGAACTCACTAGGTAACAGTAATAACCTATTCAACATCAAAGCTGACAGAAGTTGGAAGGGCGATAAGGTCGCGACTCAAACTCTCGAGTTCCACGGTAAAACAGCTGTTAAAGAATCTGCGTCTTTCCGTTCTTACTCAAACTTTGAAGATAGCTTTAACGACTATGTGAAGTTCTTGAACGAAAACCCAAGATACGAAACGGCATTGCAGCATCAAGGTAACTCAGAGAACTTCATCAAAGGTATTCACCAAGCCGGTTACGCAACTGACCCTAACTATGCAGACAAGGTTTTGCGAGTGAAAGCCAAGATTGACGAGATGAACTAGCGTTATTGAATGTATACGGGAGCTTGCCATTGGCAGGCTCTTTTCTTATCTATCACCTTAAATTTTGCTGCGAAGTCTGTAGTTATCTCCTTACACTTCAATAAATTATTGTCTTTTAACTCTCCATTATCTCTGTTGGCACATATATTGCTTTTTAAACGAGTAGTTAATCAGTTTATCCTGATTTGGTTAAGTTTTTTGGGGGCATTATGGCGTCGGATCTTCTGAATGTAGGGGCACAAAGTGTTCTTACTGCTCAGAGACAGCTAAACACCACAGGTCATAACATTTCTAACGCCAACACAGAGGGCTATAGCCGCCAATCTGTGATTCAAGGTGTGAATGACCCGCGTCAGTACGGTGGCCAAAGCTACGGTATGGGTGTGCATGTGGAAAATGTTCGCCGCTCTTGGGATCAGTTTGCCGTTAAAGAACTTAACTTATCGACAACCAATGCCGCTAACAAAGGCGATACTGAAGCCAACCTCGATATGCTGTCGAACATGTTGTCATCGGTCGCTTCAAAGAAGATTCCGGAAAATCTCAACGAATGGTTTGATTCTGTTAAAACACTGGCTGATACACCAAATGATGTGGGTGCGCGTAAGGTCGTGCTAGAGAAAGCAGGGCTATTAACTAAAACGTTGAACGAATTTCATGAAACAGTGCGCCAACAGTCTGATTCTACGAATAAAAAATTAGACATGGGTATCGAGCGAGTAAACCAACTCGCGATCGAGATCCGTGACGTACAACGCTTAATGATGCGAACTCCTGGGCCACATAACGACCTTCGAGATCAGCACGAAAAGTTGATCAATGAGCTGTCTGGTTACACCAAAGTCACGGTAACGCCGCGCTCGAATGCCGAAGGATTTAACGTTCATATCGGCAATGGCCACACCTTGGTCTCAGGTAGTGAAGCAAGCCAACTGAAAATGGTTGATGGCTTGCCCGATGCACATCAGCGTCGTTTGGCGATTGTTGAAGGAAAATCCTTAAAGCCAATCACTAGCAGTGATATCGATGGAAAAATCGGTGCCATGCTCGATATGCGAGACGAGCATATTCCAGCAATCATGGATGAGCTTGGACGTTTGGCGACGGCGTTCTCGTACAAGGTAAATAGTCTTCAAGAGCAAGGTTTGGATCTCAACGGCAACGTTGGCCAAGATATTTTCACCGATGTGAACTCTGAGCTAGTGGCAAAATCTCGTGTTACGGCTAGCGGGCAATCAAAAGCAGATGTTGCGGTATTCATTGATGATACTTCAGCTTTAAAAGGCGGTGAGTACGGTCTTAAGTATGACGGCAGTGACTACGTCGTGACTAAGCCGAACGGTGAGACCGTTAAGATGGTAACCGACTCTAGCGGCAACGCATTTTATCTTGATGGAATGCGAGTGGAAGTGCGCAATCCTCCTGAACTTGGAGAGAAACTGTTACTGCGTCCAACGCGTAATTTTGCTGCTCAGATTCAGATGGAAACCAAAGATCCTAAAGACATTGCCGCGCAAAGTTACGAGGCATCGACCACGTTTGCCAAAGGTACTGCGGGGTTCAAAATTCTCGCGGCTGGTCAATTGCGTGAATTCGAAGTGGTGGTATCACCCAAGGGTGAGCAATTTGCCGTTACCGACCCGAAGGGCAATATTTTAATGCAGCCTCAACCCTATCCGCCTGAAGGTCCAGTAACCATCAACGGAACAACGTTTGAGCTCACAGCGGGTGCGGTGGCAAACGATAAATTTACGGCAAACCTTGTCCCTTCAGAAGGCGACAACGGAAACCTGCGTAAGCTGCAAGATCTTCAAACAGGAAAGATCTTGAATGATGGTGAGTCTACGATTCTAGACCTTTACCACAACTTGAATACTAACACGGGCTTGAAGTCTTCAACGGCCAATCGCTTGAGTGATATTGCGACGTTAGAAAAACAGTCGGCTCAAGAACGTATTGCCTCTATCTCGGGGGTAAACCTCGATGAAGAAGCGGCAAATATGATGAAATTTCAGCAGGCGTATATGGCTTCGTCACGTATCATGCAAGCAGCCAACGATACGTTTAATACGATTTTGGCTCTGAGATAGGAAGGTATAAATGTTGAATCGTATCTCTAGCTTCCACAATTATCAGTCAGTACAAAATGACTTGCGCCGCCAAGAGAACAAGGTGCATCACAACCAAGCGCAACTCGCTTCAGGTAAGAAGTTACAATCGCCAAGTGATGACCCATTGGCTACGCACTATTTGCAGAATATTGGTCAGCAGTCAGAACAGCTTAAACAGTATGTAGATGCGATTACTCTTGTAAGAAACCGTCTTGAACATCATGAGGTGTTGGTTTCTAACACTGAAGGCTTTGCTGACGAAGCAAAACGAACCGTGATGGAAATGATCAACGGTGCACTTTCTCCAGAAGACCGTCTAGCTAAGAAGCGTGAAATTCAAGAGTTGGCGAATAACTTCCTGCATTTAGTTAACTCTCAAGATGAGTCAGGCAACTACACATTTGCAGGTACTAAGCCGAAGAATCAGCCTTTCTTTAGAGACAATCAGGGAAACGTGACTTATCAAGGCGATGATTACCAACGCAAGATGCGTGTAGCAAGTAGCTTTGAAATGGCAATGAATGACCCGGGCAGCAAGATGTTTATGGAAATAGACAACCCGTTCGGTGACTACGAGCCACAGTATGAGCTTGAATCTGCTTCTGAGTTGTTGCTAGAGCGCGCGACCAACAGAACTAAAGATTCATCAACGTACAAAGTGACGTTTGTCGATATGCAGACCGGAAACTATGCCTACCAGCTTGAGAAAGATGGGACAGTCGTCGCCGCGGAAGATTTTGATCCTTCGACAGGCATTGTTTACGAAGGTCTGAATATTCAACTTAAAGGCCAGATCACGAAAGGTGATTCGATCACCTTAGAGCCGAGAAAGACATTCTCCATCTTTGATACCTTTAAAGAAGCTGCTGAGCAAGCTGAAAACCCAGTATCAGATGCATCGGCTACGGCGAAATTGCATCAAGTGACAGAAGAGTTTCATGCTGCGTTTATCCATCTAACCAAGGCGAGAACCGATGTCGGTGCACGCTTGAGTACCTTGGATATTCAAGAGCAACAACATGAAGATTTTAAGTTGTCTTTGGCGAAAGCAAAAAGCAACTTTGAAGACTTGGATTATTCGAAAGCCATCATTGAATTCAATGAAAACTCTCGAGCACTCCAAGCTTCACAACAAGCGTTTGGCAAAACAAAAGACCTGACCTTGTTTAACTATATTTAATGATCAATCGGTATTGAGTGGTGAACGGCTGTTCATCACGGAGTCTATTCTTTGCCTTATGTGCTATGCCATACGTGCGAATGACTTCAATGCTTGCCGCTTTTTTGTACGAAACATTTTGTTTTTCAAGATAGCGGCAAAAAACGGCAATCAGGAGGGTATACGTTGTTCCACCCTCAAAGAGTAAACAATTACAATCGCGTTTAATTTTGTGTAAGTTTTTGATTTTTAATTAATTAAAAAATTATTTATACAAAATTAAACTTGGCATACAACTTGTATCTGTGTTGGTTATAAATGATTAATACAGGTCTTAAACCCTGAATAGGGTTTATCGAGTAATACACGGTCAGTGCTTATCCATATGAGAGTAAAGCTGGCCGCTTCGCAGAAAGTTTGCGAACTCATAAGGAGAGCAAAATGGCTATCAATGTAAGCACTAACGTATCTGCTATGACAGCACAACGTTACCTGAATAAAGCGTCGAATGACTTAGCGACTTCTATGGAGCGTTTGTCATCTGGTCACAAGATCAACAGCGCGAAAGACGATGCTGCGGGTCTGCAAATCTCGAACCGCTTAACAGCACAATCTCGTGGTCTTGATGTAGCAATGCGTAATGCTAACGACGGTATTTCGATTGCTCAAACCGCTGAAGGTGCGATGAATGAATCAACCAACGTACTACAACGTATGCGTGATCTAGCGATTCAATCATCAAACGGCACTAACTCTCCAGCAGAGCGTACAGCACTGAATGAAGAGTCAATGGCACTTCAAGATGAGCTTAACCGTATCGCGGAAACAACCTCTTTTGGTGGCCGTCGTCTATTGAACGGTTCATTTGGTGAAGCGTCGTTCCAGATTGGTTCTAACTCTGGTGAAGCGATGATCATGGCGTTGACTAGCATTCGTGCAGATGATTTCCGCATGGGTGGTACTACGTTTGATTCAGAAAACGCGAAAGATAAAGATTGGCAAGTGCCGCCAACCGCAAGCGATCTTAAGTTCGAATTTAAGACTAAAGCGGGCGAAGACATCATTCTAGATATCAACACCAAAGCGGGTGACGATATTGAAGAACTGGCGACTTACATTAATGGTCAATCTGATCTAGTGAACGCATCGGTTACCGATGAAGGCCGCTTACAGCTGTTTGTTGCTGAACCTGATCTTGAGGGTTCAATGTCTATCTCTGGTGGACTAGCATCTGAGCTAGGTATTAAGAGTGAAGGCCGTGCTACATCAGTTCAAGATATCAGCCTAACAAGCGTTGCAGGCTCACAGAACGCAATCAGTGTGATTGATTCTGCAATGAAGTACGTAGATTCACAGCGTGCTGATTTGGGTGCGAAACAGAACCGTCTAAGCCACAGTATTAATAACTTGGCAAACGTACAAGAGAACGTAGACGCTTCTAACAGCCGAATCAAAGATACGGACTTTGCGAAAGAGACGACGCAAATGACCAAGTCACAAATTCTGCAACAAGCAGGTACTTCGATACTTGCTCAAGCAAAACAGTTGCCTAACTCTGCAATGACATTGTTGCAATAGTTATTGGTTGAACTTGCTGCTCGTGTTCAGACGTGAGCCATGCAGCAAAGGAAACTGGCAAGCATACTTACTATTGAGTGTTTAGCTCTCTCATCTCTCACCTGCTATCCATTTTTACGGTAAGAATGCAACGGCAAGTCGGAAATGTGTTCATTTCTCGATGATCTCCACACAGGCTCTGACGCGCCAACTAGCCCCGGTTCTCTCAAAGGAAAAGGGGCTTTTTCCTTTCTGTGTTTCTTTTTTTTGCTATTTACTTCCCTGCGAATTTTCTCGCTCTACCTTTCTTAGATCTCTATTTGACTGCTCTTCTTCACGACAAATAATTTCATCTATTGCACAAAATTTGCCTACCCCGGAGATCTTTGATGATTGATCATTTCTCCACGTTGAGCAATTTAGACGGCGATTCGTACGTTTTTCAAACAGGTTAAGATCTTTTCTCAGTTGAAATCTATTGCTGTATTAGAAAATGATGAAAATTAAGTGACTGATAAATATAAAATTAATATTTTTTTTGTGGTTTTTTAAAAGTTTTTCTAAAGCTTCTGAATTTTGAGCCGTTATTAAAAGTAACTTTGAGAGAACTACTTGGTTTTCCGAGACGTCGGAAACCGCTATACCGGAAAATCAATTGGAGAAATCACCATGGCAGTGAATGTAAATACAAACGTTTCAGCGATGACAGCGCAACGTTACCTAAACAACGCAAACAGCGCACAACAAACATCAATGGAGCGTCTAGCTTCAGGTTCAAAAATCAACAGCGCAAAAGATGACGCTGCGGGCCTACAAATCTCTAACCGTTTGAACGTTCAGAGCCGCGGCCTTGATGTTGCAGTACGTAACGCGAACGACGGTATCTCTATTGCACAAACTGCTGAAGGTGCAATGAACGAGACAACGAACATCCTGCAACGTATGCGTGATTTGTCTCTACAATCTTCAAACGGCTCAAACTCAAAATCTGAGCGTGTAGCGATTCAAGAAGAAGTAACAGCTCTAAACGACGAACTAAACCGTATTGCGGAAACGACGTCTTTTGGTGGTAACAAGCTGCTTAACGGTACTCACGGTACTAAATCATTCCAAATCGGTGCGGATAACGGTGAAGCGGTAATGCTTCAACTGAAAGACATGCGCTCTGATAATGCTCAGATGGGTGGTAAGAGCTACCAAACTGAGAACGCGAAAGACAAAGACTGGAACGTTCAAGCGGGTTCTAACGACCTAAAATTGTCGTTCACTGATAACTTCGGTCAAGCACAAGAAATCGACATCAACGCAAAAGCGGGTGACGATATCGAAGAGCTAGCAACGTACATCAACGGTCAACAAGACTCTGTGAAAGCGTCTGTAACTGAAGATGGTAAGCTACAAATGTTTACTGGTAACAACAAAGTTGAAGGCGAAGTGGCATTCTCTGGCAGCCTTGCTGGCGAACTAGGCATGCAACCTGGCAAAGACGTAACGGTTGATACTATCGACGTAACGTCTGTTGGTGGCGCACAAGAGTCTGTAGCAGTAATCGATGCGGCACTTAAGTATGTAGACAGCCACCGTGCTGAGCTAGGTGCTTTCCAAAACCGTTTCGACCACGCTATCAGCAACTTAGACAACATTAACGAGAACGTTAACGCATCTAAGAGCCGTATTAAAGATACCGATTTCGCGAAAGAAACGACTCAGATGACTAAGTCTCAGATTCTTTCTCAAGCTTCAAGCTCGATTCTTGCTCAAGCGAAGCAAGCGCCGAACTCGGCACTTAGCCTACTAGGTTAATCGATTGAAAGGCTACGTTGACTATAATCATAAGCGTTAACGTTAGGCTTCCACAAATTAGCTCGTGGTGAGAGATGAGCGCTAAACAGACCCAGCTTCGGCTGGGTTTTTTATTGCCTGTTATTTGGTGAGAAAGGGGCTTGGGGAACTGTAGTCTTGGTGACCAGAAGCAAAAAGCGAGATTCCCTATCACGTTCGTTCCTCACTGTAGGGCATTACGAGTTGCTCATAAACTAATGGGGGTATCTGCCGTCATTCCAGAATCGAGTAAAACGAGATATCAGGGATCTCTTTTCGTTTTATATTCAACACCACACTCAATAATCGAGAAGCCGGGAAATTTTAGCGCATATCGGTCGATTAATTGAATGACGATCACACTTTTCCTTGTTGTTGAAAATAATACGAAAAAAAGCACATTTTTTATTAAAGCTTCTAATTAAGGGGCCGTTAAAGGGATTGAGAGAAATGATATGTACCAATGTAAGGTGAGAGAGACACTGGTGCGTAAACAAATTGATATGTATTTGTGTGAGGTGAGAGTCACATAGGTGCATTAAAAAATGCCTAAAGGAGATCAACTATGGCGATTAATGTAAGCACTAACGTGTCTGCAATGACGGCTCAGCGCTACCTAAATAGCGCGGCTGAAGGTACTCAAAAATCAATGGAGCGTTTGTCTTCTGGCTATAAAATCAATAGCGCAAAAGACGATGCTGCAGGCTTACAAATCTCTAACCGCTTAACGTCGCAAAGCCGTGGCCTAGATATGGCTGTGAAAAACGCGAATGACGGTATCTCTATTGCACAGACAGCTGAAGGTGCAATGAATGAGTCAACCAACATTCTGCAACGTATGCGTGACCTTTCTCTTCAATCTTCAAATGGTTCAAACAGCAAATCTGAGCGTGTTGCGATCCAAGAAGAAGTCTCTGCTTTAAATAAAGAACTTAACCGTATTGCTGAAACGACTTCTTTTGGTGGTAATAAGCTTCTTAACGGCTCTTACGGTAGCCAATCTTTCCAAATCGGTGCAGACTCTGGTGAAGCTGTAATGCTATCAATGAGCAACATGCGTACTGATACCAAAGACATGGGCGGTAAGAGCTACGGTGTAGAAGAAGGCAAAGATGCTTCTTGGCGTGTAGGTGCTGGTGCTGATCTAACGATCAAGTACAACGATAAGTTTGGTGAAGCTCAAGAGTTGTCAATTTCTGCGAAAGAAGGCAACGATATCGAAGAGCTAGCAACTTACATCAACGGTCAAAGCCAAGACGTTAAAGCGTCTGTTGGCGAAGGCGGTAAACTACAACTTTTCGCTTCAAGCCAAAAAGTTGAAGGTGATGTTGAGTTTGGCGGCAGCCTTGCGGGCGAGCTAGGTATCGGTGCTGGTAAAGACGTTACCGTTAACGACATCGATGTCACTTCTGTTGCGGGTGCAAACGAAGCGGTATCTATCATCGATGGCGCTCTAAAATCAGTGGATAGCCAACGTGCTTCTCTAGGTGCTTTCCAAAACCGTTTTGACCACGCAATCAGTAACTTAGACAACATCAACGAAAACGTTAATGCGTCTAAGAGCCGTATCAAAGATACCGATTACGCGAAAGAAACAACGGCTATGACTAAGTCTCAAATCCTACAACAGGCGAGTACTTCTATCCTAGCTCAAGCAAAACAATCACCATCAGCAGCTCTAAGCTTATTGGGCTAAACTTACCTTAGTAAGTAGCGGTAAACTCTACTCTGGGTAGAGTTTTACTGTTTGGCTCATAAAGGAGGGAGGGAGAGTGTTATGGAAATACCATCCAACGCATCGAACATCCAGCCTTATGGCTCACCTAATGGCATTAAAATTGCAAGCGATGAAGGTAGTAGTGCGTCGAGTGTTTCGCGACTAAAAGAAGCAACATCTTATGGCAAGGTAGAGAAATCGAAAGAGGAAGCTACCGAAGCGGCGAGTCAATTAGCTCAACATAGACAAGAGTTAAATGATGAAGAGCGAGTCAAAATGGTGGAGAAGGTAAACGAGTTTATCTCCTCTCTCAATAAAGGTGTGGCCTTTAAGGTCGATGAAGAGTCGGGGAGAGATGTGGTAACTATTTATGAGACCACAACAGGTGATATTATTCGCCAGATCCCTGACGAAGAAATGCTTGAAATTCTAAGACGCCTAGCAGCCCAAAACTCGAATAGTCGAATAGTCGAATATTTGAGGTGAAGGTTTAAGTCGTATTATTGAGGTGATTTAATGAGTTTTGGCCCAATGGGGATTTCGTCTGGCATGGATATCAATTCCATGGTCAGCAAAATTGTTGATTCGGAGCGTGTACCTAAACAGCAGCGAATCGACAATGAAAGAGCGCGAATCGATACCAGCATTAGTGCCTATGGAAGACTCAGAGAATCCCTTGATTCGATGAAAAACCTGATGACAAACTTTCGTCAGGAAAAAGCTTTCGCTGTGCGAACAGTTGAAAGTACCGATGAAGCTCTTGTTTCTGCAACCGCGACTACCGAAGCGATCGCTGGTAAATATGCCATCGATGTGTTGCAGCTTGCCCAAAGCCATAAAGTGGCTTCTGATGTACTGTCAGAGGACATGAAATTTGGCCCAGGTAAGCTGCAGGTTTCGCTTGGTGATAATAGCTTTGATGTACAAGTAGGCGACAGATCGAAACTTATCGATGTTGTTCGCAGTATAAACGGCGCAGATAGCAACCCAGGCGTTCGTGCATCGATTATCAATGATGTCGAAGGTCCAAGACTTATTATTGCCTCGAACCAATCAGGTTCAGATCAACAGATCAGCATTAATGTTGAGTCAGATGCTGCCAACCCCCTAAAAAAACTCGAATACAAAACGCTTGAAGAACGTGTTAAAGCTTTAGAGAAAGCGCGCGTGGCTGCTCAAGATATTCTAGCTCTAACCCCTGCAGGAAAAGCCGTTGAACTCATCGATGAAGTGAGCGAAAACGATGAACCAAATACGAGTGAAACACTCGACGAAGATGGCAATGTAATCCCCTCAGCTCAAACCGATCCTACTTCAGATGTTGACGGAGACTCTAAAAGCCTTAGCTACGGCGAGAAAGCTGCTGCCGATGGCCAAGCTGCCCTAGACGCAGCTCAAGCGGCAAAGTCGGTGATGCCTGAAGATAATATCCCTGGTTGGACTGAAACAGCGTCAGGGACTCTCTTAGATTCTTACTACACACCCGAGCTTGAGCTTGATGAAAAAGCGATAGAGAAGGCACCCGATGTGCCAGGGTGGTCAAATGCTGCCTCAGGTACTCTGACCGATTCATACGTGACACCGAAAGAAGCCCAACAGAAGCTAGAGGCCGAACAAGCGCGTATCGAAGATAAAATCTCCCAAGAAAAAGCGGAGTTGGCTGAGAAAGTTGAAAAAGGCGAACTCACCGCAGAACAAGCCAAGAAAATAGAGCGTGCCAAACTAGAACCTGAAGAGCGTGAGCTTTTAGAGAAGGTCGATAAAGCGCAAGCTGATCTAGAACAAGCACAACAATCTTTTGATACCTACAGCGGCATGACTGAAGTTCAGGCTGGCCAAGATTCTATGGTCGTCCTAGATGGTGTTGCTCAGCTCTCTAGCAACAACAATGTGATTGAAGATGCTGTTGAAGGTATCGATATTACGGTGAAAGGAAAAACGCCAAAAGATAAGCCACCGGCAGAAATTGGTGTGGAGTACGACCGCAATAGTGTGCGTCAAGACATTGAAGCTTTCGTTAACTCTTACAATCAGTTTTACCAAGTGTCTAAGAGCTTGGCCGGTGTTGATCCAACGACGGGTCAAAAAGGCCCGCTTTCTGGCGACAGTACCGTGCGTAATGCCGACTCCCGATTGAAAGGGGTGTTCTCATCAAGTATCGAAGGTGCGCCAGACAATCTAAAGTCTTTGACCGAATTCGGTATCACGACCACAAGACAAGGCTCGTTAGAAATCAACTACGACATGCTTGACCGTCAACTGAACAATAACTTTGATAAGTTGGGTGAGTTTTTTGGTGGCAACAACGGCTTCGCCAAAAAAGTGGAAGATGCGATTCAAGGCATCACAGGTATCACGGGTTCAATCCGTACTAGGGAAAAGAGCTTAGTCGAGCAAAACTACCGTTTGGTTGATGATCAAAGCGCCCTTGATCGCCGCATGGACAGCTTAGAGAGCCGTACTCACTCTAAGTTCACTGCTATGCAAGATGCGACTAGTAAGATGCAATCTCAGTTGGGGAGCATGATGAATGCGTTGGGCTAATAGATGAATAGCCAGCTGCAAGAGCTTTGTGAACTCGATCAATTAATTTTCTCTAAGCTTGAATTTAGTGAAATTAATGCTGAAGAAATAACGCTGCTTGTCGATAACAGAGAACAGTTATTGCAAAACGTGCTTCAAATTATCGACTCACATCCCGACGTTAAGCAAAGTTCTGAATGGTTTGAAGCCATTACCAGAACCAGAAAATTAGTCGAATTGATGCAGACTGAGACGAGTCGAGTAGGTAAGGCCCTACATAAGTATCGTCACGGCGCTAAATCAGTTCAACAATACAAAAAGTTTTTATAGAAGAGGTTTACTATGCGCGGTTCTTTACAGGCATATAAAAAGGTATCAGTGGATAGTCAGCTAACGGCTGCCTCACCGCATAAGATTGTACAAATGCTAATGGCAGGCGCTATCGAGCGTTTGATTCAAGGCAAAGCGGCAATGCAAGCAGGCAATATCCCAGTGAAAGGTGAGCGACTTGGTAAGGCTCTAGATATCATTATTAGCCTACGTAGTTGCCTATCTATGGACGATGGCGGCGATATTGCGAAAAACCTAGATCAACTTTATGAGTTCATGATCACGCAAATTTCTGCGGCAAATCACAAAAATGACCCACAGCCTATTGATGATGTTATCGATATTATTCGCGAAATTAAGAGCGCTTGGGACCAAATTCCGAACGAATATCACAACTTGACGTCCGCTGACGTAGGTATTTAAAGAAAAATTGCAGTTTTAACCAATCTCATATCCCTTAATTGGTTGGTTGCCTTATTTTTTTAATCAAATAAAATAGAAGCCATTAGATAGCCTAATGGCTTTTTTTCGTTGCTGATTTCCTAAATTTGTCCACGTAGACCATAACCATTGATACTTTTCACTGTTTTATAAACTACGTCGCTCACCGTTTTTCTGCATCGCACCAAAATAAAGGCAATAATTCCTACTTATGCAAGGTTTGGCAAAACTGCTTGTCGTCGACGATAGTGCTCAAGATCGTCACAATTTAAGCACAATATTAGAGTTTGTAGGAGAGAGCTGCGAAGTAATCAGCTCTGAACAAGCACGTAAAGTGGACTGGTCACTACAGTGGGCCGGTTGCATTATTGGTACCATTAAAGGTAAAGGCTTCAACGCATTACTGAATGAAAAGCTTGTTCACGCCAATCACATCCCTTTACTGGTGATTGGTAAAAACAACCACCCAGTTGACGAGTTGACTAACTATGTTGGTGAACTTGAGCTTCCTCTTAACTACCCGCAATTAAGTGATGCATTAAGGCACTGCAAAGACTTCTTAGGCCGCAAAGGTGTTCAAGTTGTGTCTTCGGCACGTAAGAACACACTGTTTCGCAGCTTAGTAGGGCAAAGTGCTGGTATTCAAGAAGTACGTCACTTAATTGAACAAGTCTCTTCTACGGAAGCAAACGTGCTGATTCTTGGCGAGTCAGGTACAGGCAAGGAAGTTGTAGCGCGTAATATTCACTATCACTCTAAACGTCGTTCTGGGCCTTTTGTGCCAGTGAACTGTGGTGCGATCCCACCTGATTTACTTGAAAGTGAACTGTTTGGTCATGAAAAGGGGGCATTTACTGGTGCGATTACCGCACGTAAAGGTCGTTTTGAATTGGCTGAAGGTGGCACACTGTTTCTTGATGAAATTGGCGATATGCCAATGGCGATGCAAGTTAAGCTGCTACGAGTGCTGCAAGAGCGATGCTTTGAACGTGTCGGCGGCAACAGCACCATCCAAGCAGATGTTCGAGTGATAGCGGCAACACACCGCAACCTTGAAGACATGATTGATGACGATTCATTCCGTGAAGATCTCTACTACCGCTTGAATGTCTTCCCGATTGAAATGCCTGCACTTCAAGATCGAAAAGAAGACATTCCACTGCTGCTTCAAGAGCTGATGACTCGAATGGAAGCGGAGGGCAGCATGCCTATCTGTTTTACCGCTCGTGCAATCAATTCTTTGATGGAGCATTACTGGCCGGGCAACGTTCGTGAACTCGCGAATCTTGTTGAGCGAATGGTTATCTTGTATCCAAATAGCTTGGTTGATGTTAATCACCTGCCAACCAAATATCGATACAGCGATATCCCTGAGTTCCAACCTGAGTTTAATAGCTTTGGGTCGGAAGAGGAGCAAGAGCGTGATGCACTTGCTGACTTATTCTCAGAAGATTTCAGCTTTGATCAGCAAGATGACATTGCCGACAATGCTAATGCTCCTCAAGAGTTACCGCCAGAAGGGGTTAACTTGAAAGAGCTACTCGCGGATATGGAAGTGAATATGATCAATCAAGCTTTGGAAGCGCAGGGCGGCATTGTTGCTCGTGCTGCTGACATGCTTGGAATGCGTAGAACCACTCTGGTGGAAAAAATGCGTAAATATAACTTGCAGCGATAGTGTCCAGTTTTAGATGAAAACGAAAAACTAGCACACATTTTTTAGCTATTTGGTAACTCTAGCTAAGTGAATAGATAAACCATAGTCGAGTTGTTGCTTGCTTAACTATGTGATAAATATAGCAAATAGCCTGATTCGTGTTGTACGTCTCAGGCTGTTTTAGTATTTGAGGCAAATTTTTGACATGCACGTATCTAACGAACCAGAAAATCAATCGCACCTAGATTCTGTTGAACAGCAGGTTGAGCGCTATAAGCAAGTACTCGACGTGATGCCAGCGGGGGTCATTTTGTTAGATACACATGGCGAAGTGAGAGAGGCTAACCCTGAAGCGCACCGTATTCTTGGGGTTGAGTTAGTCGGGGAGAAATGGTTTTCAGTAATTCAAAGCGCCTTCGACCCAAAAGACGATGACGGTCATGAGATCTCATTGAAGAACGGGCGAAAAGTACGCTTGGCGATTTCTGCTTCTACCACGGGTCAGCTGATTTTGATTACAGATCTGACCGAGACTCGTTTGCTGCAATCACGTGTCAGTGATCTGCAGCGTTTGTCGTCATTAGGACGCATGGTAGCGTCACTTGCTCATCAGGTTCGTACACCGCTTTCTAGTGCGATGTTATATGCGTCAAACCTTGCCGCCCCCAATTTACCTCCGGCAACAAAGACACGTTTTCAATCTAAGCTTATGGATAGATTGCATGACTTAGAGAAGCAAGTGAACGACATGTTGTTGTTTGCCAAGGGCGGTGACAACAAAGTGGTGAAGCCATTTACTGTGGCTGAATTGATCACCGAATTTCACCCTATGGTGGAAGCGGCATTGAAAACCAACCAGATTGATTATTGCCAGGAAGTGGAAGGCGAACAGACTCAAATGTTCGGCAACGCCAATGCTATCGCTTCAGCGTTAAGCAACCTAGTGTTGAACGCGGTTCAAATTGCGGGTAAGGAATCGCAGATTGATGTGTTTTTTAGACCCGTAAACGGTGAGCTTAAAATATCAGTACAAGACAGCGGCCCCGGCGTACCGAAAGAGCTTCAAGGTAAAATTATGGAACCCTTCTTTACCACTCGCTCGCAGGGTACAGGCTTAGGCTTAGCGGTTGTACAAATGGTATGTCGAGCGCACGAAGGCCGACTGGAATTGATATCAGAAGAAGGGGACGGCGCATGTTTTACTATGTGCCTACCGCTGGAAAGAAGCACTTCTTCTGAAGACTAATAAGTTTTAACTGAATTTACACTGGAGAATCCTATGGCTCAAAGCAAAGTGTTAATCGTCGAAGATGATGAAGGTCTACGCGAAGCCCTTGTCGATACACTCGCGCTTGCCGGATATGAATGGCTGGAAGCAGATTGTGCGGAAGATGCTCTGGTCAAATTAAAATCTAACTCCGTTGATATTGTCGTCTCTGATGTACAGATGGCGGGTATGGGCGGCTTAGCGCTATTAAGAAACATTAAGCAGCATTGGCCAAACTTACCCGTATTGCTAATGACCGCATATGCCAACATTGAAGATGCCGTTGCTGCAATGAAAGAGGGCGCCATCGACTACATGGCAAAGCCATTTGCGCCGGAAGTACTGCTCAACATGGTGAGCCGTTACGCGCCTGTAAAGTCGGACGACAATGGTGATGCCATCGTTGCCGATGAGAAAAGCATCAAGCTAATGATGCTGGCTGATAAAGTGGCAAAAACCGATGCAAACGTCATGGTGTTGGGCCCGAGTGGTTCTGGTAAAGAGGTGATGTCTCGTTACATTCACAATGCTTCTAGTCGTAAAGATGGCCCGTTTGTCGCAATTAACTGTGCGGCGATCCCTGACAACATGTTAGAAGCGACCCTGTTTGGTTATGAAAAAGGCGCATTTACTGGCGCTATTCAAGCATGCCCGGGGAAATTCGAGCAGGCGCAGGGCGGTACGATTCTATTGGATGAGATCAGTGAGATGGATCTTAGCCTACAAGCCAAACTACTGCGTGTACTACAAGAGCGTGAGGTTGAGCGTTTAGGTAGCCGCAAGAGCATTAAACTCGATGTTCGTGTACTAGCGACCAGCAACAGAGATTTGAAGCAGTATGTTTCTGAAGGGAATTTCCGTGAGGATTTATACTACCGCTTGAATGTCTTCCCAATTTCTTGGCCACCGCTGTGTGAGCGTAAAGGCGATATTGAGCCTTTAGCCAAGCATTTAGTTGAGCGTCACTGTACCAAACTGGGTATGCCTGTGCCGGTTATGTCAGCGCAAGCGATCAGTAAACTCGTCAATTATCCGTGGCCGGGTAATGTCCGTGAGTTGGACAATGTGGTACAGCGTGCGTTAATCTTGAGCGAACAAGAAAACATCTCTGGTGAACACATCCTTCTTGAAGGTGTCGATTGGCAAGATGCAAGCAGCCTGCAACAAATCGTCGAAGGTAATGATGTTGCAACGCCAGAAATTAAACCGATTGCCGAAGTAAACCCAATCAATAAAATCGCGGCTAGCAGCGAAGGGCTCGGGAATGAGCTTAGAGATCAAGAGTATGCGATCATCCTTGAAACATTGATCGCGTGTAATGGCCGACGTAAAGACATGGCGGAAAAACTGGGTATTAGCCCGCGGACATTGCGTTACAAGTTAGCAAAAATGCGTGATGCTGGAATAGATATCCCAAACTGAGGATAGATTAGTAGTGTCAGCTTTCTGACTAGTGTAATACGATATCTAGTCAATTTAATGTGTGGCACGCTAATTGCTCTGTCAATAATACAGCTAAATAGATAGTCATAATTTTGACTCCTGAGGTAGTAGATGAGAATAGATGGTTTACAAGGCGAAATGCAGGCAATGATGGTCGAAGCTGCCAGCGCTCGTCCCGCAGCAACGGGTCAAGCGGTCGGTGCAGATTTTGGCAACATGCTGACTAATGCCATCAATAATGTGAACTCATTACAAAAGACCTCAGGTGATCTTCAAGCTCGTTTTGATAGTGGCGACCAAAGCGTGTCTCTATCAGACGTGATGATTGCTCGTAATAAATCTAGTGTGGCTTTTGAGGCGACAATCCAAATTAGAAATAAGTTGGTTGAATCGTACAAAGAGCTGATGAACATGCCGGTATAAGTTGGGTAGTTAAATAGTGGCAGATAATAGTCAAACAACAGATTTAACCGTAAGCGGTAGCAACGACCACGCACTTATTGCAGGTTCTGAGCTAGACGGAGAAGGGCAAAATCCCGATCTAGGTGAACGCAGTTCATCAAAGTTCGATATGGCTGTCGGTGATCTCGATTTACTTCGTCAGGTCGTTTTAGTCCTTTCTATATCAATTTGTGTAGCGCTAATAGTGATGCTGTTTTTTTGGGTAAAAGAACCAGAAATGCGTCCACTAGGGGCTTACGAAACAGAAGAATTAATCCCAGTTCTTGATTACTTGGATCTGCAAAAGATCGAGTACACACTTGAAGGCAATACCATCTCAGTACCGGCGAATGAGTACAACTCATTGAAGCTTAATATGGTACGAGCGGGCTTGAACCAAGAGCGAAACGCGGGTGATGACATTCTCATGCAAGACATGGGCTTTGGTGTATCACAACGTTTAGAGCAAGAACGCCTTAAATTAAGCCGTGAAAGACAGCTTGCGAAAGCCATTGAACAGATGAAGCAGGTACGTAAAGCTCAAGTTTTATTGGCTCTACCTAAGCAAAGCGTTTTTGTACGTCATAATCAAGAAGCCTCCGCTTCCGTATTCCTAACCCTAAAAACCGGTACTAACCTCAAGCAGCAAGAAGTCGATTCTGTTGTGGATATGGTAGCGAGTGCCGTTCCGGGAATGAAAACCTCACGTATTACGGTGACCGATCAGCATGGTCGATTGTTGAGTTCAGGCTCTCAAGACCCTATGTCAGCGGCGCGTCGTAAAGAGCACGAGCTAGAACGCAATCAAGAACAAGCACTACGTGAAAAAATTGACTCTATTCTGATTCCTATTCTTGGGTTTGGTAACTACACCGCTCAAGTTGATATTCAGCTCGATTTTAGTGCCGTGGAACAAACGAGAAAACGTTTTGATCCGAACACACCGGCGACTCGAAGCGAATACACCTTAGAAGATTACAACAACGGCAATACTGTAGCGGGTATTCCTGGCGCGTTGAGTAACCAGCCTCCAGCTGACGCCTCAATTCCACAAGATGTTGCTCAAATGAAAGATGGTGCAATGACGGGGCAAGGCTCTGTTCATAAAGAGGCGACCCGAAACTTTGAGCTAGACACAACCATAAGCCATGAACGCAAACAGACTGGCACGGTTAACCGTCAGACGGTATCTGTGGCGATCAAAGACCGTCAATCATTGAACCCAGATACGGGTGAAGTGGTTCATACCCCAATTCCGGCGAACGAAATCAATGCGATTCGTCAAGTGTTAATTGGTACTGTCGGTTTTGATGAAAGCCGTGGTGACTTACTTAATGTCTTGAGCATGCAGTTTGCCCCTCAAGTAACAGATGTTGTGGCTGATGTGCCAATCTGGGAGCATCCAAACTTCAATGATTGGGTTCGTTGGTTTGCGAGTGCGTTAGTTATTATTGTGGTGGTATTAGTCCTTGTTCGCCCTGCAATGAAGAAACTGCTTAACCCAGCCGCTGACAACGACGATCAAATGTACGGCCCTGATGGAATGCCAATTGGTGCCGATGGTGAAACCAGCTTAATTGGTGGTGATATTGAAGGCGGTGAGCTGTTTGAATTTGGTTCAAGCATCGACTTACCAAACCTTCATAAAGACGAGGACGTGCTGAAAGCAGTACGTGCACTTGTAGCGAATGAACCAGAGCTAGCAGCTCAAGTAGTTAAGAATTGGATGGTAGATGGCTAACGAAATAGTTCCTCAACAAGCTGAAGGCGGTGAAGCGCTTGATGTTTCGAGCGTTGATATCGGCTCTATCTCAGGCGATGAGCGTGCTGCGATCTTGTTACTCAGTTTAAATGAAGAAGATGCTGCTGGTATTATTCGTCACTTAGAGCCAAAGCAGGTTCAGCGTGTGGGTAGTGCGATGGCGAGAGCTACAGACCTATCCCAAGAGAAAGTAGGCGCAGTGCACCGTGCTTTCTTAGATGATATTCAGAAGTACACCAACATTGGTATGGGCAGCGAAGACTTTATGCGTAATGCGTTGGTTGCTGCTCTGGGTGAAGATAAGGCGAATAACCTTGTTGACCAAATTCTTCTCGGCACAGGTTCGAAAGGTTTGGACTCACTTAAGTGGATGGATCCTCGTCAGGTGGCGAGTATCATCATCAACGAGCACCCTCAAATTCAAACTATTGTGTTGTCTTACCTCGATGCCGATCAGTCGGCTGAGATCCTGTCTCAGTTCCCAGAACGCGTTCGTCTGGATCTGATGATGCGTATTGCCAACCTTGAAGAAGTTCAACCGTCAGCGCTTGCTGAACTGAACGAAATCATGGAGAAACAGTTCGCGGGTCAAGCGGGTGCTCAAGCTGCCAAAATTGGTGGCCTGAAAGCCGCGGCTGAGATCATGAACTACATGGACAACAACGTCGAAGGCGTCTTGATGGATCAAATCCGTGACCAAGACGAAGACATGGCAACACAGATCCAAGACCTGATGTTTGTCTTTGAAAACCTTATTGAAGTTGACGACCAAGGTGTTCAACGTCTACTACGTGATGTTCCACAAGACATTCTACAGAAAGCACTTAAAGGTGCCGATGAAGGTCTGCGTGAGAAGATCTTCAAGAACATGTCTAAACGTGCTGCCGATATGATGAGAGACGATATTGAGGCGATGCCGCCAGTGAAAGTCTCTGACGTTGAAGCGGCTCAGAAAGAGATTTTGGGTATTGCGAGGAAGATGGCCGACAGTGGCGAGATTATGCTGTCTGGTGGCGCCGACGAGTTCCTTTAATACAGAAACCTCAAAAGCCCCATACTGTTGGGGCTTTTCTTTATCCAATCTCGAACTACAGATTAACTCAGTTTAACTGATTGAATTCACAGTTAAGCTCACTCATAGATAGGTACTGATATGTCAGGTGATAGAAAACGTGGCTTCCTTCGCCCTGAAGAAGATAATACGGTTGCCCAACCTCAGAAATGGGGGCTGCCTGACTACACCTCTGATGTGAGTAAACAAGCCAAAGAAACTGCCTTTAACTACGACCCTAGTTGGATGCCAACGGTTGAAGAAGCCATTGAAGATGAAGAGCTGGTTCTGACTGAAGAGCAAATCGAACTGATTAAGCAAGGCGCTTATCAGGAAGGTCTTCACCAAGGCCAAGAGGCGGGCTTTAAACAAGGCTATGAAAAAGGTAAAGAAGAAGGATTTGTTGCTGGCCACGAAGAAGGCAACGAAGCCGGTAAGCTTGAAGGCGTAACCGCAGGTCAAGAGTACATTCAACAGCAAGTTGCCATCTTTATGGGGCTTGCCAACCAGTTTGCTCAGCCGTTAGAGTTGATGAACGCTCAGGTGGAGAAGCAACTGGTCGACATGGTGCTCACCATGGTCAAAGAAGTGGTGCATGTTGAAGTGCAAACTAATCCACAAATCATATTAGATACTGTCAAAGAGTCGGTAGAGTCTCTGCCAATCTCTGGTCACGCAATCACATTGAAGCTTAACCCTGAAGATGTGGCGATCATTCGCTCTGCGTATGGTGAAACTGAATTGGATTGTCGTAATTGGACGCTAGTTGCCGAGCCTGCACTCAACCGTGGTGATGTGCAAATTGAAGCGGGTGAGTCGAGCGTTAACTACCGTATGGAAGATCGCGTGAAAAACGTCATTCAAAACTTCTGCGGCGCTAACCGTCACCAGGGCCATGAGTAATGCTTGAGTTAGCGAACCGTCTCAGTCAATACAAAGTCGAAGGGCTAAAATCGCGACCAATTGCCTCAGGTAAGTTAGTTCGCGTTGTTGGATTAACGCTTGAAGCGACAGGCTGTAAAGCGCCAATCGGCAGTTTGTGCTTAGTTGAAACCATGTCTGGTCAGATGGAAGCCGAAGTCGTTGGCTTCTCTGGCGATAATCTATTTTTGATGCCAAGTGAGCAAATTACCGGGATCTTACCTGGCGCTCGTGTCACGCCAATGACCTCAGAAAGCGGCATTCCTGTCGGCATGGAATTGCTTGGTCGAGTAATCGACGGCGTAGGTAATCCACTCGACGGGTTAGGTCCAATTTATACAGAGCAACGTGCTTCCTTTAATGCTGAGCCAATCAACCCTCTAGCTCGTAAACCGATTTCTGAACCACTTGATGTTGGCTTGAAGGCGATTAACGGTTTACTAACCGTGGGTAAAGGGCAACGTATTGGCCTGTTTGCAGGTTCTGGTGTTGGTAAATCCGTAACACTAGGCATGATGACTCGAGGCACAACTGCACAAGTGGTTGTGGTGGGTTTAATCGGTGAACGTGGGCGAGAAGTTAAAGAATTTATCGAAGAGATTCTTGGTGAAGACGGTCGTAAGCGTTCGGTTGTTGTTGCCGCTCCTGCCGATTCATCGCCATTGATGCGCTTAAAAGGCTGTCAAACGGCGTTGGCTGTCGCCGAGTACTTTCGTGACCAAGGCTTAGATGTGTTGCTTCTAATGGATTCATTGACCCGTTTTGCTCAGGCTCAGCGTGAAATTGCCCTGTCTGTGGGGGAGCCGCCAGCAACCAAAGGTTATCCGCCTTCAGTCTTCGCCAAGCTTCCTGCGCTGGTGGAACGAGCAGGTAACGGCAATGATGAACAAGGTTCTATCACTGCATTCTTTACCGTGTTAACCGAAGGCGATGACTTACAAGACCCGATTGCTGATGCGTCGCGAGCTATTCTCGATGGTCACGTTGTGTTGTCGCGTGAGATGGCTGATGCCGGTCACTACCCAGCGATTGATGTCGAGAAATCCGTCAGTCGTGTGATGCCGCAAATCACCACTGAAGAGCATGTCTTAATGTCGAAAGCGGTAAGGCAAGTGCTGTCTATCTGCCGTAAGAACCAGGATTTGGTTTCGATTGGTGCTTACAAACCGGGCACTGATCCAGCAATCGATAGTGCCTTCACTCTGAAGCCAAAACTGGATGAGTACCTGCAGCAGAAGATGAAAGAGACCGTCCCATACGACATGTGCGTCAACATGTTGAAGCATGTATTGGGTGGCTAACGAGTGAATAAGGTTAGTCATGGATAACGCATTAGAATTTTTGCTCGATCAAGCCAAAGATCAAGAGAACCAGGCGGTACTTGCACTCAACAAAGCGAACTCAGAACTGCAAGGTTACTATGAGCAGGTTGCGCAGATTGAAAAGTATCGACTGGATTACTGTCAGCAGCTCGTTGACCGCGGTAAGGCTGGCTTAACGGCGAGCCAATATGGCCACCTGAACCGCTTCTTAACTCAATTAGATGAAACATTATCCAAGCAGAGAGAAGCGGAACACCACTTTAAAAATCAAGTCGACAACTGCCAAAATTACTGGATGGAGTTACGCAAAAAACGTAAATCCTACGAGTGGTTGATGGAGAAAAAGCAGAAAGAGAAAGCAAAACTGCAAGATCAAAGAGAACAAAAGCAAATGGATGAGTTCTCAACTCTGTTATACAGCCGAAAGAAGATGTGATCCTAAGCCACGAATGATGTAGCTGCTGTTTTCTATATTGTGAGAACAGAACTTATAGGCATGTTTCTTGCTCCGTTTTATATAAAATTGCATGTTATGCCCACCAAAGGCATAAAAAGCATCCGACTTTCTTTTTGTTGCCTGATTCATGGCAGCAAAGCTAGTAGATAGAGCTTGTATATATGAATGTTAGTCTTTCCTCAAATTCAGTGACCAACAAGACATCCTCGTTGTTGGACACCGGTTCCTCCTCTTCCAAGGTAGAAGAAACTGGTGACTCAAAAGGTTTCTTTGAATCCTTTAAAGAAGCGCTCGGCTTTGAAGAAAGTGATAATAAAGCCACAATAAAAGACGCAGAAAGTACCGCGAAACCTGATGTTAAACAGGCATCTACTGAAGGTGAAGCGGCAGCCGAAGCGAACAAAGGTGATTCAGCTGAATCAAAGGCTACTGATGAAGTGAGCGAAGCGCAAAGCAAGCAAGCAGCTTCAGAAGTAGAAGGTGAGAAAGCAGCAGAGAAAACGCCAGTGGAAGCTGCGTCTGGATCTGAGGCTCAGCTCAAAGCCAATTCAAGTATAGATAGCACCGTCGCTGACGCAGAGAGCATTGTTGCTGATAAGGCGGATGGCAAAGATGCGCATACTACGACCAAAGATTCTAAAGAACAGGTTGTTCAATCCCAAGCTCGGGAGGCAGCAGCTGTAGATGATTCTATGCAGGCATCGCAAGCGACTGCCGCTATGAATGAAGGCAATAAATTGCTTGGTCAGTTGGATGAGGCAAACAAAACTCTAAATCAAACGCCAAACGGCAAAGGCTTGCCTCAACAAGGTCAAGTAGATCAAGCGCGAGGCAATATAACAGGGGCTTCTGTTGCAGGAACTTCCGTTACGGGTAAGGCGACACAACAAGCCAATGCAACAAATCAAGAGAAGAGCCTTGAAGTCGATTCTGAAATCGCTGTACTTACCGGAGGTAAGGGTGTTTCTCAGCTGACTGATGATGAAATCCGACAGCTAATGGACAAGGGTGTGACCCCTGAGCAGATCGAAGCAAGTATGAGCCGAGAGCTGAACCAAAAAAATGCGGCTAGCGCGGTTACTACCGATCAAAGCCAAGCACTCTCACCAGCTGAACTTGAGCTAGCGAAACAGGTTGATGCTCATACCAAAGCGTTGAACCAATTGAACGCTCAGATTGAATCAGAGCAGTCTGTAGTGGATGGTTTGCTTCAAAAACAACAAAGTGGTGCTAAGTTGACGGTCGACGAGCAAGCTGCCTTAGCTAAAGCTACCTCTAATATAGAAGTGTTGAATCAACAGCTCGCCAACGTTCAACAGCAAGCTAGTGCTTTACTAAGCCAAGCCCCGAATGCGAGTGGCACCTCAGGTAACCCAACCGCGATTGATTGGGATAACGCAGATTCGAATGAAGCTAAAGCCTTAGCGGCAGTAGCATCGACAGCAGCTGTCGCGACCGCTGCTCAACAAGTGACATCACAGGCCTCGTCTCAAGCTGCAGCCAATGCAGTCTCAGACAAGGCAGCAATGTTGCATGCCAATAATGCGCACGCGGCTCAACAAGCTAATGTTGCTTCACCTCAGCAGCAAGCAACGTTGGACCCAGCTTTAACCGCGCAAGGTTTGGCGGTGAATGCAATGCCAGTTGCCACAAAAGCAGGCTCGACTGATGCGCTTCTTAAAGCGGGCGCTGGCGCGGCAGCACTATCTGGTTTGGGCAAAACGGGAGCGAAAGAAGACTCTAAAGATTCGACTTTTGCTCAGCAGATCGCTTCTGCGGCTGGCACACAAGGTACAGCAACGGTGGGTTCAGCGCCTACGCGAGCTGAAATTCAAGCTGCTCAACAGGCGCCTTTACAGCTCACCAAAGAGCTAGCTAATGAACAGGTGGCTGAAAAAGTACAAATGATGATGTCTAAGAACCTTAAGAATTTGGACATCCGTCTCGACCCACCAGAGCTGGGTCAGATGAAAATTCGCATGACCATGAATAATGACGTGGCAAACGTGCACTTTACGGTGAGCAATCAGCAAGCGAGGGATGTGATTGAACAAACCTTACCTCGCTTGAGAGAGATGCTTGCTCAACAAGGTCTGCAACTTGCAGATTCGTCTGTTCAGCAACAGAACTCAGGTCAGGGACAAGATAGATACAACAGTGGTGAGCAACAATCAGGCTCTAACCGCACAAATGATACGCAAGGTGATGAAAACCTTGATAGTGGCAGCAATCTTGAATTGAATGTCGCATCAAAGCGTGATGGAATTAGTTATTATGCCTAATATCAGGCTAAGTACACTTAGTTACTAGAAAGTACTGTTAGTTAATAGAAAGAATCGGCAGTTAATCGAAAGAACAGGAAGTTAGAGTAAAGTATGGCAGAAGAACAAGATGCACCTAAAGGGAAGAGCAAACTCCTCATAATCATTATTGCAGTAGTCGTGCTACTGCTTGGTATAGGTGGTGCGTTGTACTTTTTCTTAGGTTCTGACGATAGCTCCTCTGAGTCTCAGTCTCAGCCAGCAACTGCAGTGGTCGCGGCAGAGCCTGTTATGTATGTTAATATTCCTCAGCCCTTCTTGTTTAATGTGACAGGTGATAAAAAAGACCGCCTAGTTCAGATAAAAGCACAGCTGATGGTCCGTGGCAGTAAGAATGAAGACCTAGCTCGCTACCACTCTCCACTCGTAGAAAGTACGCTACTGGCGACGTTCGCTTCGGCAACAGTCGATCAATTGCGCTCACCAACAGGACGAGTTGAACTACGCGACAAGGCAACAGAAGATATTAAAGCAAGCCTGGCTCAAGCTGTTGGCCAGCCTGTGATTGAAAAAGTGTTATTCACTGACTTCGTAATTCAATAGGTAATTTGTGACCGATTTATTAAGCCAAGACGAAATTGATGCGCTATTACATGGCGTTGATGATGTTGAAGAAGTTGAAGATGTCTTAGAAACCGAAAATGACAATGCAGTCAATTTTGACTTCTCATCTCAAGATCGAATCGTCCGTGGTCGAATGCCGACCCTTGAACTTATTAACGAGCGTTTCGCACGTCATATGCGTATCAGCTTGTTTAATATGTTACGTAAAACGGCTGAAGTATCGATCAACGGCGTGCAAATGATGAAGTTTGGTGAGTACCAAAACACATTGTATGTACCCACCAGTTTAAACATGGTTCGTTTCCGTCCACTTAAAGGTACGGCACTGATCACCATGGAAGCTCGTCTAGTTTTCATTCTCGTAGAGAACTTTTTTGGCGGTGATGGTCGTTTCCACGCCAAGATTGAAGGTCGAGAATTCACACCAACCGAAAGACGAATCATTCAGTTACTGCTGAAAATTGTTTTTGAAGATTACAAAGAAGCTTGGTCGCCAGTGATGGGGGTTGAGTTTGAATACTTGGATTCTGAAGTGAACCCAAGTATGGCGAACATTGTGAGCCCAACAGAAGTGATTGTTGTAAGTTCATTCCACATTGAAGTGGATGGCGGTGGTGGTGACTTCCATGTGGTGATGCCTTATTCCATGGTTGAGCCGATCCGTGAATTGCTTGATGCGGGTGTTCAATCAGACAAGATGGAAACTGATGTTCGTTGGAGTACTGCACTGCGTGATGAGATCATGGATGTGCCTGTTAACTTCCGTGTGAACCTGTTAGAGCAAGACATTTCCCTTCGTGATTTGATGGAGCTTCGCCCTGGTGATGTCATCCCAATGAACATGCCTGAGCACGCGACGATGTTCGTCGAAGAACTGCCGACTTATCGTGTGAAAATGGGACGCTCTGGTGAGAAGCTTGCCGTACAGATTTCGGAAAAAATTCAAAGACCACATGTGGTTAAAACTGATCTCGCTTTTCTAGGTAAAGACTTAATGTCTGAACTCGAAAACAGCGATGATGACGAATAGAAAAATAGATAAAAGTATAGGAATTGGTAATGGAACCTAGTGAAGATCAAAAGCTAGCAGACGAATGGGCTGCAGCACTTGGTGAAGACCCTTCAGCGCCGTCAATTGATGTTGATGATGTGCTTGCGGCACCACTTGATGAGCTATCCGATTCATCATCTCCGATTTCTGAAGATGAGCGTCGTAAGCTGGATACCATTATGGATATTCCAGTGACTATTTCGATGGAAGTTGGCCGCTCTCAGATCAGTATCCGTAACTTACTTCAATTGAACCAAGGCTCGGTTGTTGAGCTTGATCGAATTGCCGGTGAATCTCTGGATGTGATGGTTAACGGTACTCTGATTGCCCACGGTGAAGTGGTTGTAGTCAATGACAAATTTGGTATTCGTTTGACTGACGTTATTAGCCAAACAGAACGAATTAAGAAGCTGCGTTAATGAGCTTTTTGCCACAAAGACTAGCCGGCTCTTCTCTCGGGATGACAGGTTTGTTGCGAGTAATCTTGGGAGTAGGGCTATTAACGGTTCCTTCCATTGCTTTTGCAGCAACGCCGCCTTCTCTTGATTTAGCGACCACCTTTGGGTCGCTAATTTTCGTTATAGCCTTCATCTTATTTATTGCTTGGCTGCTGAAACGAATGCAAGTACCAGCGATGTCCAATCAACAAGGTTTAGCGATTGTTAGGCAAATCCCAGTGGGCACAAAAGAGCGTATCGCAATTGTGCAAGCGGGCGATGAACAGTTCTTGGTAGGAATTACCACACAATCGATTCAGCTGATCTCTAAGCTTGATAAACCTCTTACTCAGGAGATGCTGGAAAAAAGTACATTTTCAAGTCAGCTTTCCCAGCTAATAAAAAAAGATGCAAACAAGTAACGGACTTTTGAACTCATCTTACTTTCACCAAGCCGGAGTTTTCCGAACGGTGAAAGTGTGGTTGGCTCAGCTTATTCTCCTGTGCTCAATCGTATTCAGTGTGTCGGTATTTGCACAAGCTGAAGACGGCACCGTCATTCCTGCGAATACCGCTGGCTCGGAATCGGTCACCATCAGCACGATGGAGCAAGACCAAGCCAAATCGACAACCATGACCACGGGTAGCTTGACTGGCAATGGTGGCGGCATACCTGCCTTTACCATGACAACCAATGCCAATGGTGGTGAAGACTACTCGATTAACCTGCAAATTCTTGCGTTAATGACCATGCTTGGCTTCTTGCCTGCAATGGTGATTTTGATGACATCGTTCACTCGTATTGTGGTGGTGATGTCTATCCTGCGTCAAGCAATGGGTCTGCAACAAACACCATCGAACCAAGTTATCATCGGTATCGCGATATTCTTGACCTTCTTCATCATGTCGCCAGTGATTAATCAAGTAAACGAACAAGCAGTTCAGCCTTATCTTAATGAACAGATATCGGCGCGACAGGCATTTGATGTTGCCCAAGAACCGATTAAGTCCTTTATGCTTAAACAGACTCGCATCAAAGATCTTGAAACCTTTGTTGAAATTTCTGGCGCGGAAGTGACTAACCCTGAAGATGTCTCCATGGCGGTTCTGATTCCAGCATTTATCACATCGGAATTAAAAACGGCTTTCCAAATCGGCTTTATGCTGTTCTTGCCGTTCCTAATTATCGACTTGGTGGTGGCATCGGTATTGATGGCTATGGGTATGATGATGTTGTCACCGATGATTGTATCGCTGCCGTTTAAGTTGATGCTATTTGTTCTGGTGGATGGCTGGAACTTGATACTCTCCACACTCGCCGGCAGTTTTGCCTTGTAGCTGGGGGAATAATGAATCCTGAAATATTCGTAGAGTTGTTCCGAGATGCCCTTTGGATGGTACTAATCATGGTTTGTGCCATCATTATTCCCAGCCTGCTGATCGGTTTGGTTGTGGCTGTTTTCCAAGCCGCAACCTCAATCAACGAACAAACATTGAGTTTCCTGCCGCGTTTGATCGTAACTTTGCTTGCGTTGATGCTATTTGCACACTGGATGACCCAGATGATGATGGAGTTCTTTTTCGAGCTCATCGAACGCTTGCCACAAGTTCTGTATTAAACTGATATGGAATACCCAACGAGCCTTGTACTAGAGTGGGTAGCCAATTATTTTTGGCCATACACTCGCATCTCAGCGATGCTGATGGTAATGACGGTAACAGGGGCACGCTTCGTGTCTCCGCGTATTCGTCTGTATTTAGGCTTGGCGATTACTTTTGCGGTGATGCCTGCGATTCCGGCGGTTCCCAAAGAGATTGAACTCCTGTCCTTTCAAGGCTTCCTGACTGTCTTTGAACAGATCGTGATTGGCGTTGCCATGGGCTTTGTTACTCAGTTTATGATTCAAACCTTTGTTATGCTCGGCCAAATCCTTGGTATGCAATCGAGCTTGGGCTTCGCCTCAATGGTCGACCCAGCTAACGGGCAAAACACGCCGGTACTTGGTCAGCTGTTCATGCTGTTAGCAACCATGTTTTTCTTGGCGACCGATGGTCACTTGAAAATGCTGCAACTGGTGGTGTTTAGTTTTAAGACCCTACCGATTGGCAGTGGATCTCTGACCTCTGTGGATTTTAGAGAGCTCGCATTGTGGCTCGGTATCATGTTCAAAACCGCGTTGGCGATGTCCTTATCGGGAATTATTGCGCTGTTAACAATTAACTTGTCGTTTGGTGTAATGACGCGTGCAGCACCTCAGCTAAACATCTTTTCTTTGGGTTTTGCATTTGCGCTACTCGTGGGTCTGTTACTTTGTTGGTACATCCTTGGCGGCTTGTATAGCCATTACGAGCTATTTTGGATGCAAGGCGAACAACAGATATGTCGTCTAATCCGGTTAGATTGCTAGGAGACTGAAATGGCAGAGTCAGACGGTCAAGAACGCACAGAAGACGCCACGCCCAAACGCTTGCAACAGGCCAAAGAGAAAGGGCAGGTTGCAAGGTCAAAAGAACTAGCGTCAGCATCGGTACTAATTGTCGGTGCGATTGCATTAATGTGGTTTGGCGAATCGATGGCGAAGGCTTTGTTCGAGGCTATGCAACGCCTGTTCTCTTTAAGCCGCGACGAGATTTTTGACACCAATAAACTCCTAGAAATTGCGGGTGGCGCTTTAGTCAATCTACTGTTCCCGCTGTTTTTGATACTGATAACCCTGTTTGTTGCTGCCGTGATCGGCGCTGCGGGTGTTGGTGGGATTAACTTCTCAATGCAAGCGGCGATGCCTAAGGCGTCTAAGCTCAATCCACTCAGTGGTATTAAGCGTATGTTTGGCCTGCAAAGCTGGGTCGAACTGCTCAAATCTATCCTGAAAGTGGCGCTTGTATCGGGTATGGCGATTTATCTGATTCAAGCCTCTCAGCATGATTTAATGCAGCTGAGTATGGATGTTTACCCGCAGAACATCTTCCATGCCTTGGATATCCTGCTCAACTTCATCCTGTTGATCAGTTGTTCGCTGCTTATTGTGGTGGCGATTGATATCCCGTTCCAGATCTGGCAACACGCTGACCAATTGAAGATGACCAAACAAGAAGTCAAAGACGAATTTAAGGACACGGAAGGTAAGCCGGAAGTGAAAGGCCGAATTCGTATGCTTCAACGGGAAGCGGCTCAGCGTCGAATGATGGCAGACGTCCCTCAAGCAGATGTGATTGTGACCAACCCGGAACACTTTTCAGTTGCGCTGCGCTATAAGCAGAATCAAGACAAAGCACCGGTTGTTGTTGCCAAAGGTGTCGACCATATGGCGATGAAGATCCGAGAGATTGCGCGTGAAAATGACATCTATATCGTTCCAGCACCGCCATTGGCGAGGGCGCTTTATCACACCACTGAGTTAGAACAACAAATTCCTGACGGTCTGTTTACGGCAGTTGCACAAGTGCTTGCATATGTTTTCCAACTTAAACAGTACCGAAAACGAGGTGGTGAAAGACCAAAACTGCAAGATTCTAATATGCCGATCCCACCTGATTTACGCCATTAGATCAATTGCTTGAGCTCTGCGTGATGAACCCTGATAATAGCGAGCTAGCTACTCTTCCTTTTATTGAGGTGATGGCGATAATTTGACGTGAGATGTTGGTACAGTGTTTGCTGTAGTAAGCCTGAACATTATAAGCCCATAGCAAAACAGCCCTGACTAAGATCTAATCCACTTGTTCAGAGAGCTACAACATAGCGAAACTGTCTAGATTTATGAAATTCTCCCTGCCTTTTGCGGACAAGCTACCTAAAATTCCTAACCGTGCCATGCCTGCGATTGGTGCACCTGTTATGGTACTTGCAACACTTGCTATGGTGGTGTTGCCTATTCCAGCATTCTTGTTGGATATGTTCTTCACCTTCAATATTGCACTGTCTATGGTTGTGCTATTGGTATCGGTTTATACCCGCAGGCCTTTAGACTTCGCTGCATTCCCGACTGTCCTATTGATAGCGACTCTACTTCGATTAGCCTTGAACGTTGCTTCGACACGTGTGGTATTACTCCATGGCCATGAAGGCGGCGACGCGGCAGGTAACGTAATTGAAGCCTTCGGTAACGTGGTTATCGGTGGTAACTACGCGGTAGGTCTAGTGGTGTTCTTGATCCTGATGATCATCAACTTCATGGTTGTAACCAAAGGTGCGGGTCGTATCTCGGAAGTAAGTGCGCGTTTTACCTTGGATGCATTACCGGGTAAACAGATGGCAATCGATGCCGACTTGAATGCAGGTTTGATCGACCAAGACCAGGCACGTTTGCGACGTTTTGAAGTAACCAAAGAAGCCGACTTCTACGGTTCGATGGACGGTGCGTCTAAGTTCGTTAAAGGTGATGCGATCGCGGGTATTTTGATCCTGTTCATCAACATCATCGGCGGCTTGAGCATCGGTATGGCTCAGTTTGGTTTAGGTTTTGGTGAAGCAATCGAAATCTACACGTTACTGACTATCGGTGATGGTCTGGTTGCACAAATCCCGTCGCTATTACTTTCTATTGCTGCCGCGATGATGGTAACTCGTCAAAATACTGATGAAGACATGGGGCAGCAGCTCGTCTTCCAGATGTTCGACAATCCAAAAGCCTTGATGATCACTGCCGCTATCCTAGGCATTATGGGTATTGTTCCGGGCATGCCACATTTCTCGTTCTTGAGCCTTGCAGTCATTGCGGGTGCAGGTGCGTATTACATCGATAAAAAGAACAAGAAGAAGGCAGAAGAACCTAACCTTCCGGCGGCGGTTGAAGCGAATGGTGAAGTAGGAACTCAGAAAGAGTTGTCGTGGGATGACGTACAACCCGTTGATATTATTGGCTTAGAAGTGGGTTACCGTTTAATTCCTTTGGTTGACAGAGACCAAGGTGGTGAACTGCTTGAGCGTGTTAAAGGTGTGCGTAAAAAGCTGTCTCAAGACTTTGGTTTCTTGATCCCTGCGGTACACATTCGCGATAACCTCGAACTGACGCCAAACAGCTACCGAATTACCTTGATGGGCGTAGCGGTGGGCGAAGCTGAGATTAAGCCTGACATGGAGCTTGCGATTAACCCGGGCCAAGTCTACGGCATGATCGATGGTGAGCCGACGATTGACCCTGCATTTGGACTTGAAGCGGTATGGATTCGAGAAGAGCAGCGTGAACACGCACAAGCTCTAGGTTATACCGTTGTAGATTCTTCTACAGTACTGGCGACACATCTCAGCCAATTACTAACCAACAACGCATCGCAGCTCATTGGTCACGAAGAAGTTCAAAACTTGCTTGAGATGCTCAGCCGCTCAACACCTAAGTTGGTGGAAGGCTTTGTACCGGATCAATTACAGCTTGGTGTGGTCGTGAAAGTGCTCCAGAACCTATTGAATGAAGCCATTCCAATTCGTGATATTCGAACTATAGTCCAAACTTTGTCGGAGTACTCAGGTAAGAGTCAAGAACCTGACATACTTACTGCGGCAGTTCGCATCTCATTGAAACGACTAATTGTTCAAGAAATCAATGGTATAGAGCCAGAATTGCCGGTTATTACCTTGATTCCTGAGCTGGAACAAATCTTGCATCAAACCATGCAGGCATCCGGCGGAGAATCTGCTGGTATTGAACCTGGTTTGGCCGAACGTTTACAGACCTCCCTCAGTCACGCTACACAAGAGCAAGAGCTGAAAGGTGAGCCTGCGGTATTATTGACCTCTGGCGTGTTGCGTTCGACTCTGGCTAAGTTTGTGAAGAACACGATCCCAAGCTTGAGAGTCTTGTCTTACCAAGAAATACCGGACGAAAAGCAGATACGTATAGTACAAGCTGTTGGTAATTAAGCCGCCTAATTAGAACGGACGATCGAATTGAAAATTAAACGATTTTTTGCAAAAGATATGCGAACGGCTCTGCTCCAAGTTAAAGAAGAACTTGGTTCAGAAGCGGTGATCATGTCTAACAAAAAGGTCGCAGGTGGCGTGGAAATTGTTGCCGCTATTGATGGCGAATCCAGCCCGTCGACAGCGAGCCAGAGACTAAATAAACCTCAGCAGCCTGCACAAAGCCAATATACGCAGATGGCCGCGCCTGCAGCTCCTGCTGGGCGACGCCAACTCGACGATGACAAGGTTAGCCTGCAGTCGAATGCTGAAGGTGGACGCTCAATGACCAAGCGCTTTGCAAATATGCTAAAGCAATACAGTCATGGCGCTGATGATGAACCACAACATCGTGCTGAAAATGAAGATTCATTGTCAGCATTGCTCAATCGCCAATCAAGCACAGGCCATAATCCGCACAGTAATCATCAGACTCAAAGTAGTCAGCAGTCTTATGGCCATCAGCAATCTCACAATAACCAACAGTCTCACGGCAACCTTGATTCAGCGTTTGCTCGCGAAACGGGTTTGTCCAAGTTGATTGCCGAAGACCGTAGAGTAGAGCGTCCAGCTCCTCGTTTGGATCCTACTCGTTATGATCGCGGTCGTGAGAATACTCATTCCAAAGGTTCTGATTCTGAAATGGAAACGATGCGCGAAGAGATGACCTCAATTCGTCGTCTGTTAGAACATCAAGTATCAGGGCTAATGTGGCAAGAAGTTGAGCGTCGTGAACCACTCAGAGCCATGCTTATTAAGCGCCTTGAGCGTATGGGTGTATCTGCAGAGCTTGCCGATCAAATGGCTTGTTACATTCCAGAAGATACCAAACCAGCGCGAGCATGGAAGGCTTTGTTAGCTCTGGTAGCTGACCAAATCTCTGTTACTCAAAAAGATATTTTAAAACGCGGCGGTATTGTGGCTCTACTTGGACCAACCGGCGTAGGTAAAACAACGACTGTTGCAAAGCTCGCTGCACGTGCTGCGATGGAATATGGCGCAGATAACGTCGCACTAGTGACAACTGACACATATCGTATAGGTGCACATGAGCAGTTATCGATCTATGGTCGAATTATGGGTTGTCCTGTAAGAGTTGCTAAAGATTCTAGCGAACTGGCCGATGTAATATATCAGTTACGTAATCGTCGCCTGATTCTGGTCGATACTGCGGGTATGGGACAACGAGATGTTCGCCTATCTGAGCAGTTAGACACACTGATGCAAGAGAGTGGTTCCGTTATCAATAGTTACCTTGTGTTGCCTGCAACCGCGCAACGCAAAGTGCTGCAAGAAACAATTGAACACTTTAGAAGAATCCCGTTGTCGGGATGCATCATGACTAAGCTGGATGAATCCCTAAGTCTAGGTGAATTCATCAGTGTCGTAATACAAAATGCATTACCAGTTGCTTACATAGCAAATGGTCAACGAGTTCCTGAAGATATCGTTATAGCTCAGCCAAAGTACATGATTGCTAAGGCCAATGAGCTATTAGAAAAATCTACAGAGAATGAACCTCATTACTGGAATAGCGATTCAGAAGGGCTCTAGGCGGCGGATAAATATGAATGAAAATATGATACATGATCAAGCTAGCGGCCTCCGTCGCTTAACCAAGCCTTCACTCACCAAAGTTATTGCGGTAACGGGCGGTAAAGGCGGCGTTGGTAAATCTAATGTGACGTTAGGTATGGCTATTTGCATGGCACGCCAAGGCAAAAAAGTTATGGTGCTAGATGCCGACTTGGGTCTTGCTAATGTCGATATCATGCTAGGTATTCGTTCTAAACGAAACCTTGGGCATGTGTTGGCTGGTGAATGTGAACTTAAGGATGCGATTGTCGAAGGGCCGCACGGAATTAAAATTATTCCAGCGACATCGGGCACACAAAGCATGACTGAACTTTCACATGCACAGCACGCAGGTTTGATTCGCGCATTCGGTTCGCTTGAAGACGAGATGGACATCTTGTTGGTCGACACCGCAGCGGGGATTTCGGACATGGTGATCAGTTTCTCAAGAGCAGCGCAAGACGTGGTTGTTGTGGTATGTGATGAACCTACCTCAATCACAGATGCATATGCCTTGATTAAACTTTTGAGCAGAGAGCACCACGTTCAGCGATTCAAAGTTGTTGCAAATATGGTCAGAAGCTACCGCGAAGGCCGAGAATTATTTGCAAAGTTGACTTTGGTCACAGAGCGCTTCTTGAATGTGAGCCTCGAACTCGTAGCATGTATTCCTTTAGATGATAAAGTACGCCAATCAGTCAAGAGACAGAAAATCGTAGTCGATGCGTTTCCTCGCTCTCCAGCTGCACTGGCAATCAGCTCTTTGGCTAACAAAGCATTGACCTGGCCAATACCAAAAACACCAAGTGGACACTTGGAGTTCTTTGTTGAAAGGCTGCTGAATCGTACTGAATTTATAGAGGAACCATTTGGTGAATAAAGCGCTTACTTACGACCAACATGCTAATCACAATAGCCAACAGGCTTTTTTTGAGAAGTATTCTGTGTTGGTTAAACGTATCGCTCATCACTTGTTGGGGCGATTACCGCCTAATGTATTGGTTGATGACTTAATTCAAGCTGGCATGATCGGCTTGATTGAAGCGCAACAAAACTATGATGGTACCAAAGGCGCAAGCTTTGAGACGTATGCTGGTATTCGAATCCGTGGCGCAATGTTGGATGACATTCGCCGTGGGGACTGGGTACCGAGATCGGTTCATAAAAACAATCGAGAAATCAGCAGTGCAATCGCGGAATTAGAGGGAACCCTCAACCGTGACCCGAGCGATGCCGAAGTGGCAAAACACATGGGGCTCAGTTTAGAGCAATATCACAGTGCTTTAACTGACATTAATTGCTCAAGATTGGTTGGTATCGAAGATTTAGGCGTCTCAGATGATGTAATATCTCCGAACGAAGACTCTCAAGATAATGCGCCTTTTCAAGGGGTTGCAGATGAGTCATTCCGCCAAGCTTTGATCGATTCGATAAAACAACTTCCGGAAAGGGAAGGCCTTGTGCTTTCGCTTTATTACGACGAAGAACTCAATTTAAAAGAGATTGGGGAAGTGTTAGGTGTCAGCGAATCTCGTGTCAGCCAAATACTGAGCCAATCTATGCAGCGTTTACGCACTAAGTTAAGTGCTTGGACACAGAACGACTAACAACACTGATCCTATTCAGTGGAGGCTAATTTGAACAAAAACATGAAAATTCTCATTGTTGATGATTTTTCAACGATGCGCCGAATTGTTAAAAACCTACTTCGCGACTTAGGTTTCAACAACACTCAAGAAGCAGATGATGGCTTGACCGCGTTACCTATGCTGAAAAAAGGCGAATTTGATTTCGTGGTAACTGACTGGAACATGCCAGGCATGCAAGGTATTGACCTGCTTAAACACATTCGTGCCGATGCAGAACTTAAGCACCTTCCAGTGCTTATGATCACGGCAGAAGCGAAACGTGAGCAGATCATTGAAGCAGCGCAAGCGGGTGTTAATGGTTACATTGTGAAGCCTTTCACTGCAGCAACGCTGAAAGAGAAACTTGATAAGATTTTTGATCGCTTATAAGCATCAATAAATTTGGGCATTTCTAGGTAAACACTGGCTGATAAGTCACCTGTTTATCTCGATAGCCTAAGCGCACAAAGTATGCGGAGTAAGGCCGAACTCAGGATGATTTCATTAGAACAAGCAAAAAAATTAGTAGAGCTGCTTGAGAACGATGAGCAGCAAGATGCTGATTCTCTTGTTAGAAGCATTTATGAAGACAATTTTAGTCTTCAAGACAATCCAATGCTTCAAGAAATAGGAAGTCTGACACGCGACCTCCATGACTCTTTGACTCAATTCAATTTCGATGAACGCATTAGCGTTATCGCAAATGACGAAATCCCTGACGCAAGGGATCGCCTTCAGTATGTCATTGATAAAACGGAAGTAGCGGCAAACAAGACGATGGACGCAGTTGATCGCTGTATGCCAATCGCAGACAACCTACACGAGTGTTTACTTCAAGTAAGGCCTCAATGGAATGAACTGATGCATGGCCGCATTGAGCTGGCACAATTTAAAGCTTTATGTCACCGCATTGATGGATTGCTTGTCCAAGTAGAAGGCGACAGTACTGAACTACGCGGACAATTGACTGAAATCTTGATGGCTCAGGATTTCCAAGACTTAACTGGGCAGATAATTAGCAAAGTTATTACCTTGGTGAATGAGGTGGAAGGACGTTTGGTCGAGATTCTCACGGTATTCGGTGCGAATCAAAAAGAGCCAACTCCAGAGTCAGAGAAGAAAGCATCGATTGCGCCTGAAGGTCCAATTATGAACCCAGAAGAGCGCGAAGACGCTGTCGCATCTCAAGATGAAGTCGACGATTTGTTATCCAGTCTTGGATTTTAAAGGTAACGTATGAGCTACGATTTAGACGAAGATATTCTTCAGGACTTTTTAGTCGAGGCAGGAGAGATCCTTGAACTTCTATCAGAACAACTGGTAGAGCTTGAGAATAACCCTGACGACAAAGACCTATTAAATGCTATTTTCCGTGGTTTCCATACAGTAAAAGGTGGTGCTGGTTTCCTAGCATTAACTGAGCTGGTGGATACTTGTCATGGTGCTGAGAATGTGTTCGACATTCTACGAAACGGCCAACGCAGCGTAACATCAGGTTTGATGGATACCATGCTGCAGGCGCTAGATACAGTTAATGTACAGTTTCGCGCCGTGCAAGATCAGGAACCTTTGGTACCTGCTGACCAATCTTTATTGGACGAACTTCACCGTCTCTGCAAGCCAGAGTCTGCAGATGAAGCGGCTCCAGTAGAAGCGCCTGCACCTATTATCCCTGAACCTGTTGTTACTGCGCCTGAGCCTGTTGTTGAAAGCTCAAGCATCAGTGCGTCTTCTGTTGATGATATCTCTGAAGATGAGTTTGAACGCCTGCTTGATGAGCTTCATGGTAAAGGTGGTTCACCAACATCATTTTCTGCGCCAACACCGCCGCCTGCACCTGCTGCAGCTCAGCCTGTAGTGGACAGCGGTGATATCACTGACGATGAATTCGAAAAGTTACTGGATGAATTGCACGGTGCGGGTAACAGCCCGACAAGTGCTGGTTCAACGCCTCCTCCACCGCCAGCACCTACTGCAGCACCAGTATCGGCGATGTCTGAAGGCGATGACCTGATGACAGATGAAGAGTTCGAGAAGTTACTTGATCAGTTACACGGCTCAGGTAATGGACCATCAGTTGAAGAACTCGATGCCGCGACTAAGCCTGCACAAGTGAAGCCAGAGCCAGTTGCACCGCAAGCTGCGCCGAAGCCACAGCCTGCCGCGCCAGTTGCCGTAAAAGCTGAGCCGAAGCCGAGTGCTCCAGCAAAAGCTGAAGTTAAAGCACCGGTGAAGAAGCAGCAAGCTGAAGCGACAGTTCGTGTAGACACATCAACACTGGATACCATCATGAACATGGTGGGTGAACTGGTATTGGTGCGTAACCGACTTGTCAGCCTTGGCCTAAACAGCAACGACGAAGAAATGTCGAAAGCTGTCTCTAATTTAGATGTTGTTACTGCAGACCTACAAGGTGCGGTAATGAAAACTCGTATGCAGCCGATCAAGAAAGTATTTGGTCGCTTCCCTCGAGTTGTCCGTGACCTTGCTCGTAGCTTGAAGAAAGACATCGTTCTTGAAATGCGTGGCGAAGAAACGGACCTTGATAAAAACTTAGTGGAAGCACATGCCGATCCCCTGATTCACTTGGTGAGAAACTCAGTTGACCACGGTATTGAAATGCCGGAAGACCGAGTTATGGCGGGTAAATCAAGAACCGGTAAAGTAATTCTGTCTGCCTCTCAAGAAGGTGACCACATTGAACTGGCTATCGTTGATGACGGTGGCGGTATGGACCCTGATAAGCTTCGTGCTATCGCGGTTAAACGTGGCCTGATGGATGAAGATGCAGCGTCTCGCTTATCAAATAAAGAGTGTTTCAACCTAATCTTCGCACCAGGCTTCTCAAGTAAAGAGCAGATCTCTGATATCTCTGGTCGTGGTGTAGGTATGGACGTTGTGAAAACAGCGATCAACACATTGAATGGCTCAATTGATATCGATTCTGAAATGGGACAAGGCACCAAGATCACCATCAAGGTTCCACTAACTCTAGCGATTCTACCAACCTTGATGGTCGGTGTTGCGGGTCACCCATTTGCATTGCCATTGGCATCGGTTAACGAGATTTTCCACCTAGATTTAAGCCGCACAAACGTGGTTGATGGTCAGCTGACGATCATTGTTCGAGATAAGTCTATTCCGTTGTTCTACTTGCAAAACTGGCTTGCACCTAAAGCGGGTATTGTTGAACTACGTAAAGGGCATGGCCATGTTGTTATCGTACAACTTGGGAGCCAACGTGTTGGTTTTGTTGTCGATACGCTAATCGGTCAAGAAGAAGTCGTGATCAAGCCACTTGATAAGCTTCTGCAAGGCACGCCAGGTATGGCAGGCGCGACAATTACAAGTGACGGACATATTGCATTGATTCTCGATGTGCCGGACTTGTTGAAGCAGTACGCAGCTGCGTCAAGAATTTAATTTAAGGATAAATATGGCGATTAAAGTATTAGTCGTTGATGATTCGAGTTTCTTTCGTCGTCGCGTTAGCGAGATCATCAACTCAGAGGCTCGCCTAGAAGTCATTGATGTAGCAGTAAACGGTAAAGAAGCCGTCGAGAAAGCGAAACAGCTAAGACCTGACGTCATCACTATGGACATTGAAATGCCTGTTATGGACGGCATCACTGCCGTTCGTGAGATCATGGCCGCGTCTCCAACGCCTATTTTGATGTTTTCATCGTTAACGCATGATGGCGCGAAAGCCACCTTAGATGCGTTAGATGCAGGTGCTCTAGACTTCCTACCGAAGAAGTTTGAAGACATCGCACGTAACCGCGACGATGCGGTTGCATTGCTTCAACAGCGTGTGATTCAGATAGCAGCAAAGCGTGCGTTTATGCGCCGAGCTCCTATCACGCCGAGAGCTACAGCAACTTCAACATCTACACCATTGCGCCAACCGATTTCAACAGCAGCTTCGACTTCGACAGCGAAGCCTGCGGTCGCATCAACGGCGAAATTCAGAGCGTCAGGTAAGAAGTATCAATTAACAGCAATTGGTACTTCGACTGGCGGTCCTGTGGCTCTACAGAAGATTTTGACTCGCATCCCTGCTAACTATCCACATCCTATTGTGTTAGTTCAGCATATGCCGGCAACATTCACCGCTGCTTTTGCTAGCCGGTTGAACACCTTGTGTAAGATTGAAGTTCGTGAAGCGCAAGACGGTGATGTGTTAAAGCCTGGGGTGGCGTATCTTGCTCCTGGTGGTAAACAGATGATGGTTGATGGCCGCGCAGGAGCTGCACGCTTAAGAATCATCGATGGCGGCGATCGCATGAACTACAAGCCTTGTGTGGATGTTACATTCGGCTCTGCAGCGAAGATTTACGGCGACAAAGTTCTGTCTATGATACTGACAGGAATGGGCGCAGATGGTCGAGAAGGGTCGCGTATGTTGAAAACTGCGGGTTCGACGATTTGGGCACAAGACGAAGATAGCTGTGTTGTATATGGTATGCCTCAAGCTGTAGCAAAAGCTGGCATTTCTACTGAAGACCTACCTCTAGACCGCATTGCGGAAAGGATCCTGGTTGAAGTTGGGTTAGCTTAGGTAAATCGAAATGATTGTTTGGAGTGTTGCAAACCAAAAAGGTGGTGTTGGTAAAACGACCACGACCGTGACTCTAGCAGGTTTACTTGCGTTGAAAGGGCACCGTGTTCTATTGGTTGATACTGACCCACATGCATCACTGACCACCTATCTGGGTTACGACTCAGATACGGTGGAATCGAGCCTGTTTGATCTGTTCCAGTTACGTGAGTTCAATTCACAGACGGTAAGACCTTTGCTTTTACAAACAGAAGTTGAAGGTATCGATATTATCCCAGCGCATATGTCTTTAGCGACTTTAGACCGTGTTATGGGAAATCGAAGCGGCATGGGGTTGATCTTGAAGCGCGCTTTAGCCGCTTTGAAAGACGACTATGACTATGTGTTGATCGATTGTCCGCCAATTCTGGGTGTGATGATGGTCAATGCATTGGCTGCTAGTGACCGTATTTTGATTCCGGTACAGACTGAGTTTTTGGCGATGAAGGGCTTAGAGCGCATGATTCGTACTTTAACTATCATGCAGAAGTCTCGTAAAACACCGTTCAAGGTGACGATTGTCCCGACGATGTACGACAAGCGAACCAAAGCCTCACTGCAAACGCTAACGCAGCTCAAAGGTGATTATCCGAATCAAGTTTGGACATCAGCTGTGCCGATAGATACCAAGTTTCGAGATGCGAGCCTAAAACGCTTGCCAGCATCTCATTTTGCATCGGGTAGCCGTGGTGTATTTGCTTATAAACAGTTGCTTATTTATCTCGAGAGGTTGGCGATAAATGAGCGCGAATAAAGAATCAACATTGGTGCAGCCAAGTCTCTCGAGTGAGCAAGCACTCGATGATTACTTTACTGCGCTGTTAGGCGATGAAAGCTTTGAATCTGATGACTTATTTGTTGACGAGTCAAGCGACGAATCACAACCTGAAGAGCCAGAGCCAGAGCCAGAGCCAGAGCCAGAGCCAGAGCCAGAGCCAGAGCCAGAGCCAGAGCGCCAATTTTCGAGTCACCACTCAAGCTACGCAGAAATACGGGCGGCTGAGTTTGAAGTACCTAACCTTGAGGATGTTCAGAAGCTACTAAGTCGTTTAGAGGCGACTAATGTTGTTGATGAGCTGAATCTAGATGAGTTGATGGATCAGAACACACAGAAAATCGCCCAGCAAGCAGATATGCAAATGTTTGATGCTGCGGTGGAGTCTGTTCAAGTGTTTGAAGAGCCGGAGATTCAAGATTGGAATCTTCCAAACCCCGATTTATCAATAGCTGTAGAGCCACCGGTTGAATCGCAGCAAATTGAAGTGTTACAAGCTGAACCGGAAGAGAACGAACAAGTAGAGGTTAAGGCTATTGAGTCTGAACTTGAAGTTCCTGAGGTCGAAACAGCGATTGAGCTTGAAACTCAAGCCGGAGGTGCTGACCAGTTTACCTCTTGGGAAAGTACGGTCCGAACAGAAGACTTTCAAGTTTTGTATTTTGATGTAAACGGCGTGACCTTTGCAGTGCCGCTTGATGAGCTTGGTGGTATCCATCGCCTTGAAGAGTTAAGTCATATCATTGGTAAGCCAGCTTGGTATTTAGGTTTACAAACCAACCGTGATAGTCAGCTAGATGTGGTCGACACCGCAAAATGGGTGATGTCTGAGAAACTATCAGGTGACGAATACAAAGAAAACTATCAATATATAGTGATGCTTGGAGAGAGCTTGTGGGGTCTTGCAGGAACAGAGCTAAAAGGCACCGAGCTACTCAATACAGATAAAGTACGTTGGCGAGAAATGGCAGGGAAACGCCCATGGCTCGCTGGTATGGTAAAAGAAAAAATGTGTGCTTTGATCCATGTTGAAGCATTAATCGCCATGCTAAACGCAGGGCTAGATGTAAAAGCATTGAGCTAATAACAAGCATTAGGCTAACAATAAGCATCAAGTTAATAATAGTGGTCGGTAACGACGGCAAGAGGATTATCTATGTCTCATATGAGTGAAGTTGAAGTAAGAAAAGAGCAAACGAATGATGAAGTACTTCAATGGGTCACATTCCAGCTAGAAGAAGAAACTTACGGCATCAACGTAATGCAAGTACGTGAAGTACTGCGTTACAGTGAAATTGCTCCAGTTCCGGGTGCTCCAGATTACGTTCTAGGTATTATCAACCTACGTGGTAACGTTGTTACTGTTATCGACACTCGTTCTCGCTTTGGTTTGATGCAAGGTGAAATCACAGATAACACTCGTATTATCGTTATTGAATCTGAACGTCAAGTAATTGGCATCTTAGTAGATAGCGTTGCTGAAGTGGTTTACTTACGTTCTTCTGAAATCGACACTACGCCAAGTGTTGGTACTGATGAAAGTGCTAAGTTCATCCAAGGTGTTAGCAACCGCGATGGCAAGCTGCTTATCTTAGTAGATCTAAACAAACTACTAAGCGAAGACGAATGGGATGAGATGGCTCACCTGTAATGTTTGAAGCGCTTCTTTTAAGCCCTGTCGCTCTGATATCAGGTGTTGGGGTTTTTACGTTATTCATCGTGATTTTGATTAGCAAAGTAAAACGTGCGATTCAAAAGCAGCTCGATCAGTCACGTCTGCAAGTCCGTAACCTGGACAAAGAGCTTCAAAAATCGAGTAAGCAATTACTTGAGGTTCGCTCTGTCGTGGTCGGCCTTGGTCAGAAAGTGACTGAGCAGCAAGATCTGATCAAGCACTTGAATGAGCGCATTGTTGAGTTAGAGCATGCTGACACAGATGGACGCTTGTACACACGTGCAACGAAAATGGTTCAGCTTGGTGCTGGGATAAATGAACTGATCGAAGAGTGTGAATTACCTAAAGCGGAAGCTGAGCTAATGATGTCTCTACAGAATAAGCTCGCGGGTAAGGAAAAAATACCTTCGCTAAGAAGCAACCCTTCATCATTTGATGAACAACCAGTATCTTCTCGTGATCGCAGAGAACCGCCTCGACGTCGTTAAATTGTGCGCTAATCGTGAATGAACATTTTGTGTTTATCACATACTCATTTAAAAGAAGCTTCGGCTTCTTTTTTTGTGTCTGCATTACTGTTTATAGAACGATGTTTATAAGTGCTTGTTACTACAGCAATATCTCATTTTTGGTCAAAATGTGTAAATTGTGATGCAGTAGTAACAGTTTCTTACCGACTTTGTTCTATCGAAAACGCCTAGTCCTGTTTTGTCACCATGTTGGTGTGCTACTATAGCGCTCTCATTACTCGACTAAATTTACCTATGCTAGAAGTCTCAAATTTAACTGCTATTCGTGACGACAGGGTTCTGTTTGAATCGTTGTCTTTTCAATTGAAACCAGGTGAGTTGGTTCAGGTTGAAGGTCGTAACGGTACTGGGAAAACGACACTCCTTAGGATTATTACTGGCTTAGGTGACCGCGATGACGGCACTATCTCTTGGGATGGTGAATCCATAGAATCGAGTCGAGATGTTTATCACCAAAATTTGCTTTTTCTTGGTCACCAAACTGGCGTAAAGCGCGAGCTTAGTGCCTATGAGAACCTTAGCTTTTATCAGTCTATTCACAGTGGCGGTACGAGCAAAGAAGAGCTTTATCACGCGCTGGCTCAAGTGGGGCTTGCGGGTAGAGAAGACGTACCTGCTGGGCAACTTTCAGCGGGGCAACAGCGTCGAGTAGCGTTGGCTCGTCTTTGGTTGAGCAAGCAAATGTTGTGGATTCTTGATGAGCCTTTGACTGCTATAGATAAGCAGGGCGTGAAAGTTCTCGAATCTCTTTTTTCTCAGCATGCAGACAACGGTGGCATTGTGTTATTAACCACACACCAAGACATGTTTGCTGATAGCCCGAAACTAAGAAAAATTAAGTTGGGTGAGTAATATGATCTCTTCAATGACCACGATTATCCGACGTGAATTGCTTATCGCGTTCCGACGTCAAGCGGATATCTTTAATCCTTTGTGGTTTTTCATCATTGTTATAACTCTATTCCCTTTGAGTATTGGCCCAGAGCCAAACCTACTTGCGCGTATTGCCGCGGGTATTGTTTGGGTGGCTGCTTTGCTCTCTGCATTGCTCTCTTTAGAGCGTCTTTTCCGCGATGATTTTCAAGATGGCGCCCTTGAACAGATGATGCTGATGCCCATCCCGTTGCAGTTGGTAGTATTGTCCAAGGTCATAGCACACTGGTTGTTGACCGGGTTACCATTGATTTTGATCAGTCCATTGTTGGCTGTTTTGTTGTCTTTAGATTTTGATACATGGCTCTCAGTTGTGTTGACCTTGCTGGTAGGAACACCCGCGTTGAGCTTTATTGGTGCGATTGGTGTTGCGTTGACTGTTGGGTTACAGAAGGGCGGAGTCCTGTTGAGCCTGTTAATCTTGCCGCTCTACATCCCAATTTTGATCTTCGCGACGTCAGCGATTGACGCTGCGGCTTTGGGCGTTGCGTACAACGGCCAATTGGCGGTGCTTGGAGCAATGTTAATGGGTGCGATGACTCTGACGCCTTTTGCGATCAGTGCCGCACTTAGAGTGAGTGTGAACTGATTGGGGTTCCGTTATCGTATAGCTAATGTGAACCAAATGTGTCGAGTGGACTCATAGAGTCAGCAAAACAGAAAGCAAGACAAATAAAATTATTATAATTATAGCTTTAATAGCTGTAAGCAATATGAAGTAAGAGTGAGATTACAACATGTGGAAATGGCTCCATCCCTATGCCAAAGCAGAAACCTCTTATCAGCTTGCTGGTAAACTTTTGCCATGGTTTTCGATCCTCGCGTTATTGTGTCTATCCGTCGGTACCGTGTGGGGGCTTGCATTTGCGCCTTCTGATTACCAGCAGGGCGATAGCTTCCGTATCATCTACATCCATGTTCCGTCTGCAATCTGGTCTATGGGCGTTTACATGTCGATGGCGATTGCTGCCTTTATCGGCTTGGTATGGCAGGTAAGGCTATCAGACATGGCCGCGTTGGCGATGGCACCAATTGGTGCTGTATTTACCTTCATTGCACTATTAACTGGTGCTGTTTGGGGTAAACCAATGTGGGGTGCTTGGTGGGTTTGGGATGCGCGTTTAACCTCAGAGCTTATTCTTCTATTCCTATACCTGGGTGTGATTGCACTACACCACGCTTTTGATGATCAAAAAACCGCGGCGAAAGCAGCCGGCATTTTGGCTATCGTTGGTGTTATCAACCTACCTATCATTCACTTTTCAGTGGAGTGGTGGAACACACTTCACCAAGGCGCGACGATCACTAAATTCGATAAGCCTTCTATTTCAAGTGACATGCTCTGGCCGCTTCTTCTTAACATCTTTGGCTTCGCCTTTTTCTTTGGTGCTGTGACTATGGTTCGTTTCCGTAACGAAATCATTAGTAAAGAGAGTCACCGTCCATGGGTTCGTAAGCTTGCGGCTGAAAAAGCGTAGTAGGGTAGGTAATTATGTATTTTGAATCTTTGAGTGATTTCTTTGCCATGGGAGGTTATGCCTCTTATGTATGGAGCGCATTTGGAATCACATTTCTCGCGATGATCATTTTACTGGTCGTAAGCGTTCGTCGTGGTAAGCAATTACTAAATGAAGTACAAGCTAAGATTGATCGTCAAGCTCGTATCGATGCAGCAAAAAATATGGAGAACACTCTATGAACCCAAGACGTAAAAAGAGGCTGGGCATTGTCTTAGCGATCTTTTTTGGTATCAGTGCGACTGTTGGATTGATGGTTTACGCACTTAACCAGAACATGGATCTGTTCTACACGCCAACTGAGCTGGTTAACGGCAAAGACGGTAAAAAACCTGAGGTTGGTCAACGCCTACGTATTGGTGGCATGGTCGTAGTCGGCTCTGTAAGCCGTGACAATGAATCTCTACGTGTAAGCTTTGATTTGCAAGATGTAGGCCCTAAAGTAACGATTCTATACGATGGTATCCTTCCTGATCTTTTCCGCGAAGGCCAAGGTATTGTTGCTCAGGGTGTCCTTAAAGATGCAACGACAATCGAAGCGTTTGAGGTGTTGGCAAAGCACGATGAAGAGTACATGCCTTCTGAAGTTGCTGAAGCAATGAAGAAAACCCATGAGCCTTTGCAATACACGACTGAACAAAAAGAAGGAAAAGCTCAATGATAGCCGAGATCGGCCATTTTGCGATGATCCTGTCCTTGGGACTTGCATTGCTGCTGAGCGTGCTCCCACTGTATGGAGCCGCTCGAAATAACACATTATTGATGAACAGCGCACGACCGTTGTCGTGGGGTATGTTCGGATTCTTAGCGATTTCGTTCTTTATCTTATGTTACGCGTTCTACACTAATGATTTTACGATTCAATACGTAGCAAGTAACTCAAACAGCCAACTGCCTTGGTATTACCGAATTACGGCGGTTTGGGGTGCTCACGAAGGTTCACTGCTGCTTTGGGTTCTTATCCAAGCCGGTTGGACGGTTGCAGTAGCGACATTCAGCCGTGGTATGCCTCAAGAGTCTGTGGCTCGCGTACTGGCTATTATGGGTTTGATTACTGTCGGCTTCTTGCTGTTTATTATCGTAACGTCTAACCCGTTCCTACGTACGTTGCCTTTCTTCCCTGTTGATGGCCGTGACTTGAACCCGCTCTTGCAAGACCCGGGCTTGATCATTCACCCGCCAATGCTTTACATGGGTTATGTAGGTTTCTCGGTAGCGTTCTCTTTTGCAATCGCTTCTCTAATGAGCGGTCGTTTAGATACGGCATGGGCTCGTTGGTCTCGTCCTTGGACAATCGCTGCTTGGTTATTCCTAACGGTAGGTATCGCACTAGGCTCATGGTGGGCTTACTACGAACTTGGCTGGGGTGGCTGGTGGTTCTGGGATCCAGTAGAAAACGCTTCATTCATGCCTTGGTTGGCAGGTACTGCATTAATGCACTCACTTGCGGTAACCGAAAAGCGTGGCACATTTAAAGCTTGGACAGTATTGCTGGCTATCTCTGCATTCTCGCTAAGCCTACTGGGTACATTCTTAGTTCGTTCGGGCATCTTGGTATCGGTTCACGCATTCGCGTCGGATCCTGCTCGTGGTATGTTTATTCTAGGTTTCCTAGTCTTTGTTATCGGTGGTTCGCTGCTGTTGTTCGCGGTTAAAGGTGCATCGGTTCGTGTTCGCGGTAACTTCGATTTGGTTTCTCGTGAAAATGCACTACTGGGTAACAACATCTTATTGATTGCAGCGCTTGTCGTTGTGTTAGTTGGTACGCTATTACCATTAGTTCACAAACAGTTAGGCTTGGGCTCGGTATCTATCGGTGCTCCATTCTTCGACATGTTGTTCTTCTGGTTAATGATTCCGTTCTCGTTCTTACTGGGTATCGGTCCTCTGATCCGCTGGAAACGTGACAACCTGTCTAAGCTTGTTAAACCAATGCTGATTTCAGGTGCATTCGCACTTGGCTTGAGTGCTCTAATGGTGACAATGCTAGCTGACCGCTTTAGTGGTACTGCGTTTGCCGGTTGGGTGATGGCATTCTGGATCATCTTCATGCACGGTTTTGAACTGCATGAACGTGCGACTCACCGTCATAGCTTTATGAAAGGTCTAACTAAGCTACCTCGTAGCCACTGGGCGATGGTGTGTGGTCACATCGGTTTAGCGGTAACGGTAATCGGTATCGCAATGGTGCAGAACTACAGCATTGAACGCGATGTTCGTCTAGCGCCAGGTGAAAGCTACCAACTTGAAGAATACAGCTTCCTGTTTACAGGGGTTCGTGACAAAGATGGTCCTAACTACGATGGTTACATTGCTGACTTCGAAATTACGAAAGAAGGCAAGTACATCAATACGCTTCACGCTGAAAAGCGCTTTTACACGACGGCTAAGTCTATGATGACAGAAGCTGCGATTGACCGTGGCGTGACGCGCGACCTTTACATCGCTATGGGTGAACGTTTAGACGACAACAAATCTTGGGCTGTACGTATCTACTACAAACCATTTGTACGTTGGATCTGGGCGGGTTCTTTGATCATGTCTCTTGGTGGTGCTATTGCTATCAGTGACCGTCGCTACCGTTTCCGTAAGCCAACCAAAAAGTCGGCTAAAGAGCAGGAGGCTTAATTAGAATGAACAAGAAGATTTTATTCATTCCATTGATTGCGTTCATGGTTCTAGCTGGAATCTTTGCAACGCAATTGATGCGCAACCAGTCGGGCGATGACCCGACTAAGCTTGAATCCGTATTGATTGGTAAGCCTGTTCCTGAGTTCGGTCTAGAAGACTTAGAGCAACCAGGTAAGTTTCATGATCAAGCAATCTTTAAAGGTGAGCCGCTGCTTCTTAATGTGTGGGCGACTTGGTGTCCTACTTGTTATGCCGAGCACTCTTACCTGAACAAGCTTGCGGATCAAGGTGTTAAGATCATTGGTCTGAACTACAAAGATGATCGCAACAAAGCGGTTGGTTGGTTAAAAGAGCTGGGTAACCCTTATCTAATCAGCTTGTTTGATGGTAATGGCATGTTAGGCCTTGACCTTGGCGTGTACGGCGCTCCTGAAACCTTCCTAATCGATGCTAACGGTGTGGTTCGTTACCGCCATGTTGGTGACGTGAACCCAACCAACTGGGCATCGACGCTTGAGCCTATGTATCAAGAGTTGTTGGAGGAAGCGAAATGATTAAAAAGGCACTGATTGCTCTGTTTGCTACTTTCGCAATTTCAGCGACTGTTTCTGCTGCGCCCATCGAATTCCACGAATTTGATACCGTGGATCAAGAACAGCAGTTCAAAGAGTTGAGCAACACGCTCCGTTGCCCTAAATGTCAGAACAACACGATTGGTGATTCGAACGCAGAGCTCGCGGTGGACTTACGCCAGAAAGTGTACGAAATGACAAAAGACGGCAAGTCAAAGCAAGATATCATTGATTACATGATTGCTCGCTACGGTAACTTCGTTACTTACAACCCACCGCTGACACTGGCAACTTCAATTCTTTGGGTTGGTCCATTTGCGGTCGTTGTGTTTGGTTTCGGTTTGATTATTTTACGAAGCAGAAAGTCAAAGTCGAAAGCCGTAGAGTCAGATAAAGACTGGGATGCAGACAAAGAAGCTCGCTTAAAAGCGTTACTCGACGATGAGAACGACGGAGATAAGAAGTAATGACTCTATTTTGGATTTCTACCATTATCCTTTCGCTAGCGGCAATTTTATTAATTGTTCTGCCCTTCATTAATAAGAAGGCGAACAATGACGAAATGCTTCGCGATGAGTTGAACAAAGCATTCTATAAAGACCGTCTTATTGAGTTAGAAGTAGAAGCAGAAGAAGGGCTTGTTGATAATCAACAAGAACTGATCGCTGATTTGAAACAGTCTCTACTGGATGATGTGCCTGCTCAGCAAGAGATGAAGAAGACTCAGATTTCAACGCTTGGTGTGGTTGTACCGTCGATCATCCTTGTCGTAGTTGTGACCTATGGTATGTACTTTAAGTTTGGTGCATTGGACAAAGTTCAACACTGGCAAGAAGTGAGTTCAAACCTTCCTGAATTGTCTAAAAAACTTATGTCATCGGAAGGCGGTGCATTAACGGATGACGAACTGGAAGATTTGACTCTAGCACTTCGTACCCGTCTACATTACCAACCAAAAGATTCAACTGGTTGGTTGCTATTAGGTCGTATTGCACTGGCTAACCGCGACGCTGAAACAGCAAAAGATTCTATGGAACGAGCTTACAAGCTTGAACCTAAGAATGAAGATGTTCAGTTAGGTTTTGCACAAGCACTGATGCTTTCTCCTGATGAAGCTGATCAAAACCAAGCTCGCTTGATTTTGAGCCGATTGATTCAAAACGACTACGTCGACCTTCGCGTGTTCTCACTGCTAGCGTTTGATGCGTTTGAGCGTCAAGACTATCCAGGTGCTGTGAAGTATTGGAGCATCATGCAGCAAATGATTGGTCCACAAGACAGTCGCTACGAAATGCTTTCGCGCAGTATTGAAAGTGCTCAACAGAAAATGGGCGACGCTATGGGTGTCGATCAAGGTAAGACTGTTGCTGTAACACTAGACCTTTCTGCTGATGTGAACGCAGATCCTAACTCTGTGTTAATCGTGTCAGTACACAGAGCTGATGGTTCTCCAATGCCTATCGCTGCGGCTCGTTATCCACTAGGGACTTTCCCTCGTACTGTTGTGCTTGATGATGGCAACAGCATGATGGAAGGGCAAAAGTTGTCTAGCCTTGAATCTCTGATGGTTAGAGCTAGGCTTGATACAGATGGCAACGTTTCAACTCGCGACGGTGATTGGTTCGGTGAAAGTGAAGTGGTAGAACTGGGTGCGCCAGTGACCATTGATATCAATAAGCAATATTAATCATCACTTTGCATAGGTGTTAGCTATTCCGATTTGTAGGTAAACGGTATAGACTTAGCCAAACAATTGAGGCCAGCGATTGCTGGCCTTTTTTATTATTTGAATTCCTTATGGAAAAGGTGATATGTCTGCCAGTGTTTTAAGACTCTCGAGTTTACTTTTTATCGCAAGCTTAACGGTTGGGTGTTCAAGTGCGCCGGACGAAAGTGTTAGCGATGATAACCTCGAAACCTCTGAATACGTCGAAGAGTCCCACCCGAATGATCCTTTTGAAGGCTTCAACCGCGCGATGTGGGATATCAATTACGAATATCTAGACCCTTATCTGGTTCGCCCTGTTTCCCTCGCTTATGTTGACTACACCCCTGTGCCAGTGCGTTCTGGTATATCCAATTTTCTAGCCAACTTAGACGAGCCATCAAGCATGGTGAACAACCTTATTATGGGCAACGGTGAAAAAGCACTCGACCATTTCAATCGTTTTTGGATTAACTCAACGATCGGTCTGTTAGGCTTAATCGATATTGCTAGTGAGGCAGGGATCACCAAGTACGATGATAAGTCGTTCTCTGATGCGATAGGCCATTATGGGGTAGGGAATGGTCCGTACTTTATGGTACCGGGTTATGGTCCATTAACAACGCGTGAAGTAACTGAAACTGTCGATGGTTTGTATGTCCCTCTGTCGTTCTTGAACTTCTGGGCAAGCTTAGGCAAGTGGGCATTTGAAGGCATGGAAACCCGCGCTCAGCTAGTATCACAAGAAGCGCTATTGGATGACTCTCCGGATCCGTATGCGTTAACACGTGATGTTTACATTCAACGTCGTGACTTCAAAGCTGAGATTGAACCCGAAGAGGTAGACCTTGAAGAAGAAGATTTCATTGATGGTTATCTAGAAGATTACTAGAAATACGATTTAGATAATCGATAAAAGAAAGGCTCGATGTTGTATCAACATCGAGCCTTTTTAATGCTTTCTACTTTTAGAACAGTAGATTAGAAGCGGTAGTTAGCTTGTACACCGACTAGCCAAACATTACCCGTTGTTGTACCAACAAATTGACCGCCAACTGCTTCTGCAGCGTCGTCAGATGCATAACCACGAGACTCAGTGATTGGCGCATCTTTAGCAATGATGTAAGTAAAGCCAGCGTCTAATGAAAGTTGCTCAGACCATTGGTAACCAGCACCAATACTTAACCAAGTGCGGTCTGTTTCTGGAATCGTGATGGTACGGTTTTTGTCACTTACAGCAGAAGTATCGTAAGCTACACCTGTACGCAGTGCTAGTTTAGGGTCAACTTGGTAAGTCGCGCCTAGAGCTAGTCGGTAGTTGTCTTCCCAGTTCTCAACCTTAACTGTATGGCTACCGTAGTTGTTTAGCTCTGCCTGTAGTTTCTCGAAAGAGCTCCAATCAGTCCAGTTGAAGCTAGCATGAACGGCTAATTCTTTTGTTAGCTGGTGGAAGCTCGCAAGCTCCGCTGTAGCTGGGAGAGCTAGCATCATGTGACCATTGTCACGTTGACCCGATGCTAAGCCAAAGCCAATGCCTTCAGCATGGCCTTCTAATTTAAGTTCAACCTCAGACTTGTAGGCAAAACCGATACGGTTATTCTCGTTGATCTGCCAAGCGGTACCAACTTGCCAACCCCAAGCTGTATCGTCACCTTCCATGTATTTCAGTGTTGTGCCTTCTGGGGCTCCGATTGCATTTTTTGCTGGTGTTGTTGCGCCAAAGCTACCTTCTCCCATCACATATCGAATACCACCACCAACACTTACTTGTTCAACAATTTGATAAGCAAAGTTTAGGTTAGCTTCTTTAGTGATTACGCTTGCTTCGTTACCGAAGTGAGAAGCGTTGAAATCATCACCTAAGTTGGTTTCCATGCCGTAGTTCGTGCCAAATGCAAAACCGATAGCAAACTTCTCGTTGTAACGGTGAGAAATGTAAAGGTTCGGGATAATTGCGTCATCTGCGAAATCGTTTGAAGATGCTTGGCTTGTACCGATTGCAGGGTGAGCGTGGTTTACTTCTCCTTTAACATCAATGTTTGGGTTTACGTAGATGCCACCAACAGAAACTTGAGTACCTTCTAGGTAAGTCAGCATTGCAGGGTTACGCCATTGTGCGTCTGCACCGTCAGCCATTGCTGCTTCACCAGCATACGCACGGCCTAGGCCTGTTGCTGAGTATTCTGCTAGTTGAAAACCTGCAGCTTGAGTCACAGTAGAAGTTGAAAGTAGTCCAACTGCCACTGCAGCAGATAGAAGTGTCTTATTCATTTTCATTATTATGTTCGCTGAATCATAAGTATTTAGTGGCGTGATTCTACTTTTAGAGTCATTACTTTAAAAACGAAATTCGAATAAAACAGTGTTTTAGGGATTTAATGAGTAATTGTGACTAATTATTAGGTAAATAGTCTGAATGTTTCGGCTGTGTTGCGGAATTTGAGCGTACACTTGTAGTCATATATTGACCTTGCAGGCTACAGCTGTAAGCTTAAATTTATATTGGTCAGTGGTTTAGGCAACAAAAAAGGGTCGCATAAAGCGACCCTTAAAGATAATAATCTTAGCTTATATTAGAAGCTGTAGCTGTATTGAATACCCGCCAGAATAGCATCTGCGTGAGTCGTTGCTGTTAGTGCACCATCACCTTCAGTCACATCTACATCTTCACCTAGTAGGTAAGTAAAGCCGAAGTCAACAGTATGCTGCTGTTGGAATGCGTATGTGAAACCTGCAGAGAACCATTGACGATCAGAATCAGGAACAGAAATTGAAGTTACTTTATCTTGAGCTGCTGTATCGTACATATAACCAGCACGTAGAGTCCAAGCATCGTTCAGGAAGTAAGTACCACCGATTGCGTAGTGCCAACCGTCTTGCCATTGGTAGTTACCAATTTCTTGCTTACCAGCAACAGAATCTGCCTCTAGAGTGTCAAATGTGCTCCAGCCAATCCATTGAACAGAGTAGTGAACTGCAAACTTAGTATCTTTAATCTCGTGGTAACCAGAGAACTCAGCCATACTAGGCAAAGATAGGTATAACGTATCTAGTGGAAGTGCACCACCTAAAGTCATATCGCCATCAGCTTCAATTTCAGGACTGTAATGGTAAGAAAGACCAAAGCGGTTTGCTGAATCAAGTTCATATACCGCACCGATATTCCATCCTAGACCAATGCCATCCGCGTCAATTGACGCTAGGTTAGATGTGCTAGTTTCGCCTGTTGAAGGGTTAGTCGTTGTTAAATTACGTTCAAGTTTACCACTGCCTTGAATGATATCTAAACCAGCACCAACAGAGAATTGCTCGTTAACACGGTAGGAAGCTGATAGCGCGTAATTAATGCTCTTAATTTCGGTTGTTCCGCCAAATGCAGACACTCCAGTGTGTGCACCGCCCAAGGCGCTGCTTGAACCAAAGCTGCTATCAAAATTGTTAGTTGTACCAAAGTTTGAGTAGATGCCTGCACCAAATGCCCACTGGTCATTTAGACGGTGGATATAGTAGATATTAGGAACCGGAGTGCCACTACTGTTGTTTGCGCTATCTACAGGCACTGTGCCGCCTGCTTTTACATTTGTAACATCGATGTCAGTTTCGATGTAGTTGATACCAGCAGAAAACTGAGATGAATCGAACAGAGACATTGCTGCAGAGTTACGAGCCATAACTGAAGCGTTATCTGCGATTACCGCATCACCAGCGAAAGCACGACCAAGGCCGGTAGCTGATTGTGAGTTAAGTTGGAAACCTGCTGCCATCGCTTGCGAAGACGCCAGTGTAATTGTTACTGCTAAAAGAGACTTTTTAAACAGACGCGTGTTGTTGGTAGTCATTCATTTATTCCTTTATGTATCCGCCTCTACAGGGCGATTAATTTGAGCAATTGCTCAATGGTGGCTGATCCTATTCCCAAGTATACGATATACAAATCCGACCATTGGGAAATTTGAGTGGAAAATTATGGAAATGACGTCTATCTGGCACGAAAATGGTGCTAAATGCTGTTTTTTAGAGTTTTAACTCTAGAGGTATTTATCTTGTGAATGGTTTGGTGGTTTATCTATAAATAAAGCCCAGCAATATCAGTGATATACTTGCTGGGCCTTTTATTGCGGGGCTTTGAGAGCAAATTAGCTCATTGGTTTGATCATTTTTGTCAGCTTTTCGGCGATTTTGGAAACATCCTCACCATCTTCACCCACAAGGATCAGGCTACTGTTATCGATTGGTGTAACTGAACCAGACATGCCTTTTTCGTCAAAATCGACGGCTTTGTCTGTTGGGATTCCAGTTAAAAACAGAGTGACTTTACCTTTCTCACCTTGGAAGACCATGTGCATTGCATTGGACTTACCAAAACCACAATGGTTCAAGTAATACACGTGATAAGGAAATGCCTCATCGAATTGGTATGCAAATGGGTTCATTTTGGCGTTGATCTGCTGTGATGTAACCTGTTCATCGATGGAACTAACGAAGCTCTTTTCATCAACTACATGTTTCATCGCGGTATCGACCAAACTTGCTTGGGCCGGAGATACGAGTGCATTTCCCCAGTTGACTTGGCCAACCAATAAACCGGCCATAAATGCTACAGAAGCCGCCATTGCCATCGCTCGCCTTGCAAAAGTAGGTCTTACTACTTTGCTTTCTTCGCTTGAGGTCTGATTGAACAGAATGCGATCCGCAAGATCGTCGGGCACATCCACATTCATTGCTGAGTGGATCTGCTTATCAAGCGAAAGTACGTCGTCTAAGAATTTACTGTTGGCTTCGCTATTCGCGGTTGCATCAATAATATCTTGTTTACGTTGTTTAGGTTCTGACAATACACGACGACGAAATTCTAAATCATCCATTATGTTGCCCCCTCTCTGCTTCTTCTGTATCCAACAGCTCTTTCAACTGATTTCGAGCTCTGAATAAACGTGTCATCACCGTGTTTTTGTTGAGATCGAGAATATCGGCAATCTCATCACCACTAAAACCACCAATCACTTGCAGGAAGAGAGGCTCACGGTAATCGATTTCAAGTTTCATGATCTGGGCTTGTAACCATTGGTGTTGATGGTGAGGGTCGTCACTGACACTAGCATCGTTACCGTGATCGTCGATATCAACCAGATCAAACTGTTTGCGTTCAAAACGCCGAGCATTCTCGCGCCTCAAGATAGTAATCAGCCAAGATTTCGCGGCTTTTTCATCTTGTAGACTATCGAGTGACTTCCATGCGCGAAGGCAAGTTTCTTGAACTAAATCTTCGGCAATGCTTTTGTCTTTGCATAACCAATAGGCGTAGCGAAAGAGGTCACGATGATAGGCACGCACGAGTGCTTCGTATTTTCTTTGTTTGTCCATATCAGAGTTGACCGGACTCTTTGCTGTTTTCTTTCCAAACATTTTTATTATTGACACACGAGCCTCCATAATTGCTCTGCGTATAGCTGTCCTCTATACGTTGTGCTTCGTTTTTATATTTTTAGAGCTAACAATCGGCAGGAAATCGTAAAATCACATTAAAATTGATCTACTTCAAAATCTAAGGCCTCGAACCCGTTATAGTACACCTTGTCGTCTAGTTAGTCATTCGTGGCTAGCATGTTGAGCAAGACGACACTTCCTTTTGAAGGCTGACTTTACTTTCTCCTAATCAGGAAACTGATTATTTCAATTGGCGCTAAGTTAATTGCTTTATATACATTCCGACCACACAGCTTTGTGTGGTTTTTTTTTGCCTCAAGAAAACCATTCTCTACATTACGATAACAGTCTTTGCTTACAATAGTTTAGTCTCCTACGACAACCTTTCCCCCAAAAAGGTTCGCCTGAATGTGCAGTTATATTTTCAAACAGTGAGATACTCGTATCACGTTTATTTAAACGCTCGTTTGATTTAATTAACAACTTCTTTACAATGCTTCAGGTCAGACCTCTTAACTTTAAGGAGAAACCATGGGCAAACAGGAAGTCAAAACGCGTTCTGGAGAACGTGTTGCCGTTGTCGCTGGATTACGAACCCCATTCGCTCGTCAGAGCACAGAATTTAGCCAAGTGCCTGCGGTTGACCTAGGCAAAATGGTGGTGAGCGAAATGCTTGCAAGAACTGATGTTGATCCTGCGCTTATCGAACAAGTCGTGTTCGGCCAGGTAGTGCAAATGCCAGAAGCCCCGAACATTGCGCGTGAAATCGTATTGGGCACAGGTATGGACATCAATACTGATGCCTACAGTGTCACCCGAGCGTGTGCGACCAGTTTCCAAGCTGCAGTTAACGTAACCGAAAGCATTATGGCTGGCACGATTGATGTCGGTATTGCAGGCGGTGCGGATTCCTCTTCTGTATTGCCTATTGGTGTTTCGAAAAAGTTAGCGGCGAACTTATTAGCGCTGAGCAAAACGAAAACAATGGGTCAAAAGCTGAAAATTCTCAAAACACTTTCAGTAAAAGATTTGATGCCAGTGCCACCAGCGGTTGCTGAATACTCGACAGGTTTATCCATGGGACAAACTGCCGAACAGATGGCGAAGACACATGGTATTACTCGCGAAGCTCAAGATACACTTGCTCATCGTTCTCACTCTTTGGCTTCTCAAGCATGGAAAGAAGGGAAAATAAAAGATGAAGTGATGACGGCTTTCCCAGCACCTTATAAAAAATATTTAGCGGAAGATAACAACATTCGCCATGATTCAACCGTTGAAGGTTACGCTAAATTACGCCCTGCATTCGATAGAAAGTACGGCAGTGTTACGGCCGCCAATGCAACGCCTCTTACTGATGGTGGTGCAGCGGTGATGTTGATGCGCGAAGGCAAAGCGAAAGAACTAGGTTTAGAAGTGTTGGGTTATATCCGCGGATATGCATTTTCAGCGATTGGTGTTGAAACCGATATGTTGATGGGGCCAACTTACGCGACCTCACAGGTATTAAAGAATACAGGTCTAGAACTGTCTGATCTGGCGCTTATTGAGATGCATGAAGCATTTGCCGCTCAAGTACTGGCTAACGTCAAAATGTTTGCAAGCGATGAATTTGCTCAGAAGAATCTTGGCCGTGACAAAGCGATCGGTGAGATTGATATGGAGAAATTCAACGTACTGGGTAGTTCCATTGCTTACGGACACCCGTTTGCTGCGACTGGTGCGCGCATGATGACTCAAACACTGCGTGAACTGAAACGTCGCGGTGGCGGCTTGGCACTGAACACAGCTTGTGCGGCTGGTGGTTTAGGTGCAGCAATGATCTTGGAGGTAGAATAATGTCTACGACTCTTGATGCAACAACAGAAAAAGAAACAGTCGCTCAACCAGATTCAACGTCAGCGACTGAATCAACCAAAAAGAAAGCGACAGCATTTACTCTTAATATCGATGAGCAAGATATTGCTTGGTTAGCGATTGATGTGCCAAACGAGAAAATGAACACGCTGCAAGCTGCGTTTGCTGAAGAAATGAAAGCCATTTTTGAGCAGTTGAAAGAGAAACAAAGTCGAGTAAAAGGCTTGATAGTCCATTCACTGAAGCCAGATAATTTTATCGCAGGTGCTGACGTTCGAATGCTTGATGCATGTAAAAGCGCTGACGAAGCACAGTCTCTAGCTCGTCAAGGGCAAGAAATGTTCCAAACATTGTCAGACTTGCCTTATCCCGTAGTCGCAGCGATTCACGGTCCATGTTTAGGTGGCGGTTTAGAACTTGCGCTGGCATGTGATTACCGTGTATGTACCGACTCAGACAAGACTCGTCTTGGTTTGCCAGAAGTTCAGTTAGGTTTGTTGCCTGGCTCTGGTGGTACACAGCGTCTTCCTCGCCTTATCGGTTTGCTGCCTTCTCTTGACCTTATTCTTACGGGTAAGCAGTTGCGTGCTAAGAAAGCGAAATCGCTCGGTGTTGTCGATGCTTGTGTGCCAGAAACTATCTTGCTTGAAGTCGCTAAGAGCTTTGTTGAAAAGAACTCAGGCGGTAAAAAAGGTAAGCGTTTGGCGTCTAAAAGCCAAGCTTCGACCAAAGAGAAACTGATTTCACGCAATGGCCTTGGCCGTAAAGTGATTTTCGAACAAGCAGCGAAAAAGACTAATCAAAAAACTCGCGGTAATTACCCGGCTGCGGATGCAATTCTAGATGTGATTCGCTATGGCTTAGAGAATGGATTTGATAAAGGCCTTCAGTACGAAGCGAAGCGTTTCTCTGAACTGGTGATGACAGCTGAATCTAAAGCCCTTCGTTCTATTTTCTTTGCTACTACTGAAATGAAAAAAGAGCACGGTGCAGATGCAGAACCTAAAGCGGTTAAGCGTGTTGGTGTGCTGGGCGGCGGTCTAATGGGCGCTGGCATTAGCCATGTAAGCGTTGCAAAAGCTAAGGTTCCGGTTCGTATTAAAGACGTATCGAATGAAGGCGTACTGAACGCGCTGAACTACAACTTTAAGTTGTTCGATAAGCAGCGTAAGCGTCGCATTCTGACTAAAGCTGGTCTCGAAAGTAAGATGCTTCAGCTTTCTGGTGGTATCGACTTTACGAGTTTTAATCACACCGATGTGGTAATTGAAGCGGTCTTTGAAGACCTCGATCTTAAGCAATCGATGATTGCCGACATTGAAGCCAATGCGAAGCCAGAGACGATATTTGCGACGAACACTTCTTCACTGCCAATCCATAAGATTGCAGAGAAGGCACAGCGACCAGAAAACGTGGTTGGTCTTCACTATTTCAGCCCTGCAGATAAAATGCCATTGGTTGAAGTTATTCCTCATGAAACAACGTCAGAAGAGACGATTTCGACAGTTGTTGCATTAGCGAAGAAGCAAGGCAAAACGCCAATTGTTGTTAAAGACACGGCGGGTTTCTATGTCAACCGTATTCTTGCGCCTTACATGAACGAAGCTGCGCATTTATTGCTAGCGAATGAACCTATTGAGAAGCTCGACAGCGTGTTACTTGATTTCGGTTTCCCTGTTGGCCCAATTACCTTACTTGATGAAGTAGGTGTCGATATCGGTGCGAAGATTATTCCGATTCTAGTGAATGAACTAGGCGACCGTTTCCAAGGTCCTGATGTGTTCGATATTCTTTTGAATGACAACCGTAAAGGCCGTAAGAGTGGTAAAGGTTTCTACACCTATAAGGGTAAGAAGAAGGAAGTCGATAAGTCAGTTTACAAGCTGCTTAAACTGCAACCAGACCCTAAGTTGAGTGATAACGATATCGCAATGCGCTGTGTGCTTCCTATGCTCAACGAAGCGGTTCGTTGTCTAGATGATGGCATTATTCGCAGCCCTCGTGATGGCGATATTGGTGCTATTTTCGGCATCGGTTTCCCTCCATTCTTAGGTGGTCCTTTCCGCTACATGGATCAAGTTGGCATTAAGTCTCTGGTTGAGATGATGAACGACTTTGCTACGAAATACGGTGATCGTTTTGCGCCCTGTGATGGCCTGCTGACACGTGCTGGATTGGGTGAATCTTTTTATAAGTAACGCTCTCCACAAGTAACGTTCTAGTACATTGATTATCAAACCCGTATCAAGCAGCTGATGCGGGTTTTTTTGTGTCTGTAGCTTTTATGGTCAGTTAATTTACTCAATATAGATTCCTACTCAGTCGTTCCTCTTTCTCGGGAATGACAGGGGAGGTTGGTGCGACTGAATGAGAATGTAAGTGGCAGAAGTTCTCAACTGAATCCTTCACTCTATCTAGGGAATAATGGCAGAGTGTGTTGTGTGCTGGCTGTGAGAAATGAGAAATGAGAAATAAGTTGGGTAAGCTCGCGATGTTAGTTATAAATCGAACCCATCGTCACCTCCTAGAGCGACGAAGGAGCGTAAAGGGGATCTGCTTTTTTACTTCACCCAACAAAAAAGGTTGATGCTTTCACATCAACCTTATGATTTTTAACGCAGTTTTATTAGCCAAGCTCACAGTCTTTAGGGCGTAACTGAAACTCGTCAATTGAGCCAATCTCAACACCTGCCGACAACTTCTCTTCCTCATTATGAGCATCGCCGTGAGCATGCATAATCAGACGATTTGCCGTACGAGGTTTAAGTTGGCTAACCACAAAACGCATCATGTCTGAGCGTGTTAGGCCTTTAAGGTCTTCCAACACATGCTCTCTCTGATTGAATTCCAAGTCCTTATTGCCTATCGCAACCCATAAGCGCTGAGCGCGACCACGCAGGGTGGTATCTGGCGTTGAAATCTGATTCCAGAGGCCGCGTTTACTGCTGTGCCATTGATAGTCGTTAAGCTCCAACAGCACCATGTAAAAGGCATTAAGGAACTCATCTATCGAAGCTAATAGGTCTGCGGGTGCCGCATTGGGTGACTGCACGTATAACACAATACCTGGGTGTCGGTTTAACGGCATATTGCCAGTGCCAACCATATAGCCTAGTTGCTGCTTGGTACGAATCTCATGGAAGAAAGTGGCTGACATCAAATGGTTCGCTAATGAATACAGCGCAATATTTTTAGGCGAAATATCGGCACACTGGTAGTAAACCACGATGGCTGAATCATCTTGATTACATACGACTTCGCGTTGGAAGCTGCCGTTTTCGCCCAACATGATTAACGGGCGTAGTGACTCTTCGTAAGCTTGGTCTTGAACTCGTAATGCATCTTTTAGCGTTTCAGCCATCTTGTGCGCATCGGCTTTTTTCCAGTCGCCATACACAAACATTTCAACATGCAGCTCTGCCAAAATAGCTTGAACAAAAGAAGAAAGTTCATCGACCTCTATTGTTTCTAGCGCTTCAATTAAAACGGAATAGGGCGGGTTATTTGGCTGTAAGACTCCCGTCATCGCATTAAACAGCTGCGAAATAGGACGATCTTGCGACGCGTTATTCCAGTTTCTGAGCAATTGATGCTTAATTGTTTCAAAGCGTGTTGGACTAAAGTCGCGTGCTTGGAAGCGCTCTAGGATCATATTGAGCAGTTGTGGTTGCTTTTCGCTGAATCCAGATAGAGTGAGTGTTACACCGCCCTGGTGGGTATACATGTTATAGCCCATGCCAGCAATCTCAGCTTGATACGTGTCTTTTTCAAGCGAGTCTAAGAACATCTCTACACACAAGCGTGTTTTAACGATGTTTCTCGGGGTGGCGACTGAGTGTGGGCTATCGATAGCGATATACACCACACCTTTAGGTACTCGAAATTGATGGTCTTGTAGGTGCCACAACTTAAAGCCGTCCAGTTCTTCTAACAGCTGCGGGTGTTCAGCATCACCTTCGAGTTCAGCAGGGTCTAAGTCGTAGCAAATAAATGGGTTTCTACTTGGAAGCTCAAACTTCCAGCCGGGGTTGATGCATGTAAAGCTTTGGGTCTGATCAGGGCTAAAAGGCGTGACGGAATAGGGCGTAAAGTACCACTTCGCTTCTCTGTCATATTCGAAGCCTTGAGCAACGATGGTTACTCGCATGTTGTCGACAGATAAGTAGGGAAGCAAAGAGCGTTGTAACTCTTCGTCAAAGTGCGACATTTTGTAATCGCCATACACCACATCTTGCTCTTGATAGTGCTGCATGTTGATAACAAGATGACTGACAACATCGAGCGGTCTTGAGGGCTCTTGAAACCGGAATGCGGACTCTAAAACGGCGCGCTTTTCGAGATAACGCCACTCTTCGATGCCTTGTTGTTCAATTAATTTGATGTACTGAAATACTGCTTGGACGATGTTATCGGTTTTGGTTAAACCTTCGGTGGTCAATGAGCAACTGATCGTGAAGTCACGATAGTTACTGCCACTTGCGCCGCCACCTGCCGAGAGGGAGGTAATCCAACCTTTATCTTTCAGCTGCATCATCAAACTGCCTTCGCCTTCGTAACCGATAAGGTGTGCAAAGAATGATAATGGCTTAACGCCGTAGTGCTCGTCCATGCTTGGCATCGGGAAAGTTAAGATAAGTTTGCGTACTTCTTTTATCGGCTTAACGTGTATTTGTACCCCTGTGCTTAACTCGCCAACAATCGATATATCAACCTTCTTGCCTTGTAGGTTGTGATTGGTGATTGAGCTAAACCGATCCTCAACCCAGCTTTGCATCTCATCTAATGATTGATTGCCAGACAACGTTAATGTCATCAGATCGGCTGAATATTGTTGCTGGTGGAAAGCCAATATCTCTTGTCGAATCGTTTCGCCGTTTCGGTCACCTAACGTCTCGATATTACCGACAGAAAACTTCGAGAATGGGTGATTGTGATTCACCAGCTCTTTGGTCACTTGGTACAAGCGCCGCGAGTCGTCGTTGAGTTTCATTTTGTATTCTGAGTCAACGGCTTGGCGTTCTTTATCTAGTGCTTCTTCGTTAAAAAGTGGTGCTGTAAAAAATTGGCTGAAGCGATTGAGTGCGGTTTCAAAGGCATTCAATTCAACATCAAAAAAGAAGCAGGTGTGTTCGGTTCCTGTCCAGGCGTTGTTGCTACCGCCATGTTGGCTGATAAAACTTTGGAACTCTCCGACCTTTGGATACTTTTCAGTTCCCAAAAATAGCATATGCTCTAAGTAGTGCGCTAAACCCTCTCGGTCGGTAGGGTCATCAAAATGCCCGACATTAACGGCGAGTGCGGCTGCAGCTTTTTGAGCGTTCTGATCGTGAACTAACAGTACTCGCAATCCGTTATCCAAGGTTACGTAACGGTATTGATGTTCATCATTAGGGCTTAAATGCACAGAAGCATCTCCAGAGAAGGTGGTTTTTAAATTATGTACGCGATGATTTGAGGTGCAAACCTTGCGATCATATTTTGGGATATGAAGAGCTTTTTGGCGACTTCTAAATCACTTTTATCGATTTTTATCAGTGATTTATTTTCTTTTAATAAGATTGTTAAGAAAGTCGAACTCTTTAGCAAGTGACTTGATATAATTATTTATATAGACTGCGGTTTCTCTAGTTTGAGAGCCAAACGCTAAGTAGCGTATCGCTGATATGGGATATATCGACTTTCGAAATGTTACGTAGACAGGACTGAACATGAAAATATTCATAATGCGACACGGTGAAGCAGAACATTTTGCGGACTCGGATGCAGAACGAGCGTTAACCAAGCGCGGAAAAATGGCATCTCTTGCAGTGGCTCAAGCTGCAAATGAGCAGGGGATTAGTCAATTCGATAAAGTGCTTGTGAGCCCATATTTAAGGGCCCAGGAAACGTGGTTAGAAATCTCTCAGGCGTTTTCTGGAGAGAAAGTAGAAACCTGTGATGATATTACGCCTTATGGAATGTCCGACGACGTGTTTGATTTGACCTTAGCAATGGCAGAAGTAGAAAAACTAGAGACCATTTTATTTGTTTCTCATTTACCTCTAGTGGGCTACTTAACAGCGGAATTTGCAACGGGCATGGCACCACCTATGTTTCCGACGTCAGGTTTGGCTTGCATTGAATTCGACCTTGAGACACAAAAAGGTGAGTTACTTTGGAACATCAATCCATAGTCGAGGTTTTATCTAACCTGGACGCTAAGAGATAACAAAGAAAAGGGCACCTCAATTATTTGAGGTGCCCTTTTCTGTTTTTGACGTTGGAGGGAATGAATAGCGAGTCAGAGTTATTTGTCTGGAATAGCAAGCAAAACCAACAATGCCCCGTTACCACCGAACTCTAAAGGTGCTTGGTGAAAAGCCATCACGTCGGGGTGCTGCGCTAACCACAAAGGCACCTTCTGTTTAAGGATGTGTTTACCGATACCGTGCTAAACACAGGCACACGCCACGCTCTCTTTCACGCAGTGCGCAATCATGGCACCTAACTCGCGTTTCGCTTCTTGTTGAGTCATACCGTGCATATCAAGATACACATCAGGTACGTAGACACCACGACGCAAGCGCTTCACCTCATATTTAGAGACATCATCACGCGCATAACGTGTTGGGCCTTCTTCGCTAAGATGCGGAATGAACTCATCCGAGAAATAAAACTCGCTATCACTGGCTTGTCTTGCCGTGCGAGTAATTTCTTTTTGCTTGGCATTTCTTTTTGGCTGCTGGACTATGGTATCCTGTTGCAACTTTTTAACGCCCTTTACTGCATCGTTGAATAGGGCGAAATCGTCATCGAAGTCGGTGTCTTTTTTGCTCATCAGGTTATGAATTCTAATTAGAAACGTAATTAGCAGTATTGTAGCGCTTTTCGGAGACAATTTTGGATAAGATTTTTGTAGAAGAAGCGGTATCAGAACTACACACGCTTCAAGATGTGATTCGTTGGACTGTTAGTCGCTTTAACGCAGCGGGCCTTTTTTATGGTCACGGCACTGATAACGCGTGGGATGAGGCGGTACAACTTATTTTACCTACTCTTTATCTGCCGATTGATGTTCCTTCGCATGTTATGAACTCTCGTCTAACGAGCAGCGAACGTCTGCGTATTGTTGAGCGCGTAATCAAGCGTATCAATGATCGTACACCAACGGCTTACCTAACCAACAAAGCTTGGTTCTGTGGTCTCGAGTTCTTCGTTGATGAACGCGTTCTTGTGCCTCGTTCGCCAATTGGTGAGTTGATCGAAGCTCAATTCCAACCTTGGTTAACTGAAGAGCCAACACGCATCATGGACCTTTGTACGGGTAGTGGCTGTATTGCTATTGCTTGTGCTCATGCATTCCCTGACGCTGAAGTAGACGCGATTGATATCTCTACTGACGCATTGCAAGTTGCTGAGCAGAACGTTCAAGATCACGGCATGGAGCAGCAAGTGTTCCCAATCCGTTCAGATCTTTTCCGTGATTTGCCAAAAGAGAAATACAACCTGATCGTATCGAATCCACCTTACGTGGACGAAGAAGATATGAACAGCTTGCCAGAAGAGTTTACTCATGAACCAGAACTTGGCCTAGCGGCAGGTACTGATGGTCTTAAACTGGTTCGCCGTATTCTGTCTAACGCACCAGATTACCTAACTGATGATGGTATCTTGATCTGTGAAGTAGGTAACTCAATGGTTCACATGATGGATCAGTACCCAGAGATTCCATTTACTTGGATTGAATTCTCTAACGGTGGCCATGGCGTATTCATGATCACTCGCGAGCAGCTTGTTGCTTGTGCAGATGAGTTCTCAATCTACAAAGACTAAATCGCTTTAGTTAGATAGGGATATCAGTTAACAACTGAATAAACCCTCTCGGTATTAATTCAAACGCTATGCAGCAATGTATGGCGTTTTTTATGGTTCATCGCGGATTAGCG
>NZ_MCZZ01000094.1 GCF_002875705.1 Vibrio sp. 10N.261.45.E2
ATTCACTATGCCACTACAGCCATGGACAAGGAAGAAGATAAGATCAAAGTCGGGGACTAAAGCTTGTGTTGCGACTTGATCAGCAAGATCAAGATACTCAAGTGATAAGTTTTCGTGAGGTTCGGTCCGTGCCTTTAAATAGTCGATATGCCTCGCTGCTGCCGTGACTTGATAGCCTTGCTCAAGCAGAAGAGGGAGGAGTTGTGAACCAACATATCCAGAAGCGCCTAAAACCAGTACTTTCTTCATTGTTACTCCATTTATATCTGTGGTTAAAAACCCAACATTGATATAATAGCGCGATATTTATCTTTATTCATCAATACGTTCCGTTTAGGTCTCTCTCTATGTTGCTCTCTTCAATTATTCATCACACACGAGGTGATTTTGTTCGCAGGCTTATTGCGATTGCACTGCCTATCACCTTGCAGAGCATTATGTTTTCAAGCCGAGGCTTGGTGGATGTATTGATGTTGGGGCAACTTGGCGAAGCAGACATTGCAGCTGTGGGTGTTGCGAGCCGAGCGATGTTCGTGACGACCATTATGCTGGTGGGTGTTACCACGGGCGGTGCTCTTCTTACTGCTCAATATTGGGGCGCGGGTAACAGACAAGGTGTGAGAGAAAGCACTGCGCTGACGTGGCTAGTTTCGACACTGTTTGCTTTACTGACCATTGCGTTTTTCGTTTCATTTCCTGCCCAAATCATGGGTGTGACGACCGACTCTCAAGAGGTCATCAGCTTAGGCGTTGAATACATCGTCATTAGCTCATTTAGCATGCTAGCGGTATCGTGTGTCAGCAGTATGGCTGTGGGTTTGAGAGCGATGCACAAACCAGGTTTAAGCACTTTCTTCAGCGGCATCGGTATCCTGTCTAATGTGTTCCTAAACTGGGTACTTATCTTCGGTAACTTAGGCTTTCCTGCGCTTGGTATCAAAGGTGCGGCGATTGCGACAGTATTGAGTGGCGCGATTGAAGTTGCGACTTTGTTTGGTTATCTCTATTTCTCTAAGCATTTATTAGCTTTCAAGTTCTGTGATATCAAAGCAGCCGCTTCGATCGATAATGTGGTTCGCTTCTTGAAGTTGTCTCTGCCGACCACGTTTAACTTCTTAGCATGGGCGGGTGGCTTGTTTGCTTACCACGCGATCATGGGACAATCCGGTGTTCAAGGCTTGGCGGCGCTTTCAGTAATGACTCCGGTTGAATCGATTTCATTGAGTTTATTGATTGGCCTTTCGAATGCGGCAGCGGTTCTGGTGGGTAATCAGCTCGGCGCGAAAAACAATGAAGCGGTTTACTATCAAGCATTGGGCTTAACGATCCTGTGCTTCTTGACCAGTATCGTGGTGGCCGTTTTTCTCTATTTCGTTCAAGCTCCAATACTCAATGCCTTTAGCGCACTGACCGAAGAAACCAGAGCGCTCTCAGAGAAGTTTATTCTGATTCTAAGCGTGGGTATTATTATTCGCTCTGTACCGTTGACTGTGATAGTCGGTGTATTGAGAGCGGGTGGTGATGTGAAGTTCTGTCTTTATCAAGACTTGATTGCTCAGTGGGTAATTGGTATCCCACTGGCAGCCATCGCAGCTATTTATTTTAAGTTTCCACCAGAATGGGTATACCTACTTTTCCTCACTGAAGAAGTGCTCAAGTGGGGTGGGTCGCTCTATCGCATGAAAACAAGAAAATGGATTAAAAACTTGATAGGAAGTTGAAGTAAGACGCACCAATCGCATCACTTTATCGTTGGCGTGTGATCTATCTTTCAAAATACTTCCTCCTAACAGGGAATTAGTGTAGATTCTCATTCCAAATTCTAACTAATGCGAGCTGTTTAATGTTAAAGCTGTCAGACCTGTGTAAAGGCTATGTCGATGGGGGGGAGTTTCACCCTGTTTTGCAAGGTGCTGAATTAACGTTAAACCAAGGTGATCAACTGGCATTAATGGGAGAAAGCGGTTCTGGTAAAAGTACTTTACTGAATCTTATCGCGGGTTTAGACCTAGCGGATTCAGGTGAAATCGCTTTCCCTCACTTCAATATGCACGACTCTACTGAGCGTGACCGCACTGCTTATCGCAGAAACAATATTGGCCATATTTTCCAGCAATTCAACTTGTTGCCAACGCTAAATATTGCCGACAACATCCGTTTTTGCCGCCAGCTAAAAGGCTTACCGGAAGATAAAGGGCTCTGGAGACAGATCCTTTCTGCTTTAGATCTTATGCCTTTGCTTGGCCGTTACCCTGAAGAAGCGTCTGGTGGCCAACAACAACGTGTGGCAATTGCGCGTGCGCTGTATATGGAACCAAAAATATTGTTGGCCGATGAGCCGACCGGTAGTTTAGATGAGCGTAATGCAGAAGCCGTAATGCGTTTGCTGACCTCTTTGGCTCGCCAATTAGAATGTACCTTGTTGCTGGTGACACACAGTGAAAAAGTAGCACTGCACATGGATGGCAGGATCCGTCTACAAGGAGGGCAACTGCATGTTATGGCCCGTAGTTAAGGCACTACTCGGTCACTATCGACGTTACCCACTGCAGATTATTTTGGTATGGCTTGGTTTAACCCTCGGCGTATCACTTTTGGTTGGTGTTACTGCTATCAATCAACACGCCAAGCAAAGCTATGCACATGGCGAAAAACTCTTTTCGAATCCTCTTCCTTACCGTATTCGACCAAAACACAACGCTAATAAGATCCCACAAGGTTTTTATATCCAGCTTCGCCGTGAAGGCTTTCAACAGTGCTCTCCTTTTGACCACCATCGTATCACTGATGAAAACGGCGCGAACTTCATGCTTATCGGCATAGACCCTGTTTCTATGCTTCAGTTGCAGCCGGGTATTGCGTTAAAAGATCTCACCACTTTAAACCTCATGAAACCGCCATATCCAATCCTTGTAAGTGATGATCTTGCTGAACACATGGAGTGGAACAACGGTGATTACATTCCTCTGATGGACGGCTCTGAGCTTGGTCCTGTGGTTGTCGATCAAAACAACCTGATTAATGGAACAAGGTTAATAGCAGATATCTCCTTGCTCCGCATGCTTAAACGTAGTGCAGGACTTTCAGTGATTGCTTGTTCAGACATGTCTACTGAGAAATTTGAGCGCCTTAAGAATATTTTACCCAATGGTTTGACGATATCTCGTAGCTCGAAGGCAGAGCTTGAGTCGCTAACTAGCGCATTCCACTTAAACTTAAAAGCGATGGGTATGCTGTCGTTTGTCGTTGGCTTATTTATTTTCTACCAAGCGATGTCATTGTCGTTTATTCAGCGTCAACCGTTAGTCGGAATCCTAAGGCAAACCGGTGTATCTGGTTGGCAGTTGGCTAAAGCGCTTTGCTTAGAGCTGCTGCTGTTGGTCGTACTGAGCTGGATCTGCGGCAATGTCTTTGGCGTGATGCTCGCTAACCAACTTTTGCCTGCGGTTTCTTCTAGTCTTGGCGATTTATACGATGCCAATGTTGGTTTAACGATTAACTGGAGTTGGCGATGGAGCGGCTACAGTTTATTGATGACGTTACTTGGTGCGTTCTTAGCGTGTGCTTGGCCTTTGGTTCGTTTGCTTAGATCACAGCCTATTCGTTTGACCTCCCGCTTATCGCTGATGCGTTTTGCGGGTACTGAGTTCACTTGGCAAGCATTGATTGGTTGTGGCTTCTTGGTTGCGGCTGTGGCTGTATATCAAGCGCCTCAGACCCAAGAAACCGGCTTTGCGATTATCGCCCTAATGCTGATTAGTGTGGCGCTATTTACACCGTTTTTGATGTGGAAGCTATTTAATGGCCTCTCTTATTCATTACGCTGGGTTCGTGCTCGCTGGTTCTTTGCTGATGCAGCTTCAAGCATGAGCTACCGAGGCGTTGCAACAATGGCCTTTATGTTGGCATTAACCGCCAATATTGGCGTTGAAACCATGGTCGGCAGTTTTAGAGATACTACTGATAAATGGTTAACACAGCGTTTGGCGGCTGATCTTTATATCTACCCAACCAACAATGCCGCAGCTCGTATGAGTAACTGGTTGTCTGAACAACCTGAAGTGGATTCAGTTTGGTGGCGTTGGGAGAAAGATGTTGCGTCTCCAGTCGGCAGCATTCAGGTGGTGAGTACAGGCCCTTCTGAAGGTGAACTTGAAGCATTAACGATCAAGTTGGGTATTCCGAATTACTGGTATCACTTACATCATTCTAAAGGTGTGTTGATCAGCGAATCGATGTCTCTCAAGCTTGGGATTCGTCCAGGCGACTACATTGACCTTTATGACAGTCTTGGTTCGGGTTGGCAGGTTGTCGGTGTCTATTACGACTACGGTAACCCCTATCACCAAGTCATGATGTCACATCGAAACTGGCTGTATGGATTTGCAGGGCGGGGCAATGTAGGCCTTGGCGTAATACTCAAAGATGATGTTAATTCAGTTGGCCTTCGTAGCCGATTAGAAAGTGTATTCAGGCTTGGCTCTGAGCGTGTTTTCGATAACAACAACATCCACAGTCAAGCGATGCGCGTATTTGATAGAACGTTCGCGATTGCTGACACCTTGGGTAACATCACCTTGGTTATCGCCGTCTTCGGTATCTTCTTCGCGACGGTTGCGGGTGAAGTGTCTCGACAAAGGCATATTTCCTTGCAGCGCTGTTTGGGTGTCTCGGCGAAAGAGTTGATTCTGACAGGTAGCTTGCAGTTGTTTGTTTTCGGGCTTATTTCTTCCTTAATTGCTATTCCGCTCGGGTTAGCGTTAGCGAGCTTGATTGTTGATATCGTTATTAAGCAATCTTTTGGGTGGTCACTCGAGTTACAGGTGATTCCTTGGGACTATTTACAGACATTTGCGTGGGCCATGGCAGCATTGATGCTAGCTGGTGCTTTACCAGTGATGAGAATGATTCGGAACACTCCGATGAAGTCACTAAGGGATGCGCTTTAGAATGTTTTTACGGAATAGTTCAACTAAGTTAAGACAACGAATCCTGTCTTCTCTTCTATTAATTAGTTTCTTCGGCATCTTTCTTAGTGTTTGGGGTTATTACTCCGATTTCATCGATCCTGGTGAAAAGGGAGTGAATGAGGTTAACTCAGTATTGGTTAATGAGCATTTCAATGTGTTTGAGCCAGTGTTGCCAGACCGCAACGTTTCATTGCCGCAGGATTTCAAGTTCCACCCTGAGTTTCAGCATGAGTGGTGGCATTATTTTGCGTCTTTGAAAGGTGATGATGGCAAGGACTATTCGGTCCAGTGGAGCTTCTTCCGTATTGCAACGGATGAACGCGAAACTCCTGGGTGGCAAAGCCCTCAAGTCTATATTTCAAATGTAGTGGTCTCTTCTAAGTCTAAAGTATGGAAAGAACAACGCATGGCTCGCGGTGGCATTGGCCAAGCGGGCATGACCAACCGTCCATTCAGGCTTTGGATTGATAACTGGAACTGGCGTGCACTCGGCAACACACCATTTCCAGGACGCCTTCAAGTGCAAACAGATACCTTCGGGTTGGAACTCGACACCATTGCGAAAGGGCCATATGTTCTCAATGGCGACAACGGTTATCAGAAAAAGCACGATTTGTTACCTGTTGCGTCTTATAACTTCAGCGCCCCGTTCTTATCCCTAAGTGGTGCGCTTAATCTGGATGGCGTTAAAAAGGAAGTAGAAGGAACAGCGTGGGTACATAAAGAATGGGGCAGTGGCTTACTAGGAGTAGGTCAGCAAGGTTGGGATTGGTTTGTGTTTAACCTTGATGACGGCGCAGCGTTGAGTATTAACCGTTATCGTCATAACCAACAATTGCCTTATGTATTCGGTACATTAGCGACGCGATCCGGCAAAGTTTATCAATTAACGGAATCCGATATTTCAATTCAACCATTGCAAAATACGACGTTGATGAATGGAAGACGAATGCCTCTGCAGTGGATCATTAACATCCCTAAGCATGATATCAACCTCACGACCCGCATTATACGCAGGGATATGTGGCTTCCTTTTGTCATACCATATTGGGAAGGGCCGATTATGGCGAGCGGCAGTCATGAAGCGACAGGCTTTATGCAGTTAACTGGCTACTAAAAAACACCTAAGGCTATCATTTGATAGCCTTTTTTTACGCCCGCGACTTTTATTTAACCCCAATGAATTGTGCATACAGGTTCTATGTTCTCATCTATACTTAATTCATGGTGCATAACAACATTATGGAATATACGACGTATTGTTTAGTATTTGTAGGAAAAACCGAAGTTAAACATCCAAAGAAGTGATTATCTATCAATTAAACTTGGATATAAACTCGTGGTTATTCTTTGTTATTCGTTTATTTAAATAATAAATATAAGGGCGAAATCATGACCGACGTCATCCGTGACTTCTTTAAAATGGAATCTGCTGGCGGCATCATACTAGTCATTGCTGCGGCGATCGCAATGTTTGTAGCAAACTCACCACTGAACGAGATGTACCAAGGTGTACTTCATAGTTACGTTCTTGGTATGTCTGTGTCTCACTGGATTAACGATGGCTTAATGGCTGTCTTCTTCCTTCTAATCGGCTTAGAAGTTAAGCGTGAACTTTTAGAAGGCGCATTAAAGTCTAAAGAGACAGCAATCTTCCCAGCTATCGCAGCTGTGGGCGGTATGCTAGCTCCTGCACTTATTTACGTGCTATTCAACTCAGGTAACCCTGAAGCGCTTCAAGGTTGGGCTATCCCAGCAGCAACCGATATCGCATTCGCATTGGGTATCATGGCTCTTCTTGGTAACCGTGTACCGGTAAGCTTGAAGGTATTCTTACTGGCGCTTGCAATTATCGATGACCTAGGTGTTGTTGTTATTATTGCACTGTTCTACTCAGGTGACCTATCTACGCTTGCTCTAACAGTTGGCTTCATCGCAACAGGTGTGCTGTTCATGCTAAACAACAAGCATGTAACTAAGCTAAGTGTTTACCTGATTGTTGGCGCTATCCTTTGGTTCGCAGTATTGAAGTCTGGTGTTCACGCAACATTGGCTGGTGTAGTAATTGGTTTTGCTATTCCACTGAAAGGCAACAAAGGAGAACATTCTCCGCTGAAACACCTAGAGCATGCTCTGCACCCATACGTAGCTTTTGCAATTCTGCCTATCTTCGCATTTGCAAACGCAGGTATCTCACTAGAAGGCATCTCAATTTCAAACCTTACTGGCATGCTACCTCTGGGTATCGCTATGGGTCTATTGATTGGTAAGCCACTGGGTATCTTCCTATTCAGCTGGGGCGCTGTGAAAACGGGTATCGCTAAACTACCTGAAGGTGTGAACTTCATGAACATCTTCGCAGTGTCTGTGCTGTGTGGTATCGGCTTTACAATGTCTATCTTCATCTCTTCATTGGCATTTGGTCCAACGAACGCAGATTTTGATACGCTTGCTCGACTGGGTATCCTGATGGGCTCAACGACTGCAGCTATCTTAGGTTACTTCTTGCTAAGTGTTTCTTTACCGAAGACTAAGCATCAAGAAGTAAAACTATAACCGGTAGTAGGCTCACCATATAGCGAGTCTACTCACTGAGTAACAACAAAGAACAAAAAAGCCGTGATGGGTTTCCTATCACGGCTTTATTGATCTTATAGCTAAGTTGGCTGTTACTCGAACAACATATCTACATCTACATCTACACCTACAGTGACATTGTCACGCTACTTTTTAAGCGTGGTAAATATGGTCCACTCTTCGACGATTTGTTCACTGAGTCCGACAACCGTTGCTGTTACTCGGCGATTTAGTGCGTGAGATGTAGCGTCATCGCCATCGCTTTCTAATCGCTCTTCACCGTAACCGACAACTCTTACTCGGCTCGGGTCTATACCATTCGAAAGTAGTTCATCTTCAACGTGGTGAGCGCGTTTCTTTGATAGCTCCAAATTGTATTCACTCGCGCCGACCTTACTGGCGTAGCCCTGAATTTCAATCGATGCGCTTTGGTAGGTTTCTAAGAACTCAGCCATAGTGGTGATTTGATCTGAGAAGATCGGGTTAACTTCATAAGAGTCATTAGCAAAAAGGATGTTCAACTGTCTGACTTCTTGCGAGCTAACCGTCTCTCCACAACCTTCATTATCAACCAGAGACGATTCAGGTGTGCCAGGGCAGGTGTCTCGAGCATTGACCACGCCATCGTTATCGTCGTCTTGTAGGTCTGAAATCTGCTCCGCTTCAGGCGTTTCTATGTAGGGCTCTTCATTTTGGCTAGAGCATGCACATAACGTTATCGTTAATGCGGAAAGTAGTAAGTAAGATCTCTTCATCATTAATACTCCACGGCCGTTGTCCACTCGTCTGGGATATCGACCAGTAGAGCGTTCAATAGAGAGCCTGTCGCGTTCATTACACGGTATTTAGCGTACTGTTCAGAGTAATGCGCGTCTAAGTAATCTTTTCGTGCTTCAAACAATTCGTTTTCGGTGTTAAGTAGATCAAGAAGCGTACGTTTGCCGATTCGATATTGTTTCTCATAAGCGATAACGGTTTCTGACGCTGAATCAACGTGATCAGACAAGAAGTTCTTCTGTTGCAGCGTAAGGTCCAATGCACTCCAAGATAGACGAAGGCCTTCTTCCACTTGTCGATAAGCACGATCTCTCAGATCTTTAGCCTTGTTGAGTTGGTAAGCTGCAGCTTCTGAATTAGCGCTATCGGTACCACCGTTGTATAGGTTGTATCGCATTCGTAACATTGCCAAGGTTTCTTGACTCGAACCTTCATCGCCCCCCGCATCATTTCGCCATGATTGGGATGCTTCAATGGAGAACGTTGGGTAGTTAACACCTTTAGATTGTTTGTATTGGAAGTGTGCTGAATCAACATCCGCAGTCGCGACTTTGATGACTGGGTGTTGGTCCAGAGCATCCACAAGGGCATCTGATAATGATAGGGGAATCATAGAAATATCGGCTCTTGGGTAAACTAAGCCAAGTGGTTCTTGACCCACGATTCTTCTAAATTGAGTGTGGGTATCAATGAGGTTGTTCTGTGCGGCTAACAAGTTGCCGTGAGCTTTTGCGATCCTTGCTTCTACTTGAGACACATCTGCGGTTGAGCCTATGCCCGAGACTGCACGCTTTTTGATGTCTTTATAGATTTTCTTGTGGATAGCAAGGTTACTTTCTGAAAGGGCTAGAACTTCAGTTGCTTTAACGGCATCTAAGTAGATCTGTGTGACCTCTAGTGCTTTGTCTTCGGCATCTGCGAGTAATTGCAAGCGAACCGATTCTGCTTCTGCGGCAGTGCGATCAATGTCGTTGAGAGTCGACGAACCATCCCACAGCAACTGAGTGAGGGATATCGTTGCTTCCTTTCGTGTGAGATCCGTATCTGGACCATTGTTTGGCGCAGGATTTATTCCTTCGTAACCAATGCCAGCATCAAGGTCGATACTAGGTCTATAAGCACCGCCTGCGGCATCATTTCGTTTTCGGACACTCACAAACTCATTAAAGATACTCTTTATCTCAGGGTTAGTCGCCAAAGTGATGGCTACCGCCTGTTCTAAAGTTTGAGCAGAGAGTGGAGCTGCAATAACTAAGCAACACATGATGGGTAATTTTAACAGTCTCAAAGTAGGCCTCCTTCTACTTTTAAAAGCTCCCGCCGCTCCTCAACTTGCGTTTAACTACTTAATTGAGAAGGGTATTAAACGAAGCTTAGGACATCTGCAAGAAATTGCTAAGTTTGTTGGCTTTATTTCGAATGTAAGTCTCTATCGCTATTGATTAATTTACCAGTAGTGAGAAATAAAATGCTTTGAATTGATTCGATATAAATAGAGGCACAGCTAGTGTTGGCTTTGTGCTCAGATACGTAAACGTTGAGGGAAGGTTGTTTGAAATACGCTTTAATGTGATAGCAATCTGCCAAGCGTGGTAGTTCGATTTAGGGGCTACATACAAAGAAACGAACGCGCTGGTTACGTTGCGGTTAGTGGCTGGAAGAAAGGCTGGAAGGCTAACTTTTTCTCTCAAACAACAAATAAAAAAAAGCCCAAACCAACGTGGTTTGGGCGGATACAAGTATAGGAGTTAATAAGGAAAATGCAGTAATTAAGAAAGCAGTGAGAAGAACAAGTTTGACGGCCTGTTAAACTTCTAAATACGCTGTTTTCTACTTAATTTATGACCCTCCATTTCCATTTCGGTTCCAAGAAAATTCATTATTTTTTTCTTTTTTCGTAAACACACATCGATTCAATCGGTTAGTACTAAGTTTTATTAACTGGTACGACCAATTTGTGAAAATGTGATGTTGCCTGCTTGTTAAATAAATGTACTAAGCGTATATTTCAAACAGTTGTTTAATACGAGTGATTGAAATGGCACCAAGAAGTACAACCAAAGACAAAATCTTAGATGTGGCTGAAGGCTTATTTGCTGAGCACGGTTTTAATGACACCTCTTTACGCACGATTACGAGTAAAGCGAATGTCAACTTAGCTTCAGTGAACTATCACTTTGGTGATAAGAAGACTCTGGTTCGTGCGGTACTCAATCGTTACTTAGAAGCATTTATGCCAGCGCTGCAAGATGCGTTAGTGAACTTAAACTTGAACGAAACGTATTCTATGAGTGACGTGTTTGAGTCTTTAAGACAGCCACTGAGAGCACTTAACGATGTTAGGCCAAATGGCACAAGCCGATTCATGTTACTTATCGGTAGAGGTTATACGGACGTACAGGGACACTTGCGCTGGTTCATTACTACTCGTTATAGCGAAGTGCTCTCTTTGTTTATGACATCAGTAATGAAGGCGAATCCTAACCTCACTCAAGAACAGTTATTTTGGCGATTACACTTCACCCTAGGGACTTGTGTATTCACCATGGCGTCAAGTCAGGCTCTGGTAGAAATTGCAGAGAATGACTACGACAGAAAGATAGATGCTAAAGCAGTGGTCGATATTCTTATTCCATATTTAGCCGCTGGCATGTCAGCAGAAGAATAAAACAATAAAAAGCGAAACATTCACAACCAATATAGTGAACAAAAGGATCTGAACTATGAGCTCTCTAAGACAAAAATGGGTAAGTGACCCAGCTTTTAAACTCTTTAAAAAAGTACTACCACCACTATCTAGCACCGAGAAAGAAGCGATGGAAGCAGGTAGCGTGTGGTGGGACGGAGAGCTGTTTTCTGGTAAACCAGATTTCCAAAAGCTGCACCAATACCCTAAACCTCAGCTGACAGCAGAAGAGCAATCGTTCATGGACAATGAGCTTGAAACTTTGCTCGCTATGCTTGATGACCACCAAATTGTAAAAGAAGACCGTGACCTTCCTGAAGAGGTATGGAACTTCTTACGTAAAGAGCGTTTCTTCTCGCTCATTATTGCGAAAGAGTACGGCGGTCGTGAGTTCTCAGCACACGCAAACTCTACGATCGTAACCAAGATTGCGACGCGTAGTATCAGTACTGCGGTTTCGGTAATGGTTCCAAACTCTCTTGGCCCTGGTGAGCTACTGTCTCACTACGGTACTCAAGATCAGAAAGACTACTGGTTGCCTCGTCTTGCTGACGGTACAGATATTCCATGTTTCGCACTAACAGGCCCAGAAGCGGGTTCTGATGCTGGTGGTATCCCTGATGTCGGTACTGTGTGCATGGGAATGCACGAAGGTAAAGAGACACTAGGTATCAAGCTTAACTGGAACAAACGCTACATTACGCTAGCACCAGTGGCGACGGTACTTGGTCTGGCTTTCAAACTGCACGATCCAGAAAAACTACTTGGTGACAAAGAAGACATCGGAATCACTTGTGCGCTGATCCCTGCTGATCATGAAGGCGTTGTGATTGGTGAACGTCATGACCCACTAGGCCTTGCATTCATGAATGGTCCAACACGCGGTCACGATGTATTTATTCCTATGGAATGGCTAATCGGTGGCGCGGATTACGCAGGTAAAGGTTGGCGTATGCTGGTGGAGTGTCTGTCTGCAGGTCGTGGTATTTCACTACCAGCACTGGGTACAGCAATGGGCCATCTAACTGCGAGAACAACTGGCGCATACGCTTATGTTCGTAAGCAGTTTGGTATGTCGATTGGTAAGTTTGAAGGTGTTGCAGAGAGTTTAGGTCGTATTGGTGGCTTAACGTATCTCCTAGAAGCAACTCGTACGCTGACAACCACTTCACTTGATATGAAAGAAAAGCCGGGCATCGTAACGGCTATCGCGAAATACCACATGACAGAAATGGCACGTACTATTTTGAATGACTCGATGGATATTCACTCTGGTCGTGCAATTCAAGATGGTCCAATGAACTACTTGGCAGCACCTTACCTAGGTATCCCTGTTGCTATCACAGTAGAAGGTGCGAACATCTTGACTCGAAACCTGATGATCTTTGGTCAAGGTGCAACACGTTGTCACCCATACGTACTAAGCGAAATGGAAGCGGCAGCGAACCCAGATGAGAAGCAAGGTGCGAAGGACTTCGATGACTTGTTGTTCAAGCATATTGGTCACGCAACTAAGAACACGTTTGGTGCGTTTGGTGCAGCATTGACTGGCTCTAAGTTTATTAAAGCGGACATGAGTGGTCCAACTAAGCCTTACTACCAAGACTTGACTCGTCTGAGCCGTGCATTAGCGGTAAGTGCAGACTTCGCGATGCTAACTCTAGGTGGTGAACTGAAACGTAAAGAGCTTATCTCTGCACGTTTGGGTGATGGTCTGAGTTACCTATACATGGCGTCTGCAGCGCTTAAGAAGTATGAAGACGAAGGTCGTCAACAAGCTGACCTAGACTACGTGCACTACGCGGTTCAACACTGTTTCCACCATGCGGCGAAATCTTTACAAGAAGCGTACAGAAACTTCCCGAACAAGATGGTGGGTAAAGTACTTAAAGGTCTCGTTTTCCCTGTCGGTAACCACTTCGAAAAACCAAGTGATAACCTAACAGTGCAACTAGCAGAAAGCTTGATGACTCCGGGCGCACACCGTGAACGTTTGACTCACCTTTGCTACATCGGTAAAGAAGAAGAGGACAGCGTTGGCCTGATGGAGAACGCGTTCAATGCGATGTACAGCATCAAGCCATTAGAGCGTAAGATTTTCAAAGCAGTGAAAGAGGGCAAAGTGGCTCGTAAAGGCTTACTGCAAGACAAACTAGCTCAAGCACTCGCTGCAGATGTGCTAACGCAAGAAGAAGTTGACCAAATTGTGTCAGCCGATAAACTGCGTTACGCTGCGATTCAAGTTGACCACTTCAGTCATGACTTTAGTGAAACTTTGACGCGAAAAGAGTTAAAACCTAAGCTAAATAGCGTTGCTTAGATAAAGAAACGTTAAAAGGCACCTAACTTAGTAGGTGCCTTTTTTGTTTTTGTCGTAAAAGTCGCAATAGATGCGTTAACAAATGGTGACTTAGTCAGCAAATATTTACTGAGTGCTCCAACCACTTGCATTTTCACCACATTTTTACAGAAATTAGATGCCATTTGCGTACGAAACTTTTATCCTTAACCTGATTTTTTAAGGAAGTTGAATATGATCATCAAACCTCGAATTCGCGGATTCATCTGTACTACAACACATCCAGTCGGTTGTGAAGCTAATGTAAAAGAACAAATTGCTTACACAAAAGCTCAAGGCCCAATCGCAAACGCACCTAAACGTGTACTAGTTGTTGGCTCTTCAAGTGGCTACGGCTTGTCTTCACGTATTGCGGCTGCATTTGGTGGCGGCGCTTCAACTATCGGTGTTTTCTTTGAGAAAGCCGGTACTGAGAAAAAGCCGGGCACAGCTGGCTTCTATAACTCAGCAGCGTTCGACAAGTTTGCTAAAGAAGAAGGCCTGTATTCAAAAAGCCTGAACGGCGATGCTTTCTCTAACGAAGCGAAACAGAAAACAATTGACCTGATCAAAGAAGATCTAGGCCAAATCGATATGGTTGTGTACTCACTGGCGTCTCCAGTACGTAAAATGCCAGAGACGGGCGAAGTAATTCGTTCAGCTCTTAAACCTATCGGTGAAACGTACACATCAACTGCGGTTGATACAAACAAAGACATGATCATCGAAGCAAGTGTTGAGCCTGCATCGGAAGAAGAGATCAAAGACACTGTTACTGTAATGGGCGGTGAAGATTGGGAACTTTGGATCAACGCTCTATCTGAAGCGGGTGTTCTGGCTGACGGTTGCAAAACAGTTGCTTACAGCTACATCGGTACTGAACTAACGTGGCCAATCTACTGGGATGGCGCGCTAGGTAAAGCGAAAATGGATCTAGACCGTGCAGCGTCAGCGCTTAACGAGAAACTAGGCCAAACCGGTGGTACTGCGAACGTTGCTGTTCTTAAGTCTGTTGTGACTCAAGCAAGCTCTGCAATCCCTGTTATGCCTCTTTACATCGCTATGGTGTTCAAGAAGATGCGTGAAGAAGGTATTCACGAAGGCTGTATGGAACAAATCTTCCGTATGTTCAGCCAACGTCTATACAAAGAAGATGGCAGCGCAGCAGAAGTTGATGAAGTGAACCGTCTACGTCTAGATGATCTAGAACTTCGTGAAGACATTCAAGATCACTGTCGTAACCTATGGCCTCAAATCACAACTGAAAACCTGAAAGAACTGACTGACTACGTAGAGTACAAAGAAGAGTTCTTGAAGCTATTCGGTTTCGGTGTTGAAGGTGTTGATTACGAAGCTGACGTAAACCCAGCTGTTGAATTTGATGTAGCTGACATCTAATTCAAACTATCGAATCTAAGCGAAATAGGCGCTCATTGAGCGCCTATTTTTTTTGTCTTAAAAACTCAAAGAGATTAAAGAGCAGATACGGGATTCGAGTAGCGAGATGCGAAGAGATTAAGAGCAGATAAGGAATTCTAGATACGAAGATAGTTAAGATCAGGGGCGGGGAAGGAGGCTGAACCGCTTAAAACAGGTCATAAAAAATACACTAACCCAAAGATGAATTAGTGCATTTAACATATCTAATCTAAAGCGTTATAACGCTGAATAAGCTAGCTAATTATGATGATGAAAGTACCTGCTAAGGTCATTAATATATTGGCTATCGCGTAAGTACCTGCGTAGCCCAGAGCTGGAATGGTTGAGCGAGCGTGGTCATTTACGATGTCCATCGCCGGTGCACAAGTTCGCGCGCCAATGATCGCACCAAACAGCAGAGCTCGGTTCATCTTCAACACGTAAGCGCCAACCAAGTAAGCAAAGAATACAGGTAACACACTGACCACCAGAGCGATACCGATTACCTGCGGACCAACCTGGGTTAAGTGCTCAAATATCTTACCACCGGCGCTTAAGCCGATACCGACCATAAAGAACATCAAACCGAGGTCTTTGACCATGTTCAACGCACCTTGAGGTACGTAACCGAAAGTAGGGTGGTTTGCTCTTAAGAAGCCTAGCATGATGCCTGATAGAAGTAGGCCAACTGCGTTACCTAATCCAAATGACACCTGACCGAATGTCATGGTGATCAAACCAAACAAAATACCCAGAATGAAGAAGCTACAGAAGGCCATCAGATCCGCCATTTGGCTGTGGATTGAGATGAAACCAATTTTCTCTGCTAGACCGTGAACACGACTCTTTTCGCCACTGACCTGTAGGACGTCACCTTTAGAAAGCACGATGTTTAAGTCCATCGGCATTTCAATTTGAGCACGCACTACGCGATTAAGGAAACAGCCATATTCAGACAGGTTCAAGTCAGATAAGCGCTTACCTGCGATGCTGTCACTTTTAACGACAATCTCTTCTTCCACGATACGCAGATCGAGAAGGTTACGGTCGAAAACCTCTTTACCGTTACGGAAGCTTGGGTCTAGACGAGCGTGGCTGTCTGGGAAACCAACCAATGCGATCTCATCGCCTTCTTGCAGAATGGCATCACCATCTGGGTGGGCAAGAATACCGTTACGTCGAATACGCTCGATGTAACAGCCTGTTTGGCGATAAATGCCTAGCTCACGCAGGTTTTTACCGTCAGTCCAAGAGATAAGCTCTGGTCCCACACGATAAGCACGGATGATTGGCAGATAAACCTTACGTTGACCTGAAGCGCCTAAGCCACGTTCTTGAGCGATTTGCTCAGCCGAGTCATGTAGGTTCACTTTTTGAAGTTTAGGGATCAAGCGAGCAAACATAATCATGCTGATCAAGCCAACCAAGTACGCCATCGCATAACCTACTGATAGGTTTTCGATAATCAGGCTCAAGTCCATATTTCTCGGTACTTCTGCTAAGCCTGAATTCAATGCGTCTTGTGCACCTACTAAAATCGGTGTTGCTGTAAGAGCACCAGCCATCATACCTGCGGATAAACCAAACCCTAGGCCAAGGTAATGACTACTGAAATAGGTTAGGGCAATCGCTGTAGAAAGTACTACGAGGCTTAGAATGAGATAGTGCTTACCGTCTCTAAAGAAGATCCCGAAGAAGTTTGGCCCTGCTTCAATGCCAACACAGTAGATAAACAGCATGAAACCAATGGTGAGCGCATCTGCGTTAAAAGAAAAGCCAAGATGTCCCATAACAAGGGAAGTAATCAGAACACCGATGGAATTACCGAGTTGGAGGCTACCGAAACGAATTTTACCAATGGCTAATCCAATCGATAAAACAACAAAGATGAGGAGAATGGGGTTTTGTTCTAACAGAAAAACAACGTCGATATTCACAGCGGTCGCTCAATAATTGGCGTGAAACACAGGGTAAGTTTGAGAGGTGAATTGTATCTAAATATAAATAAAATATAAGCGATATTTTGCTAATTTACTTGATTTTAACCTTATTCTTATTCCGTATGAAAACTGGTTAGAAAAAAGCCCACTACATTGAGCTAATGCCGATCGTTTAAG
>NZ_MCZZ01000095.1 GCF_002875705.1 Vibrio sp. 10N.261.45.E2
TAAACGATCGGCATTACCTTAAATGAGGCGCGTTTTTTATCAATGAGTCAAGAGACTGTATCTACTGCGTAATAGGCTTAACTTGTTTGGACTGTCTTACTGCCAGAATAAGTTGTGGTAGCAGTGACATCACGATCATGCCTGTCATCAATGAATATTGGACTGCTGTAAATGATTCACCCATCAATACCATACCTGTCACGATACCGGCTACTGGGTTTGCAATACCACCGAAGGTAAAATCAACCACTGACATACGTTGCAGTAACCACACGTACATACCGTATCCCAGCGCTGTGTTTAGGCCAATCACCCACACTAGCCCCATTGCATTACGAGTATCGAAATGAGTCACGGCGTTAACATAAGGCTGCGGGTCGATGAAGGCATGAATGCCAGACGCGACAGACAAAATCGTACCGCCCAGAATGAGTTGCCATGTGAGTACCTTCCACCAGTGCATGCGATTACCCAATGATTTGGTAATGCTACTGCCGATAACGATACACATAATTGCGGCGAACATGGCACCTAAGCCTATTGGGCTTAAAGCGATCTGACTTGGGTCGAACAGTATCCAGGCTAAGGTGATTAAGCCAATACCAGACAAGGCTTGAATCAAGTGCGGGCGCTGCTTTTTCACTACCCAGTGAAAGATCATCGCAAATACAGGCACAGAGATCATACCCACGCCAGAAATCGCTGAAGGCAGCGTTAGCGCCATTACGAAGATCAAGCCAAAGAAGGTCGCGATATTGATAAGGCCCAGTGTGAAAATGATCTGCCATTCGCCTTTTTTAGGCAGCGTTGGTTTTACCGCTAGCAATAACAAACCAGCAGGTAACGCACGCAAAGCACCTAATAATAATGGTGGCCACTCCTGTAGCGTAAATTGCGTCACTGCATAGGTTGTTCCCCAAAAGAACGCGGGGATCATTGCTAATAATATGTTCATTTAAAATATCTTTACGTTAAGATAACTATTGTGTGAACTGTATACTGAGAACTAGTGGTTGTAAAGTATCTTTATGTTAAACTAGTTTGAAGTAAACAAGACTAATCACGGAGCTAGATTGCAAATGGATGCTATCGACCGCGTTGTAGAGCAATGGGCAAAGGAAAAGCCCGAATTAGAAACTGAGCCTATGGCAATGATGGGCCGAATTATGCGTATTGCCAAGTATATGGAGACGCAAGTTGCCGAGCTTCATAAAAAATACGACATGAAGCTGGGTGAGTTTGATGTATTAGCCACCTTGCGACGTTCTGGAAAACCCTACCGACTGACGCCATCTGAACTGATCGGCTCGATGATGCTGACATCTGGTGCGATGACCAATCGCCTTGATAAATTGGAAGCTAAAGGGCTGATCAGTCGTGAGCACAGCAAAGAAGACAGACGCAGTGTGAGTGTTCAGCTAACCAAAGATGGTCTCATTCTGATTGACCAAATGATGACTGAGCATGTTGAAATGCAGAAGAAGCTCGTTAAATCCCTGTCTGCGAGTCAGAAGAAGAACACTAACCAACTCCTGAAAACGTGGCTGAGTGCTTACGAATAGTTTTGCTGATTTTTCTTTAGATTCATTAAAAAACCGAAGCCTAATAGCTTCGGTTTTTTCTTTTGTAAATCCCGTAAATTATTGGACTTAAGCTTGCAGCATCTCGTCGCTAAACAGTTCTGCGCAACCAATTCCGTTGATGGCGCAGCTTTCATCGATGTCAGATATGTCACCGCTGACACCAATGGCACCGAGTACCGTTTTATCCTTGTCTCGAATCAGTAGCCCCCCTGGAACTGGCACCATGTTTCCGTGTGCGAGCACGTTTACGGCGGAGATGAATGCTGGTCGGTTGTCAGCATCTTGGGCGAGTTTTCTAGAGGAACAACCCAGTGCGAGTGCCCCCCACGCTTTAGCGATCGCGATGTCTGGTCGCATCATGCTAGAGCCGTCTTGACGTTGCAGAGAAATCAGCTTGCCACCGCTGTCTAAGACGGCGACCGTCAAAGGTTCTGTGTGGATCTTGTTTCCTGCTTTTAAGGTGCCATCGATGATGGTTAACGCTTGTTGTAGAGTCAAACTTCCCATGTTATCTCCTAGTTTTTCAAGGGGCCGTGTACCAAGCTAAGCCAGCCAATCACTACTCTGTTGTGAATAATCATTGACTGATTCAGCTCGGTACAAGAGTCCTAACTGGACTCTTGTAATAGCCCATAGCTGGGTAAAGTGAGGAAGGCAGCGAACTCTTCGGCTGTAGAAAGTTGATAGAAAAGATCAGCCGTCTCTTCAAATCGACCTGCTGCATAGCGCGAGTCTCCGACTTCATGTTTTATTGTGTCTAGCTCTTGGTAAAGCCAAGAGTGGAATAGTGATTTGGTAAAGGTTTGGCCATCATCGAGTGTTACCCCGTGGTGGATCCACTGCCAGATATTGGCTCTTGAGATCTCTGCGGTGGCGGCATCTTCCATCAGTCCGTAGATAGGTACACAGCCGTAGCCTTGGATCCAAGCTTCGATGTAATACAGCGCAATGCGTATATTCTTGCGCACCCCTGTTTCGTCGCGGCTGCCTTCACATGGTTTAAGTAAGGTGTCGGCATTGATGGTGTGTTCAGGGCTTTGGAAATTCATTTGATTTACTTTGCCATCAAGGTGCTTGTCGAAGATCGACATTGCTAAATCAACTAGGGCAGGGTGCGCGACCCATGTGCCATCGTGACCGTTTTGCGATTCTCTTTGTTTGTCTTCAATAACCTTGGCGGTAACACGTGCCATCTCTTGTGGATCTTTTGCTGGAATGAAGGCCGACATACCCCCCATCGCCAGTGCTCCTCGAGCGTGACAAGTACGAACCAGCAGCTGGCTGTAAGCGTTTAGGAACTCTTGATCCATGCCGATCCCGTGACGGTCTGGCAGGATACGATCTTTGTGATTTTTCAGCGTTTTGATGTAGCTGAAGATGTAGTCCCAGCGGCCGCAGTTCATCGCTACGATATGATCACGCATGGCATACAAAATCTCTTCCATCTGGAATACAGCAGGAAGCGTTTCAATCAATACTGTCGCGCGAATAGTGCCTTTTGGTACTTGGAAATAGCTTTCGGTGAAGCTGAAAATATCGTCCCACCACTGCGCCTCTTCCATGCTTTCAAGTTTTGGAATGTAGTAATAAACACCTAAATCTTTTTGTGCTCGTGATTGATAGTTATGGAAAAAGTACAAAGCGAAGTCCATCAAGCAACCGCCGATAGGCTGATTGTTGAATTGGATGGATTGCTCAGGAAGGTGGATCCCTCGTGGGCGTGCGATCAGCAGTGCAGGGTCGTCGTTTAATTGGTAACGCTTCTGCTTCTTCTCATCGAAATAACTAATGGTGCCAAGGTTGGCATCTCTTAGGTTGATTTGCCCTTCGACCATATTGGCCCAAGTAGGAGAAGACGCATCTTCAAAACAGCACATGAAGACTTTCGCACCTGAGTTTAATGCGTTGATCACCATCTTTCTCTCGATAGGACCTGTGATCTCTACGCGGCGATCTAGTAGCTCTGGTGGCGGTGTTGCGACTTTCCACTCTTTATTCTGACGAATAGAGACGGTGTCCTTTCTAAAATTAGGTAGCTCACCGTCATCATATTGCGCTTGTTTTGTGTCGCGATCATTTAGCAGGGCATGACGGCGATCTCCAAACTTTTTAATGATAGCTTCTAAGAACTTCAATGCATCTTTAGACAAGATCTCTTTGTACTTGGGGTTGTCCATATTCCCAAGTACCTGCATACACAGTGTTTCTTCTCTTTCTTTCACGTCATTCATCACTGCTTGTCTCCTTTACACAATACGATGTCATTTTGTATACAAAATGTTCTTTTTAACGGTATTTATATTGTAGAAATTGTAAACAAGCAAATGGTATTTAACATTTATTTATCATTTGATCTTTTTGTGATTTATTTTTACGTAAAGATATTTCATGTAAAGCAATGAATTGTAAGCTTTTCAGGCTTTATTGCTGTTCAGTAGGATAGGTTGATGTAACAAAATTGTTTCAAATTGGGCTTGATAAATGCTGAGGATGATTCATAGTACACAAAAGTTAGTTTAATTGTATACAATCTGAACTGGAGGTTCGAATGGCAATTATGAAAGCGATTGAAGCAGCGGTAGAAGTGCTTAAACGTGAAGGAGTAGACATCGCATTTGGTGTTCCCGGCGCAGCGATAAACCCAATGTACGCAGCGATGAAAAAGCTTGGAGGGATCGACCACGTCTTAGCTCGACATGTAGAGGGTGCCTCTCATATGGCTGAAGGCTACACACGAACTAATCAAGATAATATTGGTGTGTGTATTGGTACTTCTGGCCCGGCAGGAACGGACATGATCACAGGTCTTTATTCGGCATCGGCTGACTCGATCCCTATCCTATGTATCACTGGTCAGGCTCCGCGTGCTCGCCTTCATAAAGAAGATTTCCAAGCGGTCGACATTGAATCTATCGCCAAGCCAGTGACCAAGTGGGCAACCACGGTACTGGAACCTGCACAAGTGCCACGCGCATTTCAAAAAGCCTTTCATTTGATGCGTTCTGGACGTCCCGGCCCAGTGCTGATTGACCTACCTCTAGATGTACAGTTGGCTGAGATTGAGTTCGATATTGATACCTATGAGCCACTTGAACCTTACAAGCCACAAGCAACACGTGCTCAGGTTGAGAAAGCATTAACAATGATGGCACAAGCTGAAAAACCGCTGATTGTATCCGGTGGTGGTGTGATCAACGCAGGTGCATCTGAGCTGCTACAGCAGTTTGCTGAAATCACAGGTGTACCGGTGATTCCAACCTTGATGGGATGGGGCTCTATCCCAGATGATCATGAGCTAATGGCAGGCATGGTTGGGCTACAAACCTCTCACCGTTACGGTAATGAGACCATGTTGAACTCTGACTTTGTGTTTGGCGTTGGTAATCGCTGGGCTAACCGTCATACCGGCTCTGTCGATGTATACACTGAAGGTCGTAAGTTTGTTCATGTCGATATTGAACCAACCCAAATTGGCCGCGTGTTTTGCCCTGATTTAGGCATTGTTTCAGATGCAAAATCAGCACTTGAGCTAATGGTTGAGGTTGCACAAGAGTGGCGTGATACTGGCAAACTACCAAATCGAAATGCTTGGGCAAGCGAGTGTCAGGAACGTAAATCGACCATGCTACGTAAAACCAATTTCGATGAAGCACCAATGAAACCGATGCGTGTTTATGAAGAGATGAACAAGGCATTTGGTCGTGACACTTGTTATGTGAGTACCATTGGCTTGTCGCAAATTGCTGCCGCGCAGTTTCTGCATGTTTATAAGCCTCGACATTGGATCAACTGTGGTCAAGCAGGCCCGCTTGGTTGGACAACACCTGCCGCATTGGGTGTTCGAGCAGCCGATCCGAGTCGCGATATCGTTGCTATCTCTGGTGACTACGACTTCCAATTTATGATTGAAGAGCTGGCAGTAGGTGCTCAATTCAACCTGCCATATATCCATGTGCTCGTGAATAACTCCTACCTTGGTTTGATTCGCCAAGCGCAGCGCCAATTTGATATCGATTATTGTGTACAACTGGCGTTCGATAATCAGAATGCGCCAGAGCTTGAAGGCTACGGTGTTGACCATGTTGCTGTTGTTGAAGGCCTTGGTTGTAAGGCGATTCGTGTTCGCGAACCAGACCAAATTGCAGCAGCGTTTGAGCAAGCTAAAGAGCTAATGAACAAGCACAAAGTGCCTGTGGTGGTTGAGCTGATTTTGGAGCGCGTGACCAATATCTCTATGGGCGTAGAGATCAACGCCATAAATGAATTTGAACCGCTTGCGGAAAGCAGCAGCGATGCACCAACCGCGCTAGCGTACAAGTAATCACGAAGTAATGTGTATCCGTAGAGCGAGATTGAGCTCTACGGAAAGCCTCCAATAGCGCGAGGCTTTACTACAAATAACCAGATTTTCAAAAGTAAAGAATAAGGACAGAGTCATGGCAAAATTTGCAGCAAACTTGTCAATGTTATTCACGGAAGTTGATTTTATGGACCGTTTTGAAGCCGCCGCAGAGGCAGGTTTTCAAGGTGTCGAATACCTTTTCCCATACGCCTTTGATGCGGATGAGATTAAACAAAAGCTTGACGCTAATAATCTAGAGCAAGTGCTATTTAACTTGCCTGCCGGGGATTGGGACGCTGGCGACCGTGGTATCGCGGTTGACCCAGCACGCGTTGAAGAGTTTCAAGCGGGCGTACCTAAAGCGATAGCCTACGCCAAGAAACTTGGTTGTAAACAGGTGAATTGCTTAGCGGGCATTGTCCCACAAGGTGTCACTCTGCAAGACGCTCAGGCAACCTTTGTGATTAACCTTCACTACGCCGCAAATGCTCTGGCTGCCGAAGGCATTAGCCTAGTGATTGAAGCGATTAACACGCGCGATATTCCGGGCTTTTTCTTGAACACCACGGAGCAAGCGAAAACCATCATTAAAGAGGTGGCAAGCGATAACCTTTCTATCCAATACGATATCTATCACATGCAGATTATGGAAGGCGACCTTACGCCAACCATGCAGCAGAACATTGGCCAAATCGCTCACGTGCAGCTGGCTGATAACCCGGGTCGACATGAGCCGGGTACCGGAGAAATCAATTATCCATTCGTACTGAACTACCTTGATGAGCTTGGCTATCAAGGCTGGGTTGGCTGCGAATACAAACCGAAAACGACAACGACAAAAGGCCTTGGTTGGCTAAACCAGTACCGTTAATTGTGCCTGGTAACCCTCAAACGTTAAGGAGAACAACATGTCTAAAATTGCATTTATCGGAACTGGCATCATGGGTAAACCTATGGCGAGTAACCTTCAAAAAGCGGGTCACGATTTGATTCTGTCGGATCATTTCAACGCTGCTCCTGCCGAGTTGGTTGCAGCAGGCGCAACGGTTTGTCATTCCCCAGCCGAAGCCGCGGAACAGGCGGATGTCATTATTCTTATGGTGCCAAACACGCCTCAAGTGGAAGACGTCCTGTTTGGTGATAACGGTGTCGAGCAAGGTCTTACTGCAGGTGGTGCAACGGGCAAGCTAGTTATCGATATGAGTTCAATCTCGCCAATCGCGACCAAAGCCATTGCTGCACGTATTAATGAAGGCGGTGCTTCATACTTAGATGCTCCAGTTTCTGGTGGTGAAGTGGGCGCGATCAATGCCGCGCTAACCATCATGGTGGGCGGTGAGCAAGATGCTTTTGATAAAGCACGCCCACTGTTTGAAATCATGGGTAAGAACATCACGCTGGTAGGTGATAACGGTGCAGGCCAAACGTGTAAAGTGGCTAACCAGATCATCGTTGCACTGAACATTGAAGCGGTCTCTGAAGCACTGGTGTTTGCATCAAAAGCCGGTGCTGATCCTGCGCGAGTTCGTCAGGCGCTATTAGGCGGCTTTGCCAACTCTAAGATCCTTGAAGTGCATGGTGAGCGAATGGTTGAAGGCACCTTTGACCCAGGCTTTAGAATCTCGCTCCATCAGAAAGATCTCAACCTAGCGCTAACGGGCGCACAAGAGCTTGGGGTTGCACTGCCGAATACGGCTAATGCTCAAGAGTTGTTTGGTGAGTGTGCCGAGATGGGCGGTGAAGGCTGGGACCACTCTGCGCTTATCCAAGCGATAGAGAAACGTTCTGATCACTCAATTCGCTAATCCTTAACGAGTAATCCGTCTGATACATTGGTGTTGTCGTTTCTGCTGAAACCAAAACCAATGAATCAGGGCTAACATCAATAAGTTAGCCCCCAGTTTCAAACAATTTGTTTATAAATCGCGTAGTTTCGTCTCCTTTTATACGCGTTCCCGGTACGAGGCAAAGGTTGAAGTTGTTCCTTTCCAACTTGATCTTAGCAGGCACCCTTTCGCCTTGTATTGGGGTTCTTTTTTCCTCCGTCAACTAAGGAGTGGCTGATGGACATTGATGCTAAGCAGTTTCTGCAAACCCTTTTCTCAAGTGCTGTAAATCAGGCGCTACCCCAAAATCACATCGAACCTTTTCTTCCTCAAGACATATTCTATCGCTCGGCAAATCAAGCTGGGCGAACTGTCGTTATCGGGGCAGGGAAAGCGGCAGCATCGATGGCCGCTGAATTGGAAGCTGTATGGCAAGCCAAGAAACAGCAAGACCTTGCGCTACGTGACCTTGAAGGTTTGGTGGTGACTCGCTATGAACACACCACCCCTTGCGAACACATTGAAGTGATTGAAGCAGCCCACCCAGTTCCGGATGCGATGGGACTTGAAGTCAGTCATCGGATGCTGGAATTGGTGAGTAACCTCAGTGAAGATGATACCGTGATATGTCTACTGTCTGGAGGTGGCTCTGCATTACTTAGTCTACCTGGTGGCGATATTAGCTTGGCAGAGAAGCAACAAATCAATAAGGCGCTGCTTAAGTCGGGTGCCGCCATTGATGAGATGAACTGTGTTCGCAAGCATCTATCTTCGATAAAGGGCGGCCGACTTGCCAAAGCAGCTTATCCAGCAAGAGTGGTGTCATTGGCGATTTCGGATGTACCGGGTGATGACATCAGTGTGATTGCATCGGGCCCAACCGTACCCGACACCACTACACGTTTTGATGCGATGGCAATCTTGGAACGCTACCAAATAGAAACACCACACTCGGCATTTGAATGGTTGAATAATCCAGAATCAGAGACCGTTAAGCCAGATGACGTTTGTTGGAAAAACGCCGAGCATCATATCATCGCAACCCCAATGTCTGCGTTAGAAGCTGCCGCCGCAGAGGCCGAAGGTTTAGGCATTCCTGCGCATGTGCTGAGTGATTGCATTGAGGGAGAGGCGAGAGAAGTCGCGAAAGTTCACGCTGCATTGGCCAAACAAGTCGCTAATAATAAGCATCCATTCGAGACCCCTTGTGTACTGCTTTCTGGTGGCGAAACAACAGTAACCGTTAAAGGCAATGGGCGTGGTGGGCGCAATTGTGAGTTCCTTTTAAGCTTGTATAACGAGCTCAAAGGCCAAGACAACATCTTCGCTCTGGCTGCCGATACCGATGGAATTGATGGTGTGGAAGACAATGCAGGTGCGTGGATCACACCTCAAACATGGCAACAAGGTTCGAGCCTGTCGCTTAAAGCGCAAGACTATCTCGATGCCAACAACAGCTACGATTTCTTCAAGCAAGTCGATGTGCTTCTTACTACGGGGCCGACGCTCACTAATGTGAATGACTTCAGAGCGATATTGATCCTTTAATTTGAACAGTTCAAAAGCACGGTATGGAATGGTCGCTTCTTAACAAATAGAGCGACCATTTTATTGTTATCAATGCTGTGACCTTGAGTTCTGAAATTATCTTCTGGACTAATGAAGCACGTTGATTACTATGATTTCAGTAACGAGCTGTAAAGGATGCAATATGTCTAGGATCAGACAAAAGAATCAAGATTTAATCATCGAAGTCGCGTGTGAACAATTCGCCACTCATGGTTATGCCGCAACAAAAATGGCTGACATCGCAAAAGCGGCCGACATTCCCAAACCTAACGTATTCTATTATTTCAGCTCTAAAGATAAGCTCTACAACGCAGTGCTTGAAACCGTCACTCAGCCCTTGCTAGAAGCATCTCGTCCGATTGAAGATCTGAGCGATCCTGTTGAAGCTTTATCTCAATATATTCAAACCAAACTGATTATTTCTCGTGACCATCCACATGCCTCTAAAGTATTTGCCAATGAAGTTATGTCGGGCGCGAAAGTGCTGCCGAAAGAGATTGGTGACGAGCTGTATAAGCAATCACAGATGATTATTGATAAGTTCTCAACGTGGTCAGCACAAGGCTTAATGGATGACGTTCCTGCACACCACCTGATGTTTACCATCTGGGCAGCCACCCAAACCTACGCCGATTTTGGTTGGCAGATTTGCAGCGTGATGCAGAAAGATAAGCTCGATGACAAAGACTACGAAGAAGCCGCGGAGTTCATCACTCAGTTGGTGATTAAAGGCTGTGGTGTCAAAAGCTAATATTGTTTGAACGTTTATTCAGGTGTGTGAGTGCAGGCTTTTTTGTTTGTGCAAGTGAGTGATTATAAGCACAGAGCCTCTTTTGTGACCTGTTGTGCAATAACTCATTTAACTTGAACTTGGCTCGATTAGGTATGCCATTTTATTTAAAGATAAGGGTATAGTGTCGCAAAAATTAGCGGCACTTATTCTTCTGAATAACTCAGAATCCTAGGTGAAGCGACCAACAACATTACACGCACAACATATAGGTTTAGCAATGACGCTTAAAAGCTTGGCATGCACCATCAGCGCAGTTCTACTGGCAGGCTGTGGTTCGACAGTAGCAACTCAAACATACAACGCCGATCTGATTATCACTAACGGACAAGTCCTGACGATCAATTCTGAAATGGATGTGATTGAAGATGGTGTTGTTGTCGTGAAAAATGACCAGATCATCGCAGTGGGTAATGAGGACTTGATTACTCAATACCGAGCTGAAAAGGTGATTGATGCTCAAGATGGGATTGTTATGCCAGGCATGGTTAATGCTCATAACCACCTTCCTATGATTGCGTTTCGTGGCTTAGGCGAAGAGGGTATTTCAAACCGCTTGTTCGCTTATTTCTTTCCACTCGAAGCCGAAAAGCTAAGCCGTGAACTGATTTATAACGCAACCAAGCTAGGCAGCATCGAACTGGCACAAAGCGGTGTAACCACTTATGCCGACATGTATTACCACATGGACGAAATGGCCAAGGCGACCAAAGAAGTCGGCCTGCGTGCCGTGCTGGGTGAAACCGTGATTAAGTTCCCAGTGGTTGATGCCAAAGAACCTTATGGCGGAATTGAATATGCCAAAGGTTTTATCGAGCAGTATCAAAACGATGAGCTGATTACACCCGCTTATGCGCCACATGCGGTGTACACAGTGAGCAAAGACAAGCTGCAAGAAATCAACAAACTCTCTGCTCAATACGATGTGCCTGTGTTGATTCACGTTGCTGAATTCCCGAATGAAGAAAAGCGCATCAAAGACGAAACTAAGGCAACGTCGCCAGTCGAATACATGGATGAAATTGGAGTACTGGACGAGCGCGTAGTGATTGCTCACGGTATCCACCTTTCAGAGAACGACCAAAAGCTATTGAAACAAGCTGATGCGGGTATCTCATACAATCCAATGGCGAACGCCAAAGGGGCGACAGGCATTGCACCTGCGTGGGAGATGTACCGTGCTGATATGCGAATCGGCTTGGGAACAGACGGCCCAATGAGCTCTAACCAAGTCGATATCATGCGTACTCTAAGCTACGCAGCCAACATGCAACGTTTAAAGCATTCTGACCGTACCATCATGATTCCTGAACAAGTGATTGAGATGGCGACATTAGGTGGCGCAAAAGCCTTACACATGGAAGACCAAATCGGTTCTCTTGAAGCGGGTAAGAAAGCGGATATCGTGATTGTAGAGACACAATCGGCGAACATGATGCCAAGCTACGACCCATATGCGACATTAGTTTACCAAGCGAATCCAAGCAACATCGACACTACGATTGTTAACGGCCAAATCGTAATGGAAAATCGAGTGATGCAAACCGTTCAACTGGATGAAATCCGCCAAAGCGTCGATGAGTTCGAAGCAGACATTACCGAGTTTGCTAAAGAGCTTTCTAAGAAGGCGATTAAGTCGAAGAGTTTGATGGATTAAGACATAAACGGCTTCTAAAATCGAACTGAATGAACAAGGCCGACATCACGTCGGCCTTCTGTGTTTTTCCAGTTTAGATAGAGCTTATCTAATTATTCATCGCCAGCTTACCTAGCTTCATTGCAGCAGCGTGGTGACGGTGCATTAGTTGTTCCATGTCTACGCCAATCAAAGCGCCATCGTTAACTCGCCACTTACCTGCAACCATTACCTTATCTGCTTGTTGAGCGCCGCAGAGCAATAGTGCTGCCAGTGGATCGTGGCTGCCAGAAAAGCGAATGTCATCGAGTTTGAACATTGCGATGTCGGCTTGCTTGCCAACCTCTAGCGTACCAATGTCGGTTCTGCCCATCGCAGCTGCAGAGCCTGATGTCGCCCAGCGCAATGCATCAAAGTGAGAAACATTGGCAGAGCCATATTGTAAGCGTTGTAAATACAGCGCCATGCGTACTTCGGCAATCATATTTGAGCCATCGTTTGAAGCTGAACCATCAACACCCAGTCCGACCTTAACGCCAGCCGCTTCAAGGTCGTTGTTCTTACAAATACCGGAAGCCAACATCATATTGGAGGTCGGGCAGTGGCTGATACCAATGCCAGCTTTACCCAAGCGCCTAATCTCTTTTGGGTTGAATTGAATACCATGGGCGAGCCAAGTGCGTTCATTCAGCCAGCCCACATCTTCTAGGTAGTCGACAGGGCGTAGGCCAAACTTCTCGATACAGAAGTCTTCTTCATCCAGTGTTTCACATAAGTGCGTGTGCATCATTACGTTCTCACGCTCACTTATCTTAGCGGTTTCCTTCATCAGATCGGTGGTGACAGAGAACGGCGAACAAGGCGCAAGCGCGATTTGAACCATCGCCCCTTCATTACGCTGGTGGTAATCACGAATCAAGCGTTGGCTGTCATCTATGATGGTCTGTTCGGTTTGAATGGTGTGTCTTGGAGGTAGCCCACCTTCATCTTCCCCTAAGCTCATTGAGCCGCGAGTGAATATTGCTCTAACGCCCAGCTTCTCTGCGGCCTCGACTTGCAAATCAATAGCGTGCTCAAGCCCATTAGGTAACAAGTAATGGTGATCAGAGGCAGTGGTACAACCCGACATCATAAGCTCAACCAGCGCCAACTCTGTAGCAAGGCTCATCATCTCCGAATCGAGATTCGCCCAAACAGGGTAGAGGCTTTGTAGCCAATGGAAGAGTTCTTTATTGAGTGCGCCGGGGTAGGCACGCGTTAGGGTTTGATAGAAGTGGTGGTGCGCATTGATAAGCCCTGGAGTCACAACATGACGAGAGGCGTCGACGCTGTAATCTATGGGAAAGGTCGGCTCTTTGTATTTGCCAACCAGCTCAATGATTTTATTACCTTTAATGACAATTCCGCCTTCTGCATCAGCATTCGAGCCAGTGTAGATTGCGAGAGGATTCTTAATCCAGATGGTTTCCATTCATAGTAGTCCTTAGCCATCTCAGCCTTTTCAGGGAAGAGGGTCTTTATTTGGTATTTGTAGTGAAAGATAAATTCGAATCAAGGGTGATGAAACATTCAGTGTTCTCGTTACACCCGTGATTCTACGGAAATCGGTTTTACGCTCGTTAGCGATTCATCTAGTTCGCTTTTGGCTCAGGATTTTCTGGTGCCGTTTGGGCGTCAGCTTTTGTTGTTGCTTGTTGAATCTCTAGCTGCTCGTGTGAGTGTCGTTCTTCTTCAGCTTGTTCTTTCATTTCTAACTCAACTTGCGCTTGGCTCTCGGCTAACGCTTCTTGCTCTTCTGCTCGTGAAGATTTCGGCAACACAAGGTTTAGCAGAACCGTCATGATGGTTCCTGTTGTAATGCCAGAGTGAAGGAAATTCGCCAAATCATGTGGCAAGTGTTGCAGCAATCGTGGTTCGAAAGTGACGGCCAAACCAGACGCCAAACCTACACAGATTACCAAGGCATTTCGTTTGGTGTCTGCGGCTTTGATCAACATGCGGATACCCGCGTAAGCAATCATTCCGAACATCACAAAGCCCACACCACCCAAAACAGGTTTCGGAATCGTGACGGCAATAGCAGCTAATTTCGGGAATAAACCACCTAAAATTAGTAAACCACCTGTTGTAGCTACTACATAGCGACTTGCTACACCAGTGATACCCACAATACCGACGTTTTGACTGAATGACGCCAATGGCATCGCGGTGAGAATAGAAGAGAGTGTGCTACCAAGGCCATCGCCTAGAAGACCACGTTTTAAGTCTTTGCCGGATACTTGGGTTTGGCAGTTGTTGCCAAGCGCCATGAAGTCACCGGTTGCTTCAGCGATAACCACTATGTACACCAAGCTCATGCTGATGATGGCACTAGCAGAAAAGGTAAAGCCATATTTGAAAGGTTCAGGTCCGCCAACCCAAGCCGCAGAGCTGATTTGTTCAAGGTCGACCATGCCGAGCGACAGCGCCACAATGTAACCGCCTGCTAGGCCAATCACGATAGCGGAAGCCGCAACTGCGCCTTTACAATAAACCGATACGCCAATCACTATCCCCAAAGAGACCAGTGCGAGAAACAGCTTAGGTAGCGTGGCGAATTGTTCGGTGTTTGCAGGGGAATCGCCAACCCAGTTCATGGCAACCGGTAAAATGGTTAAGCCGATTAGGGTAACCACCACACCACTTACCACGGTCGGGAACAGCTTTCGAACCTTGTCCATGTAGAAACTGGCCCCAATTACCACGAATGAGCCGATAAGCGCTGAGCCCATAATGGCAGCAACACCACCTTCGTTACCGATTGAAATGGCCACACCTAAAAAGGCAAAGCTCGAACCCATCACAACGGGCAGTCGAATACCAACAGGGCCGAAACCAAGACATTGAGCGACGGTCACAATACCGGATGCCAATAGCGCAGCATTGATCAGCGAGACGATCTCTGTGTTAGGTAGGCCGATGGAGGCGCCGACAATAAGGGGAACAGCGACGATGCCACCAATCGAGGCGAGCATGTGTTGCAGAGCGAGTAGGAGGGTTAGCCCATGAGGCGGTCTTTCATTAAGGGTGTACAGAAGTTTCATTTGATATTCCTCTGCCTGCGTTTCCGTTTACAGGCGATTGGCGGTCAAATAATGACTTCTACAAACTGCGTAGGGTCATAAAAAAGGTGCACTGAATCGGTAGGGGTTATGCTCTCTCGTCATCAATGCAATTAGCTTTCTTAAAAATCATGTGTTGCTTGGCTTGCGAACGAGCCAAGCAACGTTGTGAGCAATCAAGAAATGACTGCTCAGGAGCTATAGGGTTAACCGATGAACACTAGCTTGGCGATGAAGATAGCCGCTAGGAAGTACATCGAAATTGATACGTCTTTTGTTTTACCTGTCGCCAGTTTCAGCACTGTGTAGGTAATGAAACCCAGAGCGATACCATTCGCGATAGAGAACGTCAGTGGCATCATTAACGCTGTAATAGCTGCAGGAGCACCGTTGGTGAAGTCTTTCCAGTCCACGTGCTGCATGCTGCTCATCATTACGAATGCCACGTAAATCAATGCGCCAGAGGTTGCGTAAGCTGGGATCATGCCTGCAAGTGGAGATAGGAAAATCGCCGCTAAGAACAACACACCAACCACAATCGCAGATAGGCCAGTTCGTGCACCTGCTGCAACGCCCGCTGCACTTTCTACGTAACTGGTTACTGGCGGACAACCCACACACGCACCTGCCACACTTGAAATACTGTCGGCTTTCAGCGCTTTGCTCAGACCTTCAATTTTGCCCGTTTCAGGATTAGTTAGGTTTGCGCGCTCTGCCACGCCCATCAAAGTACCTGCGGTATCGAACATGTTTACAAAAAGGAAAGCCAAGATAACGCTGATCATCGAAACATCAAGCGCACCCATAATGTCCATTTTTAGGAACGTAGGCGCTAAGCTTGGTGGTGCTGCGAAGAAGCCGTTGTAATGCACTAAGCCAAGCATCATGCCGACAAGCGTTACACTCAAAATACCGATAAGCACCGCGCCAAACACTTTACGCTCACTGAGAACCGCAATAATCAAGAATGCGATAGCAGCCAGTAGTGCTTCTGGTTTAGTGAAGTCACCTAGTGATACCAAAGTTGCTGGGTTTTCGACGACGATGCCTGCTGTTTTTAAGCCAATTAGACCTAAGAACAAACCAACGCCTGCAGTCATGGAATAGCGCAAGCTCTCAGGAATACTCTCGATGATCCATTGGCGGACTTTGTAGAAGCTCATCCCGACGAACAAGATACCGGAGATAAACACCGCACCTAGCGCGACTTCCCAGCTGTAGCCCATTTCGCTTACTACTGTGAACGAGAAGAAGGCGTTCAAGCCCATGCCCGGCGCAAGTCCGACAGGCCAGTTCGCAAATAGCCCCATTAACAAACAGCCGATTGCAGCACCAATGCAGGTTGCGACGAATACCGCGCCTGAATCCATGCCTGAAGCAGCCATGATCTGTGGGTTAACGAAGATGATATAAGCCATGGTTGCGAAGGTGGTGACACCACCGACTAACTCATTTTTTACGCTACTTCCGTGGGCCTTAATTTTAAAAAACTTCTCTAAAATTCCGTTGTTCGCATCTTGGTTGAGTATTTCTGTTTTACTCTCACTCATGTCAGCAAGTCCTTTTATGTTGTGATCCATTTATTGAATACAGCGAGATTTCAATATTAAGTTTTAAGGTTTTTCCTAGCCGTTATTTATCTAGTTATCTGTTCTCTAGTCATCAACTTCTAACTAATAACGTTGTTAGTATTTTTATATGAGCGTGTTTAGTGAGTGCACACCTGTTGGGATGCACACATCACGCATGAATCTGTTTATTATTGGGTGATTGAGCCTAGATCGGGATTCTAAGCGTCGGGACTAACTGCCCCGATAAGTCGAGAAACTGTATGGTGAGACTAAAAGCGGAACATGGTAGTGCGCATCGGGATCATCCAAGCCGAAACGAATCACCACATCGTCTAGGAAAGGCACACCATCCAATTCCACACCTTTGCTTTTGTAATAATCCGCAACGTAGAACACCAATTGATATTTCCCTGGTCGGAAATCATTCCCTGCCAGAATCGGCGCATCGGTTCGGCCATCGGAGTTCGTGATTACCGTCGCCAGCTTTTCTGTTGAGTCTTCATTGACCTTATAAAGCTCTACCTTGATCTCTGCACCCGGTAAGCCGTGAGTCGTGTCTAATACGTGTGTTGTTAGTCTTCCCATAGTCCTTTAATAGCGCTTTTGGCGCTCCTCTGTTCCGTGGTTTATCTGTCTGCTTCGACCTTGCAAAGAATGCAACTGGTCACTTTGTTATCACTAACTATGTACGAACTGTACACAATTAGTAAAGCAAATTGTTGGAAAAATGTTAACCATTGTGTCGTTTTTTCTGACTTTATAGATCTTGATTCTCGTTTTTTGGTGAGCTTGTGTTTTGTTAACTTATTGTTTTTAAATAAATGCAGTGCGCGAATTTAACTTGAATAACAAAATCTTTACATTGAGATAAATAATTGTATACAATAAATGTACAGGGGTAAGGTTGCTTTGTTTATCGAGAATCCATTTGGTGACTCAGTTAAAGAGCGGCTAAGCCAACCACTTATGTTAGGAGTACTTGGATGAATAAGGATTATTCAAGAAATTTGATCGGTTACGGAGCTAACCCTCCAAACCCTCAATGGCCAGGTAATGCGCGCGTCGCGGTTTCTTTTGTATTGAACTATGAAGAGGGCGGTGAGCGTTGTTTGTTACATGGAGACGACGAGTCTGAAGCTTTCCTCTCAGAGATCCCGTCAGCACAGCCGATCAAAGGCGAACGTCACATCAGCATGGAATCCATCTATGAATATGGTAGCCGTGTAGGTGTGTGGCGTGTTCTTCGTTTGTTCGATGAATATGAAATCCCACTGACTGTGTTTGCGGTCGCTATGGCGATTGAGCGTCACCCAGACGTAGCGAAAGCCATGGTCGAAGCGGGCCACGAAATCTGTAGTCACGGTTATCGCTGGATTGACTATCAATACATTGATGAGTCTGAAGAGCGCGACCACATGACCAAAGCGATTGAGATCATCCAACAAGTGACGGGTCAGCGCCCGCAAGGTTGGTACACAGGTCGAACGGGGCCAAATACTCGTCGTTTAGTTGCAGAAGAAGGTGGCTTCCTTTACGACTCAGATGCCTATGACGATGACCTGCCTTATTGGCACACCGAAACCGGTCATCCACAACTGGTGATCCCTTACACACTTGATGTAAACGATATGCGCTTCTCAACCGCGCAAGGTTTCAACTCGGGTGAGCAGTTCTTCCAATATCTAAAAGACACGTTTGACACCCTCTATATGGAAGGCGAAACCGCACCGAAAATGATGTCGGTTGGGCTGCATTGTCGTCTTATTGGTCGCCCCGGTCGTATTGCTGCATTAAGACGTTTCTTAGATTACGTAAAACAGCACGACAGCGTGTGGTTATGTCGTCGAATCGATATTGCCAACCATTGGCACCAGCATCACCCTTATCAACCGAACAAATAACAGTGAAGCAAGGAGGCTTAACGTGACTGAATTTCGATCTTGCCAACCAACAACCATGAGCCGCGATACCTTTGTCGCGCACTTCGCTGATGTTTACGAACACAGCCCGTGGGTTGCTGAGGCGGTGTATGACCAAGGTTTGAATGCCGAAGACGATCATATCGAGAACCTTCATCTGAAAATGGCATCGACCTTGTTAAATGCCGAGCAAGGTAAACAGTTGGCTTTGATCAACGCTCACCCGGATTTAGCCGGTCGAGCTGCAGTAAATGGCGAGCTCACTGAGTCGTCGACCAAAGAACAAGCGGGGGCGGGCATCGATCAGTGCAGCGCCGAAGAATTTGAAAAATTCACTTCTTACAACAACAGCTACAAAAGTCGCTTCAATTTCCCTTTTATCATGGCGGTGAAGGGAGCCAATCGTTACCAAATTCTTGAGTCGTTCGAGATGCGATTAGGAAATGATAGTGAAACTGAGTTTGCTATGGCGATTCAAGAGATCAACAAGATCGCGATGTTTCGTCTCTGGGATATGTAAGTTAACGGAGTTAACAGCTATCTCAGCCCAGTCTTAGTGCGCTAAAGGTTTGATTTATCAGAGACTTATTTACCAAAGCCTTATTGAATAAAGCCCGAGCCACTAAGTTCTCATTTTATTATTACTTGATTAATTTCATAGGATTACACGGACATGACCCATAAATTTGAACAGTACATAAACCTTGCAGACGAAAAACTCGGCGCAGAAGCTATCTTTGCAACCGACGATTTTTTCGCAGATAAAAGCCGTCTACTCAGCCACGCAGCGCCAGAGTGGAAAGACGACTTATACGACGACAACGGCAAGTGGATGGACGGCTGGGAAAGCAGACGCAAACGCGGCGAAGGTTACGACTACTGTGTCGTTCGCCTTGGCCTAGCGGGCACCATTGCTGGCGTTGATATTGATACCTCATTCTTCACAGGTAACTTCCCACCTTCGGCATCAATTGACGCGTGTTATTCACCACAAGGTGAGCCAACAGATTCAACAGAGTGGCAAGAAATTCTGCCTTCAATGGCACTACAAGGTGATCATCATCATCTTGAAGACATCGAAAGTGACCAAGTATTTACGCACCTACGTTTGAACATCTACCCAGACGGCGGTGTCGCACGCCTACGTGTTTATGGCCGACCAAGTGTAGATTGGGACGCAATAGATTCTCAACAACAAGTCGACCTAGCAGCCGTTGAACACGGTGGCCGAGCACTCGCATGTAGCGATGAGCACTACGGCAATAAAGCCAACATCTTAGGCCCAGGCCGCGGTGAAAACATGGGTGATGGCTGGGAAACAGCACGTCGTCGTACACCGGGTAACGACTGGGTAATCGTGGCATTAGGCCACCCAGGTAATATCGAACGTATCGTTGTGGATACGGCACACTTCAAAGGTAACTACCCAGACAGCTGCTCAATCCAAGCGGCTTACGTGAAAGGTGGTACCGACGATCAAGTGGAAACACAAAGCCTATTCTGGCGTGAACTCTTGCCAGCACAAAAGCTGCAAGCACACGAGATTCACGAATTCATTTCTGAGGTAAACGACCTTGGTGCGATTACCCACGTACGTGCAAACATATTCCCAGATGGTGGTATCAGCCGTTTGCGTCTATTTGGTACGAAAGCGAAATAGGTAAGGAAATGAGTATGAGTAATGGAATACGTCGTTTATCCATCGAACCGTTAACCAAGCAGGCTTTTGCAGAGTTTGGCGATGTTGTCGAGTCCGATAATAGTGATTTCTTCATGATCAACAGTGGATCAACACGTCGTTACCACAAGCTAGCGACAACGGATGTGCAAGACCAAGACGGAGAAGCGATCATCAGCATCTTCCAGGCCACACCGTTGAACTACCCACTGACCATCAAAATGTTAGAGCGTCATACACTTGGCTCTCAGGCATTCGTTCCATTACTTGGTCAACCCTATTTAATTGTTGTTGCACCAAAAGGCGATAACCCAACGTTAGCCAATAGCCGAGCTTTCTTGAGCAACGGCCGTCAAGGAGTGAACTATCACAAAGGGGTGTGGCATCACCCAGTTCTCGCGCTCACCGATCAAGACCAGTTCTTGATTGTCGATAGAGGCGGAGAAGGACATAACTGTGATGAAGTTTATTTCGAGAACGATCGAGTGGCATTGCATTTGGAAGACTTGCCAACGGAAGACAACAAGGAAGAGCAACGCTTAGCTAAAGCGTTGTGATACAGGAGTTTATTATGGATCCGCATATTACAGAGTGGTTGAATTTAGCGATTCGCTGGATTCACATGATTGTTGGTGTTGCGTGGATAGGCGCATCATTTTACTTTGTTTGGTTAGAGAACAACCTTAATCGAGTAAACCCAAAAACGGGCCTTTCAGGCGACTTATGGGCAATTCACGGCGGTGGTATTTATCATCTAGAGAAGTACAAACTTGCGCCACCAGAAATGCCAGAGCACCTGCACTGGTTCAAGTGGGAAGCCTACTTCACGTGGATCACCGGTGTGTGTCTACTGGGTGTGGTTTACTACCTTAACGCTGAAATCTACCTGATTGCACCGGGCTCTGGCCTTGATTCAACCACCGCAATCGCGATTGGTATTGGTTCATTCGTTGCCGGTTGGTTTATCTACGACTTACTGTGTGACTCACCATTAGGTAAAACCCCCGTGTTGCTTGGCGTTGTGCTGTTTGTGCTGCTCGTTGCTGCGACATATGGCCTAACCCAAGTGTTCAGTGGCCGTGGTGCTTACATCCACGTGGGTGCCATCATTGGTACCATCATGGTGGGTAACGTATTCCGCGTTATCATGCCGGCGCAGCGTAACTTGGTGAAAGCGATTGAAGAGAAACGCGAACCGGATCCGACATTGCCAGCGAAAGGTTTACTGCGCTCTCGTCACAACAACTACATGACACTGCCAGTGCTGTTCATTATGATCAGTAACCACTTCCCAAGCACTTATGGTTCGGAATATAACTGGTTGATTCTTGCTGGCCTCGCGGTCTTCAGTATCTTGGTTCGTCATTACTTCAACACCCGCCATGGCAGTCAGAAGTTTGCATGGACTGTGCCAGTAGCGGCATTGGGTATGATTACTCTCGCGTTTGTTACCTCACCTTACGCGAAAAAACAGATGACTCCGGTTGTGAAAGTGCCAGTGGTTCAAGAAGTGCAAGTGAGCGCGACAGAATCGGCTCCAGAAGAACTTGCTGCGAACAGTACCGCTTCGACAACGACTGATGCTCAACAGGCTCCAGCACACGCAACGCAATCTGCGAGCGCAGGCGTCAGCTTTGAAACCATCAACAAAGTCATTCAAGAGCGCTGTTCTGTGTGTCACTCATCAACCCCTAGCCATGCTGCTTTTGCTGCTGCGCCAGGTGGTGTGATGTTTGATACCCCAGAAGAGATTAAAGCCAACGTACCAAGGATTGTTGCTCAAACCGTAACAACCAAGGTGATGCCGCTCGGCAATATGACTCAAATGACTGATGAAGAGCGTGCACTCATCGGTACTTGGGTAGAGCAAGGCGCGACGCTTCAATAACCGTACTTTTCAATAACAGTACTCAGCATCCTTTACCTAAGAGCATGAGTCTTAGGTGAGGCTTGGGGAGAGTTTGGTTTACGGGCACGCGCCAAACTCATCCCACCCTGTTTCCCCGGTTCCTATAACCGGGGCTTTTTTTGTTTTTGGAGAAAGACATATTAGAGAGTTTATTAGTATGCATATTCTAGAATTTTATGAATCCACCGAAGTAAGTTCGATATTTGCGCTACATAACACACTGAGTTGCATATAAATTGTTGTTGGTCATGAAATTTTGGCTGTATGTTTGGTATGTGTATGTTCTGAAAGGAAAGCTTGTTGAAATTCAAAGCTTTTGATTGCGAAACTTCACAAAGAACTAGTCAGATACCCAAGTATAAATTTCATAAAAAATAAGGAAATATAGTAATGAAATCAGTTTTTTCGTTCGACTCAATGTTAACTCCTAAGTTAGTCACAGGCCTATATTGGTTGTTGTTGCTAATCGCTGTAGTTTCAGGACTAGCAACCATGTTTGGAGGGTATGGAGGCGTAACATTTGAGAAGTTTATTCTTGGTGCGTTTACGATATTAGGCGGCGCTATAGGTGCGAGAATTTGGTGTGAATTGATGATAGTTATCTTCAAAATTAATGAAAACCTGCAGTCTCTAAAGGACTTAAAAGACGAGACTGAAGCCTAGTATTCAGATGCGTGGCAGCTAACATTTCGATGTTAGCTGTCTAACATACTGTTACGGTCCCCCCTTCTCCTAATATTTCATTCGGAGGTTCAGATATTTATCAAACCTCTGACCTGTCAGTAAAGTCTATACATTGCCCTCTATATTGATAATAATTATCACTTGGTTTTTATTATTAATTTAAGTGATGAACAATTTGAGATTTACCAACTATCTTCCTCTTAATCTTTTACTTCTAACCCCTATTACTCTTGCAACGACCTCTGATTTTTTGGATGCAGAAGAGTTTAACCATTCCCAAGATACCATTTGTGAAAGCGTGGTCTGTAATAACCCAACTACACCTTTAATTTTACCAAGGACTGAAACGGAGAATGAAGTTGAAGAACATGTTTCATCATATGAACCCATCGATGAACTTGAGGAATACCGAGTGCTTTCTCAAAAGCGTATACCAAAATATTGTAGCGATCTAAATGAGATGTACGGCGTTCGTTTGAAAGACTGTATGCATATGTAGTTCTGTATAAGACACTTGATATGAAGCTCTACTCATGGCATTTTTTTTACCAAATTGACTTTAATTAGGACAAAAAATGGAAGACTTGATAGTCGCGTATTTTAGGGCATTGAGCTCATTATTTAGGTATCTGTTTCAGTCGATATTGATTGAGTTCATTGGTTACGGAGCTAGCTGGATAGTTTGTAAAGTATTCACATTAGGGCGCTTCCCCCCATTGATTCCAACTGAAAAAGAGCGAACCAGAATCTCTTATATCGGAGCTATTAGTCTCGCACTCCTTCTTTTGGCAATTGGTGTATTTAATAGTTTTTAGGCAGCGGAATAGAGTGTGACCATGGATAGTATTCAAAATAATACGGACAAAAAAGACATGCTTGAGAAAGTTCAGGATATTGCTTCGATTAACGGGCTGGAATATGAAGTGAGCGGGAATGTTCTTAATCTTAAACTAGGCAGAGCCGCTGGAAAGGTTAAGATTAAATACGATTACGTTACGCGTTCATACGTCTACAACTGCAATGAATATGCTGCTGGTTTTTCCAGCCTCATTTTCTTCGCTCTTTCGTTCAATACTCTGTATCAGGCAGACCAACAAGTATGGTCTGGCTACGTCGCAGGTTTGATGTTTGCGGTGGCAGTATTTAATTTGATCCAATTAGTGTTGTCTCACGTGCAAATGCTAGATATTAAAGCGCAGCTAAGAGAGGTCGGTATCTATCTAAAGTCTGCCGCATAAGAGCCTTTAGCTCCTTGTGTATCGTGAACAACTCAGCAATCGCTGAGTAACGATTGGTTAAGTCCTGCCATCGGTAGCTATGTGCTCAAATAAACAGCGCCAACGCCAATTCTTGGTGCTGTTTTTACTTTCCTCTTACACTCTTTTCTAATATCGAACCTAGTATCAAATTACTCTTTGTCATACAGGCAAGTAACTCATTATGAAGCACTTCTTCGATAGCGAACTCATGCTCTCTAGCTCCTTGAATTTCGTTTTGCTATCCCTTGGGCTAACGCTCCTCTTACATATTCCCATTTGGTGTGGATTCAATTTAAGCAGACGAAAATGGAAATTGATGGACTATTTGTGGCCGCTGCTAGCGGGTATCGGCATGCTGGGTGCGGTGTCTGAAATTCGGGCATCGGTAGCCGGTGATTGGGTCGAGACTGAACAAACTAGAGCCGTCACTATTTTAGAGTCGATTCAGCAGTTTTCTTTGGATAAATTAAGAAGCGACATCTGCACAGGTCAGCCATCTTTAGACGCTAATGGACAGCACCATGAAGCGTGTTTGTGGTATTTGAATACAGCGATTACTTTTAAAGATGTCGATTTCACTCTGTTGCCCAACGCCGCAGATTTCACGGTTCCTCCGCCTAGTGTGTCGCTGGTGGAAAGCGACGCCGTGTGGGTGAGTGGCATGCTGAGTCAGTATGAAAAACAGAAGAACCAATACATTAAAACCAGAGAAGCGCAGGTGAAGCAGCCACTAGAAAGCATCTTCTGGTATGTGAGTCCTTACTTAGTCTGTATCGCAATTGCGTTGCGTTTGACGAAAGTGACCGCAGAGCTCAAATTAGATAAATGTGCAAATAATTAGTTCGATAAAGACAGCGCGAACGACAGCAAGATAGGTAAGGTGACCACACTCAGGAAGTTACCAAACAACACCATGGACGCGACCTTGGGTGGCTCGACATTGAAGCGTTCTGCGAACAGGTAGTTCATCACGGCGGGTGGCAGCATGGTGAACAGCACCATCATTTGTAGGTGCAGCGTAGGCAGCGGGATAAAGAAGTAGATGATGGTAAAGGCGATGGCGCCAGTAAACAGCGATTGAGCGGTACACAGCAAGCCTACCTTTAATCCGCTCAGTCTCAAGTTGACCATTTGCGAACCTAGCGACAACAGCATGATAGGCACCGCTGCTTGCCCAAGCAGAGAAGTGGCTTCGTAGATTGGATTCCATACTGCAATGCCAGATAAGTTGAGCGTCATCGCTAATGCGGCGGCTAAGAATATCGGCATTTTGAGGATCTGTTTGATCGGATTGCCTTCGCTTAGTAGCGCCAAACCGACACTAATGTGCACACACGCTGATACCACAAACAGTAATACCGCAGGGGCTAATGCGCTTTCGCCAAAGGTATACGTGAACAGGGGAATAGCCAGGTTGCCACTGTTGCGGAACATGTGTGGAGGAGCCCAAGCTTTGAAGTTGAGCTTAAAAATCTTACAGATTGGAATCATCAACAATGCTGGCACTAACACCGAAACCAAAGACGCAGAGATAAGTGGCAGTTGCTCGGTGTCGAGAGGCATGGTGGTCAGCGATGCAAACACTAAAGCAGGAATACACACATCCATGTTAATGCGATTGATCGGTTTGAAGTCGGGCTTGAGCCAACGACCGACCGCAAAGCCAGCACTGGCTAAAGCAAAAACGGGAAACAGAATGCTGACGACCTGTTCGAACATAGAAATCCTTTCTAAGCGTGTGTGGATGTTGTTTTAAACGGACAAAGCGTGACCGATCATCGTCTAACCTACCAACTTAAATCGGTTGCGTCATGGGTGTGAAGCACACGTTAAGCAATAATTTGTATTTCTTTGAATTAAGGACAAAAAAAGACCAGCTACGTTAAGTGCTGGTCTTTAAAACTAGGCGAATCTGGACGGGTTCTTTAACAACAAAGGTTACCTAGTATGTGTTCATTGTTAGCAAATTAGCTAACGAGCTTTTTGTAGTCTTTGAAATTCACATCGTAGGCTTTCTCACCGTAGATGTAAGTCTCGCTAACGGTTCTGTCGTCACCCAAGCTCATTAGTACAAACAGCTTTTCTTCAAGTTTGGTCGCTTGTTCCATTCTAAAGCGCATCAGTTGAGTGGCGTGCAAATCGAGCACCACGAAATCCGCTTCTTTGCCAACTTCCAAGTTACCAATCTTGTCTTCTAGATGCAGCGAACGTGCGCCACCTAATGTTGCTAAGAACAGGGATTTCGCAGGGTGCAGCTTTTTATGCTGTAACTGCATGATCTTGTACGCTTCGCTCATGGTTTGCAGAATTGAGAAGCTGGTACCTGCGCCTACATCGGTTCCGACACCGACACGAATGCCGTGCTCTTCCATTTCTGGTAATCGGAATAAACCCGAACCTAAAAACAAGTTCGAAGTTGGGCAAAATGCGATAGCAGATTCGGTATCGGCTAGGCGCTTACATTCACAGTCAGACAGATGAATACCGTGAGCAAATACTGAACGCTTGTGCAGTAGTCCGTAATGATCATAGACATCTAGGTAACTATCGCGCTCTGGGAACAGCGATTTCACCCACTCGATCTCTTTCTCGTTTTCAGAAAGGTGAGTGTGCATGTACACGTCTGGATATTCTTCTAGCAGTTTACCCACAGTAGCAAGTTGCTCTGGTGTGCTGGTTGGTGCGAAGCGAGGTGTCACAGCATAGTGCAAACGACCGCGCTTATGCCACTTTTCGATCAACTCTTTTGAATCGATATAGCCAGATTCTGGTGTGTCGGTAAGGTAATCGGGCGCATTGCGATCCATCAACACCTTACCCGCGATCATACGTAGGTTGCGCTTCTCAGCTTCTTCAAAAAATACGTTAACTGACTCTTTGTGTACCGTGCCAAAAACCAGTGCAGTAGTAGTACCGTTACTTGCTAATTCGTCTAGGAATAGCTTGGCCACTTTGTGTGCGTAGACTGGATTTTTGAAGCGCTTTTCTTCTGGGAAGGTGTAGTTCTCTAACCAATCAAGAAGCTGCTCACCGTAAGACGCGATCATCCCTGTCTGAGGGTAGTGGATGTGCGTATCAATAAAGCCAGAGGTGATCAGCTTGTCTTTGTATTGTTTTACTTCGAGTGTTTTAGGTTGGCGAGCCAGTACCTCGTCGGCATGGCCTAAGTCGATGACATGGCCGTTCTCAACCACTAAAACACCGTCTTCAAAATAGTCGTAAGACTCATCGATACCGACATCTTTTGGGTCGGCGACGCTGTGTAAAATACTGGCGCGATAAGCTTTGCGTTGCGTTGTCATGTTTACTTCCTTTTAATGACTTCAGCGACGTGATGGCCACTGAAGCTTTGCGACTTGTATTAGGCGATCTTCTCTTCCAATGGTGGTTCGCCTACATCGCTTGGTTGACTGTTTTGATCGGTCAAATCCTGATTTCGATATTGTTTGGTTGGGCGCTTTTGTTCAAGGGCTTGGCCTTGATAGTGTGCGATCAGTTCACCTGCAACCGATACCGCAATTTCGGCAGGATGTTTGCCATTCACAGCACTAATGCCAATCGGGCAAATCATGGTTTCAATTTGCTCTTGGCTGTAGCCACGTTGCTCTAAGCGGAAGTCGAACTTTTTACGCTTAGTGAGCGAACCAATCATGCCGAAGTAACGGCTGTCTTCACGGTCGATAATCGCTTTGGTTAGATCAAAATCGAGCTGGTGGTTGTGGGTCATCACTAGGTAATAGCTGTTCGGTGGCATGTGTTTTACTTCACCGACTGGATCGTCGCTTACTAGCTTTTTCACACCGTGTGGCAGCGTTTCAGGGAACACTTCTTCACGTTCATCAATCCAAGTCACGCGGAAAGGCAGGGTTGCGACAATGTGCAGCAGCGCCTTAGCAACATGACCTGCGCCGAATAGCACAAGATGGTTCTGCTGAGTGCCAATCGGCTCAAAGCTTAACGTTGCCATACCGCCACAACATTGGCCTAAACGAGCACCTAGGTTGAAGCGTTCCACTTTGAGCGATTTTTCACTGGCAATCAGCATCTCTCGAGCCATTTTAGTGGCCACATGTTCAAGATGACCACCACCAATCGTGGCAATGATTCGGTCACGAGTGACAAGCATCTTGGTACCTGCATCACGTGGAACGGAACCTCTGTCTTCGAGCACCGTCACCATCACACACGGTTCGTAGTTCTCTTCCAGTTTTGCCAGTTCGTGAATCCAATTATCCTTAAACATATGTCCTCCTAAATCCCTTCTATGCTTCCTAAGCTCTATATCAGCCCTATTAAGCCGTTTCTGATTGAGCATCGACCGAGGTCGGGGCTGTTTCTGAGACTTCCTGAATCGCCATCAGAATACGCTCTGGCGTTGCTGGTGTGTTTAGCTTAGGAATCGCGCCATCGACGGCTACATAGCTAATGGCATCTTTCAGTGCGCTCCATACCGACATACCCAACATGAAAGGGGGCTCACCCACGGCTTTCGAGTTGAAGACGGTGTCTTCTGGGTTGTTACGGTTTTCTAAAAGGTGCGTTCTGAAATCAATTGGCATATCAGCAATCGCAGGGATCTTGTAACTTGCAGGGCCATTGGTCATCAAGCGGCCTTGCTGGTTCCAAACCAACTCTTCCGTGGTTAACCAACCGACACCTTGCACAAAGCCACCTTCGACTTGGCCGATATCAATCGCAGGGTTCAATGAAGCGCCTACGTCATGCAGGATATCGACACGCAGAATCTTGTTCTCGCCGGTTAAGGTATCGACGATAACCTCTGAACAAGATGCTCCGTATGCGTAGTAGTAGAACGGACGACCGCGCGCTTTCTCGTGATCGTAATAGATCTTCGGAGTGCGGTAGAAGCCAGTGCTTGATAGCGAGATTTGGTTAAACCAAGCCAGTTCAACAAATGAGTTGAAGGTCATGATCTCATCGCGGATCTGCACCATGCCGTTCTTAAATACCACCTCTTCAGGCCACACTTTGAAGTGCGAAGAAGCGAAGTCGATCAGGCGCTGCTTAATGGTCATTGCGGCGTTTTGCGCGGCCTTACCGTTGAGGTCGGTGCCCGATGAGGCTGCGGTTGGTGATGTGTTCGGAACTTTGTCTGTGTTTGTAGCGGTGATCTGGATACGTTCGACATCGACTTGGAACTCCTGTGCAACGATTTGTGCCACTTTGATGTTCAAGCCTTGCCCCATTTCCGTACCACCGTGATTCAAATGAATACTGCCATCGGTGTAGATATGGATGAGCGCACCTGCTTGGTTCAAGAAAGTCGCAGTAAACGAGATGCCGAATTTCACTGGTGTGATCGCTAGGCCTTTCTTCAAGATAGGACTTTGCTTGTTGAACTCGGCAATGTCTTTACGACGTGCGTGATAGTCACTGCTGCGTTCAAGCTGTTCGGTTATCTCAGGTAAAAAGTTGTCTTCAACGGTTTGGTAGTAATGGGTTACGTTACGGCCTTCTTCGCCGTAGTAGTTCGCCTTACGTACTTCCAAAGGATCTTTTTTCAGGTAACGCGCAATCTCGTCCATGATGTGTTCGATGGTCATCATGCCTTGCGGGCCACCAAAGCCACGGTATGCGGTGTTTGATGCTGTGTTGGTTTTGCATCGATGACCAACTACAGTTGCATCGCCTAAGTAATAAGCGTTGTCTGAGTGGAACATCGCACGGTCGACGATAGAGCTTGATAAGTCTGGTGAGTAACCACAGTTACCTGCAACGGTAATGTCGGCACCTTGAATCACACCATTGTCGTCAAAACCGACGGTGTATTGGTTGTAAAACGGGTGTCGTTTACCGGTTTGTTGCATGTCTTCACTGCGCAGCAGACGCATTTTGGTCGGTCGACTTGTAAGGTGGGCAATCACCGCAGCCATACAGGCAGGAGAGGCTGCTTGAGTCTCTTTACCACCGAAACCACCCCCCATACGACGCATATCAATCACGACTTTGTGCATCGGTACGCCAATCACTTCCGCAACCAGCTTTTGAACTTCGGTCGGGTTTTGAGTCGAGGTGTAGACGATCATGCCGCCGTCTTCGGTTGGCATTACGCTACTGATTTGGGTTTCTAGGTAGAAGTGCTCTTGGCCGCCGATCTCTAGGTCACCAGAGATCACGTGTTTCGCTTTTGCCAGTGCCGCTTTTGAGTCACCACGTTGTTGAGTGTGGCTCTCTGTCACGAAGTGCTCTTTTGCTAGCGCTTCTTTGACATCAAGAATAGCTGGTAGCTCTTCGTATTCAATAATCGCAGCATGTGCGGCTTTGCGTGCGGTTTCTAAATCATTAGCTGCCACGGCAATCACAGGTTGGCCATAGTATTCTACTTTGCCGTCTGCAAGCAGTGGGTCACCCGGAAGGATAGCACCGATATCTAGCTCACCCGGTACGTCTTTCGCTTGAATAGCAATCGCCACGCCTTCGAACTCGTAACACGGTGACAGATCTATTTTTGTGATGTTGGCGTGTGCTTGAGTGCTCAGGCGTGCGTATACGTGCAGCTGATTTGGGAACTCAAGGCGGTCGTCAATGTATACCGCTTCGCCCGTTACTTGTTTGGCTGCACTGTCGTGTTTAACACTTTTACCCACGCCAGTTTTTAGGTCTTGTTTTGCAATGGTAACCATCTCTTCGTGGGTCATCGCATTGCTCTTGTGAACAGAGGAATTTGATTTAGACATAAGACGTTACCCTTGTTTCGATTTGGTTGTTTTTGTTCTGCTGTTCAATGAAGTAACGACGCAGCATGTTAGCCGCCGACAGTGAACGGTATTCTTGGCTTGCACGGAAATCAGAGAGTGGCTCAAAGTCGTTATACAGTTCCTGCATCGCTAACTTAATATTAGCGTCTGTCCACGGTTTGCCTAATAACGTGTTTTCACAACGCGCCGCGCGCTTAGGCGTTGCTGCCATACCGCCAAAGGCGATACGAGCGTAAGAAACCTTGCCATCTTCGATTTGAATATCAAACGCACCACACACTGCAGAGATATCATCGTCTAAACGTTTAGACAGTTTGTAAGCTCGGAAGCTGTCGTTGGTTGGCTTAGGAATGATGATCTGTTCAATGAACTCACTCTCTTTTTGCGCTGTCACTTTGTAGCTGATGAAGTAATCTTCAATCGGCATGATGCGTGATTCATCACCACAACGAAGTTTGATCTTCGCGTTTAGGGCAATCAGCAGAGGAGGCGTATCACCGATAGGCGAGGCATTCGCCACGTTACCGCCTATGGTGCCTTGGTTACGCACTTGCAGTGACGCAAAGCGATGCAGCAGTTCACCAAAATCTGGATAGTGTTTTTTTAGTAGTGAGTAAGAGTCACTGATTGGAAGGTTGGCACCAATGATTAAGTCGGTGTCTGTCTCTTCACATACCTTCATGTCTTCAACAAGGTTTACGCTGATCAGCGTTTCAATCTCACGATGGAATTGCGTCACTTCCAGTGCTAAATCCGTACCGCCAGCAACCAGTTTAGCGTTTGGATGCGCTTGAAAAAGCTTGGCCAGCTCATCGGTGCTTTTCGGGGAAAAAGCGGTGAGGTGACCAAGGCGTAAGTTGGCCTCGGTGTCTTGAATACTTTCTAGCTTCTTGATGGTGTTGCGTTCAAGTTCTGCAAATTGGTCGATCAAAGGTTGGTCTGTTGAAAGCGACATCGCAGCATCAACAATTGGTCGGTAGCCCGTACAACGACATAGGTTCCCTGCCAGTGATTCCATGACGTCTTCTTTGCTCGCATCGGGTTTGTTCTTACCTAGTGCAAACATCGACATGATGAAGCCCGGCGTGCAGTAACCACATTGTGAACCGTGAAAATCGACCACCGCTTTCTGCACCGGGTGCAATGACTTATCTCTGTTTTGCAGATCTTCTACTGTGATTAGCTGTTTACCGTGCAGCGCTGAAACGAACGTAAGGCAAGAGTTCACCGAACGGTATTGCAGTTGTCCATCCACCACTTCACCGAGAACTACCGTACATGCACCACAGTCACCCGACCCACAACCTTCTTTGGTACCGGTTTTATTAACCTTGGTACGAAGGTAATTGAGCACTGTCATATTTGGCGACAGATTGTCTTCACGTCTTATTTCCTGATTGAGCAAAAAAGTAATCAAGAGACCTCCTTGTAAATCGACATATTTCCATGTGTATTCTTTTTGACTTCTAGGTCAATAATTATCCATCCTGACCCTGTGGTCAACTATTTATTTACAAAAATGCAACAAAGAGGTGTCGTGGTAAATTGTGTACAATCCACTTTGTTATCTATTTTTTTGTTTTATATAGATTTGGTGGTCTTTTGATAAGTTTAATGTTGTGAATGTGTTTTTGACGATGTATACAAAAATGTAGGGATTTAAGGAGGCGAGCGCATCAGTGTTATTCAGTTCTATAGCTTCGTTCAGGCTAGTAATAACAAGGCGAATAGGGGAAGTAGTGGTGATTTTCTAACGATGGAAGAGGGTTTCACGCATAAAAAAGAGAAGTAAACGCTGAGGCTTACTTCTCTCCTATTTTGTTAATAAAAAGTTGTTAACAAAAGGTTTGGCTATCTAGTTAGCAAAGCTATGACTTGCTTTTGAGCAGATCAGAGAACACCACGTGCAGGTCGCTCGAAGCTGTGTTGCTGTCTAGGTTGAGCTTGGAGCGAATATGGCTTAAATGCTCTAGCATTAGGTCAACGGCTTGCTCTTCATCGCCAGACTCTATCGCATCAAGTAACCCTTCATGCTCATCGAGAGAGCAATTTGAGTGGCTGCCGGTTTCGTACTGGGCAATAAGCAGTGAAGTTTGCGATACCAAGCTGCGTTGGAAAGCCAGCAGTGGCGCGTTCTCTGCCATTTCAGCCAATTTGATGTGGAACTCACCAGACAAACGTAGGCCAGAGCCGTAATCACCTTGGTCGAAAGCACAGTTCTCTTTCGCGACTAATTTTCTGCATTCTTCTATTTGAGCTTTGGTTGCGTTTTTTACCGCCAGCTCAGTGATAGCAATTTCCATCACTTCACGTGCTTTAAATATCTGCTTGGCTTCGTCTACTGTTGGGGCTGCAATCACAGCACCTCGATTAGGGCGGATCACCACAACTTGTTCTAAAGAGAGGCGCAGCAAGGCACGGCGGATAATAGTACGGCTAACGCCAAAGATTTCTGCAAGTGCTTCTTCGCTCAATTTAGTAGCTGGTGGCAGCCTTTGTTCTAGTATCGCGTCGAAGATATGGCAGTAAACAACATCGTCTTGAGTCTGGCCTGTTACTTTCGTTTTTACACCTTTGGAGACAGAGTTTTTGAGAACTGTCATAGAGATAAGGACCCTTGTTTAGTCTAGTTGGGTTGGTCGAGAATAATTCATGAGTATTACTCTATATTGTATACATTTATCTATACAATGCCACCGGATGAAAGTGCGATGCACGCTTATTTGTTAATGACTTATAACATTTAGTTTGCAGGGAACTGTGTGCAATCTTTGGCTTTAAGTCATATTCGGTTCAACTAAACGCGATTATCGCCACAGCTGTATGCCACTATTTGGCTTATTTCGCTCAGGTTGCGACCTGATTGCTGCTGCCACTCGTTGAAAGCCTTACTCGCTGCGACTTGTGCTCGCTTGGTATTGCGACCGCTATCGACCACATCGGTACTGCGTAGGTGCGCTTCAACGTCCGATGACAAGATGAAGGTGTCTTTACCCATTTGACGCAGAGTGTAGGCACCAGTATTACCACCTAATCGCTTGCCGTGTTTTTTTAGGTAGTCCCAAAGTTCTGTGATGCGTTCTGATGGCCAGTCGGCAACCATTTGTGAGAAGGAATCCGCTTCACGCTTGGCATTGTGGATCATCATTGCGTTGGCAGGGATGGTCATCACCTTTGTGAGGTGCCGAATAATACGCGGGTCTTGTGCTTTCTGTTCCCACATCTCATTCGGCAGCATCAGCATCTTTTCGATGTCGAATTCAAAGAACACTTCTTCAAATTGCGGCCATTTCTTTCTCACCACATTCCATGAAATACCACACTGGAATACCTTTTCAGTAAAGGCTGCCAGCCAACGGTCGTCGGTGATTTGCGATAGCTCGGCTTGTGAAAGAGGCGCACGAACAATCTTTTCGAGCTCTGCCGCTCCGCCTTTACGGTGAGCCGCACGTTGGTAAATGGTGTCGAATTTTTCTTGGGTCATTGGAGGTTCCAAACTAAAGCGATTCTTTATGATATGGGGGCTAATTTCTATATGAAAAGGAGCTTAAGCTTCTGTCGCCAATTGAGCGAGAAAGCCACGCATGTAATTAGTGCGTTTGTCGGCTTCTAATTTGGCGGATTCTGTATTCATGGTTTCAGCGAGCTTGAACAGCTTCACATAGAAGTGATCGACGCTGTAATGCTTGTCATCCAAGTCGCGCTGCTTCGCAAACGGGTCTTCGTGGTTATAGAGTTCGGCATCGAAGCTCTGACCCACGTATAGACAGCGTGCAATGCCGATTGCACCGAGAGAGTCAAGGCGATCCGCATCTTGAACAATCTGAGCTTCCAAGGTTTCTGGCGTGATGTTGGCGCTATAGCTGTGCGTGACAATGGCATGATGGATCTCATCAAGATAGGACGCGGGATAGTCGATAGATTTGAGGAAAGAGATCGCCTTGTCTGCTGCCATTATTGAGCTTTGGGCTCTGTCTGGATGATTCTTAGGAAAGGTGAAGCAATCATGAAGGTAAGCGGCAGGGAGGACGACCTCAAGCTTCGCCTGTTCTTGAGTACATAAAGCTTTAGCAGCTTTGACAACGCGCTTGATGTGGCTGATGTCGTGCGCTGCATCTTGTGTCATCTCTCGCTGTGCAAAATCAAGCAGTTGGTCTTCAAACTTTTCCTTCACGCGTCTCTTTCTCCATATTTAGACGTTAGCAATCTTGCTTATTACTTAGCATATATTTCACATCGACTGTAACAGTTTCAAGTGCGAGTTTTTATCTTTTATAAAAGGAATACCAATAAAAAAACCGACTCTGTGAGTCGGCTTAATGGAAAGGTTATTCTGTGTTGATTAAAGCGTTATCAACGGTAATCAGAACCTAAGCAGCAGCTTGTTGAAGCTGTGCTAACACATCATGCAGAGAAGGGCTGATGGTGTGTCCAAGCGCTTTTACTTCGTCACATGGCTCTACTAAATCAGGGATCTGGAAGCTGATCATATTCGCTGCCATAGAAGCTCGAATGCCGTTGTTTGAGTCTTCAAACGCAAGACAAGTTTCAGGAGCAACACCTAAGCGTTCTGCCGCCAGCAAGTAAATCTCTGGGTGAGGTTTACCGTGAGTCACTTCGCAGCCTGTGCTTAGTGAAGTGAAGTAAGAATCTAGGCCTGCTAGCTCAAGCTTCTTCTTGGCGATATCTAGCTGAGTTGAGGTTGCCACCGCGATTGGAATGTCATTTGATTTTAGCCATTCAAGCAGCTCAATCACGCCATCTTTTACAGGGATTGCTTGGTTTTTAACAATCGCACTGTAGCGAGTGCGCCATTCATTATTCAGTGCAGGGTAGTCTAGGTTTTCACCGTAGCCATTTCGAAAAATCTGTTCGATAGTTTTTGCGTTGCAGCCAATGATGCCTAGGTAAACATCTTGCAAAAACGGAACACCTTGTGCGTGACATGCTTCTTCAAAAACCTGCATACAAAGTCGCTCGGTGTCGAGCAGCAGTCCATCCATATCAAAAATAGCAGCTTGAAAATTCATATACGTGGTTCTTTCTGTGTTGTCGTCGTGAGGGAGGGTATTTTGACATAGTGTCTAGTGATAGGCGAGTCAACGTTCAGTAAGAATGTATCCAATTGGCTCGGTAATATGCCTCTGAATGACTTGGGTTGTGATTGGTTTGTGATTGAATAATATCGTTCAGTTATGAGCTTGATATTTTATAGGTCATACAGATCTAACAGAAACAATTATGATTATTCCACATAACAAACCTCAGCTTTGTATCTGTCTTCTTATTACATTTCATAAACTTACAGGTCGGTTAGCGTGACCATAATCTTATAAAAAACAATTTGCGGGAGCCTGCAATCATAGTGTGACCAAGCAATAAGTAAATGGCTGAGCTTAGGGAGAAAATATCATTAGTCCACATTTTTAGCAGGGTTGCTTATGTTGTATTTTGAGTTTCTATTTTTACTTGTCGTTCTCTATATCGGTTCTCGGTATGGTGGTATTGGCTTAGGTGTTGTTTCTGGTATTGGTTTGGTTATCGAGGTGTTTGTCTTCAAGATGCCACCAACGTCTCCACCTGTCACCGTAATGTTGATCATCCTCGCTGTTGTTACTTGTGCCTCGATCCTCGAAGCGGCTGGTGGCTTGAAATACATGCTACAAGTGGCGGAAAGGGTGTTAAGAAAGAACCCGAAACGCGTTACCATGATAGCCCCGTTCGTGACTTATTCGATGACTTTCTTATTGGGTACTGGCCACGCGGTTTACTCCATTATGCCAATCATCGGCGATGTTGCGCTAAAGAACGGTATTCGTCCTGAGCGTCCAATGGCGGCAGCTTCAGTTGCATCTCAACTTGCGATTACTGCATCACCAATTTCAGCAGCTGTGGTGTACTACCTCGCACAACTTTCAGATATCCAACACTCGATTACTCTGCTTTCCATTTTGATGGTGACGGTTCCTGCAACGCTGTTTGGTACGTTCTTACTTTCTTTGTACAGTTTGAAACGCGGTAAAGAACTGAACGACGATCCTGATTATCAAGAACGTTTGAAAGATCCTGAGTGGAAAAAGCGCATCGAAAACACCACTGCGACGTCTTTGGATGAAGTGCTTCCAACTTCGGCTCGTAATGCGGTTTTGATTTTCCTACTTTCAATTGTCGTGATTGTTATCGTGGCGATGGTGCCTGAGATCAGAACCATCGTAGACGGCGATAAGCCAATTAAGATGTCGGTGATCATCCAAATGATGATGCTCTGTTTCGGCGGAATCATCTTGCTAGCGACCAAAACTGACCCGCGTCACGTGCCAAATGGCGTGGTCTTCAAATCGGGTATGGTGGCAGCGATTGCTATCTTCGGTATCGCTTGGATGTCAGATACTTACTTCCAATACGCAATGCCTCAATTCAAATCTGGCATTGTGGAAATGGTGACTAATTACCCTTGGACGTTTGCACTAGCGCTATTCATCGTATCGGTTGTGGTGAACTCACAAGCCGCAACAGCACGTATGATGCTACCTGTTGGCCTTGGTCTAGGGTTAGATCCAGCCTTGCTTATCGGCTTGATGCCAGCGGTTTACGGCTACTTCTTTATCCCGAACTACCCATCTGATATCGCAACGGTGAACTTCGATGTATCTGGTACCACTAAGATTGGTAAGTGGTACTTCAACCACTCATTCATGTCGGTGGGTTTGATCGGTGTCGTAGGCGCATGTTGTTTAGGTTACGCACTAGCACAGATTTTTATCGCTTAACCTAACTTCTTGTCGCTTAATCTGCTAGCGAGATAAGAAAAGAAAAACAGCGCCTATTGAGGCGCTGTTTTTGTTTGATAGTTCGGATTAGAAACTAGGTTTGGAATTAATAACCAATATTAACGAGGCTCAAAGGCGAGCGACTGAATCGCTTCTTCAATGGTTAGGAAGTGAATCTTCATCAAGCATACTTCGGCTTTCTGGAACTCGTGATTTCGAATCAGCTTAGTCACGTTTTCAACTGAATACTGCTCAGGTCGTTTCGTCAGGGACAGTTGATTTGAGCTCGATTGAAGTGCGTAGCTGTCGCCTTCTGAATCGATGAGGTAATCATCTTCGCCCAAGATCATGTCTGAGCATTCGGCTTGAAAGTCTTGTTCGGACGCGACGTAAATAAGCTCATCGTCACCGTCGAGTTTTACCAAAGATGGCCAACTGATCATTATTGCCTCTAAATCATTCGTATTGAAGTGTGTCAGCACTATAAACGCTTTCGAACCTTTGGTCATGTGCAGTCCCAAGCGCTATTTGCTCAAAGATCGCCCTAATGGTGCGAAGTAACCTTGTAGGGCTTGGTATATCTCTTCTCGATGCGCCATATCGGGATACACGGGGTACATGTCAGGCTTGGTTGTGCCATCCACAAGATAAGCGTTCTTAATATCAGAGCAGGATTCAATCACTGACTCAAAGGCGCGCGCCATCATCTCTGTGGGTAATGAGAAGTAACGGGCAGACATCGCCTTGTCGGCAATAACGCTACGAGCCACGTAATCGTGTTTATCTAAGTTGTTGTCGCTAAGCAATGTGGCATCGAATAATGACATCAGACTCTCGTTTAATGGATGAGGTCTTATTTTTCGATCGTGTAACCAACAGTCACTGGCAAACAAGATGTGTTTTCTTGGGCCAGAGGTGTCACCAATTTCAAACGCCTTCTCGGCAATGTAGTGGTCAAACGCATGCCAAAACTCATGAGCGAGTGCACCTGCTCCAGCATTCTTAGCAAGGGCTAATTCTCGCTGGTTAGGTGCGTAGTGTGCTTGCACGCCTTTTCTGCCGCCACTGCCGAACGCTAAACCTAAGGTTCCGCGCAGGCCAATCGCTTCTGGTGGCAAAGCCAAGATGTAAGCTAAGTCTGCTAGCGAATCGAATATCAAGTTCGCAGCCAAGTCCTTCTCTTCTTTGGTTACCCAAGCGCCCACACGAATGCTGCCCATACCAAAGGTCTGTTTGATGTCCATAAAAGACACCTGGTCGCCATGTCGGTAGTCTGGGCCTTCGCGCGTTTTGTATTTAAAGTGAGTTAACTTCAAAAGGGTCCTTGGAAACAGACAGAAGAATGAATGGGATGCTTAGCGAGAAGCACATATCTGAGATGCATCTCTTAGAATTAAGGGAAGTTAGCACTTTTAGTGGCAAATTGCCGAACAAAATTAGTCTAGGTTAAGCTCAAATGCTTCCCAAGAGGTTGGGTTACCTTCACGAGTAAGTGGGAAGAGGGGCGCTTGTGGTTTTGCATAGCTTAATCGGTGCAGCCTTTGAGTTACGTGGTAGCTGTCAAGCCCTGATACTGTGACTATATCCAACGTCTCTAAATCAAGGTAGCCATCCGGCATTAGTGCGCGCTTTGGTGCGTGGATCGTTACCACCTCACCGATCAGCATTTGAGTTTGATTGCTTTCGATGGTGATCTTTTCTTTGAACGTTAACCCTATTTTTAAATTGCTTTCCAAGACGAAGGGAGCGGGAAAAATGTCGTCATAATAGGGTGTGAGACCGACCGCGTTAAATTCAGAGACTGGTTTGGGATAACGAGCCGAGGTTTGATGTGCCTTTTTTACGAAATCGGCGCCAATGCTGTTAACGGTGAAGTGCTGAGTTTCGACAATGTTTTCTAGCGTATGACGGCGGCTTTTGTCAGGACGAACAATAAAACCAAGCAGAGCAGGATCAGACCCTAGATGGATAACCGAGCTCACTATCGCAAGGTTCTCGACACCCTGTTTATCACAAGTGCCAATGAGGTTGGCGCTTTTGAACCCAGACAGAGAGTTAACTAAACGAATGCGCTGGCGCTGATCCATGGTTTGGATATCTTGTTTAGAAAGGGTTATGTTCTTCATATCTTCTCTTCTCTTCTTCTCATTATTGTTATTTTCGAGCTTGCTCGCTAACGAGCTTATATGTACGAAGAATCACCTTTTATCGATCAAAGAGTCTGCGGCTACTTGCTGGGATGTTTGAGAAAGTGCTTGGGTGTTTTAAAAAGGAAGGGGGACTTAGGATTCTTTGTTACTGTCCTTGCTGGGGCATAATGGTTCAGCAGTCGTGTAAAGATACGAAGTCGCTAAATTTGTTATTGCAGCGGTTTGCTATTGAGCGATACCATATAGGGCTATTTCTTTGGTAAAGATTTAATTATGTCAGATGAAAAACTCGCTCTTGAGTGGATGCGCCAACAAGCTCATAAAGTTGATCCATATGTTATCAACCCATCGTTTGATGAATGCGTTGAGTTGCTTGATCCTGCCTTCAAGAAAGGTAAGAGTGTTGCTCAACTAAAGTATCTGCTATCAGAAGCGGATCGCCGAGCGGGCGCGGCAGAACGTAAACATGCAGCCTTAAAGTATGCCAAAGAAAAAAGCCCTAATGCTGGTCAGATTCTGCGTCTGCAAAGTAAGCTTCAACAAGTCCAGCTGGCATTAAAATTAGCGACGGGCGACAACAACATGACCATCTCTCAGTTCTGTTCTGAGTATGACGTTACCAAGCGTGACGGCAATACGGCATGGAATGAAAAGCTGGTAGAGCAGGGTAAGAGAAAGTAGCCATTAAAAAGCCTGAAAATCGCTTTCAGGCTTTGTCGCATATTCGCTTAATCAGAGTGAACACTCACGCTAAGGTCGAATGTTTTTGAAGCTGACCCTTTGCGTTTCATCGTCTTGATTCTCTAACTTAACCACATCCCCTTGATAGTAGTAAGGCTCCATCGGCATTTGGCTGTTGGTTGGCCTTGCGTAATGTAAGATCGCGGGTTGGTCTTCAATTTGCTGAGCATATAAATAACCAATCAACGCATGTTCAAATTGGTGATAGCCGTTGCCCCATTGGAACGCTTTGGTACTTTTAGGATCAAGCCCAACGCCACCATACTTGTGATCAACCCATACATCATGAAAGGTGGGTAGGGTGTATTGCAGTACGTCTTTCATTGAACCATCGACAAGCGAAACCGTCATTGCTGCTTGATCAAGCTCAGCCCACTCCCATGATGAAGCCCACTGGCTGTGAGGCCTGCTTTGCCAGCCCGTAATCTCTTGTCCTTTCCACGCTTGTTGAAGTTCTTCGCCAAAGTATTGAGATACGCTCACGAACTCTTTTTGATATTGAGCTTGGGCTAAGGTGTGCTTCATCCCATTCATACCGAACTCTTTCCATTCGGAGTTATCCAATGCTTGGCCTGTAAGGTAAGTCATCCAATAGGCTTTGATGGTGTGTCCAAAATCGTTGTGATTGGCGTTTGGCATCATGGCAGCTTTGCTGTGAATCGCACCGTAGAAGCGTTGTTCATCTTCAGAGTGGTAGTGCTCGACCATGGTTTGTGTCAGCCAATTCAGGTCATCAAGCCACTTTGTCTTGGTGGGCTCTTTTAGCAGAGGTGCAACTAACAGCATGTAACCATTAATCTGATCAAGTTGCGCGACCAGTTCACGTTGTGTGGCTTTGCCATCTTCACCGTCAGCAAGTACCCAAGCAAGGCCATTCCCATCTTTAAGTCGATACTTTTCAAAGATAAACGCTTGTTGGGCAATGAGCGCTTCCTCTACCTGTTTGTCTTGGGTGAGATAGTAGTACATCGCTAATCCAACTAATGCATACGCTTGATCTTGAGCCGTTCGCTGTTGCCACTCCAATCCTGCTTTTCCATCTTTGGTGAAGCTGATGAAGCCGCCATTTTGCTGATCTTCTAAGTGTTCAATGAGGAAGTAAGCCCCTTGCTTAGCGAGCGCTAATGCCTGCTTATCGCCAGTCAGGTGGTAGAGCACGCCATAGGCATAGGTTTGACGCGATTTCATGCGCGTAAACTCTTTGCCAAAGTGTGGTGTGATCCAGCCTCTGTCTAATTCAGGACAAACGTTAGATACATCGAGGAGTGTTCCATCATCACAACGGAAAGTGGGGAAGTTGCCTATCGGTTCTCCCTGAGCACTCGGCATTAGCCAATAAGGTGCCAGCCCTTCAGAGGCATGATTGATCCAGTCTTCGCCTGTGGGAAGGGTGACATTGGCAGATATAGCGAAACTGGTCACGCTGAGTAATGCGATGGTTGCTCGTAACATGATGTTTATCTTAATGATTTGAGTTTCGTTGAATATAAACAATCACATCTGCACATTGTGAATCAGCGATCACAATCGACCAAATTATTTGTGGTGTAGATGTAGGATTATCTGGGTCTTACTCATTTAATATTGCAAATAAACAATAAATTATCGTTTATCGATAAATTATTGTTGATCATCGTTTATTTTGATCTTAATATTCTTCCATCAACTCAACAGGAATATAAGTATGTCTAAGATTCAAAAACAAAGTCGCCGTGTGCGAATGCTACTGCAGTCCTTGCTTGCACTCACTCCGATCATGGTGTGTTACTTCTGGCTAACTGTTCAAACACCCTATGACTTTCTTAGTGAGATGGGCATTATTCAGTTTTCTATCGAGATGGACTACTTCACAACCTCTCCACTCACTACGACAACAAGAATCATCGCAATGTTCACCAGTTTGGCGATGTCGAGCATTCTTATGTATGCATTAACGGTTCTGATACGCCTATTCCGTAACTATGAGCGAGGTGAAATCTTCTCTTTAGAAAACGCAATGTCCTATCAGAAACTCGGATATAGCTTGTTTTATTGGGTATTAGGTTCAGTTATCTATGGTTCATTGATGTCAGTGATTCTGTCGTTCAATAATCCACCAGGTGACCGTATCTTTGAGATTAGTTTTGTTGGTATGGACTTTTTAACACTGATATTGGGTATAATTATTTTGATCATCTCATGGGTGATGAAAGAAGGTTATATTCTGGCTGACGAACACAGCCAAACGATTTAAAGGACTTGTCATGACTATCCGCATTAATTTAGACATTATGATGGCCAAACGGAAAATGCGATTAAAGACATTGGCAAAAGAAGTTGGGATAACAGAAGCCAACTTATCGGTACTAAAGAATGGCAAAGCCAAAGCGGTAAGGCTATCGACACTCGACAAGTTGTGTGAAGTATTAGATTGTCAACCTGGTGACATATTGGAATTTGAAGCGAATGTTCACCAAGATAGCGTTACTACCGAGTAGCGAGTCAGCAAATCGTATTTACTAGTTACAACAATGAGTCTCGAAGTTGTTCGAGACTCATTCACTCCACACTAAACAGGCTCTCCCGCCTCGTCTTCTTCAACGATATCTTTTTCTAAGCTTGCCTCTGCTAGCCATTTTTGTATTGATGGGCTGTTCAGCACACGTTGTTGATACTGCTGGGATTTTTCCGAAAGCTTGATGCCATAGGTTTCGACTCGCAGGGCTACTGGTGCAAACATGGCATCAGCAATCGACCATCCACCAAACAACCAACCTTCTGGGTATTGTTCCATCTGCGTCGACCATATCGCATCAATACGTTCGATGTCTTTCAGCGCGCCTTCACTCAGCGTAAGCTTTCTTTTAGCTCGGCAATTCATTGGCATTTCATTCCTGACAGCAAAGAATCCTGAGTGCATCTCTGCGGAAATAGCTCTTGCACGAGCACGCTCTTTGGTGGATTTTGGCCATGCTGCGCCGTTCAAGTGGGCGTCGTTAACGTATTCGAGAATCGCCAATGAATCCCACACCGCAATGTCTCCATCTACTAAGGTCGGAACCTTGGCCGTTGGCGTCACTTTCGCCAGAGTGTCGTAAAAACCTGAGGTGAAGAGCTTAAGTTTGATGATGTCTGCATTCAGGTTGTAGTTGTCGAATATTAGCCATGCGCGCAATGACCAAGTAGAGTAGTTCTGGTTTCCAATATAAAGCTGCATAGGTGCTTCCTTGCGTTTGGTGAGTATGCATTTGAGCTTAGGGGATTGTATTGCGGCGCACTAACGGATAATTTTGATGCAATACATTAATAAAAACGATGGGTGGTGTTTTCAATATGGATATTGATGCGTTGCGAGGCTTTCTCGCGTTTGTGGAGACCAGCAGTTTTACACGTGCTGCAAAGCAGATTAGTCGCACCCAATCGGCCTTTAGTGCTCAGATGCGTAAGTTAGAGGAAGAACTTAACGTCACCCTGTTTCAAAAAGAGGGACGCAATCTAGTTTTGACTGAGGCGGGCTTGGCATTGCGTTCTCATGCGGAGCAGCTCGTCGCACTCCACAATACGGCATTGAAACAAGTAAAACGTTATGAAGACAAACAACCTCTGCGACTCGGCTGCCCTGAAGACTATAACGACAGCATATTGCCGAAAGTGATTAAGCTGTTGCAGAACGCTGAACCTACCTGTTCCATTCAAGTGTTTAGCTTACCGAGCATTACGCTTAGAGAGTGGCTTGATGATGGTAGGCTCGATGCTGCGATTGTGACTCGCGCTCCCGATAGTGAAGAAGGATACTGGCTAACCAGTGATGTGGGCGTTTGGATAAGCAGTCCTGATTTTGTGTTTGATGATTCTAAACCTGTCCCGCTTGCTCTGTTTCAGACTGATTGTAAATACCACGCTGCGGCGGTAAATGGTTTAACTAAGCAGGGGATACCCTATCAATTACTAGCCTGTAGTAACACGGCTTCAGCTCAGCGCGCTATCGTCAAAGCAGGGCTGGCGATTGGAGCTATGGGTAAGCTTAGCGTCACTCCGGAGCTGAAAATCCTTGATGACATGCCACCATTGCCTTCGGTTGATATTGTACTCATCTTAGCGAGCAAGCATCATCCTGTATTGGATAAAGAGGTGCTCAATCAGCTGATTGAGTTGGATTCCAATTAGACTTGTTGCTCGGTGAGAGGCATTGATACTGAGAGTGCTCAAGAAATAGAAAGGCCGAGAACATTGCGTTTCTCGGCCTTGTTTTTATGGAAGAGAGAGAATTAAGAGAGCTTAAATTTACTCAACTCTCCGTGTAGATCTCCGGCTTTTATTGTCAGGTCATTACTGATTTCTACCGAGGATGTCATGGTGTCCATCACTTCCACGGCGGTGTCGTTAATGATGACCACGTTGCGGTTAATCTCTTCAGATACTGAACTTTGCTCTTCAGCTGCGGAAGCGATTTGATTGTTCATGTCGTTGATGACTTCAATGGCTTGGTTAATCTCAGACAGCGCTAAATGGGCGGCTTGAGTTTCGCCTTTGGTATCGTTCGCTTGCTGTTGGCTTTGCTCCATTAATACCACGATTGACTGGGTCTCTTGCTCTAGGCGTGCCAACATTGAGCGGATTTCTTCGGTCGAACCTTGAGTACGGTTTGCTAGGTTACGTACTTCATCGGCTACCACGGCAAAGCCTCGTCCCGCTTCACCCGCGCGGGCAGCTTCAATGGCAGCATTCAGTGCAAGCAAGTTAGTTTGTTCTGCAATGCCACCAATTTCGCTCAAAATGCCTTGAATAGCAGTGCTCGAATCGACCAAGTTTTGCGTTTGTTGCTGCGCATTATTCACTTGAACCGCTAAGCTATCAACCGCGCTGGCAGCATTGTCCATGCGTGTCATGCCGTTAAGGCTATTGCTTTGTACTTGGCTCGCTGCGGCAGCGGCTTGCACGGCTGAGTTCGCCACTTCTTGCGCAGTCGCACTCATCTCATTGATTGCAGTGGCCAGTGAGTTAACTTCGTTTACTTGAGCGTTCAACTGGTCACGTGATACTTCTGCACGCGCTTGACCTTCAGTCGCGTTTTTATCAACTTGGTCTGCTGTCGCCATTACAGTAAGTAGCATCTCTTGTATACGAGATAGGAAGGTATTAAACCAGTGAGCCAGTTGCGCGGTCTCATCTTTTCCTTTTACTTCTATACGATAGGTTAAATCGCCTTCGCCTTGTGCGGCATCTTTGAAGCGTTCGACTAAGTTATTGAGAACTTTGCCCAGAGAGTTGGCGATCAATGCCATAGATATGATGCCTAGAAGAACGGCGACGATCCCTGCCCACACACCTTTCTCAAGCGCTTTCGAATTCTGTTCATCACTCCACTGGGTGTATTCGTCGACACTTTTTGCAAGGTGACTACTGGGAACCGACACCATGACTACCCATGGTGCGTCGCTGGTCTCGATAGCAGTAATGGCGTACTCATCACCACCAAATGTAACCAACCCAGCCCCAGACTGTTTAGCAATAGACTGAACTCGCGACCATTCTTTTTCTAGCTCTGGCGAGACTTTCTTACCGACCGTGTTTCCAGCGCTGCTGTTGGCTAGGGTAATACCTTTCCATGACGTGATGAGGATTTTACCTTGCCCATCGAACAAGTGGCGAGCAAGCCCTTCACTCTGGCTTTGCAGTTCATGAAGTGACAGATCGAAACCAATTGAGCCGATGATCTTACCGTTCTGTTTGATCGGTTGGCTGATGGTGGTAATGAGTTCTTGCTTACCACGAACCGGATAGAAGTATGGTTCCATTACGAACGTTTTGCCTGTTTGGTAAGGCATTAAGTGCCAGTCGTCTTTGCGCTCGCCATTGCTGTTTAGTTCAGTGTTGCTGAAGCTCTCCATTGCGACCGCATCAAAGCTGTTTTGGTCATTGGGAGAGAAGAAAGGGGCAAGATAGCCCTGACTGTTAAAGCCTAATTCGCTGTCCAAGCTGATCTCGCCATTGAGATCGGTTTGTTGTGGCCAAGTCTTGTTTTCCCACACCATGTAGCCAGCAAAGACGGCTTTGTTTTGTGCTTCTAAAGCGGCAGTAAACTGTTTAACGATAAGGCCTGCGCTAGCGTTCGTTTCTGAACTCAACTCAATGATTGAACGTGCTTGTTTTAAGTTGGCTAATACCGGATTAAGTTGGTTGGAAATGTTCAACCCTTGCTGAAGTGCCGTGTTTTGTAAATCGGTTGTCGTAGCGTCGATTAACTGTAGTTTTACTTTCTCTGTGACTTGTTTATTCACATCAGTAAAAGCGCTAGTGGTCATGCCCATTGCGATCAACAGGGTGAAAGCCATCGCTCCGCCTGCACTTACCGCAATTCGCGTTCGTATACTGTTAAACATATGATCTCTCTAGCTAAATAGTGGTAGTTTTGCAGAGATTTTAAACAAGATAAGTGAACGGAAAATGCAAAAAAATGAACACAAAAAGAATAGGGAGATCAAAAATATAAACAAGATTGCATAGTGCGAAGTTTTGGCTTTGGTCGCAACGTTTAGAGGAAGATGAAAATCATCATTTAGCAATCGCTAACTTTCTGTATTTATTAGTTTTAATGATACTTAGGGCAGTTTGATGTTTTCCTAAGGTTGCGATTTTGCCTCTCTAGTTTGTGACCACGACTCTATTACTCATTATATGACGACGATCACAATTAAATTTATTTAACCCAATGAATTACCACTCTTTTTATAAGTAATTTAAAGAGGGAACGCGTTGTATTAGCTAACCCGTGTTGTTTTGCTTTGTTTCTTCGGTGGCCTAACGTGACGTGACAAAATACGATTTCGTTCTCGTTTCACTTCCGTCAGCTTTCTCCATGACCATAAACGCACTCGTGCTTCTTTAGCGCTAGCTTCGAGATCAACGACTGGATTAAGGTAAGGGGAATCTGGTTCAAGCTCGTGCATCATTACTTCCATAGGGGTCATCTTCCAAGGCTCAAACAGAAGTGGAGTGGGTATACCTGAGAGCTCTGGAACCCATTTACGGATGAAGTCCCCATCAGAATCGTGTTCTTGGGCTTGCTTTGTTGGGTTGTAAATTCGGATGGTGTTGATGCCCGTTCCCCCGGCTTGCATTTGAAACTGTGGGTAATGAATTCCGGGTTCAAAATCGAGAAACAGCTGCGCTAAATGAGTGACACCATCACGCCAGTCCATGTTCATATGGTGAGTGAGAAAGCTCACCAGCATTGAGCGCATACGGAAATTAATATAACCCGTATGATGCAGGCAGCGCATACAGGCATCGACCAATGGCACGCCCGTTAGTCCCATCTTCCATGCCTCTAAACCGGCTGGTTCTTTTACCGTTTCATTATGTAATAGTGCTTCGTAGGCGTGATTGATGCAGCGAAATTCCATCTCGCATTCCGATTCAAACTTCTGCATGAAATGACAGTGCCAATGAAGCCTTGAAGAGAGCGCGATCAAGCTGCGACGAAAGCCAGAAACTTGCCAGTGTCCCAATAGATGTTGATAAACTTCGCGCAGGGATATATTGCCCCAAGCCAAATATGGGGATAGACGTGAACAGGCATATCGTGAAGCTTCTGGGCTTGAGATGCTGCGATAGTAATCGCGACCACGGCGCTCAAAAAAGTCATGTAATGTTGCCCATGCCAGTGCGCTTCCACCCGTTTGTATGCCGTTGACTTTGGTCAACCATGCTTCTGGAGGTTCCATCGCTAACTTAAGCTCTTCAGCATCAAGGGTATGCAGTGATTCTGTAGTTAACTGACTTTCTTCTATGGGATCACGCATCACACTGTTCCAGTGCTTGTCCCAACCGATTCGGTCTTTCGACCCTCTCACGACAGCGCCTTGTGCGAACTCTTGCCATGGGATGTTGTGCTCTTTGAGCCAAGCCGTGAGTTGTATGTCACGCTCAAAAGTGCAATTTAATCCTATCTCTTGATGAGAGAAGACGTTTTTGATGTGGTAACGCGTTTGGATCGCTTCGAAGCAGTCGATCGCATTGCCATGAAGTATTGAAACCTCATGTCCATGCTCTTTCAGCGACTGATTCATGCATTGTAGTGACTGCCAAACAAACCGCCAATGTCGCTCAGAATAGTGGGCATTGTTTAGCAGCATAGGTTCGAAAATGTAGATCAACATCGTGGGGTGTTGATCTGATAAAGCGTGTTGTAAGGGTGCGTGGTCGGTGAGTCTTAAATCGCGCTTTAGCCACACTACGTTGATTGTTTGCATCTGAGCCCTCTTTCGTTTTGAAGCATTACGAATCAGAGGGCTAAATGTCTCACTGGAAGTGAATTTTATTTATTAATGACGAAAGGGCTAGCTATGAGCGTTCTAGTTTTGTGAAAAGAAGATTTCTGGCTTGTGGTTCGGGCCCGAATTACCTTCTAGCTGAGTAAGCTCTAATCCTTGTTTCCCTATTAAAGAACCGACCAATTGGCAGTTAAACGGGTAACTGTCGGGGCTGTTTATGTACTCTTCAACATCAATCCATTTAGCTTCTGCAATTTCATCCGTGTCTTGAATCGAAATCTCTTGGGATTGAGCAATAAGGTGACAAACAAAATAGAGATTAGATTTGCCGAATTGATATGGGTGCCTCGTCGCCATGCCAACCACAGACACGAATGTTGCCTCTATGCCTGTCTCTTCCAGAGTTTCTCGAACCACCGACTCTTCAATGCCTTCACCCAACTCAATATGGCCGCCAGGTAATTTGTAGCCTGTCATGCCATGCTCTTTGATCATCAGCACTTGATTGTGTTCGTTGGTGATCAACGCGCCAGCACCTAAGGTGTGGGTAGGGATGAAAGGTACAAACTCGACAATTTCGGATTTATGGATCAGCGTAATTTCGTCTTCCAAACAGTTGTGAAACATAAAGCCAAGCTCGGTCGCTACTGGAATGAGGTGCGAGAGTGAAATAGGTAAGCTAATCCAAATAATACCTTTGTTGTTTTGCTTTGAAAATTCGGTGATTTCACTAAGTTCGGCATGAAATACGTCAGCGTCTTGAGGTGCTGTCGCTGGGTCGATGATGATGCCGTTAAATTTGTCGAGCGTAAATTCCACGGGTGATCCTTTATTGTTTTTGATTTATTGGGAGTCGAGCATGGGTTGAGCCTATCGTATCTCAATAGCTTATAACACCTACACGGAGCGCGACATTTAGATTGTTTGTATCACCTTGGAGAGGAATATCGTGAGTGAACGTAGAGTGGGTAGAGAGAGTTTGAAGCAGGAGGCTAAAAACAAAAACTGCGCTTGGAGGCCAAAGCGCAGTTTTAAAATTAGGTTTATTGCAGTTCGATCTTAGCGAATATAGTTCGCATCGATGCTCACGTACCAGTGCTGTAGTTTGCCGTCGGCTTTTTTGATCCACAAATCGTTGGTGTAGCTCTCAATTTTTCCGTTAACCGTTAAGTTGAATGTGTTCTCGTCGAATTCGCCAAGCTTCACAAACTGGTCCGTGGTAATCAGAAACGGGTCCATGTCATCTACCCCAACCACATCTGAAATTACATAGTAGTGGTAGGTCAGCGGCTTGCTCGCATCGTTCGGGTTGCTGCGGTAAGCCACAAGCTTGAATGGTTCCGTTAATGGAGCATCGAGCGTTTGCTTGTCCATGGTCGCTGGAATCGGGATAAACAGCCAAGCGGTAAATAGACCACTCAATAAAACCATCAGGAAGAAAAGAGTCTTAATTGCTTTCATAGCAACCTTCAAAATAGGTGATGTTGAAGGTGCTATGGTAACAGGTTTGATTTGCTGATTGTAAGAGTATGAATATCACCTGTCTGTTAGGAAGTTTGAATGAATTGACACATTGTTCATAACCCTTGGTTTACATTGATCTGTGCGAGTAATGAACAGGCACAAAAAAGCCCACACCTCACGCTTTTGCAAGGTGCGGGCTAAATAGGTGTGACTACTTGTTTAGGTAAGCTGCATGGAACTCAATGTGCTCATCAATAAAGCTAGAGATGAAGTAGTAGCTGTGGTCGTAACCAGGCTGCATACGTAGCTCTAAATCGGCATTATTTACTTTAGCGGCTTCAACTAACTGTTCAGGTTTCAGTTGTTCAATTAGGAAGTTGTCCGCTTCGCCTTGGTCAACCAACATTGGCAGCTTAGTGCCTTTGGTTTTTAGAAGCTCAGAGGCATCGTACTGTTTCCACTCTTCAATATCTAAGCCTAGATATTGGTTGAATGCTTTCTGTCCCCAAGGGCATTGCATTGGGTTTGTTATCGGGCTGAATGCAGATATAGAGCGGTAATTGTCTTCGTTCTTGATGCCAATCGTTAGTGCACCATGTCCGCCCATGCTGTGACCAGAAATCGATTTTACTGATGTCACAGGGAAGAACGATTCAATCAGCGCTGGGAGCTCTGTTACTACATAATCGTACATGTGGTAATGGCTGTCCCATGGTGCTTGAGTTGCATTTACATAGAAGCCTGCACCTTGGCCTAAATCGTAGCTTTCGTTGTCGGCAACGCCTTCGCCTCGTGGGCTGGTATCAGGTGCAACAATAGCGATGCCTTGTTCAGCAGCGGCTTTGAATGTGCCGGCTTTTTGCATGAAGTTTTCATCGGTACAGGTTAAGCCTGATAACCAATACAAAACAGGAACTGGGTTTTCTTTGCTTGCGTTAGGTGGCAAGAAAATCGCAAAACGCATGTTGCAGTCAAGCGTTGCAGAAAAGTGGGTGTATTGTTTGTGCCAACCACCAGCAACCTTTGCTTGGCTAATGTTTTCGATTGTCATCTATTGTGCTCCGTTAGGTTGATGGTTTGGGAATAAATTTGTCGATATCACTTAAAGTTTCACCACCCACCGGGCTGGAGGTGGTGAAGACAGTTTCGCTCTGATATTTAAGTCAGAACTGTGGTCTCGACACCTAGGCATCGAGACCAACGGGGATTATCTATCCATGTGTAAAACAGTGCGGATAGATTCACCTTTGTGCATTAGGTCGAATGCGTCGTTTACTTCATCAAGGCTCATTGTGTGAGTGATGAACTCTTGAAGACCGAACTCACCAGCCATGTAACGGTTTACGATTTCTGGAAGCTCAGAGCGGCCTTTAACACCACCGAAAGCAGAACCACGCCATACACGACCTGTTACTAGTTGGAACGGACGAGTCGAGATCTCTTGACCCGCACCAGCAACACCGATGATTACCGATTCGCCCCAACCTTTGTGACAACATTCAAGTGCTTGACGCATCACGTTTACGTTACCAATACACTCGAACGAGTATTCAACACCGCCGTCTGTCATATCAACGATAACGTCTTGAATTGGTTTGTCGAATTTCATAGGGTTGATGCAGTCAGTCGCACCAAGCTGTTTTGCTAGCTCGAATTTACTCTCGTTGATATCAACACCGATGATGCGGTTAGCACCAGCCATGCGAGCACCAATGATTGCAGATAGACCGATACCGCCTAGGCCGAATACAGCAACGTTGTCGCCTTTTTCAACTTTAGCTGTGTTCAGTACCGCGCCCATACCTGTAGTTACACCACAACCTAGAAGACAAACTTCTTCAAGAGGCGCTTCTTTGCTTACTTTCGCTAGTGAGATTTCTGGAAGTACTGTGTACTCAGAGAAAGTAGAGCAACCCATGTAGTGGAAGATTGTCTCACCATTGATAGAGAAGCGGCTTGTACCGTCTGGCATTAGGCCTTTACCTTGTGTTTCACGAACCGCTTGGCACAGGTTAGTTTTACCAGACTTACAGAACTTACATTCGCCACATTCTGCGGTGTAAAGAGGGATAACGTGGTCGCCAACTTCAACGCTTGTTACGCCTTCACCAATCATTTCAACGATACCGCCACCTTCGTGACCCAGAATAGAAGGGAAGATGCCTTCTGGATCGTCACCTGAAAGAGTGAATGCGTCAGTGTGACAAACACCAGTAGCTACGATACGAACAAGAACTTCACCTGCTTTTGGTAGTTCAACGTCAACCGTTTCACGTTTTAGAGGCTCGCCCGCTTTCCAAGCAACCATTGCTTTGGATTGAATATGAGTTTGACCAGGTTTGATTTCGATAGTCATTGGATGCTTCCTTTATATGTCAGTACAGCGGATAACTTTGCAATTAAGTTAACTCGTTAAGCGTAGTCGAGCTTAATTGTTTCCGCTCTCTCGTTTTGTTGAAGCTAGTATAGGTGTGAGGACTACTTTTGATAATCCCCTTAAATAGAAAATGATTATTACGTATTTGTAATAATTAGATATTTAAGTTCTTCGTGTTAACCTACAATCGCACTTAAGGATTTTTAAGGTACGTCATAATAATTGCTTACTGAAAATCGCATGAATTGGAAATAAAACTACAATATTCTGAGCGCCGTATTTAATGTTGTGGACTCAAAAATGCTTTTGTCTCTCCCACCTCCAGTGATGTTATCACTCGCTATTGTGCTTGAAGTTGTCGCGACTTCTTTACTGCCTAAAACACAGCAGTTTACTTCTCTACCCGCGACTGTCGCAGTGTTGATAGGCTACGGTTGTGCGTTCTACTTGTTGTCTCTAACAGTGCAAACCATGTCTTTGGGCGTGGCGTACGCGATTTGGTGTGGGGCAGGAATCGTGTTGGTTGCTGCGTTGTCTTGGCTGGTCTACGGCCAGAAACTCGATATTTTTGCGATCATCGGCATCGCTTTGATTTTGGCGGGCGTTGTGATTATTAACTTGTTTTCAACGTCGGTTCGTCATTGAGTTTTACTTTCCATTTTTCCACTTTCTATAGAGAGTTGCGCCAACTCTGCTTTCAATTCCGAAAAACAAAACTGAATAGTACACTTGAACTTGTGCTAATTGCTCATAAGACTATGAATATATGAAACTAATTCTAATAAATGCATTTTGTGCATGTATTTAATGAAAACACGTCACTTTACTCATAGATTGGTCGGTCTAGTATAGCCATCAGAAACCAATGATTATTTGTAATCATCGATACTGTCTATTTATCAATAAATTAGGAGGTCTTTATGACTATTCCGACAACCGATATGATGGAAGCTTGGGCTGGATTTCAAGCTGGCGAATGGCAAACATCCGTAAATGCACGTGATTTTATTCAACGAAACTACACCCCTTATGAAGGCGATGAGTCTTTTCTCGCAGACGTGTCGGAGTCGACGACGCAGCTATGGGAATCTGTGCTAGAGGGTATCAAAGAAGAAAGCCGTACTCATGCCCCTGTCGATTTTGATACTGATATCGTTTCTACGATCACTTCACACGATGCCGGTTACATTGCTAAAGACCTCGAAAAAATTGTTGGTCTACAAACCGACAAACCACTAAAACGCGGCATCATTGCCAACGGTGGTATTCGCATGGTGAAAACATCGTGCGAAGTGTACGGTCGTGAGCTTGAACCACAAATCGAAAAGATCTTCACTGAGTACCGTAAAACGCATAACCAAGTAGCGTTTGATCTTTATACTGATGAAATTAAAGCATGTCGCCGCTCAGGTATTATTACTGGTCTGCCAGATGCTTATGGCCGTGGACGTATCATTGGCGACTACCGTCGTCTTGCTTTGTACGGTATCGACTTCCTGAAATCAGATAAAAATGAGCAGTTCAAATCGACTCAAAAGATGCTTGAAACGGGTGGCGACTTAGATAAGACACTGCGTTTACGAGAAGAGCTTTCTGACCAAATTCATGCCCTTGATGAAATGCGTGAAATGGGGTTGAAGTACGGTATTGATATGTCTTCTCCTGCGCGTACTGCACAAGAAGCGATTCAATTTACCTATTTTGGTTACTTAGCTGCGGTTAAGTCACAAAACGGTGCTGCGATGTCGTTAGGTCGTACATCAACATTCTTGGATGTTTACATTGAACGTGACCTTAAGCTTGGTCTGATTGATGAAAAACAAGCGCAAGAGTTGATTGACCACTTCATCATGAAGCTTCGTATGGTTCGCTTCCTGCGCACTCCAGAATACGATTCATTGTTCTCTGGTGACCCTATTTGGGCAACAGAAGCAATGGCGGGTATGGGTGTTGATGGTCGTACTCTCGTTAGCAAAACGACTTTCCGTTACTTGCACACATTGCACACAATGGGCCCTGCGCCAGAGCCGAACATGACAGTTCTATGGTCTGAGCAATTGCCTCAAGCGTTTAAACAATACGCGGCTAAAGTGTCTATCGAAACCTCATCACTTCAGTATGAGAACGATGATTTGATGCGTGCGGATTTTGATAACGATGATTACGCGATTGCATGTTGCGTGAGCCCGCAGGTAGTTGGTCAACATATGCAGTTCTTTGGTGCTCGTGCAAACCTTGCTAAGGCGCTGCTTTACACCATTAACGGTGGTGTTGATGAAAAATCTAACATGCAGGTTGCTCCTCAAGTTGCTCGTATCGACGATGAGGTTCTTGATTTTGAGAGCTTAATGCCTCGTTTTGATGAAATGATGGACTGGCTTGCAACACAATATGTCACTGCACTGAACGTGATTCATTACTCTCATGACCGTTACAGCTATGAAGCGTCGTTAATGGCATTAATGGATCGCGATGTTCATCGTACAATGGCTTGTGGTATCGCAGGACTATCGGTTGTTGCTGATTCACTAGCGGCTATCAAATACGCGAAGGTAACCCCGGTGCGTAACGAAAATGGCATCGCTGTAGACTTTGAGATTGAAGGCGAATATCCAAAATTCGGTAACAACGATTCACGTGTTGATGATATTGCTTGTGACTTGGTTGAACGTTTTATGAAGAAAATTCAGAAAATGAATACCTACCGTGAGGCAGTGCCAACTCAGTCTATTCTTACTATTACTTCTAACGTTGTATACGGTAAGAAAACAGGTAATACACCCGATGGTCGTCGTGCTGGCATGCCATTTGGCCCGGGTGCAAACCCAATGCATGGTCGTGATGAGAAAGGTGCGGTGGCTTCACTTTCTTCAGTTGCAAAACTGCCGTTTGAGTACGCTAAAGATGGTATTTCTTACACCTTCTCAATCGTACCAAACGCATTAGGTAAAGATGACCTAAGCCAAAAAGTGAACCTAGCAGCACTTATGGACGGTTACTTCCACCATGAGGAGAGTGCAGGATCGATTCGTGTTGAGGGTGGGCAACATCTTAACGTTAACGTGCTTAACCGTGACATGCTGTTGGATGCCGTTGAACATCCAGAAAAATATCCGCAACTGACTATCCGAGTTTCGGGTTACGCTGTACGATTCAACTCACTAACACGTGAGCAGCAACAAGATGTAATTAGCCGTACGTTTACTGCTAAGATCTAACCGTAAACTTCAAGTTATACGGTTCTAAAAAAGCGCGAGAATGACAAACGTCTCTCGCGCTTTTTTGTGCGTTGAAGATGGAAAGCAAAGTTCAAAACTTTTCGATGCTCTTTATCGTAGTTTGTCTTTTGCTGTAGTTTGTCTTTTGCTCTAACTCGCTAATTAGATGGTACGCCCCACACCTACGCTAAAATTAGCAATGTCGATGAACATATAGAGCTTCGTGATCAACTAGACTACTACAACCAACTAAATGAAAAGATTGCTGTTCAAGACCAAAAACTAGTCGAACTCAATAAAGAAAACGAGCTATATACTTTGCTTCAAACGATACCAGGCATAGGGCCTATGACAGCTTCGTGTTGCTTGTCTTCTGTCGGAGACCCAAAAGACTTTGCTAATGGGCGAAACTTTGCAGCATGGATAGGGTTAGTGCCGTTTCAATATACAACGGGAGGAAAACCTCGATTGTTGGGTATATCGAAGCGCGGAAACAAAGAGCTAAGAGAATTATTTGTTCATGCAGCTAGAGCAGTAATGTGGAGGGATGCATCTGCAGAGCGCTACTTTGGTTCGTGGCTCATTGATTTGAAGTGCCGCAAACCATTCAATGTCGCTGTTGTAGCACTAGCTAATAAATTAGCTCGTATTGCATGGTCAGTGATGAACTCTCACAAAGCATTCGAAGTAAAAGCATAACCAAGATTTGCATATGATAAATCAAGATGACAA